>JANOIG010000344.1:0-27365 GCA_031407405.1 Deltaproteobacteria bacterium
AACTCGCAGGCTTTGCAGCACATTCCGTCCGGTACCAACATCCACAACATCGAGTAGAAGAAGGGCAAGGGCGGGCAATAGGTGCGCTCGGCCGGCGTCGCTGCGCGGCTCACGGCCAAAGAGGGCGTGTACTGCTCGGTGAAGCTGCCCAGCGGAGAGATTCGGCTCGTCCACCAAGAGTGCCGAGCCAGCATTGGCCAGGTCTCGTTCGGGGAGCACCAGCACGTCAGCCTCGGAAAAGCCGGGCGGGCTCGTTGGCTCGGGCGGCGGCCCCACAACCGCGGCGTCAGCATGAACCCGGTCGACCACCCCATGGGCGGTGGTGAAGGTCGAACCAGCGGCGGCCGCCACCCCTGTTCACCCTGGGGCCAGTTGGCGAAGGGCAAGAAGACCCGCAACAACAAGCGGACCGATACCATGATCGTCACACATCGAAGGATCAAGTAATGGCGCGCAGCATCAAGAAGGGGCCCTTCATCGACGGCCATCTGGCGAAAAAGATTGAAGACACGGTGACTTCGGGCTCGCGCAAGGCGATCAAGACTTGGTCCCGGCGTTCCACGATCTTCCCTCAGGCCGTGGGTCTGACGTTTGCGGTGCACAACGGGCGCAAGTTCGTGCCGGTGTTCGTTTCGGAGAACATGGTCGGGCACAAGTACGGCGAGTTTGCGCCGACCCGCACGTTCAACGGGCACTCTGGAGACAAGAAGAAGGTCGCGGCGCGCTAGCTTGCGCCTCCGTCAGGGCCCGAGTCTCGGGCCTCGATGGGGGGCCGCGCTGCTCGAGTGTATAGCTGATTTAATGCGATTTTTGGCGACTTGACGGCACTCTTCGTGCTTGTCGGGTCAAGGGCTCTCTGATAGAACCTGCTCCCCTTGCTGGGAGGCATCACGGCTCGGCTCCAAGCTCCGGCGTTTTCGCCGGAATGGATCTGAACAGTGGCGGCTTCTCTCCCGAGGCTCCCTGCAGAAACTTCTGTCAGGGGTTGTCTCGCGGAAATGAACTGAAGCGACCGCGCCGCAAGGTGTGGGTCGTAGGTCAGTCACCCCAAGGGGCGACGGGTCTCAACCGGGAAACTGTCGAAGTGATCAGTCAGGCTAAAGCAAACTTTCAAGGCATCAGTCCGCGTAAAGCCCGGATGGTGATTGACCTCGTTCGGGGCCGGTCAGCAACCGAGGCGCTGCAACTGTTGGACTTCACGCAAAAGGCGGGTGCGCCCTTCGTGAAGAAATTACTGAGCAGCGCGTTGGCCAACGCACAGGTGAAGCGGCCCGGGGTCGACGTGGACTCGCTCTATGTGAGCCGGGCCAGCGTGGATCAGGCACCGAACTCTCACATGCGGCGTTGGCGTCCGCGTGCAATGGGCCGTGCCACCCAGGTCTCCAAAGGCATGAGCCACATTCACCTGGAGCTCGACGAGCTCTAAAGCGAAGCGATCGATACGGTATCCGCAGGCGCGGGGCCTTCGAGCAGACAGTGCTTTCTAGCAGCGTGTGCTCGAGCTCAGGTCCGCAAATGCAGTATCGCTGGAGCGTAGAATCCTAATGGGACAAAAAACACATCCATACGGCTTTCGGCTTGGCGTCATCAAGACGTGGACGAGCAAGTGGTACGAAGACTCGCGTTATGTCACGTGGTTGCACGAGGACATTCGCATCAAGCGTGCGGTCAAGGACTACCTCTACAACGCCAACGTGGCTGGCGTGGAGATCGAGCGGGCAGCCAACAAGTGTAAGGTCATCGTGTTCACGGGCCGGCCTGGCATGGTCATCGGCAAGGGTGGGCGCGGGATCGAGATCTTGAAGAGCGGCAATCTCGATTCGGCCGCCAAGGGCGAAACAAAGTTCCCGGGCGTGCAGTCGTTCACACCGAATGAGGTCTTCATCGACGTTCAAGAAGTGCGCAAGGCGGAGACCAATGCGCAGCTCGTGGCCGAGAATATCGCCACGCAGCTCGAGCGCCGCATCGCCTTCCGGCGCGCCATGAAGAAGTCGCTCAGCACCGCCATGAAGTTTGGTGCCAAAGGCGTGAGGATTCGCTGCTCCGGTCGCTTGGGCGGGGCGGAGATGGGCCGCGTAGAAACTTACCGAGAAGGCCGCGTGCCTTTGCACACGCTCAGGGCTGACGTTGATTTCGGGTTGGCGCAGGCGCGCACGACCTACGGAATCATCGGCGTCAAGGTCTGGATCTTCAAGGGCGAGGTCTTGCAGCGCAAGGCTCGCCGGATTCTGCAATAGAGGCGCACCGTGCTTTCTCCCAAACGAACCAAGTTCCGAAAACAGATGCGCGGCAAGAACCGCGGCCTAGCCTGGCGCGGTAGCGACGTCTCGTTCGGCGATTTCGGGTTGCAGGCGGCGCACGCTTCGCATCTCACCGCCCGCCAAATCGAGGCCGGTCGTATGGCGATTCAGCGCGCAGTGAAACGCCAGGGTCAGCTTTGGATTCGGGTTTTCCCGGACAAACCGGTCACCAAGAAGCCGCTCGAAGTCCGCATGGGCAAGGGCAAGGGCGCGGTCGAGGAGTGGGTGTGCGTCGTGAAGCCAGGGCGCGTGCTGTTCGAGATAGCCGGCGTGGACGAGACAGTGGCGCGTGAAGCGTTTGCGCTGGCCTCCACCAAGCTGCCGGTGAGCACCAAGTTTTTGGCGCGGAGTGATTTCTGATGAAGGCGAAAGAATTGCTGGAGCGCAGCGACCAAGATTTGGCGACGCTCAGTCAACAGCTCAAGCGCGACCTGTTCGGGATCCGGATGAAGAATTTCACGGGGCAACTGGACGACACCAGTCAGCTTCAGAAGACCCGGCGGGATCTCGCGAGGATCGCGCAGGTAGTGGGCAAGCGCACCACCGAGAAGCGCGCGCGCAAGGCCTCGGAGCAGCAGTCAGGGAGCAAGTCGTGAGCGAGCGCAAGGCACCAGCAGCCGGTTCCAAGGGAGCGTCAAAGGCAGCCCCGAAGGGCGCAGCAAAGCCTGCAGCCGCCAAGGCCGGAGCAAAGGCAGCGGCCCCGAAGGCGGAGGCTGCCAAAGCCGCTGCAGCCAAGCCGGCCGCGACCACGCCTAGGGTGGCGAGCCCCAAACCGTCTAGCCCGAAGCGCGATGGTTTAGAGGCAGCCGCTGCCGAGGGTCAAGCCAGCACATCGTTCAAGCGAACGCTCGTCGGGCGCGTCAAGAGCGACAAGATGAACAAGACCGTGGTCGTCGAGGTCGTGCGCTCAAAGATGGACCCGGTCTACAAGAAGTACGTGCGCGTGACCAAGCGCTACCAGGCTCATGACGAGGAGAACGTCTACAAGACGGGCGACCGCGTGGAAATCATCGAGCACCGCCCGCTGTCGAAGATGAAGCGCTGGAAGGTGATCAACCTCGTGGAGCGAGCGGTACAAGAGTAACGAGCGGTGTTCGGCGCAGTGGCGTTCGGCGCAGCGGCGCGCGCCTCCTCGAGGCTCAGCGCGGCGACAAAGTCAGACCAAGGTTCACGAGAGACGTTTAGGGATTAGTCATGATTCAGGTCCAGACAGTATTGGATGTGGCGGACAACTCCGGCGCCAAGGTGGTGCAATGCATCAAGGTGCTCGGAGGGTCACGGCGCCGCTACGCTCAGCTGGGCGACGTCATCGTCGTCAGCGTCAAGGAAGCCCTGCCCGACAGCAAGGTGAAGAAGGGCGAGACCGCGCGGGCGGTGGTCGTCCGTACCAAGCGCGAATGGCGGCGCCCCGACGGGAGCTACATCAAGTTCGACTCGAACAGCGCGGTGATGATCGGGGCGCAGAGCGAGCCGATTGGGACACGCATCTTTGGGCCAGTCGCGCGTGAGCTGCGCAGCAAGAAGTTCATGAAGATTGTGTCGCTCGCGCCGGAGGTGCTGTGATGCAGCGGCTGGTGCGTGGTGATCTCGTGCGCGTCACGCGCGGTAACGACAAGGGCAAGCAGGGCCGAGTGACCCGGGTGCTTCGCGAGCGCGATGCGGTGGTCATCGAGGGCGTCAACTTGGTCAAGCGCCATGTCAAGGCGACCGCCCAACGTCCCGGCGGGATCCTGGAAGTGGAAGCCCCGATTCATGCGTCGAAGGTCATGCCGGTCGATCCGGAGACCGGCAAGCCGACGCGCGTCCGAGTGCAGATTTTGGACGGCAAGAAAGTCCGTGTCGCGAAGAGCGGCGCGACGCTGCTGGCGCAGCGCTGAGAGCTGAGCGGAAGCGTCAGATTTAGGAACTACGAGCATGGCCGAGAAGAACCTACGCAGCCGTCCCACGTTGCAGAACGTGTACCTCAAAGAAGCAGTGCCCGCGCTGATCGAGCACTTCAAATACAAGAACCAGTTCCAGGTGCCTCAGCTGCGGCGCATCGTCTTGAACATGGGCATGGGCTCGGCCGTGGGTAACCCCAAGGTCATCGACGCGGCCGTTCTCGAGTTGGGCGCCGTGGCGGGCCAACGCCCCGTGGTGACCAAAGCCAAAAAGTCGATCGCGACGTTCAAGCTGCGTGAGGGCATGCGCATTGGCGTCATGGTCACCCTCCGGCGTGAGCGCATGTGGGCGTTCATGGAACGATTGGTCATGCTCGCACTGCCCCGCGTCCGGGACTTTCGCGGCGTAAGCCCAAGAGCCTTTGACGGTGCGGGCAACTACACGTTGGGCCTGAAGGAACAAATCGTGTTCCCTGAGATCCAGTTTGACAGGGTGGATGCGACGCGCGGCATGAACGTCACGTTTGTTACTACCGCCAAGACCAATGAAGAGGGCCGCGAGTTGCTGAAGCGACTTGGCATGCCGTTTAGGAGTTAGGGAATGGCACGAGCTTCTCAGTGGGCAAAGTCGAACCGCCCCCCAAAGTTTTCGACGCGCGCACACAACCGCTGCCAGATCTGTGGGCGGCCGCGCGCGGTGTACAAGGACTTCAAGCTGTGCCGGATATGCCTGCGCGAGCTCGCCCTCAAGGGCGAGTTGCCGGGTGTTACCAAGGCCAGTTGGTGAGGAGAGCGTGAAACCATGATGACTGATCCGATTGCGGACATGTTGGCTCGCGTCAGGAACGCGGCGATGGCGCAGCACGCGATCACGCGGATGCCAGCCAGCAAGGTCAAGCATAACATTGCCAAGATCCTGAAGCAGGAAGGCTACATCGCCGACGTGCGCATGGACGAGAGCCCAATCACCAAGCGCATGGAGATCGTGGTCGCGCTCAAGTACGACCGTGATCGCTCGTGTGCGTTCCAGGGCATTCGGCGGGTGTCTCGACCGGGTCGCCGTGTGTATGTTGGCCACGACCGCATCCCGCGCGTGTTGAGCGGGCTCGGGACCTCCATCCTGAGCACGTCGCAGGGTCTGATGACGGATAGCGAAGCTCGGCGCCGCAAGGTGGGCGGCGAGCTCGTGTGTGAGGTGTGGTGATGGCTGAGTCCATTCAGAGTGCCGCCGACAAAGGGGCCGGTGACACGAAGCCTGCCGCGAAGCGGGAGTCCCGCGTGGGCAAGCGCCCGATTCCGCTACCGAAGGGCGTCACCTTCAGCCTGAAGGATCGGCGCGCTGAGGTGAAAGGCGGCAAGGGGACCCTGTCTTTCGTGTTGCCCGAAAGCGTCGTGGTGCGCGAAGAAGCGGGCCAGCTGGCGGTGAGTAGTGAGCGCGACGGGCCCGATGGTGCCCGCCTGCAAGGGCTCGGCCGTGCGCTATTGGCGAACCTCGTTCAAGGCGTCTCCGCCGGGTACGAACGCACGCTGGAGCTCGTGGGCACAGGCTACCGTGCCGAGGTGAAGGGCAACGTAGTGCACTTGGCCCTCGGTTTCTCCCACCCCGTCGCCTATCCACTGCCCCCGACCGTCACTGGTAAAGTGGCACCGGACTCGAAGGGCAGCGTGCTGCACCTCGAATCGCCGGACAAGGCTGCTTTAGGTCAGGCGGCGGCGACCATTCGAGGTTTCCGCCCGCCCGAGCCGTACGGGGGCAAGGGTGTGCGCTATCGCGGTGAGAACATCCTGCGCAAGGCGGGCAAGGCAGGTAAGAAGTAATGGCAAAGCTCGAAGGTAGAGATCGGCGCAAGGCCCGCATCAGGAAGAAGATTTCCGGCGATAGCGAACGGCCGCGGCTGAGTGTATTTCGCAGCGCCCGGCACATCTACGCTCAGGTCGTGGATGACAGCGGCGGAGGCACGCTGGCGGCAGCGTCGACGTTGTCGCCCGACCTACGTGGCACGCTGGACGCCGACAACAAGACGGGTGCCGCCAAGAAGGTCGGCGCGCTCATCGCCAAGATGTGTTTGGAACGGAAGGTCGGAAAAGTCGTGTTCGATCGGAACGGCTTTATGTACCACGGGCGCGTCAAGGCCTTGGCCGAGGCGGCTCGCGAGGCAGGATTGGATTTCTAGAGCCCTGTTTTCTAGGGCTCTGTTCTGGACAGGTGTCGTTGTTCTGGACAGATGTCGTTCTGGACAGATGTTCCAGACAGTTGTTTCTACGGCGGACTAGGTCTGCCATCCGCGGCAAGCGCGGGCGCGAGGACGATAGGCTATGGCATTCGAAGAACTAGACGAAGACAGAATCAAGGAGCGGGTGGTGCACATCAACCGCGTTGCCAAAGTCGTCCAGGGCGGCCGTCGGTTCAGCTTCGCTGCATTGATAGTCGTCGGTGACGAGGCGGGGCACGTCGGAGTTGGTTTGGGCAAGGCGAACGAGGTTCCCGAAGCCATCCGCAAGGGCAACGACCAGGCCCGCAAGAACATGTTCAAGGTTCCGATGGTGGGCAGCACGGTGGTGCACGAGGTGATCGGGCGTTTCGGCGCGGGTCGCGTGCTCTTGAAGCCAGCGGCGCCTGGTACGGGCGTCATCGCCGGTGGTGCCGTGCGCGCCGTGGTCGAGTCGGCTGGCATCCATGACATCCTGACCAAGTGCTTGGGTTCGAGCAATAAGTACAATGCGGTGTACGCCACGGTTGCGGCGCTTCAATCGCTGCGCTCAGCCGAGAAAATCAGCCAGGCACGCGGCGTGGATCTGGAGTCGGTCATTCACGATTATCCGGTTGCGCGCTACGCCATCGCCAGCTCTGCCGTTCCGACGGATGGGGGTGTGGGATGAGCGCCGAACCGAGGCTATTGGTGCGTCAGGTGCGCGGCATGGCCGGGCGGCCCTGGACGCAGCGTTTGGTACTGAAGGGCCTGGGCCTGCGCGGCCCCGGTTCTGAAGTGGTCGTGGACAACGCGCGCGCCATACGCGGAATGATTCGCAAAGTGTTGCACATGGTGACCGTGGCCGAAGTGGCCGATGTGGCGGCCTCCACGGCAGCGGCGCCTGCACCGCGCAAGTCACCTTCCGCCAAGGCTCCTCTTGCGAAGGCTCCGGCTGCACCCAAGGCAGCCAAAGCCGCCGCAGCCAAGGCTCCTGCAGCCAAAGCCGCCGCAGCCAAGGCTCCTGCGGCAAAATCCTCCAGCGCCAAGCCGGGGGCTGAGAAAGTCAAAGTCGCAGGCGACCCTGCGAAAAAGGTCAAGTCATGAGCAGCGTACTCTCACGGTTGGCGCCTCCCGAGGGCTCGCGCCCGAAGGAGCGGCGTGTAGGCCGCGGCCCGGGCTCAGGTGCCGGGAAAATTGCCGGTCGCGGCTTCAAGGGGCAGAAAGCCCGTCAGCCCGGCAACCTCGGCAAGTTGAATTTTCAGGGTGGCCAGACGCCGATGCAACGGCGCTTGCCCAAGCGCGGTTTCCGCGTGCCGTATCCTGCCAAGGTGGTCCACGTCAACGTGGCGTCACTCGAGCGCTTCGACAACAAGAGCGAAGTGGGCGAGCAGGCGTTGAGGCAGGTGCGGCTCGTCCAAGGCAAGGCTGACCGGATCAAGATCTTGGGCGACGGAGAGCTGACGAAAGCGCTCACGGTCGTGGCGCATGGCTTCAGCCAGGTCGCGCGCCTGAAGATTGAAGCCGCTGGCGGCAAGGTCGTCGTGCTGGCACCAGCGGAAGCTGCTGGCGCTGAGCCGGGTACAGTGCCCTAAGGCCCTTCGATGGCCGTTTTTGGTGGATTCTCCAACATCACCAAGGTGCCTGAGCTGCGCCGGCGCATTGCTTTTTCGCTAGCCATTCTCGCCATATATCGGGTGGGTGTATTCGTCACCATCCCCGGGGTCGACCGCAGCGTGATGCAGCAGGTCGTCTCCAGCCAGGGCGGCCTGCTCGGCATGTTCAACATGTTCTCGGGCGGGGCATTGGCCCAGCTCTCGATCTTCGCGCTGGGCATCACGCCGTACATTTCGGCCAGCATCATCATGCAGCTGATGGGCATGGTGAGCAAAAACGTCGAAGAGCTGCGCAAAGAGGGAGAGTCCGGGCGCCGTAAAATCGAGCAGTGGACGCGCTATGGCACCATCGTGCTGAGCGCCGTGCAGTCTTTTACGCTGGCAACGTGGCTCGAGGGCCTCAACAGCGAGATGGGCGGTGCCCAATTCGCGGATGTGGTCAGTGCGCCAGGTTGGGGCTTCCGCTTCATGACGATGCTCACCCTGACCACCGGCACCGCGCTCGTCATGTGGATGGGCGAGCAGGCGACTGAGCGCGGCATTGGCAACGGCATGTCGCTCATCATCTTCGCGAGCATCGTGAGCGGCATCCCAAGCGGAGTGACCAACTACTTTGCGGCGAACGCCGGGGACGTTCAGCCGCTCACACTGCTGGTCGTGTTCGCCATCTTCCTCGCGTGCATCGCGGTCGTGGTGTTTTTCGAGCGAGCGCAACGCCGAATTCCGATCCAGTACGCGCGCCGGCAAGTCGGGCGCCGCATCTACGGGGGCCAAAGCGCGCATCTGCCGCTGAAGGTCAACATGGCGAGCATGATCCCGCCGATTTTCGCCTCCAGCTTGCTGATGTTCCCCGCCACGCTCTCGAATATGAACATCCCACTCATGGCGGAGTTCAGCGCGGTCTTGAACCGGGGGGACTGGGTTTTCAACACGATCTTCGGCGCGCTGATTATCTTCTTCGCGTTTTTTTATACTTCGGTCACCTTTCAGCCCGTCGACGTCGCCGACAATTTGAAGAAGCAGCAGGCTAACATCCCGGGCATCCGTCCCGGCCGGCAGACGGCGGAGTACATCGACGGGGTAGTGAGCCGACTCACGGTCGGTGGCGCCATCTACGTGGCAGCGATTTGCATCGTGCCGTCGATCGTGGCGCAAGCGTTTCGCATGCCCTTTCAGTTCGGGGGCACGAGCTTGATGATCTGTGTCGGGGTGGCCCTGGAAACGGTCAATCAGATCGAGGCGCATCTGATCACCCGCAGCTACGAGGGCCTCACCGGGCCACGCACGACGCGGCTCACTGGTCGGGGCCCGGCATGAGCGGGGCGCAGCCCGTATCCGGCGGCGTTCGAATGGTGCTCCTCGGCGCACCAGCGAGCGGCAAAGGGACGCAGGCGCAGAGCCTCGCCGCAGCACTTGGCATCCCGAAAATATCGACGGGCGACATGCTGCGGGCGGCGCGAGACGCCGGCACCGAGCTCGGGCGGCTTGCCGATGGCATCATGTCTGCGGGGAAGCTGGTTCCCGACGACCTGGTCATCCGTCTGGTGGATGAGCGCCTGAACCAAGCCGACGCCCAGCGCGGCTTCATTCTCGACGGATTTCCCCGCACGGTACCCCAGGCCGAAGCGCTCGACCGCCTACTCGAGCGTCGCGGTTGGGGCCTGGACGCAGCGCTCCATATCGACCTCGCACGTGAGCTGTTGATGGAACGCGCGACTTTACGCCGGACCGATGTCCGGACTGGACAGATATACCACCTGAAGTATAGTCCGCCCCCCGATTCCGCCCAGCTCGTCCATCGTGACGATGACCGAGAGGAAACGGTTCGCAAACGTTTAGATGCGTACGATACCATGACCGCCGCACTCATCCCGTATTATGCGGGCAAGAACCTGCTCCGTCACGTCGACGGCGTGGGTACGCCAGCGCAGGTGGGCGAACGCATCCATCAGGCGCTGCAACATCAGGCGTTGGGGCGGCTCAGCTCGGCGCAAAAACCGCATGCAAATGCGGCCCACGGAAGAGCGCAAGGAGGAGCGGACGAAGACTGATTCCACCCAGACGGGCGTCATCGAGGTTGTCTTGCCGCGCGCCATGTATCGAGTTCGCCTGAACGAGGACCGATTGGTTCGCGTTGGCGTCGATGCGGTTTGCCAAGGCAGCCTGGTGAAGCTAATTGCGGGTGATCGCGTCGAAGTCCGATTGGCGGCGCGAGACCCGAGTCGAGGTCAGATCGTCCGCAAGCTCTAGCCGGCAGCACTGGCTAGGGCCGCCATTCGGTGCTCGAGTCAGTTCGTCCGGTTTACGTGAGAGGCCACCATGAAAGTTCGACCCAGCGTTAAGAAGATTTGTGACAAGTGCAAGGTGATCCGCCGTAAGGGCGTGGTGCGGGTCATTTGTGATAACCCGCGGCACAAGCAGCGTCAGGGCTGACGCCTCTCGAATGGTAATGATGATGACTAACGTATTGAGCAGCACGTTTTGCCGCATCGGCGGCGACCGCGAACAGGGGCTTTCATGGCTCGCATAGCTGGCGTCGACCTTCCCCGGCGCAAGGCCATTGCCTACGCGCTTCCGTACATTTACGGCATTGGCAATCACACCGCCAAAGTCATCTGCGAACGGATCAACATCCCGCTCGATCGCAAGGTCGACGAGTTGTCCGAAACGGACATCAAGGCCCTGCGCGAGACCATCGAAACGTTCAAGGTCGAAGGCGACCTGCGGCGCGAGGTTCAGCAGAACATCAAGCGCCTCATGGACCTCGGTAGTTACCGGGGCCTACGCCACCGCCGTGGCCTGCCCGTGAGGGGCCAACGGACGCACACCAACGCGCGCACCCGCAAGGGGCCGAAGCGCGGCGTGGCTCGCCGGAAGTAATAGGTAAAGGATAAAACCCGACATGGCGACTGCAGGCACGACCAAAAAGCGCGGAACCAAGCGAGTCACTCGCAAGAACATCCCGACCGGGGTGGCGCATGTTCATTCGACCTTCAACAACACCATCGTAACGATCACGGACGTGACCGGCAACGCGGTGTCGTGGGCGAGCGCTGGGGCACGTGGCTTCAAAGGCTCGCGGAAGAGCACGCCGTTTGCGGCCCAGCTCGCTGCAGAAGACGCAGCCCGGCGCGCCATCGAGAATGGCATGCGCTCGGTCGCCGTTTTCGTGAAGGGGCCTGGGGCGGGTCGAGAGAGCGCGTTGCGTGCTCTGCAATCGGCCGGGTTCAAGATCACGCTGATCCGGGATGTGACCCCGGTTCCGCACAACGGCTGCCGCCCACCGAAGCGGCGCCGCGTTTAGGAATGGACTGATATGGCACGGTACATCGGAGCAGTTTGTAAACTCTGTCGCCGCGAAGGCACGAAGCTATACCTGAAGGGAGAACGATGTTTCTCTGACAAGTGCTCCGTGACGCGTCGGCCCTATCCACCCGGGCAGCACGGCCAGGGTCGCTTCAAGATGAGCGAGTACGGCCTGCGTCTGCGCGAGAAGCAGAAGACGCGGCGGATCTACGGCCTCTTGGAGAAGCAGTTCCGCGGCTACTACACCAAAGCCTCCAGCATGAAGGGGCGCACCGGTGAGCAGATGCTCGGCTTGCTCGAAGGGCGGCTCGATAATCTGATGTTGCGCGCGGGTTTGTCTTCCACTCGGGCTCAAGGTCGTCAGCTGGTTCGCCACAACCATGTTCTCGTCAACGGCAAGCGCGTGAACATTCCGAGCTACGCCGTCCAGGCGGGCGACAAGGTCGAAGTGCGAGAGAAGAGCCGAAAGATCGGCTTCATTCAGGCGTCTCTCGACGCCGCGCAAGGCCGCCCGATCCCGACCTGGGTCGAAGTGGACAAAGGCAATTTCAGCGCTGTGTTTCGCGGCGCTCCCCCCCGCGAAGAGCTGCAGGATCCGGCCGTGCGGGAGCAGTACGTCGTGGAGTACTATTCGAGGTAATGCGTAAGTCGCGCCCGGCCTCAGGTCGCGCCCACACAGGCGCGGTGCTTGGCGCCAGCGTTCCGGAAAGCTCAATTCGAGTTTGATGTCAGCGGGCAGGCTACGGAGCGCAGCAGAGAGTGGGTTCTCTGCTGCATTTGGGATGGCCGCGCTAACCCACACCACAGAGAGGCAGCATGGTTTCAGCAAAAGTTGCGCGTAATTGGATTGATTTGATTCGCCCGCGTTCGATTCAGATCGAACCGGAAACCGCCACCGACTTCTACGCGAAGTTCACGTGCGAGCCGCTCGAGCGTGGGTACGGCATCACCGTGGGCAACTCGCTGCGCAGGGTCCTCTTGTCGTCGCTGCAGGGCACGGCCATCACCGCACTGCGGGTGGACGGCGCTTTGCATGAGTTTACGAGCATCGATGACGTGGTCGAAGACGTCACGGACATCGTGCTGAACCTCAAGGAAGTGGTGCTCAGGGCAGACGCTCCGAAGCAGCACATCCTGCGCCTCGAGAAGGAAGGGCCCGGCCCCGTCCTCGCTGGCGACATCCAGCTCACCGATGGCTTGAAGATTCTGAACCCAGATCACCTGATTGCGACGCTCGACAAAAAAGGACCTCTGAGCATGGAGCTCACGGTCAACGTGGGTCGTGGCTACGTCTCGGCGGAGCGGAACAAGAACCCGAGCATGCCCCTTGGCACGATCGCGATTGACTCGCTTTTTTCGCCAATTCGCAAAGTGAACTACACGGTGCGGAACGCGCGTGTCGGGCAGATCACAGACTATGACAAGCTGATCCTCGAGGTGTGGACGAACGGAGCCGTGGTTCCGGCGGACGCAGTGGCCTTTGCCGCGAAGATCCTGAAGGAGCAGCTGTCGATCTGGATCAACTTCGAGGAGACCGAGGAGACGCAGTATCAAGCGCCGGGTGCCGAGGAAGAGCCCCTCAACGAGCACCTCTTCCGTTCCGTGGACGAGCTCGAGCTGTCAGTTCGTTCAGCCAATTGCCTGCAGAACGCGAACATCCAGCTGATCGGTGAGCTGGTACAGCGGACCGAGCAGGACATGCTCAAGACCAAAAACTTCGGCCGCAAGTCGCTCAAAGAGATCAAAGAGATTCTGGTGACGATGGGCCTCGGGTTGGGCATGAAGCTCGACAACTGGCCTCAGATGCTCGAACGCTGGAAGGCGCAGCAGGCGCAAAACTAAGGCAGGGCATCGAACCCGAGCGGCGACGTTCCCATCGCCTTCTTGGATTCGGAGCACAGCATCGATTCTGCGGAATCGATGCCAAGGAAATTAAAGTGAACGAATCAAAAGTGTAGCGAGGCGTGGAATTTCGACGCCCTCGCCCAACCGGGGGCGGCGACGTTCCCATCGTTTTCTTGGATTCGGAGCACTAGGAGCTATCATGCGACACAAAAAACTTGGTCGTCAGTTTGGACGCAACACCAGCCACCGTCGGGCCATGTTTCGCGCGCTCACGGCGAACCTCGTGCTGCACGGCCGCATCGAGACCACCGACGCCAAAGCCAAGGAGCTGCGGCGCGTGGCCGAGCGCCTGATCACTCGGGCGGTTCGGCTGGGCAGCGTGGCCTTCACCGCAGGTGACAAGCTCTCCGCCGCCGACAAGGCTCGTCGCACCGCAGCGAAGCGACAGGTCGGGTCGTTCCTTCAGCGCTTTGCCGTGAAGCAAAACGCGGATGGCGAGAGCACCAAGGTCGACCTCGTGGAGAAAGTGTTTGTCGAGCTAGGTGCGCGTTACCAGAACAGGCCCGGTGGTTACACCAGGATCATCAAGCTCGGTCGGCGGCGCGGCGACAACGCCCCGATGTCACTGATCGAGCTGGTGGAAGCGGCTCCGTCCGCGGAGGCTCCGAAGCGGCCGCGGAAGACGCGAGCCAAAGCTGAGACTGCTGACAAGGCAACCTCGGCAGCCTAGAGAGATACGTTTCCGCCAAGCTCCAACGCGAGCCCAAAGCTGGCGGGCATGGGGCGGAGCGTCGTTCGGTACCAGTTTGCGAGCTACTGAGCGGCTGCGCAGCCCTACACGTGCGGCAAAGTTTACGGACCGCGGTGGAACGTACGGAGTGCAACTCTCGGCGGCTGCCCGTGCGCGGAGCTGCCTCTGGCCTTGCGCGTCACTGGCGTCATGTGGCGCCGGAAAGTACCGCGTGCAGCTTCTGGCGAGACTCGGGACAGGGTTCGCGGTACGCTGCCTTCGCGCTCGCGCGCATGTCCCCGTTTGAAACAGGCAGGACACGATGCTCGAGCGAAGGATCCGGCCTGGCAAATGAAGGCGGCCTGAGCGAACGATGCAGCCTGAGCCGGGCCTCGTCCGAAACTGACATGAGTTGACGCGCCACGCGCACGATCGACACCAGAGGAGATGGAGAGAGACATGCCAAAAGCGATGAAGCTAAAGCCGGGCGTCGTGTGCGGCTCGGCCCTAGAAGATCTGATGGGGCACTGTGCCGAGGTGGAGTGTGCGTTGCCGGCGGTGAACGTCATTGGCTCCCACAGCACCAATGCAGCGCTGCGCGCTGCCAAGGAGGCAGCGAGCCCGATCATCATTCAGCTGTCCCACGGCGGGGCGCAATTTTGGGCTGGAAAGACCTTGGACAACAGCAAACATCAGGCTTCCATCATCGGGGCCGTTGCCGCGGCGCAGTATGTGCGGACCGTCGCGGAGACGTACGGCGTGGCCGTGGTCCTGCATACGGACCACGCCGCAAAGAGCCTGCTGCCTTGGATCGACGGTATGCTCAGCCACGGCGAGAAGTATTTCGAGCGTCATGGCGAGCCGCTGTTTAGCTCGCACATGCTCGATCTCTCCGAGGAGCCCTTGGATGAAAATCTGGAAATCTGTCGGAGCTACCTCGCCCGGATGAAGCGCATCGGCATGACTTTGGAAATCGAGCTCGGGGTGACCGGCGGCGAAGAGGACGGCGTCGACAACAGCGAGATCGACAACTCGAAGCTGTACACGCAGCCCGAAGACGTTCTGAAGGCGTATGACGTGCTGCAGTCGGTGGGGTCATTTACGTTGGCGGCCTCCTTCGGCAATACACACGGCGTGTACAAGCCTGGCAACGTCAAGCTGACGCCCATCATTCTGAAAAACTCTCAAGACCGCGTGCAGAAGGATCGCCGAACGGGCACCAAGCCGTTGCGTTTCGTTTTCCACGGCGGGTCTGGCTCGAGCCAAAGTGAGATCCGCGAGGCGGTGTCCTACGGCGTGGTGAAGATGAACATCGACACTGACACGCAGTGGGAGTTCACCCATCCCGTCAAACAGTACATGGACCAAAAGGACGGGTACCTGAAGAGCCAGCTAGGTAACCCCGAAGGCCCCGACAAGCCGAACAAGAAGTTCCTCGACCCGCGCGCGTGGTTGCACCTGGCCGAGAAGGGCATGACCGCTCGCCTAGTTCAGGCCTGCAAAGACCTGGGCTGTGAAGGCAAGTTCTCCTACTGAGAAGCAACAGGATCATATCCTGAGCAATAGGATCAAACGAGTATGACATCGAGCTCTTCAAGCCAGCGCAAGGGTGACCAAGTTCGGCGCGTCGGCATCATTTTTTCTGGAGGCCCAGCCCCCTCCGCGAATGCCGTCATCTCGGCGGCGGCGACGTCCTTCCTCGAGGACGGCCGCGAAGTGGTGGGTTTCTTCCACGGCTACTCCAATTTGCAGGACTATCACCCCACCACGCACCGCATGGTGCCGGGTGAGCACTATCGGGTGTTTGGTGAGCGCGACCTGCGCGGGCTGCGTAACGAGCGAGGCATCATCATTGGGACGGCGCGAGCCAACCCCGGCAAGGGCGTCAGCAAACCCGCGGACCTGAAGGACGAGGAGAAGACGGCTCGGTTACGCAATGTCTACAACGCCCTCGTGGACATGGAGATCGACGCGCTGATCTCGATCGGTGGTGACGACACGCTGAAGACGGCAAATTTCTTGTACGAGTTTCAGAAGCACCTGCCGTCGGATGCCCGCCGGGTCAAGGTCGTGCACCTCCCGAAGACCATCGACAACGACTACCGCGGCATCGATTTCACATTTGGCTTCTTCACGGCCGTCGACGTCATGGCGAAGTCCGTGATGAACCTGCGCGCTGATGCCATGGCTACGGGCAGTTACTTCATCGTTGAAGCGATGGGTCGCAAGGCGGGTTGGCTCGGCTATGGCGTGGCCATCGCGGGCGAGGCGCACCTCGTCCTCACCGTCGAAGACATCGACCACACTCTGACCATCGACGAAGATGGTGAGCAGAAGCTGTCGCTCGACAAGTTGGCGGACCGCGTCACCGATTTGATTCTGACCCGCGAGAAGCGCAAGAAGTACTACGGCACGGTCGTGCTTGCCGAAGGCCTCGCCGAGCATCTCTCGTCCAAGCACTTGGACGGCGTTCCCCGCGACGAACACGGGCATATTTCTCTGGGCAATATCAGCCTCGGCAAGCTCGTGGCAGATCGCGTGTCAAAGCGCTACCAGGAGCGCACGGGTCGCAAGAAGAAGCTCACCGGTGTGCAGGTCGGGTACGAGTCCCGCTGTGCACCTCCACACGCTTTTGACGTGATGCTGGGAAGCCAGCTCGGCATCGGCTCATACCGCGCGCTGGTCGAAGAAGGGCTCGACGGACACATGGTGAGTGTCACAGGCCAGCTCGATCTACGTTACGTCCCATTCAAAGATCTGGTCAACCCCGAGACCCTCGTCACCGAGGTGCGCTTCGTCAATCCGGGCAGTGACTTCCACCGTCTGGCGCGCTTTTTGGAGACGCGCGTCGATCCAAAGGGCTTCGACATCGGTCTGCGCAAAGAGACCTCGTCCTAGGCAGTTGAGGCTAGGCAGTTGAGGCAGTGTCGGCTCTTCGAGCCTGGCGCTGCCGCAGCGCCATCACGAGCAGCCCGATCAGCGCGATGCTGGCTATCACCGCGGCGGCAAGGTAGCGCCGCCACAGGGGCCGGCCGCGGTCCGACTCAGCGTCGAGCACGTCCCGGAGAGCCTGAGCTCGTCGATTGCTGGGATCGAGCTCGCGCGCTCGGCTGAGCAGTACCTCGTCGACGAGGCCCCGGTCGAGGAGCGCCTTGGCCTCCAGCGTGTGCCTCAGACTGAGCGCTCGGGCTTGGTGCGGGCCATTCGGATCGAGCCGCTCGGCACGCCGCAAGGCCAGCTGGGCCGCCTCGGGGTCGACGTCGGCGCGGCCTTCGGCGAACGCGACATAGACGGGCGCCATGAGCGCTCCGTTTTCAAACAATGGGTCTGAAGCCAAGACCTGATCGAACATTTGACAGGCAGACTCCAGATCACCGCGCTCTTTCGCCTGCAAGCCGTGGTTGAACAACCGATATATGTCGGCCAAGCGCTGTCGATCGAACTTGGCGAAAAGCTCGCGCGCGACGCGCTCCCAAGACCATTCCTTGGCGGCCCGCTCCCCCACCGCCTTTTCGTACGCGTCGCGCAACTGCCACAGGCCCGCTCCTCCCAACAGGGCCACGGCTTGACGCGCAGCGAGCCGGACCACCGCACGCTCGCTCTGCGCGTAGGAGATCAAAAGGCGCGCCGTATCCAGACGGCCTGTCTTGCCATAGGCGCGCAGGATGTCCGCGCGGAGGCTCGGGTCTAGAACCTGTACTGCTTCGCTGGGCACGGATTTGCCCAGCTCTTCGAGCTGCTTCTCGGCCCAGGTTGCGATGCGTGGCACCGGGTGAGCCGTGGCCTCGATGAGCGCGGCGACGGCTGCCTCTTTCATGCGCGCTAGGGCGAGCTGCGTGTCGACACGTAGAAATTCCCCAAAGCGCACGTAGACGCTGACCACTCCTTTTGCAGCGGGGAGGGTCGCAATGTTTTCCAACATGCGGCTGAGCGCGACGACGTGAGTGAGCCGACCGAGGTGCGGAGAGGAACGATCTGGGTGCGCGACCAACATCTCCAGATAATCTGGCGTGGTCACGCGGCCCGAACCGCCTTCACCCGCCAGCCCCCTTTTCAGCTGCTCACGCGCCTGATCGCGAACTTGCTCCAGCAACGACTTGAGGGCGGGCTTGTTCGCAGTGTCAGCGATCCGCTCGAATCGTTCCATGACGGCCGGTAGCCAGCTGGGGTTCGCTTTTGCGACCTCGCTCCGCGCCTCGAACCGCTCGCGGGGCTGGGGCGCAACCAGTTGGGTCAAGAGCGCGTCCAGGCGCTCGAGCTCGGGCCGTTCCGCTTTGGGCATGACGGGCTCGACCCACTTCGGTAAGGGCTGAACCGGCGGCGCTGCCTGCAGACCCGCCACACCCGCGTCGGGGCCCGACCCTGCCCGTGCGCCCACTGACCCGGCGATGAGCAACAACGCCAGCAGGCAGCCAAGGCCGGTCCCAGGGCACCAGCACGCTGGCCGGAACCGGGCAATGGCCTCGCGAGGGCGCTCAGCGCGCACCATGCCCAGTCAAAGACACGACCGTTGGCCCCAGCGATTTCGCGGCCTAATCGACAATGCGAAAGTCGGAGTATTCGCCTGAATAACTCCGCCAGCGGGTGTCGACCCGGTCGACTCGCGCGACACTTGGGCCCTTTTGAGCCCAGCCGTGCAGCTCCCGAATGGATGTTTCCTCGCCTTCGGCCACGATTTCGACGGAGCCGTCCGGACGATTGCGCACGACCCCGACCAACCCCAGACGGCGAGCCTCACGCTGAGCCGACGCCCTAAAGTAGACCCCCTGGACCCGGCCACGGACGACCAGCTGAAGCTGTTTCAGAGCCATTCCCGACCTTCTTCTAGCCATGTAAGCCTAGTGTTGAGAAAAGCGCGCCGTAGAGCAAAGGATTGTTGCGAAGTGGCATGATTTAATCCCACTTCGGACCAGTATGCCGCTTCCATCGAAGCGATGGGTATTTCGCCGCCCCGGTTGGGCGAGGGCGTCGAAATACCCCGCCTTGCCGCCAGTCTGAATCGGCTACCTCGATTCATTTGTGCAATCGATTCAGTAGAATCGATTGCATAGGCCCTCCAAGCGGTATGGATCTCCCCGCGCGTCCATGGTTCCCTAGTGCTCGTGACAGTCGGCCAGGAGGCAGAATCGGCGCGGGCTGAAATCGCGGAGCTTAGAACGGCTCTTGCGCGCGAAGAACGGATTGCCTCGGCGCTGCGCGAGGTGGGTAACGCGCTCGGCACCACGCTGGACCTGGATGATCTGCTCGAGCTCATACTGGGGCGGCTGACCGATCTCCTGGAAGCGGATCGTTGCACGCTCTATTTGCTCGATCAAGCCAAAGCCGAGCTGGTCTCGCGCATCGTGATCGGGGAGCAGGTGCGCTCGATTCGCGTGCGTGTCGGTCATGGCATTGCGGGCACTGTCGCCAAGACCGGCAAAGCGATTCGCCTCAAGGACGCGTATACAGATTCGCGCTTCGAGCCCGAGTGGGACCTGTTCACCGGTTACCGCACCAAAAGCATGTTGGCGGCGCCGCTGAAAAACCACATGGGGCGGACGATCGGTGTGATCCAGGTCCTCAACAAGACGACCGGCGAAGAGTTTACGGCAGAAGACGAAGCGATCCTGTCGGCGCTGAGCACCCAGGCCGCCGTTGCCATCGACAACTCGCGGCTCTTTCTGTCGCTGATCCAAAAGAATCACCAGCTGCTCAGCACCAAAGAGAAGCTCGAGCGGCGCGTCGCCGACTTGCAGTTGCTCAACGAGCTCGAGCGAGCGATGGCGCGCGCAGAATCCCTCGAAGATCTGGCACGTGCCGCCCTTTCAGCCTTGGCCCGGGCGTGCCAGGCGCAGGGCGCCACGCTCCTGCTCGGCGAAGAAGATACGGGGGACCTGTTCCAGTACGTCTACGATAGCGACCGACCCGACGGTTTGGACCGGTTTGGTGTCAAAGCGGGTGAAGGCCTTGCCGCCCACGCCTTGAGCACCAATGAAACGATCGAGCTCGCCGATGCCAGCTTGGACCTTTACCACCACCCCCGGGTCGAGGGGCGTTTCCCGTTCACCGTGCGTTCGTGTTTGGTGATGCCCTTGTCGAGTGACCAGGTGTACGGCGCGATGGGTCTGTTCAGCAAGCGAGGCGGGCGGCCCTTCGAGGAAGAGGATCGCTCGCTCATGGGGCTAGTCGGGGCGAACGTGTCGACCGCCGTGCGCCTGTTTCGGGCGAGTGTGCAGCGCGAGCGCGGCCAGCGGCTCACCACGATCGGGCGTTTGCTTTCACAAGTCATCCACGACTTCAAGACACCGATGACCGTAATCAGTGGTCACGTGCAGATGATGACGACCGCGGACGACGCCAACGTACGCGCCGAGCACGCCCAGGGCGTGCTCAAGCAGCTCGAAACATTGACGGCCATGCAACGCGAAGTGCTCGACTTCGCACGCGGGGAGCGCCGCATCTTTGTGCGGCGGGTGTACCTGAATCGCTATTTTGAGGATATCAAGAAGCAGATCGAGCAGTACGCCGCGGGTCAACCCATCACGGTCGAGTTCGACATCGACACCAAGGTCACCGCCCGCTTCGACGAGACGCGAGTGGCGAGAGCGGTCCAGAATCTCGCCCGCAATGCCGTCGAGGCCATGGCCAAGCAGGGAGGTATCTTGAGCATCTACGCTCGCATGGAGGGCGACGACCTGCTCATCGGCGTCAGCGACACCGGGCCCGGCATCCCGGAAGAGATCCAGGGGCGCATGTTTCAGAGCTTTGTGACCGCCGGCAAACAGGGTGGCACGGGCCTCGGGCTCGCCATCGTCAAGAAGATCGTCGAGGAGCACAAGGGCACGATCGTAGTGCGCTCCACACCGGAAGGGGCGACGTTCGAGATGCGTCTGCCTCAGGGAGTGCAGATTCAGTCCGTGCTGCCCGAGCGCGGAGTGTTGGTGGATGAACCGTCTGCCTAGCGACGGCACTGCTCTGCGGCGGCGCAGCGTCACTCGGCGTGTCACATTATCTTACCTGATCGTGACAGCGGCCTTCTCGCTGGTCGCAGGTTGGAACGTATTTGCGCTCCGAACCGCCACGCAGGAGGCGGAGCTCATGCGCTCGGGTTATCTGCCCTTGGCTCTGGCCTTGCGCGATACCGTGCTCGGTCAGGACACCTGGAGCAGCCAGCTCAATCACGTCACCACGGCGCGGAACCCCGCGGATACCCGCGTGTGGTTTGATTCCGCGCTGGCCGTGGGTCGGCCGCGAGCCTTTGCGGCGGTGCGCTCCGCCCTTTCACGCGCCTTCGGCGAAGAGGACGCAGCGCTTGCGGCGCTCGGCCAGCGCCTGTCGAGCGAAGCCACCCGGATCGAGACCTTCCTCGAGACGGATCGGGAGCTCATCGCGCGGCTGTTTGATGCCCTCCAGACTCGCGACGCGGAGCGTGCTCAGGCGTTACGGGATGAGCTCGTGCGCCGTAGCCACGACGGCCGCCAGCGCCTCTTGGGGCTAGAGAAGGAGGTGACGAGCAGCGTCGACGCACTCTTGGCCGAAGCGCGAGCTCGGGAACGCCTGGCGGTACAGCTGCTCGTGATCTCGGCCGGTTTCACCGTGCTCGTGGGGCTCTTGGTGGCCTGGCACGCGCGGCGCCTGTTGGCTCCGCTCAACCTCGTCACTGAGCGAGCTCAGGCAGTGACACGTGGCGACTTGACCGCGCGCCCCGTGGTGGCATCGAACGACGAGATTGGCGAGCTCGCGGCCACGTTTGAAAGCATGGTCGCTGCCATTGCGCGGGCAAACGCAGAGCTGTTGTCGAGCGAGCGACTGGCGGCCATCGGCAAAATGGCCGCCCAGGTGACGCATGAGGTACGCAATCCGCTGTCCTCGCTCGCCCTCAATGTAGAGCTCCTCGAAGAGGAGCTGGGAGAGCGGGGTGGAGAGGCTTCGGCGCTGCTGTTGGCTGTAAAGCTGGAGGTTGAACGGCTGACGCAGCTGACCGAAAAATACCTGTCCCTCGCGCGGCGTTCACGCCCCGATTTTCAGGAGGAGGACCTGGGCGTGGTGGTGAGCGACGCCGTGACCTCGACGCAGGCCGAATTGGGGCAGCACAAGATTCGAACCGAGCTCGACATCGAGGCAGGGTTACCGAGCGCTTGCCTGGACGAGACCCAGATCCGACAGGTCATGTTGAATTTGATCCGCAATGCACGGGAAGCCATGACCGAGGGCGGCGAGCTCTCGATTGGCGTACGCAAGCTGGGGGCCTCGGCCGAGCCCGAGATCTTGGAGATCTCCGTGGCTGACAGCGGCGGCGGCATGGACGAGACGACTCGCGAGCACCTGTTTGAGCCGTTCTTTACGACCAAGGGACACGGCAATGGCCTGGGCCTGGCCATCACGCAGGAAATTGTCGAGGCCCATGGGGGCAAGATTCGTTGCGAACGGCAAGAGCCGCGCGGGACGCGCTTTGTGATCGAGCTGCCCACCCGGCCGCCGGCCGTGGATGCGGATCCCGCCCGCTGACGCGCGGTCGCAGGCCGCTCCCATGCCTGCGCATTGGTTCTGGGGACTCAGTGCCAGGCAAAGGTCCCGAGTAGCTGGGGCGCGAAGAGGAGCGTTGTACCCTGAGGGCTAGAGCTACGCCCCAAGGTCAGGCGTAGGAGTCCACCCAGACAGAGCTGCTGCTCGAGCCAGTGGCTGTACCCACCGTCGAACGATACACTCACACCCGACTGGCGGTCGGAATCCGGATATTGAGAGTCGCTCAGAATTTCCGTGGCCTGCCCCACGCCGACCGTCAACACTCCCACGGATCCGCCGAAGTGCAGGCCACCGTGGGGATCGGGATAGAAATCGGTGAACAACGCGACCTCATTCATGCTGACGCGAAGTTGCGAGACGCGAAAGCTTCGGCCGAGGGTACCGATCTCGGGCTCCGTGGACTCGCTGAGCAGCACGCGCACGCCCAGCACCAGGCCGCCCAAGGTGCCGCCCAGCGCCAAGTTGAGGG
This sequence comes from Deltaproteobacteria bacterium, assembly GCA_031407405.1. Taxonomy (GTDB): domain Bacteria; phylum Myxococcota_A; class Polyangia; order Polyangiales; family Polyangiaceae; genus SZUA-265. The sequence goes on from JANOIG010000344.1 coordinate 22,841, forward strand.
CGGGCGCGAGCAGTCCTCGAGCGCTCGAGGAGATCGGCTGACGAAACCCGTTGCTGACGCTCGCCTCCGACTCCAATAACAGCGCGCCGACGCCGAGCTCGGCCGCCGCATAGAAACCGTCATGCGTGTACGCACCCTGTCGGTACGGATCCGACTCGGCATTTCGATCCGTCGGCTGCGCTTGCGCGCGTGGTGCCAAAAACAGCTGCAGCGCGAGCAGCGCCGCACCCAGAAGCCATCCCGTGAATTCCTGTGCGTTCCGGCTGCGAAGGTTGTGCCGCCGAGTGAGCACGTGCTCATCGCGTTGGCCGATGGTCCATGCGATCAGTGCCATGGGCAAGGCCAGTAGGTCGCTGGCGTCGGCGGTGGCCTCGACTGGCGAAAGTCCGGGTAACCCGCGGCCGTGAAGCACGGACCACAACGTTCGCGCCGGCCACTGCAGCGCGGCCAGCCCGAAAGCATACGCCGTTTCCGCCGGTGGCCACAGCTCGACCAGCGCGAACCCGCACGACGTTGCCAAGATGCCGAGGGCAAGCACACGGTTTGCGGCCTGCTCTCCGAGCGACTGCCCTGATTGCCAGACGCTCAGTCGTTCATACGCGGCTTGGAGCACCAGCGGTGTGAGTAGGAGGCCGGCGAAATCAGAGAGTTTGCCCGTCAGAATGGAAGGACACGCATGCTTCAGAAAATGATCGTTGACGATCAGCACGACCAGGCAGGCGAGCGACAGCGGATGTAGCAATGCCACGCGGGGGGGCGCTGGGGCGCTGGGGCCATCCGGCTTCGAGCTAGGCTGGGACATCACGGCTCGAGCTCTTCGACCACCAGCTCGGGGACGTTGTCGTTCAGCGGACAGCTGCTGATCGACGAGTGGACCCTGACCTCCCAGCTGACTTGCATCGGGGGATAGGGCGCTCCATCGAGCCGTTCGAGCGCAATACTCCGCTCCACCGTGCACTCGCGCGCGCCGTATTCACAGCAATCCGAGCGCATTTCCGAAGCGCAAAGGCCGAAAGCCCCTATCGAGAAGACGCTGCCCTCAGCGGGTGGGTACAAACTCGTTTCAATTGGACCTGAAATCGCGAGCCCGTTTGCGTCGGCAAAGGCCACGGACACGCGCGGCATCTCCACCAGGCCATCCGCCGCCCGATTCGCGTAGCCCTGTCGAAGCGTAAACAGGAAATTTCCAAACAGAAAGGCCGACGACGGTTGCCAGAGCTCGGGCAGATTGCGCAGCGTGACCCGAAGACGCGATCGGGCAGCGTCGCCGGCCGCTGCGAAGCTGACCGAGCCCGAGACGGCCTGGCTCTCTAGCGGCTCGCCCAAGTAGTCCTCGTTGCATGTGGTCGGGGCGCTACAGCCCGTCGCGCTGGTCGTGACGAGGGAGAGCTTGAAAAGCACGCAGAACCGCCGGCTCATTGTGAAATCACCTGGATGTCCCACGGCAGCTCGAAGGGTCCTTCGTCGGGTTTATTTTCGCCCTTGCTGACTCGCGCGTTGAGCTCGATCTGCGAGGTGATGCGAAGCGTCCCCCCATTCTCCCCCTCGTCCTGCCGGTGAAACTCGAGGGACAGCTCTCCCTCGCAGGGATCGGCGATGAGCCTCGCGCAATCGCCCTCGAAGACGAGCGTTGCCGGGAGATCAAATTGGGTGAGCGCCAAGAGGCCGGCATCATCGGGAGCGCTCGCGGTTGGGCGCAGACGTACGTTGACGAATGGGGCACTTCCCTCCAGGGCCACCCCTTCGGCGGTGATGAGCCCAGTGAAACGCGCCGTCGCCGCAGCGGTCGTCGGGGCTTCGTTCGGTGCCAGCCCAAGCGCACGCGCCTGAAGTCGATAGCGCACGATCGGAACGGCACTGGTCAATTCCACGATCGGAAGCTCGAGCACGGTCGAGAACTCGTACCCGTATTCGGGCGGCCCGCTCGTGGCCACCAGAGCCACGGTCGCCAAGCCTAGCACCGTGGAGGCAAGCCGCGCTTGCCAGTCCGCGCGGCGGTGTCCGTCCGGAGGTCCCCCGGCGTGTGACAGCGCTGTCGCGGTAGGAGGGGACGGTGGACCGAGCCGTCGCAAGAAAAGGCGCCAAAACAGGTGTGCTGGGTTTGACCGCATCTTCTTGGAACCGGTCAGCAAGACCCGTGCCTCGAGCAGCGTTCGAGGTGTGGTCCGCTGGATGGGCTACGCCGCTGCTGCGAGGACAAGACGTATGATGCCATCCGCGACTATATGATAGCCATGACAACTTAGAGCGCCGTCAGGGTGTCAGTGCGGTCATGTCGCTCAGTGAAGCGAGGTATTTCTCCCCCCCGCTTGACCCCTCGGCGTAGCCTGTGTTATCCGCGCCCCGCGTAGGCGTTGGGGCCGTGCTGAGCGGGTCTGAGTTGGGCCTTGCTGCGGCGTCGGCCTGACGCCCCAGGCGGAAGCTCAATACACGGGACGTCGCGCAGCGAGTGCAGCAAAACTGGAAAGGCCTGGCCAGCTATGCGACCGTTGGGCTGGAATTTGGGCTCAGCCTTCTCGTTGGCCTATTTGGAGGCCGCTGGATCGATCAGCAGCTAGGCACGGCTCACTGGTTCACGTTCATCGGTTTTGGCTTTGGGATTGCGGCAGGCTACCGGGCGATATACCGAGCGGCCAAGGCCGCCAACAGGGAAGCCAATCGAGAGGAGGCCGAGGAACGCTCTCGGCGCAAGCGGTATCACGATGACCATTCCAAGCGATGAAGGGCTCATGGCGGTGGCCGGTGGCGTAGCTCGTGTCAAGCCTTTCGCCCGGGCCCGGCCCCGCGGGCTGGTGCTGCATTTTTTAATTGTGCTCTCGGTCGTGAGTGGCGTGGCCGCGTTGTCGAGTGGCTCGAGCGCTGCACTGTCATCGGCACTTGGAGTCGGGCTGGCCGGTGCCAACCTGTGGGTCATGCGCCGTATCCTGGCCGCCATGACCGCGGACGGCGCCTCTGCCGCATGGGCGGTGGTGCTGCCGTTCAAGCTGTTCGGGTTGGTGGCGAGTGCCTTCGCCCTGGTTCGGCTGGAGTTGGCTGAGCCTGTTCCGCTGGCCATTGGCTTTGCGCTACTACCTCTGACTGGCGTATTCCTGCCGCGTGCGAGTAGTGTCCCGGGCCTTGTCGTCCCGGGCCTTGTCGTCCCCCGTAGTGTCGTCCTCTCCCGCCCGGCCCCTCCGGGCCAGCCACTCTAAGTGAATGCCCCGTGCCTGAGCATACCAGTTTTCTAACCCTGCTATTGGCCCATGCCAAAGAGACTCTGGCGCACAACGCCGGGTATCTTGGCGACAGCTTCGTCAACGGCCAACCGCCGACGTGGCACAGCGCGGAACCGATCGTATCGGCGTTGATCGTGGCCTGCATCCTCGTGTTCATCGGTTTCCGAGCTCGCGCCCGCCTCAGCCGTCTCGACGAACGAGTCGTGCCAGAAGCGCGTCTGTCCCTGGCTACGTTTGTGGAGCTGTTTCTCGGCTACTTCTACGACCTAGCGAAGACCATCATGGGTCCGGAACGCGCCAAGAAGTACTTCCCGGTGATCGGCACCTCGGCCTGTTTCGTGTTTCTTTCCAATGCCCTGGCAATGGTCCCGGGTTCTCCGGTACCGACCACGAGCTTGGGCGTCACCCTTGGCTGTGCCTTGGTGGTTTTCATTCTGTTCAACATCTACGGGCTGAAGGAAAACGGCCTCAATTACATCAAACACCTGGCGGGCCCAGCGTGGTATCTGGCGCCGCTGATGTTCGTCATCGAGTTCATCTCGCTGTTGGTCCGGCCGCTCACGCTGGCCTTGCGATTGATGTTGAACATGGCGGTCGATCATCTCATTGTCGGCATCTTTGCCGGGCTGGTCGCGGTGCTGGTTCCCCTCCCTTTCATGGCCCTCGGCTGCTTGGTTCTGGTCGTGCAGACGCTGGTCTTTACCATGCTCACATGCGTGTACATTGGCCTCGCCACCGAGCACGAGGCGCATTAAAGAAACTGCCGATTCGGCCTATCAATAAGGAGCTTGAAGTCATGTTCACCACGAACAAGCGGGTGCTCGCCATCATCGCGGGGATCTCCAGCGTCGGCCTCGTGCCGAGTAGCGCATTTGCCCAGGCTGCGGGCAGTGCTTCCAACTCATTCGACATGCAGGCGGCTGCCACCATCGGAGCGAGCCTTGCCATCGGTTTGGCCGTGCTGGGTGGTGCCCTCGGGCAGGGTCGGGCAGCCGCAGCGGCGCTGGAGGGCATTAGCCGGAATCCCGGTGCCACGTCGCGCATCCAGACTCCGATGATCATCGGGCTCGCGCTGATCGAATCCCTGGTGCTGTTTGCCTTCGCCCTGGCGTACCTGCTGCAAGCCAAAGCCGGGGGGTGATCCGCTCGCCCCGTTTCGGCTCCAGGTGACCCGCCATCAGGGGTGAGGCGGGGTCACCTTTCGCCTCGGGGGCGAGGCTGCTCGCGGATCTCAGTGTTTCTCGGGGGCTTTTCAAAGGCCCCGCCCCGCGGAGCGGGGCCCCACCCCAAAACCGGCTAGCGCCGAGGAG
>JANOIG010000345.1:0-7750 GCA_031407405.1 Deltaproteobacteria bacterium
TCGAGCTGACCCTTCAGCTCGGCGTCTGCGGTGAACTGGACCTTATACCGCTGTGCAGCGAGCGGCTCGATGCGGGACGCTTGGGACCTTTGCGGCTGCGACCCATGGCCCGGCGACGGCTGCGTCGTTGAAGGTGTTGGAACATCTCCTCGATGCCATACCTCTGGAGCTGGTGTCGCCCGAGAGCTGCTCAAATCTCGAGGTGAGCTCAAAGTGCAGGTGTCGCTCGGTGGCAAAGCAGTGGGTACGGAGCCGCTCGCCGCGGGCCGTTCGGGCAGCTTTCGCAGCCTGGACGGCACGTCGGGGCGAGGGAAGCGCGCGGCGATCACCTCTCGCGCTTGCTGCACCGAGTTGCCCGACACCGCTGCCAGCAAGTCGAGCTGGTTTTCCGCCGACAAGTGCGGCTTCAACAGCGCAGCCACCGATAGCGAAAGTTTGCCGGCCGCGAGCAGTGGAAACATGGCCGGGTAGCGGCGAGCAAGCCGCGCCACCTCGATGCGCCGGCACGCCTCGTCTTCACTCAAGCCGAGCCGATTCACACAGTAACTGAACATCGAGCTGCACGCCGCATCGAGGTGTAACCTTCGCTCCTCGACCTCGCCCAGGTGTGCCACGAGCTCCGCCAAGAGCCGCCGACCTGAACCGAGCACCGCGCCGAGCCCATCGAGAAGTTGCCGATCCGACAGGGTTTCGAGCTTCCAGAATGCAACATCGTTCATGTTCTCGGCATAACACACGCTTTTTCGAGGCTTGCAGCGCCACGCGGAAGGCTGTTGCGTCACGCCCGCTCGAGCGCAGCCGTTTTCGTCGCAAGGGCTCCTTCAAACGCCACTGCCGCGCCCGCACCAGGCACGTTCCTGATCACCACGAGCACATCGCGCTGCGCCGGTCGAAAATCGGTCAATGACTCACGACAGCGTTCATGCCTTCTTAACCAAGGTGCGCCCCTTCGTCTTCGTGTTACAAATCCACCCGCGACAGCGCGGGCGGAGCGCAGCGACGTGCGCGTCTAGTGATGCGCCTCCGCTATATAGCGACATCTGCACGCACGCCGATTTGAAATCGCGCAGCTTCGTGCGCCGTAGTCACCCGCGGTAGCGCGGGTGCTGCAGCGTGGCGAGCGCGCCGACGGAAAAGATCTTGGGAGCTCACGGTGGCGTTGTGTGCGAGGACGTTGAGCTTCTGCCACGCCGTGTTTGATAGGTGGTTTGAGGGTGGGACTGTTTTTTTCGGTTTCGCCGCCGCCTTGGCGTAAGCTGAAGCGGTGAAACAGCGCCGCAGTCCTGGGTATGCCGCGTTGGTTTGCGGCTGCCTGCTATCGTTCGCTTGCAGTAAGCGGCTGGAGGTCGTTGAAGGCGGGGTCGGCGGAGGGGGCGTCGGCAGCGTCGGCAGCGGCGGCAGCGGGCTGGGCGTGGCCGGTGCGGTTGCCGAGGCGGGGGGCAGCGGTGGCGTACGGTGGGTTGCGGGCCGCCTGGGGCTGCCGCCCGACTTTGTCACTTTTGAGCTGTGCGCGTGCGCGCGTTCTGTCGAGGTGAATGCCGTGGGTTGCGGGCCCCAGTCGGGTTATCCCTACGCTGCGGTGACACCCGATGGGTTCACCGTCGCGGTCGACTTTTGGATGCCGGGCTTCGCCGAGAAAACGACCTTTCGCTGGACGCCGGCGGGCGGCGTGCGCCTGCCCGGGGGTGACGTGATGGGGATCAGCTCCGATGGGTCGACGATCTTGTTGGCAACGACCGTGAAGGGACATGCGGGCTTGGCGCAGCGTGGGTCCATCATTCCCGTGCCCAGCTCCCCGTTGGCGCTGAGTGAGGACGGCACCCGCGTGTTGACGTGGAAGCCCATGGAGGCCGCTCGGATCTGGAGCCAAGCGGGTGAGGTGCGCATGGGCGACGTGAACACTCGAGAGCTCATCCACTGGCCGAGCCGAATGACACCCGATGGGTCAATCGTGGTCGGCTCTCGCCTCACGCCAACGGGTGACGACGTGTTTCGCTGGACGAAGGGGGCGTTCGAGGTGCTCGGGCCGCGCCCCTCGAATGCGCTGGGCGCTCAGGCCGTGGCGGTGAGCCGAGATGGCTCGGTCGTTGCCGGCTACACGTATGAGAAACCCAACGGCTTTGACAGGCAGCTCGAGCTGTTTCACTGGACGAGTCGGGAAGGACTCAGGGTGGTCGCGCCTGCGCTGGCGTCGACTTTCGGGTTCGACCTGTGGCTGAACGACGCGGGCACGGTGTTGGTCGGCACGCTGGGTGCGGCGCCGGCCGCGACGTCTGCGCGCGCTTTCCGCTGGAGCGCCAAGACGGGCGCCGTAGTGCTCGATACGGCTTCCGGGCAAACCGTCTCGCGCGGCACGAGCGCCGACGGCCGCGTGGTGGTCGGTTACAGCATCGGGGGCGAGGCCTTTGACATCGAAAAAGCCTATCCCGCCTTCGTATGGACCGCGGCGCGCGGGCTGCGCAGCTTGAAAGCGGTCTTGGCCACGGCGGGTGTCGACCTCGACGGCTGGGAATTCCACCAGCCCATGGCGTTGTCGAAGAACGGTAAAGTCGTGGTCGGGCAAGGCATGTGTGGCGGCGTGCCCGCGGTCTACCGCGTCATACTCCCGACTAGGAGCTGAAGCTAACCCGCCGGCGTGTTGCTCGCGCTCGCCGGCTCGGGCGGGCCTGCCAGGTCGACCACTAGCGACTGGAGCAAGCTCGCGACGCGCCCGAGGCGTTCGAAGTCGAGCTTGTCGGGGGTGTCTTGCGGGCCGTCGTGATCGGGCGAGCGGAACTGCGCGGTGTCGGTGAGCGCTAGGCCGAGCATGCCCGCTTTCCAGAAGCGCGCTTGGGGACCGTCTGCCGCGAGCGGCGCCGAGTCGGGCAGGATCAGCTCTTCGACGGGGAGGCTGGCTTGTGCCAGCGCCGGACGTACGCGGTCGAGCAGGGCGTGGGAGCCGGCGTTGGAGACCACCGCGACGAAGTTGCCGAAGGTGTTGCGGTGCGCGCCGCCGTACAGCAGCTCTTCGGGGTAACGCTGTGAGGCGGGGCGGAGCGAGTAGTAGCCCAGGCTGCCGAGCGTGAGGGTGGCCACCACTTTCAGCTTGTCGTGCTGGGTGCGGAGCGCGTACACGGCGCTGCCTGGCACGCCGGTGCCGCCGCTTTCGTTGGCCAGCCAGACCAGCCGCACACCGCGCGCCAGCCGTTGCCCCTTCAGCTCTTTGGCGAGCGACAACAAGAGGGCGGCGCCGCTGGCGCTGGAGTTGGCGCCGGGGCTCTCTGCCGCGGTGTCGTAGTGCGCCGCGATGACCAGGGTTTCGCCGGTCTTGGTGCCGGGCAACACGACTTCGAGATTTTGCAGGACTTCGTCGCCCACTGGGAAGCCCTGGCGCACCACCTCGTAGCCCATGACCTCCAGCCGCCGCGCTAGATGATCGGTCGCGCTGGCCAGGTTCCAGCTGTGGGCGAGGCTGCGCGGGCCGAGCTCGGTGAGCGCGCTGACTTCCGCTTGTACTTCTTTGCCGAGGCGCTGCTCGTCTTCCGTGGCTGGGGCGAGGGGCTTGGGCGGTGGCGCTGCCGGGGGCGCCTCAGCCGCGGCGTTTGCTGGCGACGCGGGGGCGGGCGGCGCGGCGCAGCCGAAACTCAGAGTCAGCAAAGAGAGCGCAACGCAGGAACGAATCATGGGGGTGCTCACGAGAGAACGTCGAGGCATCACAGTACAGGGGGCAAGCAAAACATGGGCCGCAAAACCTCGAATTTCCTTTGCCTGGAAAAAACCCCTCGGGGTTTATCTACTAGGCGGCCGGTACGGAACACCCGGCCGTGGAATGGGCGCTAAGGGATGAGCAGCGCCAGCACGCCGGCGCCGAGCCCTGCCAACAGGTCGTCGAACATGATCCCGGCGCCCACCGGCTTGATGTGCTCGACGCGGCGGATGGGCCACGGCTTCCAGATGTCGAGGATTCGAAACAGCACCAGCGCCGCGAGCTGAGCGCCCAGGCTGTGGTCGCGCACGAGGCCCATGGCGATCACGGTGCCTGCCACTTCGTCGATCACCACGCTCTGCGGATCGAGCTCCCCGCGCTCGGTGGCGTAGCGCTGCGCCGCCCACACTCCGACTGCCGCCGTGAGCAACACGACGGCGACGTGCACGGCGCTTGGAGTGCGGCAGAGCAAGATGTGCAGCGGCACAGCGCCGAGTGAGCCCGCGGTGCCCGGTGCCCGGGGCGCGAGCCCGCAGCCGAACCAGGTGGCGAGCCAGCGTGCGGCGGTGCTGCCGAGCGCGGACGGCATGTCAGCGCTGCGGCGCTTCGAGCGTGCAGCGCAAGGGTTTGGCCACGAGCGCGTTCTCATTCTCGTGCCACTTGCCGCCGCTCTCCCAGCGCAGCCCGGCCGCCTTCAGCTCACCGATGAACTTCACCTTGCAGTACGCGACGAAGCGCAGCTGCTTTTCGATGTTGCCCTGGGTGGGGGGCTCCCGGTGCAGCCGCAGGGCGAGCTCCGGCTGAGCCCAGAGCCCGGCGACCAGAATGAGCGCGTTGGTGTCGGCGGTGCGGTACGGCTGAATGACGTCGTGATCGTTGGCGTCGAGCGGAGCGAACATCGAGCGGGGCCACGAACGCTTGCTGGCCGTGAAGCCGCAGTGCGCGCCCTCGACCATGGTGTCGTGGGCGCAACTCAGCCGGCGCGCGTCCGCGGCGATGAGCGTCAGCTCCACGTCCGCCTCGGTGCCGAGCTGCCAGTTTTGCACGGGCTTCGGCTCGGACGGATATATCGCGCGGTCGATCCAGCTGTTGAGCCATTGAGCCGAGACGAGCGCCATGCCCACGAGCAGAGCGACCGCAATGCCCATGCGACCCCCCAGCATGGGCAGGGGTGAGCGCAGCGGTGGCTGCGAATCGGGCGTGGCCGTGATCCACGACCACAGCCGCATGGCCCAATTGGGGCTGGGCACTGGGGCAGGTGCCACTGGGGCAGGTGCCGCGGGTTGGAGCTGCGGGGACTCGGTTTCGAGCATGCGGACGGCGTCTTAGCACCCCGGTGAGGGCCTGTCCCGGACTTACAGGCAGCCCGAAAAGACCTGTTCGAGCAGGGCTTCCCCGAGCCTGCGGTGGCCGAGCGGGCCAAAATGGAGCCCGTCTTTGAAGGGCTGGGCGAGGCTGGGGCAGAGCAGGTGTCCCTCGCCGCAGCTGAGCAGGGCGTAGGCATCGACCACGTGCTCCACGCGACCCGCGGCAGCCTGCGCTTTGATCCAGCCATTGAGCTCGAGCGTGGCCGCGTGCCGGCGCGGGTTAAAGTAACGTTTGAAGCCGCCCCATGGGGCCACTGTCAGCGCCACCAGCCGCACCCCGCCCTGGCGCGCGCGCGCAAATATCCAGCTCAGGTCCCGCTCGATCTTCGCTGGCACTCGCCCCGCCGTCAGATCGCTGTACAGGTCGTTGACCCCGCCAAACACGATCAGGTGCGAATACTCCGGCCCGCCTGCGGTGAACACGTCGCGCTCGAGGCGCCGCCGCATCTGATTCACCATCTCCCCACCCACCCCAAAGTTGTCAAAACGGCTCTCTGGGCAGCGTTCCCGCAAATAGGCGAGATAGCCGCCCCCCGACGCCGCCGCATCGGTCAGCGAATCACCGATGGCCGCCACCAGGAAGCGCTGGCGTGGCGCGGGAGCATCGGCGATGGGCGCCACGGTTGGAGCGGCGCTGGGCGCGGGAGTCGCGGCGCTGGGCGACGCGCTGGGCGATGCAGCGACGGGACCTGACGGCCCGGGCGGCAATTGTGACTCGTGACCTGTCGTGCCGTTGTTTTGCGATGGGTTCCACAAGCCGCACTGGCATGCGCACAGAACCGCGAGCCTGCAGGCCGCGAGGGCGCGCGCCGTACCGCGGCGCAACCCCGTTTTGTTTGGTATTTCTCGCCCCATTGTCCTCGAAGCCGGATTGTGTGAGACAGTAGGCTCGACTTTGCCTGCATGAGCCAACTTTCAACCCAGCCCGCCAGCGTTGGCTCCGGTAGTAGCATTGCCCAGCTCTATCGCGCCACGCGCAAGCGCGACGACATGGCGTTCAACACCTACGTGTGCCGCCCCGTCGCTGCGGTCGTGGTATACGCGCTGCGCGGCACGCGCGTGGCCCCCAACCAGGTCACCTTCTTCTCGCTGCTCTTGGCGGGGGCCGCGGCGGCCTGCCTCGACCTCATCGCTTGGCCGCTCGGGCTCTGGCTCGGAGTCGCCGTGTATGAGCTCTCGTACGTCTTCGACAAGGTCGACGGCATGCTCGCCCGCGCGCGCGGCGTGCAGTCTCCCACCGGGCACCTGCTCGATTTTCTAATGGACGAGATCAAGGCGTTCCTGATCCTGGCCGCCATGGCCACGGGCGCCTACCTCCACACCGGGCAAGTCGAGCTGTTGCTCTTGGGCCTGGCCGGCGTCGTCTGCCTGGCGTCCGGCATCGGCATCACCACCTTCCAGAGGCGGCCGGAGGTGCTGGCAGCATCGGCGTCAGACGCAGCACCCCCGATAGACGCAGGGGATACAGGAAACGTGCTCGCCACCGCGCCGCCCACCTCGCGCTCGCGCAAGCGACCCATGGCGCGGGCGGTGGCGCTCGCCGAAACAGTCGGCCGCTTTTTCATCCACTACCCCTCTTACATCTGGCTCGCCGCCGTGCTCGGCGACGCTCGCGTCTATCTGTATCCGTACGTCGCCGTAAACGCACTATACGTCGCGCGATCCCTACTCGGGCTCGTATTGCGTTACGGCGGCCCGGCGCCGCGCACTCGGGCGTAGGGCACCGGATCGCCCGGTACGACTGAGCTAGCGGGGTTAGTCTTTTCGCCAGCTACATTCCAATTTGGCATGATTCCAAATCGGAATGTCACGCCTCGAGATCACGTTTCGCAGCTGTGACGCTTTTAGGTACGATGCGTGCCCGTGGATTGTTCGAGGCCCGACTCAGTCTTGGCGTGTTCGAGCGCCTGTTGCGCATCCGTCTCTCTGAATCCCAGGCCGCGTAGGCCCCGAATACGAGGTCGAGCATGGCCACTGCCTGAGGCGAAAACGCCTGGCCGTAAGGCGTGCCATCCGCGTGTCTAAACTGCACGCCGTTCGAGGCTTGCCCTGTCATTGAGAGCCGGCCGGTGTGGATCGCCTGGGGTGCGCCGAGCACAACACCACGAGGTTGTCTGGCTCGTGCTGCCCGACATCCGGGTACCCTGCAGCGGCCATCGATACTGCGCGCACCAGCGCTGCGCATTTCGACGAATGCTTTCGCAGCAAACCTGAAGGCTCGGAGCCGTTAACTCCGGGCCTTCGTCTATTTGGGTCAGGCAATCGTGCCCGGGGCATCGCCTTCAGGTCGAATTTTTGGCCGGACCGGGCGTCGCTTCGCCGGTGAAGCAGGCCCTCAAATCGCGGTGCCGACACTACAGATCTTGAATGCTGCCCGATCCCGCAATTGGCCGGTTAGATCTCAAGCCCCAAAGCCGTTGGCTTCGAGGAATGCATTTCAATGGATCGAACAAACGTCCCAATGCTGCGCGATGTCGTTTCATGGGTGGGGCATGGTCTCATGGTGCGCCCAATAACGTGTGAAGCGACCGGCTCTTTCGACACCAGCTCGGGGGGTTCATCGAGCGCCGATCCGAGCGGCGCAAATCCGGGGTCGAACGGAGCAGCGCAGAGAGGCTTTTGTTCGGGAGTTTTGGAGGTGGCGCGTAGCTACTTTAAGAGAGCAGTCTCGAGTCCTGGGTGGACTTCGGTCGATGCC
>JANOIG010000346.1:0-2027 GCA_031407405.1 Deltaproteobacteria bacterium
CTTTGTCTTTTGCAGTTTCAACGGCAGCTGGAAGATCACCGCATGCCCGTCACAGGACTTCATGTGGTGCGGCGGCCCGCTGGCGGACGGTTGCTCGACCGATGTGACGCGCCTGAAGAGCTGCCGCTCGTGCAGCTCGGACTGTAAGTTTGCGTGCGGCCGCAACGAATGCAACGAGGTGAAGAAGCTGGCGCTCGGCTATGAGCATGGCTGCGCGCTCGGCACCGACGGTCATGTCGCGTGTTGGGGAGCGTCGTCGTTCGGCCGCCTGGGCCGAGATGCCGCCACGGATTTCGCGACTCCGCGCTGGAATCCAAATGTCCCGGGAGTACATGACATTGCGGCTGGCTTTCGGCACACTTGCGCAATCCTTGGAGCAGACCGTGAGCTCTGGTGCTGGGGAAGCAACGAGCACGGTCAGCTTGGTGCCGCCCCACAGTCAGCGCCGGTCGGGACCTCAACAGCGGCGGCAGTCCGTGTGCAGCCGCTCAGGGCTGGTCCCGTGATGACGGGAGTGAGCATGGTGGCCGCGGGAAAGAGCCATACCTGCGCGGTGCTGGCCTCGGGAGACCTACTGTGTTTTGGAGTGCAGAGCGACGGTAGGCTCGGCAATCTGAGCGACACGGCCGAAGTGGCAGGCGCCGGCGCGACCTTTCGCAATGAGCGCACCATCACGGTGCCGAGTACAGGCGCGACGGTCCTCGTGGGCGAGAGGGTCACCGATATCTCGAGCGTTTCGCTGGGCGAGAACCACGGCTGCGCTCTGCGCAAGGATGGTGTGGTCGAGTGCTGGGGCGACAACACAGACGGGCAACTTGGAGACGGAGCTGTACTGAGGTCAGCCTCCCTGCGCACCGTTCCCGGACTACCGGGGCCCGTTACGTCCATATCGGCCGGTCGCTTTCACACCTGTGCGCTCGCCGCGGGAATGGTCTATTGCTGGGGGCTGAGCAGCTTTGGAAGGCTCGGCGACCGCGCTGACGCGCAAGGCACGGGGCCCGCAAAGGTAGTCGGCGTCGAGGACGCTGTAGAGATCGGCTGCGGACTCGAGTCGACGTGTGTCCGTCGCAGCAATGGCGAGGTCACCTGCTGGGGCGACGACACGGTCGGGGCCCTCGGGCCCAAGGACGGCGCCTCGTTCTCGGGCGACGTTCCGCCGCTGCCGGCCGAAGGCGCGAAAATCTCCGCGCTGTCGGTGGGGAGTCAACACGCGTGCGCGATCCGGGCAGACGCGCAGGTGGTGTGTTGGGGAGCCAATGGGTACGGTCAGCTCGGCGCTGGTTCAGCGTCACAGGAATCGGACGGGACTCTACGCCCGCTGCTGCCCGTGCAGGTTGCTGCTCGCTAGGAATGAACAGGAGACAACATCATGGCAAAACCATCTGCATTCACTGTGGTCATGGGGAAGTACACGTCGGTGTGTCTTGGATCAGCTCAAAGAGACTCTCCGAGAGTGCGTGTCGCAGACGTGTCATTCGAAGACCAAATGCTCAGTAGGCTCTTTTGGGAAGTAGTCAACCCTCGTGTAATTTCCGGCGAATGTTGGTGCGACGTTGGCCATATCGCCCACGAGCTTTGCGATAAGCTGTGTCCGACAGATGGTACCTTCACACTGGAGGCAGACGGCGAGAAGCACTCGTACTTCGTGACGTGCCTTGCAGACATGACTGGAGGTGCGGCATGAGCCAGCCAACGATGCCTACTGTCGACCTTGTGCTGAGACCGTCGGTGCTCAGGTTGGAGCTGCAGGCCGAGCATTCCAGCGCCGGCCTCAGATTGGGGGCCCAGTCCATTCCGTTTTGCGCAGTTGCTCGAAATCGCGAAGAGGGGCAGTCCTGGCTTGGCCCATCCGACGAAGAGCCGACTGTGAGCGGCGTGGGGACGGCCGAGCGCGATCTGTCGGACGCGAAATATTGGAGCATCGTGGGGGAACCTACCCTGACGGAACGCAAGCCCGTTCGCTTTGCCCTGCGCTTCGACAGCGAGACACTTGCGGCGGACATCGCGAGGTTGCCGAAGCGGTCGGC
>JANOIG010000032.1:0-49787 GCA_031407405.1 Deltaproteobacteria bacterium
CCCGGGGTGCCCCCCCCACCCCGCGCGCGGCGCGGCGCTTGCTTGCTCAGACACCGGGCCCCCCCGCGGGCGCAAAAAACACATCTCGGTCGCCGGCCTCATTCATGGCGCGACGATGGATAGCCAGGCGTCGGCCATGAGTTGGTGGCCTTGGGGGGTGGGGTGCACGCCGTCCGCGGCCCAGTATTCTGGGGCCGAGCCTGCAGCCAGAGCTCGATCGAAGGCGGCCTGAAAAGGCACGAAGGCCGTGCTGAACTCTAGCGCGAGTTTTGCTGCCACGCCGCGTCGCTGGTCGAGCTCTGGGAACCAGCGTTCGGTGACCGCGCCGCAACAGAGGACGAAAGGATCACAGATGACGATCTTCGTGGCCGGCAACGCGCGCCGCGTCTTTTCCAACAGCTCTCGGTAGGCTGTTTCATAGTCTGCAACCGTGCCCGCGTAGTGGCCATCCATCTTGTGCCAGAGGTCGTTGATGCCGATGAGGATGCTGAGCACGTTCGGCTCGAGCTTCAGGCAGTCCGCTGACCAGCGGTCGTGCAGGTCCGGGACGCGATTGCCGCTGATGCCCCGGTTGAACACCTGCAGCCCTGACTGAGGTCGATCCGCGAGCAGACGGCTCATCGCCAGGTAGGCGTAGCCGCTGCCCATGGCACCCGCGTCGTTCGGTCCGGAGCGACCTCGGTCGCGCCCGGCGTCGGTGATCGAGTCCCCCTGAAACAAGATGCTGTGGTTTGAGGCGATCATACGCCGATCGCTAACACGTGCTCTGGCACTACGAATAGACGAAAGCGCCGGGCATGCTCACTGGGAGAGCTCGAACACGCTCGTGCCGTCGTGGATGCCTTCAATCGCCCGAGCAAATAACGCCGCCACCGAAAGCTGTTCGACCTTGGGGTAGGTGCCCGGCGTGAGCGGAAGCGAATCGGTGACGAGCACCGACTCGATCGGAGAAGCGGCGATTCGCTCTAGGGCCGCGCCCGAAAAGACACCGTGCACGGCGGCGGCTCGTACCGCTCGCGCGCCGCGCCCGAGGCAGAAATCAGCGGCCTCGAGCAGCGTGCCGCCACTAGCGATTTCATCGTCGATGATCAATGCGATTTTTCCCGCAACGTCCCCCACCAATTGCCGCGCGACGGGCCGCGTGTTGTCCGCGTAGCGCCGTTTGTCGATGATGGCGACGGGCAAATCGAGCCGATTGGCGTAGCGCTCGATGTCTTTGCCCTCACCAATGTCTGAAGCGACCAAGACATGGTCCTCGAGCGAGCTTTGGGACAGGTGCTCGCAAAGTTTCGGGGCCGCGATCAGCTGATCCACCGGGATCCTGAAGAAGCCTTGGATTTGAGGCGTATGCAAATCCATCGTGAGCACCCGGTCCGCGCCGGCCGTTTCGATCAGGTCAGCCATCAGGCGAGCGGTGATTGAGACGCGCGGTCGGTCTTTCTTGTCGGAGCGCGAATACGGGAAATAGGGGATGACCGCGGTGATGCGACCGGCTGAGGCGTGTTTGAGGGCATCGATCGCGATCAGCATTTCCAGGATGCCGTCCGAGACGGGTGGGCACGAGCTCTGAATGAAAAACACATCGGCTTCTCGAACGTTGTCCTCGATCTGCACCAGCATGTTCTGGTTTGAGAACCGGACGAGCTTGGACTGGCCGAGAGGCAGACCCAGATGTTGACAGACCCGGTTCGCGAAAATCGGGTGTGAAGACCCGGAGAAGACCTTGATGCTGCCCTGCATGGACTGGGCTTAAACAAGGGGCAGGGCGGGTGCAAGCGGCCGACCCCGTTTTGACGCCTGAGTTGGCGCGCTGCGTTGCGGAACGATGAGTCGAGGGGCAGGAAAACCCCCGCGCCCGCCCCTACAAAACCCGCAAAATGAAAGATGACCTGGCCGTGACGGAACGGTAGGGCAGGGCGGATTATGGATTAGGGCATGCATCGTACTTTGCCGGCCGATCAAACGCGCGTGGACTGGGTGACGTCACTGCCCTTCGTGCTCGTCCATGTGGCACCCATTGGCCTGTTTTGGACCGGTGTCCGCCCCATCGATTGGGTGGTGTGTGTGGGGTTGTATTTCGCTCGGATGTTTTTCATCACGGGCGGGAACCACCGCTACTTTGCACATCGCACCTACAAGATGGGGCGAGTGATGCAGTTTCTGATGGCCGTGGGCGGGACGACGGCGGTCCAGAAGGGAGTCCTATGGTGGGCGGCCCACCACCGCAAACACCACAAGTTCTCAGACCAACCTGGCGACGTGCACTCTCCCAAGGATGGCCTCGGCTGGGCACACGTGCGCTGGATTTTGTGCCATGAGCACGACGAGACCGACTGGAAGTGGATCAAGGATTTTGCCAAGTACCCGGAGCTGGTGTGGCTGAACAAACATTTCCTCATACCGCCCGTTGCCCTCGCCCTCGCCCTTTTCCTGATCGGTGGCTGGAGCATGCTTCTTTGCGGCTTCTTCCTCTCGACAGCAATTCTCTATCACGGCACGTTCTCAATCAACTCGCTCATGCATGTCTGGGGCCGGCGGCGGTATGTCACGCCCGACACCAGCCGCAACACGCTGCTGCTGGCGCTGGTCACCATGGGTGAGGGCTGGCACAACAACCATCACTATTATAAGGGGTCGACCAACCAGGGCTTCTTCTGGTGGGAGATCGATCTGACTTACTATATCTTGACCATGTTGAGCTGGGTTGGGCTCACGCGGGATCTGCGTAAGCCGCCCAAACACGTGCTCGAGAGTAACCTCGTCCGCGATAACGAAGACATTGGCATGCGGCCGAGCCCGGCTCCGTCGCTGGAAGCCGCCGAGTAGCACGCCCGAGCGGGCGAATGTCGCGGGTTAATGCAATTTGCCCCCCTCCGGGCCTTTCTTGCGTTGACGTAGCGCCCGGACTCGCGCCTTGCCTTGGCGCTTGATGGAGTGGCGAACAGCGACGCTGCCGCGCTCCTTTTGGTAAGCGATTTCCCGCTGCAGCTTGAAAAAATGCTCCAGGCGTTCAGCGTCCAGCTCACCGGTAGCCAGCGCCTGGCCGATGGCGCAGCCCGGCTGTCCGTCATGCTGGCAATCGGCGAACCGACAGCGGCCGGAGAGTGCCTGGATGTCGGCAAATGGCCCGGCGAGGTCGCCGTCGTCCGACCACAACGCAAACTCTCGCATGCCCGGGGTGTCGATGAGCGCCCCGCCGTTGGGCAATGCGATGAGCTCTCGATGTGTGGTGGTATGGCGGCCGAGCTCGTCGTAGGGGCGAATGGTGCCAGTATCTTGCGCCTCTCTACCGAGCAGCCAGTTGGCAAGCGTGGATTTGCCCACCCCTGACGAGCCGACCAGCGCAATCGTGGTCTGTGGACCGAGGAATGGGGAGAGCTGCTCGGCCCCTTGCTGCTCGAGGGCGCTGACGCGCGCCACCGGCAAGCCAGCGGCCGCGCCGCCGAGAGAGCCGATCAGCCCGTCCACGTCGTCACATAAGTCGGTCTTGTTGATGACCAAGAGCGGAGAAGCGCCGCTCTCCCAGATTGCGGAGATGTAACGTTCGATGCGCCGCGGGCTGAACTCCGAGTTGGCAGAAGTGACGATGAACACGAGATCGATGTTGGCCGCGACAATCTGCGGCTCAGGGCGGGTCCCGGCGGCCTGCCTCACGAACGCGCTCTTACGCGGCAACACCGCGTCGATGCGTCCGTCGCTTTGCAAAGCGACCCAGTCGCCGACCGCCGGCAGATCGAGCCTGTCTCGGGCGCGATGCCTCAAGCGACCGGTGAGCTCGGCCCAGCAGGGGCCTTCGGCCGCTATGACCTGGTAAGCCCCGCGGTGCTCGACGACGACGCGCGCGGGATGGAGTATGGGGTTTTGATGAGCCTCTTGTAGAAGCTCGAGGGCTTGCTGGAGAGGATCTCCCCAGCCTAATGCCAATAGCTGCATCGTTGGTTCTTCTGGGCCAGTCGTTTCGGCCCGATGATGAGGATGCTGCGGGCGCGAGTGCGTCCGCCGCGTTTGATTTGTCGGGCGTGCTCCGGCCTGCCGGAACGAGCCCGCGGATCAGCAGATGACCAAACCGTCGATCATCGGCAAACCGACAGGCGCTCTGTCACCGCGGACAAGCTCGCGGCGTTCAGCGTCGCCTACAGCCACGGCTGCATGGCGAGCCGCCGTTCCGCGAACAGCGACTCAGCGTTGGGCCTCAACCAGCAGCTTGAATGGGCCGCTGCTTAGCCAACGGAAATTAGCTTAGCCAACGGAAATTAGCTGCTGCGCGACACGAGCGAGTCAGACGACACCGAGCGGCAATCTACGCATGTCACAATGGTTGTTTCCATACTTGATCCTCCTCGCTCGGGTAAACGGCCTACAAACTATGAGTGACGCTCGCGGCCTCGTCAAGAGCCATTCGGCATTTTGGGGCCTGGAATTTGAGCTCCCGGGAGCACTATGGTCCGGACGCATGAGTCTGCTCAGCGCACACGGCATTGAAAAGAGTTACGGCCCGCATCGCGTGCTCGCCGAGGTATCGGTCACCGTTGCCAGCGGTGAGCGCATTGGTCTGGTGGGCAACAATGGCTCCGGCAAGACGACACTGGCGCGGGTCATGGGTAAGCTCGAGCCGCCCGATGTCGGCACGGTGATGCAGCAGAGGGGCAGCCGCATTGGGTATCTGCCACAGCTGCCGGTCCTCGACGAGTCGCTCACTGCTCTCGGCGCTGCGCTCCAGGGGCTCGAAGCATGGCAGTCGGCGCGGCGCGCCTACGACGAGATCAGCCGCACACTTTCGGGCTCGGCGCTCTCCGAGCCCCTCGGCGAGAGCGATCGTCGCGCCATGCTCGAGCGCCAGGCCGCGCTCGGCGTGGACATCGAACGCATGGGCGGCTGGGACCAGGAGCATCGGGCCAGCTCGATTCTGCAGCGGCTCAACCTGCCGGACGTAAATGCCCAGGTGGCAACGCTGAGCGGCGGAGAGCGGCGCCGCGTGGCCCTGGCCGCATTGCTCGTTTCCGAGCCCGACGTGCTCATCCTGGATGAGCCCACCAATCACCTGGACACCGATAGCATCGACTGGCTGGAAAGCTACTTGGAGGACACGTTCAAGGGAGCGTTGCTCGTGATCACGCACGATCGTTACTTTTTGGATCGCGTCGTGAACCGCACCTGGGAGATCGAAAATGGCGTCGTGCGCAGCTACGAGGGGGGCTGGGAGGCTTATCTGACTGCCAAGGCGGAGCGCCAAGCGACCGAGGCGCGCACCGAGCAGAACCGCCAGAACTTTCTGCGCACCGAGCTCGAGTGGTTACGCCGCCAACCGAAAGCCCGTAGCACCAAGCAGAAGGCACGCATCGGGCGCGCGGAGGGCGCCATCGCGGATGTGCCCCGCGCCGCCCAACAGGCGGTGCGCCTGGACTCGGCCTCGGGGCGCCAGGGTTCGGAGGTGCTGGTGTTCGAAGGCGTGGGGTTTAGCTATGGCGAGCGCAAGGTGTTGGACAAGCTCGACTTGATCGTCACACCGGGCCAACGGCTGGGTGTGATTGGACCGAATGGCGCCGGCAAGACCACCTTGCTCAAGCTCATCACCGAACAAGTGCGCCCGACCAGCGGCCGCTTGCGCTTGGGCAAAAATACCAAGCTGGGCTACTTCGCTCAGACCCGCACCGAGCTCGACGATGCCGCGACGGTCGCGGAGAATGTCGCCGGCTTGCGCCAAACGCTCATGGTGGGCGGCCGCGAGATCACGGTTTACAGCTATCTGGAGCGGTTTCTGTTTCGCGGTGAGGAGATTAGAAAAAAGGTGGGCGTGCTGTCCGGAGGCGAGCGGGCGCGCGTCGCGTTGGCCAAGCTGCTGATTACACCGGCGAACCTATTGCTTCTGGACGAGCCGACCAACGATCTCGACATCACCACGATGGGCGCCCTCGAAGAAATGCTGTGTGACTTTTCAGGCTCGGTCCTGGTCGTCACGCATGATCGTTATTTCTTGGACCGCGTTGCTACCTCCATGCTCGTGTTCGAGGGAGACGGCAAGGTCGGGCAGTATGTCGGTGATTACGGCAACTACTCACGTTTGCGCCGCGAGCGCGCCCGCACAGGGCTAGACGTGCCGGCGCTGAACGCGGCCTCGAGCGCACCCGGCATCTCGGAAGGCCTGCCCAGTGCTCGCTTGCGCCCGCTGAAGCTGACCTTCAAGGAAGAACGAGAGCTCAGCGGAATGGAAGCGACGATCGCTGCCGCCGAACGCGAGGTGCAGTGCATCGAAGAGCAGCTGGCCGATCCAGAGCTGTACCGGCGCGACGCACCCAAAGCCGGGGAGCTCGCCGCGCAGTTGAGCGCGGCCCAGGCTCGCGTTCACGCACTGATGGACCGCTGGCAAGAGCTCGAGTCAAAGCGCGAAGCGTTCGAGGGCAAGCGTTAATGCCCCGGAACGTCTAATTTGTGAGTGAGGGTGTTCCCTGCGGCGGAACGCGCTCGTAGTTGGCTTTAGACCGCGAATTGCTTGGCCAGTCGGTCCATCAGCTCGTCCACGCGCGGGTTGACGGGCTCGAAGCTCGGGTTCTTCGCGTAGAATTGGACGATTTCTTCGGCGCCTCGTGAAAATGGGATGGTGCACTCGAAGCCGGGCACGAAACGTTTGATCTTGGTGTTGTCGAAGATCACGCTGTGCGTCTTGTCACCGAGCAAGCCGGCACCCCAGTCCGGGTGCTCCCGCGCGATGATGGCGGACGGGACGTGTACGAGGTTCGGCGTGCAGCCTGCGGCGCGAGCCACGGCGCCATAGATTTCGTTCCAGGTGAGCACCTCATCCGAGGTGATGTGGAAGGCCTCACCCACGGCCTTCGGGTTGCCCAAGAGGCCGACGAACCCCTTGGCGAAGTCGCGGTGGTGGGTCAATACCCATAGCGACGTGCCATCACCGTGCAAGACCACGGGCTTGCCTTGCTTCATGCGCTCGAGAACCGTGTAGCCAGACTGGTAAGGGTCAAACGGTAGCAGCGTCTTGTCGTAGGTGTGTGACGGCCTGACGATGGTGGCGGGGAAGCCATTCTCGCGATAGGCCCGAATCAACAGCTCCTCGCAGGCGATCTTGTTGCGCGAGTATTGCCAGTGTGGGTTGCAGAGCGGCGTCGATTCAGTCAACGGCCAGTTGTCCACCGGCTTCTTGTAAGCGGAGGCCGAGCTGATGAAGATGAATTGGCGGGTGCGGCCGTTAAACAGCTCCATGCCGGCTTGAATGTGCTCCGGCACGAAGGAGATGAAATCTGCCACGGCGTCGAACTCGAGAGCACCGAGCGCACGCCGCGCGCTGGCCGCATCGCGAATGTCTCCGTTCAACACCTTGACCCCCTTCGGAATGGGCCGCGGAGAGCGACCGCGACAGAGCAGAGATAACTCGACCCCGCGCTCGAGCGCCAATTCCGAACAGGCTGAGCTGATGATTCCAGTGCCACCGATGAACAAAACGCGCATGGCCGCGATCTAAGGGAGCGGTGGGCAGCCGTCAACAATCAGCTCGGGCCCGGCTCGTCAAATCCGAGACAGAGCACCAGCAGGAGAAACCCGAAGTCCGCACGGATTTAGGGCATGAGGCACTAGCGTGGTAGAAATGACACGTCGTCAATCCAGACGTCAAACGGTGTGTCGGCGGCGTACACGGCGAAATCTATCGCCTGCAAGCGGGCGGCATCGAACTCGACGCGCCCCGGGTAGGCTCCTTGTTCCAGCTCGGCCCAGCGCACGACGTAGTGTGCCCAGGCAGGGCCGAGCTCGACACCCGTCTTGTGCACGTTGTAACAGTCCTTGGTGCAGAGCCCGCCGAATTTGACGTCGATGACGTCTATCAGCCGTGCGCCGACCTGGATGCGACCTTTGCCGCGCGCCCAGAACTGTACCCCCGCGTAGACCGATGCGTCATAACAGTTGGGGGGTGACAGGTCTGCGCTGACATTCAGCCCCCAGTCGGTGAAACGCCCGCCCGAAGCGTGCAACGCGAACCGACTCTTCCCGCGCGCGCCAGGGATCCGGCTGGGGTGAAGCACGCCGCCGGCTTGGGGCTTGACCTGTCCCGTGCCGTCGCTGAACAGGCTCCAACTGCCGGAGCGGCTGTCGTTCAACAACAGGCGTGCATTTTGATCCTCCATGTCGTCGACCAGGGGTGACAGGCCGGTGGCGGCCACCGTCTTCGGGCAAGCGGGCCGCGTTGGCCGTGGCGCAGGCGGTGGGCTGAGCGCTGGGCTCACTGCAGGCCGAATGGGCTCGGGCGAGAGCGTCGGGCTTGCCGTCCACCGAATCCAGACCCCTGCCCCCAGCGCCAGGCAACCGACGAAGCCCACGAGGCCACGCGCCAGCCTGGGGTGCCGCAGCGTGTGCTGCGACCGCCCGCTCGCCAGGACCTGTTCAACGGCGCGTTGCCGTTTGCCCGGCGACGGACCATCCAGTCGGGCTGACCGTAGCAGCAAACGCCCGTATTCCCCTGTGTCGGACTCGTCGATCTCAGGCGACGAGTCTCGCTGGTCGTGGTCGCTCATGTACCACTCCGCACGAGAACGCGGCGATTCTCCAGCCTTTGTACTGCTTGGGAGAATACTTGTCGTGCGCCGCGCAGGCGCGAGCTCACTGTGCCCACGGGCAATGCCAAGAGCTCGGCAGCAGCTGGTGCGGTCAATTCCTCGAGCTCGCACAGGACGAAGACAGCGCGTTGCTCCATGCTCATGCCCTCCATGATTTCCTGAAGCTGCCGGCGGGCGCGGGACAACCCGCTCAGCTCCTCCGGGCTCAGGCCGGGAGCACACACGTCGTCGAGCCCGAGGGCGGGCTCCTCCGGCGAACGCCGGCTCTGACGACGCCGGTTGGAGGCGATGCGCACCGCGGTCCCGAACAGAAAGGCGCGCTCTAGCTCGGGCGTGACCCGCTCCAGGCGCTTCGCGAAGACGAGAAACACCTCCTGCGTGGCGTCATCCGTGTCGGCATGGCGAACTCCCAGGCGCCGCAGACTGCGCCACACGAAGTCGTACTGCTCGTGCATCACTGCCCGCACCCGGCGCTCGGCGTCAGCGCCTTTGGAGAACAAACGTTCGAACATCCCGAGGCTCACCGGTGAACCGGGGCTGAGACGCCAGACAGGGAGAGAGCGCGCTTGCACATCACATAATGGCCCAATCGACCACGATCGATCGACAAAACACAGCTTGCCACGAGCGCTCAGTCTAGCGCGAGAGCAAATCAGGCCGCGCCTTCGCGATGGCACCAAAAGCACGCCGGACCGCCATCGAATCGAGAGGCGGTGAGGGCCAGAGGACGATTTGCAAATTGGAATGCTGAGGCGCGGACATAGGGGCAACGGGGCGACGCCGAGCGCGGCAAAAAGGAGCGAAAAAAGATGTTCGGGTCATCGCGACAGCAACGGATTTGGGCGGAGTGGAGAAATGGTCCCGGTGTCCTGCTTCGGGTCGCGTTCTCGTTGCTGGCTCCCGGCTGCGTGAGCGACGGCGCGAGCGGTGACGAAGCCACTCAGGGCTCGATCTTTGGGGGCTCGCTCGGCGGCAGGGAAGGAGCTGCAGCGGGTGGAGCTATCGAAGGCGGTAGCGAAGCGGGTGGGGGCGGCGAGAGCTCACTCGGTGGCGGTGCATCAGTCCGTGATACGCGTTGCAGCGGCGTGCCCATCGGCGTGGAGCTACGCATTGATGACTTCGAGGATGGCAATGCCATTCCCCGGCCCGCGCCGGATCGGCAGAGCTTCTGGGCCATTCAGCACGATGACACGGAGGGGCGGGTGGCGCCGGATGGCAATGTGACCCCCGTCGTGGGCGGCGCAAATGGCACTGACTACGCGCTCCACGTCAGCGCCGAAGGTTATAGCGAATGGGGGATCAATGTCGACGCACACTTGCGCACGGAATCTGGCGGACTGAATTGCCCTTACAACGCCAGCAACACGCGGGGCTTGGGCATGTATCTGAAGGGGAGCGGCCAGGTCCGCATTGGGGCATCGACCGCGGCTATCGTCGCCACCGAGTTTGGAGGTACCTGTGACCCCGAGACCCAAGTCTGCTGGGACGCGCATTTGAAGCTGGTGCCCTTGACCGAGGACTGGACGTACCGGGAAATCTCGTGGGATTCCCTCTCGCAGGCGGGCTGGGGAGAGTATGTGAGCTTCGAGCCGGGCCAACTGACCACAGTTCGCTGGGGTGCGTTGCCGGAAGATCTGCCGCTCGACGTCTGGGTGGACGAGATTCGTTTCCTGCCGCTCGCTGAGGCTCCGGCCGGCGAATGAAACTCGCGTTGGCCTTGCCCCCGAGCTTGTTATTCGGGGCGTTGACATTCGGGGCGTCGTGCCTGGGTTGCTCGAACGCTTCGGATGCCGAAGCGAGCACCCCGCCGACGCTCGAGCCGCCGGAGCTACTTCGGGCCAGCCTTCGGCGCCTGACCGCTGGAGAATATGCGCGCGCGGCGAGCGAGCTTCTGTCGCTGCCGGTGCGACCATTCTTGGAGTTGCCGCTGGATACCACCTTTTTGGGCTTTAGCGCCAATGCCGAGGCCGTCGTCGACGCACTATTCGCCAGCAGGCTACACGACGTCGCCCAAAGGTTGGCCAAACAGGCCGTCGAGGCGCACCTGAGCGAGCTCCTGCCCTGTGCAACGGCCGCAACACCCGCGTGCGCGGCGAGCTTCGTGGATACGTTCGTCAGTCGGGCTTTTCGTCGCTCGCTCAGCGCCGAGGAGCGGATCCGTTACCAGGCGGTGTTCGCGGCTGGACAGAACGAGGGTGACTTCCGCTCCGGTGTCGAGCTGGTGCTCACAGCGCTGCTCGAATCGCCGTCATTCATTTACCTCACCGAGCTGGGTGAGGAGCCCAGCTCGGAAACGATCGAGCTGTCACAGTACGAAGTCGCGGCCCAGCTTGGGTTTACCCTCACGGGAGGTCCCCCGGACTTGGAGCTGCTACAGGCCGCCGAGCGTGGCGAGTTGGGCATGGTCGGTCGGCAAGAACACGCGGCCCGCCTGCTCGGGCAATATGAAACTCGCTTTCAGTTTCGGCGCTTCGTTGCCGAGTGGCTTGGCCTCTCCGGGGAGACCGGCGCCAAGAGCCTGGACCTTTTTCCGGAGTTCCTCGGGCTTCGGAGCGCCATGCTGGAGGAGACGGCAAGCTTCGTGGATGCGGTGATGATCCAGGAAAACGGTTCCATGCGGGCGCTGCTCGCGGGCGGCTTCGGGCTCGTGCCTCCGGCGCTCGAGCCATTTTACGGAGTGACCGCTGGACCCGATGGACGCGCGGAGCTTGCAGGCGTGGGCCGCGTTGGCCTGCTGCAGCAGGCCAACTTCTTGAGCCGCTTCGCCCATGTCGCGGAAACGGCGCCGGTGCTGCGCGGAGTGTTCGTGCTGAGGCGGCTGCTGTGCCGGACCTTGCCGAGCGCGGCCGAGCTGGGCATCGAAATCACATTTCCGGAGCCTGACCCGAGCCGAACGACCCGGCAGCGCTACAGCGCGCACTCATCGGACCCGCGCTGTGCGGCTTGCCACGAGGCCATCGACGGAGTCGGCTTCAGCTTTGAAAACTTCGACGCCATCGGCCGTCTTCGCACGCGTGACGCGGGGCAGCCCATCGACACCCGTGGCAGCATCGGTCTCGAGAGCGGGCACGTCGATTTCGACGGCAGCGCCGAGCTGGCGCAACTACTGGCGGAGGCCCCCGAGGTCGAGCGTTGCATGCAGCGTCAGCTGTTACGCTTTGCCAGCGGCCGTTCGGAAGCAGGCGCCGAGCACGCCTTTGCTGCCCTTGCGGCGTCACTCGGTGACGGGACAGGCGCCAGCATCATCGACTTGATGCTGGGTCTGGTAGAGAGCGAATTGTTCGTGCGACGGAGGCGAGAGTGAGCTCGAAGCAACGTGTGCGGTTGACGCGCCGGCGGCTGTTGTCCCTGATTGGAGCGGGTGTGGCCGCCGCCCCGTTCTTGGGCTCGCGTCGCCCCGCGGTGGCGGCCGATGCGCCCGCCGGGCTCCAGCGCTTCGTCAGCATCTATATGCCCCATGGCGTGGCGCGGGAGCTCTGGCGCCCGAAAGCCGACTTTCTCATCAACTATCCGGAGTCGAGCCTGGCTCCTTTTGACGACCCGAACACCTACGGGCAGAGCTTTCGTGACCGGCTGTTAGTCGTGGAGGGGCTGGACCTCACGACGGGCATTCAGGGTGGCAGCGCGGGCCACGACGGCTCGCGAGTGCTGCTCACCGGCAGCGCCGGCAATGGTAAGAATGCCTCGCTCGATCAGTTTCTGTCGGTCGAGCGTGGGCTGGGCACGGCCACACCCCTCGGCAGCCTGGTCCTCGGCGTGGGTGACGCCCGCGCCGGACTCGGTCGAAGCATTTCGTATGCCGCCGGCGGCAGCGCGCTCTCGAAAATCGTCGATCCGCGCGAGACGTATCACGAAGCCTTCGCGCAATGGGTGGTGGGCCAGGACCCTGCTGCGCGCGCTCGGGCAGAGCTGGAAAGGAGCCGTGGGCGGAGCCTGCTCGATGCGATCGGGGCGGACCTTGCTGCTCTTTCCCAGCGAGTCGGCGCGGCCGAGCGCTGGAAGCTCGAGCAACACACAGCTTCGCTACGTGAAGTCGAAAAGCGCATCGGGGGCTTCGAGCTCGCCTGCACGTCGCCGCCCGCACCGGATGCGGCTGCCTTTCCCGACCTGACGGGCGGAGCTCATTTCGACGTCATCACTGACCTGCAGATTGACCTGTTGGCGCAGGCGTTGAGCTGCGGCGTCACGCGGTTTGCGACCTTGTTTCTGGCGGACCTCAGCCACACCGGGTACGATTCGATGCTCCCAAACGATGTGCACGCCGACGTGGCCCACCGGTATGCGGCGTCCAGTGACCCGGTCGGTAATGATCCCGCCAGTAACGCACCGGGCAAGCCAGCCAGCTGGAGCTTGCTGGCGCGGCAGAACCGCTATTGCTACTCAAAGATCGCGCGGCTGCTCGCTAAGCTGTCCGAGCTCGATCTACTCGACAGCACCTTGGTGCTGGCCTCGAGCGACATGGGGGACCCCTCTCGCCACAGCTCACGCAGCGTACCCACGGTGCTGGCGGGGGGAGGCTCTACATTTCGGCTGGGACGCTACCTCGACGTGCGAAGCGCGGGCGTCGGTGTGCCAAACAATCGTCTGCTCGTGTCCATTGGCCGCGCTTTTGGTGCTCCGATCGACAGCTACGGTGAGTCCCCGGACGCGGCCATCTTGCAAGGTGAGCTCTCGGGCCTCGCCTGAGCCGCGGCGTGCTGGGCCATGTTCGACTGCGGCTCCGGCGAGGTTCGGTCCTCACCACTTATTGCGCAGCTCTCTGAGCTTCAGAAACACGATCTTGGGATCGGAGAAGTCTGCAATTTCAGGGAACGTGTCGCGTAAGCGCGCGATGACACCGGGGCTCTGCAGGCGGAAGAAGGTGTTGATCTGCTTCTCCAGCTCCAGGTTGCTGACCAGGGCGTGAGCCGGGTCTTGACCGGTGACCTTCGCCAGCAAGGTCCGGGCTTGCTCATTGTCTGGCTCGCGGTCGAGCGTGAAACGCAGGTTGTTCTCGATGTAGTCATGGCCTGGGTAGATCAGTGTCGCCGCCGGTAGCCGCGCGAGCTGTTGCGCAAAGGTCTGATACAGCTCTGCGGGGTGGCCCCCGTTGTGGCAATTGCCGGCGCCGGCGTTGAACACAGTGTCGCCGCTGAATAGGCTAGGCGTGTCGGTGTGAGAGAGCAGGCACACGTGGCTCATCGTGTGGCCGGGGGTGTCGAGCACCTCGAGCTCCACTGTCTTGCCCACGTTTATGAGGTCTCCCGCGTTGAGGCCGCGGTCGATGTCACGGATCGTGTTTTTGGCGCGGGCGTGAGCCAACAGGCTGGCTCCCGTGGCCTTGACCATGGGCGCGTTGCCGCCCGTGTGGTCGCCGTGCTCGTGAGTATTTACGATCTGCTTGATCGTGAAGCCGCGCAGCTTGGCCCGCTCCAAGCACTTCTCGTAGTCCAGCGGGTCGACTGCCAACGCTTCTCCCGTCTCCGGGCACGCGATCAAGTAGTTGAAATTGCGATAGTTGTTGCCCGTCCAGATCTGTTCAACAAGCATGTCGGTTCTCCGCTGGTAATGGCTCGTCCAATCCGAGGTTGGCCTCGAACCCCCCTTCAGGTCTGGCAACTCCTACTACGAACAGATCCCTCGGACCGCGGTTTTTTATTCGCCCCTCTTGTGGCGGAAGCAATTTCTGGAGGATCCTCTCGCCGCAGCACCCGAGCACCCGCCCATGCTGATGACCCATGCGCACGAGCACCGAGGCGCCCACTACCGGGTCGTGCTGGTGTTGGCCATGGCAGGCGTGCTCGGTCCGGTAGCAGCAGCCCTGGGTTGCGGCGGAAAGGCCACAGGGCCGCGCCAGCCCGTGAGCACGAGTGTGCCTGCGGCGCCTCCGAAGCTGGCGCTCGTCACTGCTCTGCCGCTCGAGATCGAAGGTAATTTCCAGCCGTCGGGGCTGCTCTGGCACGACGGACGCTTGCTGACGGTGTCGGACAAACACGACAGCGCGGTCTACGAAATCGCGCTCGGCAGCACCAGCGCCACGCTCCAGCCCTTCCTGACCTTCACTCCCCCCGCCGATGACCCTGCTCCACTGGACTACGAGGGCCTCACGGTCGATACAGATGGCTCGTTCTTGGTCGTTAGCGAGAGCCGTTTTAGAATTTTGCACGTGGCTCCCGAAGGCACGCCCGGGCCGGCAGCTTCGCATGCCGCCCGAGCGAGCTGGTGCAGCCCGTCTCTCGAGGGCAGCGGTCAAGCGGTGGGGTGTTTTCAGCTACCCAACGCGAATTTCGAAGGCATCACCCGGCTGCCCACGGGTGGGTTGCTCTTGGCTGCCGAACGGCAGCCTCGCGGTCTCATCGAGCTCGACGTCGACCGAGCTGTCGGGTCGGCTAGAGCGTGGGCCATGCCCGAGTCGGCTTATCCGATGCCGGTGGGTCGCTCGCCTGACTTTGCGGATCTCTCCATTCTGGATGGCCAGGTGTACACCTTGCTTCGGAACGCTCATCTCTTGGTGCAACTGCGCCGCACGGCTCGAGGCTGGGAGGAAGGCGAGGCGTGGAGCTTTGCCGCCGCGGAAAATGATGCTCGGTTCGCCTATGCCGATCGTACGTTTGGAATGGCCGAAGGCTTGGCCTTTAGTGAAGACAAGGTATTCATCATTCTGGACAACAACGGCGTCGCCCGTGCCATTTCCCCGGAGGACCGGAGGCCGCTACTGTTCGTGTTCGAGCGCCCGTTGGACTTGTGACCCACTAGGCGGTACTCATGTCATGGGCAAACGTGGCACCTCCACCCCTCGAGAAAACTAACGCTTGCCGTGCCTTGGATGCACTCGGCATCGCGTATGAGCTCAAGGCGTACGCCTTTGACGAGAGCGACCTGTCCGCGGAAACGGTGGCCAAGAAAGTCGGGCTGCCTGCCGAACGGGTGTATAAGACGCTGTGCGTCCGCGCCGACGACCAAGCCGTGCTGCTCGGCGTCTTGCCCGGTGATCAGGTGCTCGACCTGAAAGCCCTGGCCCGCGCTGCGAGCAAAAAGTCGGTCGAGCCGGTCGCGCTGAAGGAGCTCTTGCCTCTGACCGGATACCTGCGGGGTGCCGTCACCGCGCTTGCCTGCAAGAAGCCCTACGCGGTCTTCGTGGACGACAATGCCCAAAGGTTGCCCCTCATCTCAGTATCGGCGGGCCAGCGCGGCTTGCAGATTTTCATACGGCCGCAACACTACCTCGAGGCGGTGTCGGGGCGGTATGCACCGATCGCTCGTCCCAAGGACACGGCGCGACCCTGACCCAGCGCGCTCACCAGCCCGGGCGCCGTGTCCGGCATGCGCCTTGCACTCCAGGCGTCCATGGGGAATTCCGTGATGTATTGGGTCTACGCTGCGCTGGCTGTGTTGGGGGTCGCCATGATCCTGGCCGTTGCGCTACGGCGTAGTCGGATGCGGCGTCGAAACGAGCGCCTGAAGCAGAAATTCGGCCCAGAGTACGATGTTGTGATTGAACAGCACGGCGCTTTGCGAGGGGTGGGCATTCTCGAAGCGCGAGCGCGGCGCGTCCAAGACCTGCCGTTGCGCTCCCTCACACCCGCCGAGTGTGGGAGTTTTGCTCAGGCCTGGCAGCGGGCGCAGGTTCAGTTCATCGACTCGCCCAACGACGGGGTGAACAGTGCGCACGAGCTCGTCCAGCGCGTGATGCGCGCTCGCGGGTACCCCGTCGAAGCTTTTGAGCAGGATGTCGCCGACCTCTCGGTCGACTACGGCGACATCGTGCAACATTATCGAGCGGCCCACGCTCTGCATCAGGCCAATCGCGCGGCTCGGGCCAATACGGAAGAGCTGAGGCAAGCGTTGGTTCATTACCGCACCTTGTTCGAAGAGCTGCTGGGAGTGGAGCTCGAGCAACCGCCACCGCTGAGCCGGCGCCTGATCGAGCACGAAAGCCGCGAGCAGCGCGCTGTTTGATCCACGCGGTCAAATTCGAGCGGGGTTAAATTCGTTGTGGCATTTGTGAGGCCCCGAGGCGAAATCCATCGGGAGGCGGGGACGACCCCAATAGGCCCGCCGCTTAACCTTGGCGCGCCTGCTCGAGCAATGTCCGGGTGCACTCCCACAGCCGCGCGCCGTCCAGGTGCAGCGGGATGCCGCGTTCCCGGGCCCAGTCGGCTTGCGCCTGCAGCGCTTCAAGCATCGCGCCCGTGCAGGTAGCCATAGCGGCCGCTGCTCGTGCCGCTCGAGGTGGCATGTCGGGTGAAATGCAATGCGCCAGCAGCGGGTACTTTCGCCGTGCAGGCGCATCGCGATTTGCTCAGCGGCTGCTGCCGCCAGCACGGCGAGCTCGTCTTGCATGCGGTGCGACCCGTGGCCGTTCAGAAAACGCTCGCACGCTCGAAACATCTCCTGCCGTCGTGCCGAATGCGTCGTCTGCATGGCTCGCTCGGACCACGGTCGTGGACGGCCGTCCCGAGCACTTGGCGCAATCTGCCGAAGGAAATCGGCCCTTTTGCCGGAGCGACGTGAACGGCAGGCGGGCTCGGTGCGTGGCGCTTTCCCCACGCGGAAGACGTCCAGCGGGGCTCGAAGGCAGATTATTTCCGCGGGAGGTGTTACCTTGCGCGACAGGGGCATCCGCACTACGTCTGATCTAGCGGGGGCGAACGCATGTTGGCCCGTTCAAACTGATGACGGCGCTGGACGTTCGGGCGGAACAGATACGCACTGTCTATCGACAGACCGGCCCGGTCCTGCTCACGAACTGCGTCAACTCGGTGATTGTGGGCGCGGCGCTGTGGAGCTCGGTCGCGAGACCCTTGATGCTGGGCTGGCTCACTCTGATCTTGGTGATGAGCAGCGCCCGGGCGTGGCTCTACAGGCGCTACATACATGCGAACCCAATGCCGAGTCAGGCAGGGCAGTGGGGGGCGCGCTTCGTCGTGGGCTCGGGCGCGGCCGGAGTATTGTGGGGAGGCGCTTGCTTCTTTTTGATGTCCGAAGCCGGGCCTTTGCCAGAGCTGCTGGTCAGCTTTGTCATTGGCGGGATGTGTGCCGCGGCGGCGGGGACGCTGGCGAGCCACCTGCCTGCCTTCATTGCGTTCATCGGTCCGGCGCTCGCGGCGTTGTCCTTGTGCATGGCCTCGTTGGGCGATGCAATGCACGACGTGATGGCGGTCATGGTCTTGATTTACGCCGCCGGCTTGACCGCCGTCGCCAAGGTCAACCACCGCGTTCTCACTGAAGCGTTTTCGCTGCGGTTCGAAAAAGCAATGCTCCTGGAGCGGCTCTCGGTCGCGCAAAACGTCCTGGAGGAGACTAACCACACGCTCGAGCAACGCGTCGTGGAACGCACCGAAGCCTTTCGCAAACAAGCGGATGCGTTGCGCGACGCACAACGCATGGAAGCCATTGGCCGACTCGCTGGCGGTGTGGCCCACGACTTCAACAACCTGCTCACGGTCATATTGATTAACCTCAGTGACGTAGTCGAGCGCCCAACGCTCGACGAGCGTACGAGAAGCATACTCAAAGAGGTACGTCAGGCAGCCACCAGAGGCGCCGACTTGGTTCGCCAGCTCTTGCTCTTCAGCCGGCGACAGCATGCGGTTCTGGAGACATTGGATCTCAACCATGTCGTGCGCACGCTGGATACTCGGCTACGCCGCTCGCTTGGCGAGGGGAATCGCTTGAGCCTGGTGCTCGAGGATACGTCGCTGTTTGTGCATCTGGACGCTGCCCACCTGGAGCAGATCCTCATCAATCTAATCATGAACGCCCGCGATGCGATGACCAGTGGTGGTGTCGTCACCGTCGAAACCCGAACGCTGCAGCTCTCGGAAGCTGCGGATGGAATCGAGGCGGGCTCGTACGCCGTGCTCTCCGTCGGCGACACCGGAGTGGGCATGGACGCAGCAACCCGTCAGCGCATCTTCGAGCCGTTTTTTACAACTAAAGAGGTCGGCAAGGGGACAGGTCTGGGACTGGCCACGGTCTACGGCATCGTCGAGCAAAGCGGGGGGCAGATCCGGGTGCGCTCGGAGCCGCGCCAGGGCAGCTGTTTCCAGGTCTACTTTCCGCTTGGCCAGCCGTCGACCGAAGCTCGAGATGCGGCTGCGCCTCGCGCGGGGTCCGGCACCCGCAGGGCCGTCAAGTCGAGGGGTGCTGTCACGGTGCTGCTCGTCGAGGACGAGCCTAGCGTGCGCGCCGTGGCGCAGAGGATTCTCGAGAAGGCGGGCCATCGAGTGCTTACAGCGCAGAATGCCGACGAAGCCTTGACGCTCTCCGCCGAGCATGCGGGTCCTATCGAGCTCCTCGTCACCGACGTCGTCATGGCGGGCATGGACGGCCCAGTGCTTGCGGCGCGCCTCTGCGCTCAGCGCCCCGATCTTCGCGCCCTATTTATCTCCGGCTACAGTCGCGGGCACGCCGTCCCTCGTGACGACGCCAACAACGGCGTCGGTTTCCTCGGCAAGCCGTTCACCGCGCAAGCGCTGCTCGCAAAAGTGAACGAGATTCTAGCGGTGACCGCCCAGGAAAGGCAGCCGGCTTCGAAACAGGGGTAGTCGCCGAAGCTAGGCAACAGGGGCCGGGCCCGCCCTGTACGGCGCCGCGCGTCACCTCGGGGCACTTGTCGGCTGCGCGTCTCGCTGGCAACAGTGACGCGAATCGCATCTTCGTCGACTCTGGAGAAGCTCAAGCTGAGTCAGGGAGAAACCAGCGCCTAGAAAACGATGCCCAGACCCGCTTGTAGCCCGAGCTCGAACGCGCTCACGTCGAATTCGTTGACGGTTTCGCCGTCCTGGCGCGTTTCGGCAGAGCCCGCGAACGACAGGTCGAGCGTCGCCGCTACCTGAAGAAAGGCGGGGCCGAGGGCGATCATCAACGGAGCTTCGAGGCTCAGCGCAGGCAATGTGGTGCTGACTTCGCGGTCGCCGTCTTCATCGGTCTGGCTCGCGGTCACGAAGCTGAGCCCACCGCGCGGCCAGAGGCTGAAGGTGTCGTTCAGAGGCAGCCAATACCCGACCCGCAACGCCAACAAGAAGGTCGTGGCGTTGGCGCTATTGCCGCCGTCATCGTCCCAGCTCGTAGTGACCAGACCCAAGCTCCCTCCGAGCGAGATCTGCTCGGCCAAAAAGTAGTCGATGCCGATACGGGGGAAGGAGAACACCGGCAGCAGCGTCGTCTCGAGTGGGCCAGAGCCCACCGCGTCGCTGGTCAGCACGCGGAACGAAACAAAGTCGAAGTCCGCCTCCTCGACAGGGCCGTCTGGGTCGACGCTGATGGTTCCGGTGCTGAGACCGCTCAGGCGCTCTGCCGCCACGCTCAGGTCGCCCTGCTTGCCGAGGTCCTGGGCGACGGCGCTCAGCGGGGAGGCGCACAGCGCGGCGGCCACGCACGTAAATAAGAAGATTTTGCGCATGTCTCTGGAGAGTTACCGGCCTGAGCGCGAGCAAAGTTAATAGAACAGGAACGGCCACCAATTTTTCATCGGCCCGCCGTCAGCGCCCCGAGCCAGGTTGCCCCGGCCGGGCATGCTCTGCCGCCAATACATCTGCCAGCCCCCGCCACAATCGAGGGGAAACTCTTCGTCTTCCGGCAGCAGGTTGTCGTAGACCGCGAGCTTCGACGCGTCGTAAGGCTCGTACAGGTCACCGTCCTCGCCGTCGCCGAGCCCGTAGTGCTCGCAGCGGGATTCGACTGGCGTTGGGCTCCGCCAGTCGTAACGTGCCGCGGCATTAGGGGGGAACTCCGGCGTCCCGCAACCTTGCTTGTACGGGTCGAAGCGCCATGTGTCGGTGCCCGCGGGAGCAGCGACCGTGCTGCTCGGATAAGACACGCAGGCCTCAGCTTCAATGCACAGCTCCGAAAAGCTGTCAAAGCTCGCGCCAAACCGTGACCGGAAGTCGGCGTTGAAGAAGGCAGTGGCGTTCTCCGCAAGATAGGGGATCGCGGCGCCCATGTCGACGATGGCCCAGCCTCGCACCTGCAGGTCACAGCCGGCGCCTCGGCGTGGATTGAGATGCGCCAAACGCACCGTCACACCACACTCCACCTCCAGGCATTCCGATGTTCCACCGCAAGCATTGAACTGACCGCTAAGCGCCGAAAATGAAGGATCGTAAACTTGCTTGCGCTCCATCATCAGGGGCGGCTCTCGCATGCCGTCCGCGACCGCCAGCCACACTTCGTTCACGGCGCCGCTCTCGAACAGCTCACACAGTCCAACGTTGCGCTCGGGGTCTGCCGGGTCAGAGAACTGGAACTCGCTGCTGAATAGACGCGAGACCTCGAAGCGATTTTCCGAATCCACCGGCACTCGGGTGCTCGACGTGAAAGTGGAGGCCGAAGTACTCGAGTCCGTCAGGGGCACCACGCCTGCGAGCTCGTATTGCACGAAGGGACGAGCCTCCAGGTCTGTATAGCCATGGTAGCGAGAGCCCTCGGCCAAGGCCTCAATCTGAGTATTGATGGCGGGGTTGATCGCGTCGCCCGGTGATAGGTTGTCAAAATTGAGCACCAGCACGCGGGGGCGAATTTCGAGCAAAGCGTCGTGGTGAGCGACGAGCCAGGGGTCGGAGTTCGTAGAGCTCACGGGGTTCGGCCAATAGTCGAACCGGCAACGCTCACTGAATGGCACCGCATTGCAATCGATGGGTTCGAACGCGTCCACCGCGATGGGTGTGCAGCCAAGTAGCATACAGATAGCTGCGACGCTCAGCAGGTCAGAAGGCACGGCTCTTGCTCCGCGCGGGCTCACAAGCTGGCCCCCACGCCGAAGGAAAATACGAGCAGCGGCCTGCCAAATGACGCCACGTCGGCTCCGTCGATCTGAACCGTCGTTGGACGGAGCGCAAACAAGCCCTGTGCCTCGAGCTTGCACACCAGGGGGCGAAACGGGTGCGCCGAGAGCCCCACGCCCACAGCGCCGGCGGCAGACCATGTGGCGCGAGACCTGCCAATGGCCTGCTGGTGCCCGACACCCTCGACGGTCACCCGATACGCCCCCGCACCGAGTGAAGCATAGGGCCGAAGCCAGCCACCTGGACTGAAGGCGAGCACTCCCTCGAGCAGCGCAAAATTTTGACCCACCTCCACCTCACGCAGCGGGGCCCGGAGCACCGTAGGAGTGCCGAGACCAGCGACACTGAGCCGCGCGCCGAGCTCGACATCCAGGCCCTCTAACTCATCCGAGTAGGAAATCCTGGCCAGAGGCGTCAGCGTGGCGCCCCCAGAGGCCGCTTCGAGGAAGACGCCCAGGTCGACCGTAGCCGTGACCTGGGCTCGAGCCTGGACTGGGGCTGGAGCTGGTTCGTCGCGCGGAGGCGGCTGAGGTTCCGGTTGCCACCGCCAATCGGCGACTCGCGCCTGCAAGAGCTCGACCCCCTGCACCGCCAACAGGTTGGCTGCCTGCGAAGCGTCTCCACGATCGCGCCCGAATTGGCGCAGGGTCACGCCCTGAATGCGATCCGACAGCCACAGTTGCAAGCGAGAGCCAGCGTCGCGTGGCGCTTCCGGGTCCGCCTCCAGCTCTGCAACGGCGAAGGTCGCCACGGGATCGAGCTCGTTGCCCTGAACGGCGACCGCATGCTCTGGATCTGCACCGAGGGCGAGGCTCAGGCTACGCACCTCAAACCCCGCTGCCCCGAGCTCCCCTTTCAGCCGCGTTAAGAGCTCGCCCTCACGCGCGGTTGGAGTAGCGGGCTGGAGCACTACCACACGATACGGCTCCTCCGCGCGTGCGCGCTGAGTCCACGCCGTGAGCAGCGCGAAAACGAAACAAAACCACGAAGCTGCCGCCAAACCTCACCGACCCGCCACCAGTTTTCTGGCGTTCGGAGCATGGGGCCCTTCGGGAAAACGCCGCAAGTACTCTTGCGCGATGGGTGCGGCTCGAGCGGCCCCGCTCTCGCGATGTACGATGAGCAGCTTACGACCCAGCGCCTGCGATGCATACACGCCGCCTGCGTCCTCCGCGAGATACAGCTCATACCAGCCCAAAGCCAATCCCGGCGGCCCCGCTGAGGTTTCGATGAGCCGGCCGAGGAAAAAGGTGGCTTCCTTGGCTTGTGACGAGCCCGAGAAACGGCGCCGCATGCTGAGCAGGGCAGCGCGCGCGATCTGAGCTCGCCGCGCGTACCGGGCGGCGTCGGCCAGCGCCGCCAACTCTTCGAGAGGAGCGGTCTGATATACGCGGTCGAAGCCTCGCCGTTCAGCGGCCTTCAGCACCTCGCCGAATTGCCCGCCGGCAACTCGGCTTTGCCACGACGGCTCCGTCGGCGGCAGCCTGTGTGCGCGATCTCGCTTGGCCGACGGAGTTGGCGCGGCCCCGGCGTCGGCAGCCGAGGCTTCTGCCCCTGGCAGCTCGAGCTCAGGCTCCTCGGGTTCAGCGGGCTCACCATCTGTCGGAGTGACTTGAACACGCCCCTGTGTCGGATTGACGGACAGGCGTTGGCCCTTGGCCACATCGATGCCCCGCTCGAGCAACGGCCCGCTCACGCGCACGGAGCCAGAAAACAGCTCGACCTCCAGGCTGTTCAGCGCCTCGTCAAATGCCACCGCGAAGGCGGTACCCGTGACGTGCACGCGATAAGCGCCCGCCAGGACGTTCCAGCTCGCGCCCGCTCGTTTTGCCACACGAAATTGGACTTGGCCTGCGTCGAGCCGGACATCGGCGCCGAGGGCGCTCACACCGGTGAGCCGTGCGCGAGCGGCCGCCTCGACCACGACCTCAGTGCCGTCGGAGAAGCGAATTGTGGTCGGGTCCGAAGCTGGGCCGACTTCGCCCGCGGGCGACAGCTCACCCGCTAGCACTTCCACCCCGAGCGGCATGTCGCCTGATGGCATGACCAACGACGCAATCATGGCAGCGGCAGCCAGCGCGGCGCCGGCCACGCGCCAGGTGGCGTGCTGATTCCAGCGCTGGAGCGGTGACAGGCGCTGCCGAACAACCGCCAGACTGGCGGCGTCTCGCCGTGGCTCTGCTCCCGTCAAATGGGCCCGGGCGAGGTCGACGAGTGACCCTACCTCCGGGTTCGACGGACGAGAAGGATCGTTACTCAACGTCATTCCCCTTCAAGTGCCCTGTCATGTAATCGGCAAGCAACGGGTCGCGTTGTACGTGATCGGCCAGGCGCCGCCGCACGTGCAGCAGACTTCGCTTGGCGGTCGAGATCGACACGCCGAGGGCGTCGGACACTTCGACCAGGCTCATCCCTTCAATGTAACGCAAAACAAATGCCATTCTATCGCGCGTGTTGAAGCGATCGAGCAGCTCATAGAAACGCTTGAGAGCCTGCCTGCCCGCAGGATCGGGATGCACGACGCGCAGGTCGAGCGCTGCGGCATCTGGGCTGAGGCCGAGCCAGCTCCTGGCCCGCCGCCGCCGTAGCTCCGAGCGCACCGTCAGAGTCGTGATCGAGATGATGAACGCCCCGAGCGCCTTGGGCTCGCGCAGCTCGTGCACCTTGAGAAACAGGCGCAAGAACACCTCCTGCACCAGATCTTCAGCGTTCTGCCCGGGACCGAGCGCGCGGCGTAGGATGCGCCGCACGAGCGGAGCGAAACGCTCCCACGCTACTGTGGCAGCGTTCGGATCCTTGGCGATCAGCGCTCGCGCCAGCTTCTCGTCATCGGCGTCCGCCAGGCCGACGAATGCTCGCACTTGCATTTCGACTCGTGTGACCGTCAGCGACGGCATCGCGTTTTCGAGTTAGAGCTTGGACACACAGAGCCTGACCTATTCGTCGTCGAGCACGGCCTTCGGGAACTACATTCCGGAATGGTACAGCGGACTGCACGGCAAGGGGTACACCACCGTGCCGCACCTCCGCCAACCCGGCGAGCAACGGGCAAGATATACCGTATTATTTAGCAGCAATCAAGACGTTCAGCCGTGCGCTCCTCCTCCCGTCGGCGCGAGCGTGGCTCCAAGCGCCGATTCGTCCAAGCCGTTCACCTGAAGTGGCAGGGCAAACACATGCACGGTCAGGCGCGGCCAAAAATGGCTCAAAAAAAGCCCACGTGCCGTGCGAAAAGCTCTGCGAGAGGCGCCCCGGCTCAGGTCAAGGCGCGAGGAGGAGCACCGTCTTTGCTCGGCTCGCCAGCGCCTAAATCAAGAGCCGGAACCTTCAACGGCAAGAGCCGACGCTTTGCTTGAAAAATGTGGACCAGTTGGTCGAGGACCACCGCGACCAGGATGACGGCGCCGATGATCACAAACGTCCAGTTTGGATCGAGGCGCCAGAGGCGGCGTATGCCGTCAGCGTCGACGTATGCAAAACGGAACATGTTGATACCGTTGTCGATGACACGCATGACCGCAGAGCCGATCACGATCCCCAGCACAGTGCCCTCGCCGCCTCGCAACGAACAGCCGCCGAGCACCGCGGCGGCGATGCCATACAGCTCATACGCGATGCCCACCTGCTGTGACATCTGGCCAATGTAGGCCGCGTAACACACGCCAGCGACGCCGGCGAGGCCGGCCGAAATTACGTAGGTGCTGGCCTCGATATTCTGGACCCGAATGCCCGAGAACTCGGCCGCGTCTCGGTTGCCTCCGATTGCATACAGGTAGCGGCCATACACCGTGAAGTGCATCACGAGGGTCGCGAGGGCAATGACACCCAGAAATATCAACAGCGGGTAGGGCAGGAGCGGTTCCCCCGCATGATCGAGCACGCCCTCACTCGCGAGCTCGAGCAGCGGAGACCCGCCCAGGCTGAGCGTGCCACCTTCGGCGATCGTCTGCGACACGCCGCGAAACAGCAGCATGCCCCCGAGAGTCACGATGAACGGTTGAAGCTTGAGGCGTGTGATGAGGAGCCCTTGCATCAAGCCGAGCAGCATCACGGTCGCCAGCGCCACCGGGATCGCTATCCACAGCGAGTAACCG
The DNA here is from genome assembly GCA_031407405.1 of Deltaproteobacteria bacterium. GTDB lineage: Bacteria > Myxococcota_A > Polyangia > Polyangiales > Polyangiaceae > SZUA-265. The sequence continues at coordinate 25,423 of JANOIG010000032.1, forward strand.
AGCCCGCCCGTCTGCGTCGAGCAAAGCTTGGCGATGATGACGCCGGTAAGCCCCACGAGCGAGCCAATTGAAAGGTCGACGCCACCCGAAATGATCACGCAGCCGATGCCGATGGCAAAGATGCCGAGCATCGAGATTTGCCGCAACGTGTTGACGGCATTCGAATGGCCGAGGAAATCTGGATTGGACGCCCATAGCCCGAGGCACAAAAAGAAGAGCGCGGTCCCCATGCCGAGCTCCCGCCTCATGCGTGCCCTCCCACTTCGCTCAGCACCTGCGTCCCGGCGCTTCCTGAGCCGGGGGACCTGTGCCTGGCGCTGCTGGTCATCAACGTGGCGATACCCTCCACCGTCACCTCCTCACGCGGCAAGACTGCACGGATGGCGCGTTCGTGCATCACCACGACGCGATCGCTCATCCGGATGATCTCTTCCATGTCCGAGCTCACCATGAGAATGGTCACTCCGCTTTCCGCCAGTGTCACCATGTAGCGGTAGATTTCCGCTTTTGCTCCGACGTCGATACCGCGGGTTGGTTCATCCAGAATCAACACGCGCGGTTTCAGCGCCAGCCACTTACCGAGCACGACTTTTTGCTGATTGCCGCCCGATAGATTCACGACGCGCTGGTGGATGCCGCGCGCCTTGATGCGCATCCGCCCCATTTGGCTCTCGGCGACGCGTCTTTCCGTGGAACGTTCCAAGAGGCCCCAGCGGTTGTAGCTCCGCAGGCCGGGCAGCGAGGTATTTTCAGCCACCGACATCGGCAGAACCAGCCCGTGGCGTTTGCGATCTTCGGGCGCTAGAAATACCCCTCTGGCTATGGCGTCGCGCGGATGCTTCGGCGCGAACGGACGCCCCCCCAGCGTCATCGCGCCGGAGATGCCGGGGCTGACGCCAAAGAGCGTGCACATGAGCTCGGTACGGCCGGCGCCGACCAAGCCGGCAAACCCGAGGATTTCGCCTCGCAGCGCGCTGAATGACACCCCGAGCCCTGCGCCAACGACGACGAGATCCTTCACTTCCAGCAACGCCTCACCCGGCGTGCGCTGGCTAGGTGGGGGGAAGTAATGGCCGGACATTTCTCTGCCGACCATGAGTTGTACAACCTGATCCTGCGTTGCTTCCTCCCGCGCGAGATCGCCCACGTGGCGCCCGTCGCGCAGCACGCTGATGCGGCTGGCGAGCATCATGACCTCGTCGAGGCGGTGTGAGATGTAGATGATACCGATGCCCTGACTCTCGAGCTGCCGAATGATCGAAAACAGGTGCTCGGATTCGGCTGACGTGAGCGACGAGGTGGGCTCGTCCATGATGATGATCTTTGCCTCTAGGGCCAACGCCTTGGCGATCTCGATCAGCTGCAGCTGTCCGGCTGCCAGCGTCCCCACCTTCGTCCCCGGATCCAAGTCGAGCCCCACTCGAGCCAGCAGCGCTTCGGCCCGCGCGGCCAGCGCATTGCGCTGCAAGCGCCGCAAGGGCCCGCCGGACCCCGGCTCGTTGCCAAGGAAGATGTTCGCCGCAATGTCCAGATTCGGCGCCAGCATCAGCTCTTGGTGGATCAGGCCGATGCCCTGCTGCTGGGCATCGCGGACGTTGCGCAACACGACCGCCTGGCCCTCGATCAAGATCTGCCCAGAGTCCGGCTGTAACGCGCCCCCGAGCACCTTCATCAGCGTGCTCTTGCCAGCGCCGTTCTCTCCCATCAACGCCAGCACCTCCCCCCGGTGGAGCTCCAGGGACACGTCGTTCAGAGCGACCACGCCGGGAAAGCGCTTGGTGATCGCCCTCATGCGCAGCAGCTGAGTGTGAGACGTGCTCACGCGCTGACTGGCCCTCCTGCCCGGGGGGTAAGCCCGTGAGCGGTCATTTGACCTGCTTCATTTCGGCGAGCTTCTCCTTGAAGGCGGCCACGTTGGCTTTGGTGATGACATCCACGCCAGTGTCGATGATGCCATCCTTCGGCAGCTTGGCCAGCGTCGCTTCTGGAGCGGTACAGAGCTCGTGCATCCATTTGCTCGAGAGGTACCCGAACTGAAACGGCTTTTGCACGACCGTCGCAGCAATGGTGTCGTTCTCGATGGCGCGTAAGGTCTCTTCTTCCTCGTCAAACGCCGCTGCTTTGATCTTCCCCCGTTTACCCAGCCGTTCGACGGCCAGGGCAATGGCAGGCCCGTTGTACGACCAAAGGCCGGCGACTAGGTCGAGGTCCGAGTGGGCATTGATGATGTCCTCCACGTTGGACTGCGCCTTGGCGTGATCGGTCTGATCCTCTCGCTTGTCCACGATGCTGATCGAGTGGCCGGCAATCGCGGCTTCAATTCCACTTAGGCGCTGGTGGGCGTTGTCCGCTGACAGCGTGCCGACGAAGACGGCCATTTTGCCGCCTTGGGGCAACAGGCTCACGATCTCTTTACCGAGGGCCTTACCCGCTTCGAAGTTGTTCGTGCCAATGTAGAGCAGGCGCTTGGATTGCGGAGCATCGGAGTCGAACGTGATCAGCTTGGTCTTTTGGGCGACTTCGTCGAGCTTCTTGATTTGGTCACTCGGCGCGATCACGCTGACCGCGATGGCGCAGTAGTTTTGGCTCGCGAGCTCTTCCAGCTTCTTGTTTTGGTCAGCGACGCTGCCGTCCGGCAAGACCACGTCCACCTGCACTTTGCTCTCTAGCTCGTATTTGCGAACACCTGCCTGAGCAATTTTCCAAAACTCGCTGGCGTTGTTCGTCAGAAAGGCCAGCTTCACGATCTTCGGCTGCTCTACGGGTTTTGAGGTGCTGCCTTGGGCTTCGAGCCCTGGCTTCTGGTCTGCCTTGCAGCCCGCTAGAGCGGCCAAGAGCGCTACCATGAGCAACCTGACCATGGGGTACGCGTGCCGTTTCGTTGTCGTCGTCTGCATGCTCAATCTCCTTAGGCGAGGGACGGCGCTTTCTCGAGCTTGGCGCGCCAGCCGTCGAGGGCCTTCATGTTGCCGAGGCTATCTGCCCAGCTCATCGCTGGGTGTAGCGCCTCTAGCTTTGGTAAGGTATCGGCCACGAGCTCGGCTTCGATGCCGTACGTCGGAAGCGCCGTGCGAATTCGCACCTCCTCGGGCTCGCGACCGTCGCGGTGGATGACGAAGCCATTGTGCAACGATTGTCGCCCGCCCTCTGGAATCCAAAGGTTCGGCAGCACGATCTTACCGGCTTCACCAAACACCACCGCCGAGCTTCCGACGTCGTAAAACACGCCACAAGTTGCCTGAGCCGAGAACCCGGAAGCGAAGCGGAGCACGGCAGTGCTGAGCTCGTCGACGCCCGTTGGACCGACACAGCCTACGGCCTCGAGCGTTACAGGCTCGGCAAAGGGAGCTCCCTCGACCAGGCCTGCGAGCAAGCGGGCGAAGGAGATCGGGTAGCCACCGACGTCGAGGATGCCGCCGCCACCGAGCGCGGGGTTGAAGAGGCGACCGCGCGGATCGCGCGGCACCCGGAAGGCGAAGTCGGCGCGGACGTGTCGGACGGCTCCGATGACACCGTCCGACAACCTCGCGAGGAGCTCTCGCACGAGTGGATGGCAGCGATACATGAAGGCCTCCATCAAGAACACACGGTGCTCGCGCGCAGCAGCGATCAGCCGCTCAGTGCCACCGGCGTCCAAGGTCATCGGCTTCTCGCACAACACTGCCTTTTGGGCAGCGATGGCCGCGAGAGCCTGCGCCTCGTGTAAAGGGTGAGGGGAGGCGACATACACCGCGTCGACCGCGGGGTCAGTGAGCAGGTCGTCGAGCGTGGCCGAGGCTTTGGGCAAACGCCAGCGTTCGGAAAACGCACGCGCCTTGTCGGGTGACGACCCGGACACGTTGACGACCCGACAGCGCTGCGAAAGGCTGAGCGCCTGCACAAAATCAGTGGCGATACCCCCCGTCCCCACCACTCCCCACTGCAGTTTGTCCTTCATTTGCGGTACCCTCGATACCGCATTTCACCAGAAGCCTCTAGCGCGGCTTCAGCTCATTCCACCGAAAAGCGGTGGACCATGGTGTGCTTGTAATTCTGCCCCGGCATCAGAATGACCTCTTTCCGCCAGGCTGGGACGTTGACCGAGTTTGGAAATTTCTGCGTTTCCAGGCACAAACCCGTGTACTGCTGGTAGGCGGTCTCGCCTTTGCCCACGGCCTTGCCATCGAGGAAATTCCCCGAGTAGAACTGGATTCCGGGTTGGTCGGCCTCGATCGTCATCACTCGGCCGGACTTGGGATCCGATAGACGCGCCGCGGCGCGCATGGCATGCGGATCGCCATCGACAACCCAGTTGTGGTCGAAGCCGACCGGCGCTCCCCCCGCGGCCTCGAGGTCCTTGCCGATGGCTTTCGGGGTGGTGAAATCAAACGGAGTGCCGGCCACGGGCGCCACGCTACCGTTCGGGACCAGCCCCTTTGCAGGTGTGTATTGCGACGCAAAGAGCTGGAGCGTGTGCGGAGTGATAGGGCCCGAGGCATGGCCAGCCAGGTTCCAGTAGCTGTGATGCGCCATGTTGACGAGCGTGGCTTTGTCGGTGCTGGCGCGCATCTCGACTTTGAGCTCGTTGCTGTCGGTCAATGTGTAGACGGTCTCCGCCGTCACATTGCCGGGGTAGCCCTCTTCGCCGTCCTTCGAAAGGTAGGTGAGCTTTAGCGCGGCGCCACTCGTCGTTTCAAGAGGCTCCGCGTTCCACACGACCTTGTCCCAACCTTTGGCGCCGCCGTGCAAGTGATGAGGGGCGTTGTTGGCGGCCAGCTTGTACTGCTTGCCTTCGAGCTCGAACTTGGCGTCCTTGATGCGGTTTGCGACACGCCCTACGGTGGCGCCGAAGTAAGGGCTTCCCTTGACGTAGCCGTCGAGCTTGTCGAAACCGAGCACGATGTCGTCGAGCTTCCCCGCGCGGTCCGGGACGTGAAGCTCGGTGATGATCGCGCCGTAGCTAATTACCTTCAGCTTTAGCCCGTGCTTGTTGGTCAACGTGTATCGTTCGACTGCCTGCCCCTCCAGATCCCCGTAGACCTCTTTTTCGACGAGCGCCGGTTTGTTCTTGGCCGCGGGTGGCGGGGTAGTGGGCGTGGCGGTAGGCGCCGCCAACGGTTGGACAGCCGTAGCGGTAGAGCTGGGTTCGGGCTCTGGCTCGTTCGATTTGCAAGCGCTGCCCGTGAGCGCGAAACACACTGTGAGCAACCAAGAGACGCCCGTGAGGTCAGCTCTGTTTTTCTGCATGACAGTCCTCCGAGGCCCGTTCACCACTCGAACGTCAGCCCAGCATTGATGAAGTTCAGAATTTGCTTTTGCCCGGCGAGCTGCCAGCGAAAGTCGGCACGGAAGTAGTCGACGTCGAAGTGCAACACGTCCGAAATATGGTACACGACACCCGCCGATAGCCCTAGCTGATGTTTGAGTAGGTTGATGGTGAGCGGATCGTTCTGGGTCGGGTCGCCGTCGTCATTGAGGGCAGGCGTCTCCGGGTTCGTGTCGTCATCGATGAAATTGACGCGGTCGTACACCAGCGGTTTGACCCGTGTGATGCCTGCGCCCGCCTGCAGGTCGACCTTGCCGAGCGCCACCTGCAACTGCCCGTAGAAGCCGTCAAATGAGCGGAGCTCGGAGTTCTGTTGCGGCTGGCCGTAGGTGGCCGCCGAAGGCTCGAACGCATAGCTGATGCCAAGCCCCGTGCCGGTATGGCCCGCGAGCCCGAGGTGTACGGGCCCGAGCTCGACCCTACCTCCGTAACCAACGCCCGAGACGGTGACGTCCCGGATGTTGTTGCGCTCGTAGATCTTCTGCCACGCGGCGTTGACGAAGAGATGAACGAGACCGAAACCGAAGTCGCGATCATAGGTGAGCTCTCCCTCGGGGCGCGGGTACTTGGTGCGCTCCCAGGGGGAGCCCACGAGGCCCGAGGGATCATACACGCCCGCGGCCAGCTTTAATCCGTTGAAATCCGGCGTCGTGTACACGAAGCCGGCAGAGAAGCCGTTGGCCAGGACTCCGAAGCCGATGTGACCGTTGGTGGGGCCGATATTGTCCGGCGACGCAGGAAAACCGAGGCCGTACCTGAAGCCGTACAGATACGTAATTTCGGTGGCGCCGCGCGAGAACAGCGTAAAGGAGCGGCCCGCGAGGAAGCTGCCCCAGCTGCCGCTGAGCTCGAGATAGCCTTGGCGTACGTCGGCCTCTACGGTTTCGAACTTGCGACGGTCGATTGACTCGATCACCGTATTGATATGGATGTAGCCCTTGAGGGTCGTGTCCTCGGTCAGCTGGTGCCGCACACCAAAGCCGAAGATGTTGCCGGTAAAGCCGCTGCGCACGCGGGTGCCCACGTAGTTGCCCTGCAAGTCGCTCGGGCCGTCGCTGAGGGCTTCACCCTGGCCGATACCGCCGCCCTCCGGTCGCACGTCGATGGGCCCGGTCGGAGTCTGCACCTCGATTTCCGGGTCAATGGTGTCGCCGCGGCCGTGACTCAGAAAGGCTTGGACGCGCCCATCGGTAAAGGCCTCCCAGCGGGCTGACTTGAAGAGGGTGACCTCCGCCCTTGCGTGCGACGCAAACCACAGCCCAGCGAATCCGACGAGCCCTACCCGTATGCCTATCTTTCGTGCAGCCCTCACCACCGACGGTACCTCCACAGTATTTCAGTCTTGAATTAGCAAAACGATGCCGAGTGCTGAGTCTTAGGGCTGCGCGGTGCACGCGCGAATGTCGCTGTGATGGCGGTTGGCGCGAGCGCTAGGATTTGCGCTCACACCGCTCCTCGAAGCGCTGGATACCCTGCGCTGCATGTGGCGTCGGCGATGTTGCCGGCTTCGACCCGAATGGCCACAAGGCGGGAGGCTTCTCGGCAATTTCTAAGGATATGCTCCTAGAGCTTGGAAGGCGTGCGGCGAGCTACTCACGGACGCGGCGCGACGGCGGTCACGTCGAAGTACACCCATTGTCCGAGCCCAACGTTGGCGCCCGTCTGGTACGGCTGTGTGAAGCCCGTCGGCGGAGGACTGGCGTTGTCCACGGCAGCCAACGAGAGTGGGCGGGGCGTGAGAGGTCCGCACTCTTGAGTGGCGCAGTTGGTGATCTGGCGGCAATTCGAATCGGTGGAGCGCCACAGGATCGTGCCGCCCCCTTGCACAGGAAAAGTGGCTTCGAAGTTGATACGGACGATACTCTGGTCATCGCCGCCGGTACGGGAGTTGACAAAGTAATCGTTGGGCGCGCCAGCGACGGGCGGCTGAACGTGTAGCTCGTACGAATTGTACGTAGTGTTGGCAGGTGCGGTCCCACCCTCGTGCCACAAGTCCACGTCGGTTCGGACGTAGTTATTGCCAGCGCGCCGCTCTCCACCTTGGTACACGCGGGTTTCGACCACACCGTACACGTGAACCGTTATGTCATACACCTTGGTCGGGTCACCGCCGAGCTGCAGCGTATCCTCCACGAGCTTTCTCCCGCCTTGGCACCCCGGCAAGGTGCAGTCATGGCCAGCGTCCGCACTCTGACAGGGTGCGAGGTGCAAATAGCCTTCCAGCTCACCTCCGACCTGAGCCGGCGTGAGCGCTACTGGCGCGATCGGCGGCGTTTCGGGATCCGTCTCGTCGTCATCGTCATCACCGACCATTGCAGGCGGTGGATTCGCCCCCGTCGGTCCCGGATTCAACGGCAAGGTGACGTTCGGAGTGGCCTCGCCGCTCGAGCCTCCCGCGCCCGGATCTTGGCCTGACGACGGCGTATTGTCCGTTGGATTGGCTGCTGGCAGGACCTGCATGTTCGGCTGCTCGCCGGGCACGGTGGTGGCCGGGCCTAGTCCCGTGCTCTGAAGATTCTCGGACGCACAGGCGCTGAGGATCGCCACTTGAAGACCGGCATAAACGGCTGATTTGATCGCGAGTCTTTTCATGTGACCCTCCGACGGAAAGCTTGACCCCTGTGCATATTAGCTACTTTCGCTGCTCAGATGACAAGCGAAGATTGTTGAATCACACGTGCGACCGCACAACAGCAGGCAAGTTGCAACGTGCCGCGAATGCTCTCGCATCTGCCCATGCTGCGCGGATCTTTTCTGAGCCACTCGCGCTGCTTGCAACGGCTTTGCATGTTGGCGTGGCTTGTGTGCATCGCGTCTCTGTTTGGGTCGGAGGGGCTGGCCACCTAGCGAGTGCTGGCGCCTTGATCGACCCATAGCTGGATCAGATCGAACTCCGCCTCGCTCAGGCACCCCGGCGCGCCGAGCGCTCCCCCACACCCCGCATACTCGGGAGGCATGAATCCGCCGACTCCGGAGGTGCGATCGAGGATGCGTAGGTACACGGGCTCACCCATGGACATGCCCTGGACGGCTTGGAAGGCGTCATCAGCATCGGCCGCGCCGTGCCCCGGCAAAGAGTCCAGTCCTGTGTGGCATTCCCCACACAGGGCAGCGAGAATGGGATGAACGTCGTCGTCAAAGCTGACGGCATCGCCCGCGCTGCTGCCTGCCTGACCAGGCGCTGGAGGGGGCGGGGTGCCCGTGGAGGTGCCGCCCGTAGTCGGAGCCGGATTCAGGGGAGCACTCGTGTTGCTCCCGACGGAGCCACCGGTGCCGGGAATGGGGCCAGCCAGGTCGACACACGCGCCGCACACTGCGGCACATGTAATGCCCACCAGGCCCAGTCTGAATCTAGACATCGTCCTCATTCACTGTTCACTCTTGATTAGGCGCTGACCTTCTGAGTCACGGGCACGAATACCGATTGCTAGATGACACTAGTTGAGCGCGCCCGGTCCCGCTTGAAAGCTGATGCTGATTTGCGCAGCGCTCAGCGCCTGATCGTAGATGCGAAACTCGACCAAGCTGCCAAATAGCGGCGGATCGACGGGAAAGTTGGATCGACCTAGCCAGTTGTTGGTGTCATTGATCGCCGCGAGGTCACCGGCCAGGGCCACCTGACCCAGCTCCACGCCATTTGCATAGAGCCGCATCAAGCCAGCCGTGTCATCAATGACCACTGCCAGGTGCTGCAACGTGCCGTCCGCCGCACCCACTGCGGCCAAGGGCGTGGGCCCGTCCACCAAGGTCTCGGCCACACCGGGGCCGGCGACCGAGTAGGCCACGCGAAGATTGCCGTTGATGCTGTTCGCGGGTGTGAGAAATAGGTAGGTCAGCCCCGCCCCGCCGTCGTTGTCGCCGAAGTCGAAGATGCGCGCCCAGGCCGCGCCACCTCGCCAGCCCGTCCAGACCTCGAAGGTCGCGTTGGTCAGGCTCGAGATCAATCCGTCCGGTAGCTCGACAAATGGGCCGGAGCCATTGAGATTCAGCCTGCCGTTGAGCTGAAACCTCTGAAGATCTGCGACCGGAGTAACGCCCGCCGCATCGAGCAGGGTGCCGTTCGCACCGTTCGCCGAATCGGTGATGACCGTGGTGCCGGTCCCATCGAAAGTGTACAGATTACGAATCGCGCCACGTAGCTCGGTACAGGCGGCCGTATCCGTAAGAGCCGAGCAGCCGCAAGGGCCGCTTGGCAAGGTTCGCCCAGCGTTGTCTGGGCAGTCGTCGAGGCAGTCTAGCGCCACGTCTCCATCGAAATTGTCTTCGGGAACTCCGCAGCCGCAAACTCCGGGCTGGGTCTTCGCGGGGTCAGTGGGGCAGGTGTCTGACGCTGTTACAGGCGGGGGAGGCCCCGCGTCTGCCATCGAGAGCCCATCCCCTTCCATGAGTGGTGGGCGTTCCGAGCCGCCCGCCCCGCCGCGCGTCGTGAGGCCACCCCCACCGCTCCCGCCGACAGGTGGGCTGCCTCCCGCACCCGCTCGGGGGCCCAGCGCAGGCGCATTCGAGATCGGAGAAGGTCTGCAATCCTCGAACGCTGTTCCTGGCGGACAATCGGGCAGTTGTGCATAACAAGCGGTCACAATTGCGAACGCGGCCAGCGCTGAGATGCCAGGCATCTGGAATGCGGGGCGTTTCACGCGAGGGCGCTCACGGGGTGGTGTCCTTGTTGGCTTGCTTCAACACATCGCCATTCATGCTCCAACGCCGGTGCCGAGGAGGTCATCGACGCAACAGCGGGTTGGGGCTCGTACAAAGCCGCACCCGGGACCCTGGACGGCTCATAAATAGCTCCGAGTGTACCCCTTATTCTACCGGTGCACGGATACGCTGGAAACTTCCGGCGACGGCGTGGTCGGGCTTGGGCGAGAGCAGGCTATCTCGACGTCTCGCCTTCCAGGCAGTGGCGCCGCACGTACCGCCGCAGACCAGAAGCTCGCTCCGCTTGCCAGAAACGGCGGGCCGCCGCGACGGCTCGAGGCGTGCGTTGCTCGAGGCAGTCGGCGATCAGGGATCATCGCCGCCGCCATTCTCCGAGCCGCACTGCAGCAGCCCAGGTAAGAGCATGACGCAACGAACACGGGCACAAACGATGAAGTTCGCATATGCCGTCCTCGAGGCATCGGTGATCAAGCCGCCCCCGCGCCTATCGGGTCAAAAATCTGCCGGGCCTTGCGCGCCGGCGAGCTGCACCGTCGAATTCTGCCGTGCTTGCGGCTTGTGATCTCGAGGTGGTGTCGACTCTCCTTTTATGAGCCGTCCGCTGGCTGGAACGCGGCTTTGTTTCCGGCCACCGTGTGTGCACACAACAATTTCCGACAGCGGCCCTACGGAGAGTCGATGCCCGGAGCCCAGCACAAAGGCACGCCAGAGAAAGGAAGCCAGCCGTGAGCTCCAGACATCCGGAAACGACAAACCTCCTCAGCCAGCGCCCGCGACGCGCGTCGGGCGTGAACAAGAGGGCGTTGACCCTGGCATTGGCCGTGGGCGTGGCCATCGGCGGTTGCTCAAACAAGGTGGTGGACCTACCGGAGCCCATGCTGACCGATCTCGACCCCAACGGATCCGGTGTCGACCCGGGGCGCGGTGGCGTGACAGCGGGCGGCGGCGGGAGCGGCACCTCAGAGTGCGGACCGGGGCGCCTCGAGCGGCGGGCGGTTTGGTTGAGCGACATACAGTACGCCAACGCCATCACGCAGCTGCTCGGGTCCGACGCCCTGGATCCGGAGCAGCTGCCCGACGCGGCGCTCAAGCCCTTCTCCCAGAAGGGCGTGGTGGTGAACACGTCGCTCTTGCGCACACGCCTCGATCTGGCCCAAGGGGCCGCAGCGAGCTTGAGCGGGCGCTTCAGCGAGGAGACGGGCTGCACCACTACTGATGACGCGTGTGCGCGCAGCTTCGTCGCTGCGCTCGCCGAGCGGGCGTTCCGACGCCCCGTGGCGGACGTGGAGCTCGCCGACTTGACCGCGGTATACGACGCGGGCACCGAGACGAACATCGAAACCGCCGTGCAGCTCGCCATTCAGGCGATCCTGGCTTCGCCGTCCTTCAGTTATCGCACGGAGTTTGGCAGCGGCGGCGCCGCTCCCGACGGCAGCGTGGAGCTGACCGACCATGAGCTCGGCAGCTTGCTTTCGTTCTGGCTCACCGACGCACCCCCCGATGATGAGCTCGCCGCCGCGGCGGATCAGGGCAGGCTCTCCGATCCGGCGGAGCTCGAACGCCAAGTGGACCGCCTGCTGTCCTCGGCGGAAGGTCAGAACAGTCTGACCCTGACCTTGATGTCGGCCTGGGGTATGAGCAATCTGTTCGGCGCCAGCAAAGACCCGGCGTTGTTCCCGGAGTACGGTCCGCTCTTACAGAGCAACATGTTCGAAGAGACGCGGTTGTTCCTGAATCAAGCGCTATGGGGCGCCAATGGCTCGATCGGGCAGACGCTCACCTCGCGGCGAAGTTTCGTCAACCAGGCCCTCGCCGACTTGTACGAGGTGCCCTTCACCGGTGCGACCCCGACCGAGTTCGTGCCCGTCGAGCTGCCCGCAGGCGAACGTGCCGGCCTGCTCACGCAAGCCAGCCTCTTGTCAGCTCGAGCGCGCAGCGACAATACATCGGTCGTGGCCCGTGGCTTGTTCGTGCGTTCGGCCCTGCTTTGCCTGCCCAGGCCGCCGCCGCCACCGGAAGACGTGATCGCTCAGGTCCAGGCGTTGCTCGCCGCCGACCTGACCGAACCCGAACGCGCGGAGTTCCGAGCCATGACCAGCCCGTGCAATGGTTGCCACACCACCATGGATGCGTTCGGGCTCATGCTCGAGAATTACGATCCCATCGGGCGCTTTCGGGAGGAGCTCGCCGGTGGCGATCCGATTGAGCCCAGTGTCACGCTCGACGCCATGGGTTTCCCCGGAACCTTCGACGGAGCCGTCGATTTCGTGGCCGCTGCCGCAGAGAGCCCGCAGTTCAGCGCGTGTGTCGCAAGGCACCTCGCCGTATACGCGACGGGCGACGACGGGCTGGCGACGCGCAACTGTGAGCTTGACGAGTTCATGCAGATGGTACCCACTCAGACGGATCTGCGGCAGATCGTCACGTCATTGGCAGGGTCAGATCTGCTCAGGACTCGCTCGGGAGAAGCACCGTGAACTATACCTTCAAGCGCCGATCTTTCCTCGCAGGCATCGGGGCCGCGGCGGGCCTCTTCACTCTACTCCGTCGCATGGAGCAGGCTGAGGCCCAGGCCGTGGCAACCCAACGCATACTATTCATGCAGCGGCCGGTGGGCACCGTAGCGCAAAACTGGTTCCCGCAGGGAACGGGCCAGAACTTCACGTTGTCGCGTATTTTGCAGCAGTTCGCTGCGCTGCGTGACCGGATGATCGTGTTCGAGGACATTGAATTGCCTTCGGACCGCTCAGTGGGCGGAGGTCATGAGCGCGGCACCGTGTTGATGTTGACGGGAGCTCGCACGCGCCGCCTGTATCCCGGCAACGGTGGGGACGACCCGATCGCGGAAGGCCCCAGCATCGACCAGTACCTGGTCAACGGCGCGCCCGGCCTCCAGGGCACGGCGATCGCCTCCCTGCAAATCTCCTGCGACAGCCGCGCCGACACACCAGAGGTGTCCACGCGCAACATGTCGTACTCCGGCGCCCAGGCGCCGCTCACGCCGTATTATCAACCGCTCGACGCCTACAGCCGTGTGTTCGGCACGATGATGCCGGGCGGCGCCAGTGCGGACAACGTGGCAGCGCTGGCGCGCGCGCGCCGGCAACAAAAGAGCGTGCTCGACTTCGCACGCAAGGACTTGAGCCGGCTGCAGCAGCTGGCGCCGGCGTCGCAGCGAGTGCAGCTCGACATGCATGCCGCTGCCATTCAAGAGGTGGAAGCGGAGTTCGATGCGACGCCGGGTGACCCGGCAGCATGCGGCGTGGCCGCGCCGCCAGAACCGCTAAGCATCGCCACGCGGCTCGACCCATACAGCGGCGACCACGTGGTGCCCCAGCGCGACGACGTAGTACACTCGCGGATCGGCGAGTTGCACATGTCCGTGGTCAAGGCGGCGTTCCGCTGCGACCTGACGCGCGTCGTGACCTTCCAGTTTACACCTGGTACCAACCACGTGAGCTTTGGTGACATGTGGCCGCCAAACCCCACCCAGTTCAAGGTCCATCACACGACCAGCCACGATGCCGGTTCCGCCGACCAGGCCGAGTTCTTGACCCGCGTGGAGGAGTTCTATGCGCGACGGGTGGCTGCATTTCTGCAAGAGCTGGCGGCGCAGCCAGAGGTTGGCGGCTCTGGGTCGCTCCTCGACAACACGCTGGTGCCCTACATCACTGAAGTGGCCGAGCGGAACCACACCTGGGATCGCATGCCGTTCCTGCTGCTCGGTGGGCAGAACCTGGGCCTGGTCGGGGGACGCATCTGGAACAATGGTAACGGGGGTATGCGCTCGAGCAACGATCTGTGGATGGCCATCGCAGAGAGGTTCGGCATGCCGGGTTTCGTGTTGGGAGACACCGACATGCACACCACACCGATAACGGGCCTATTTGGCTGAGCGCCTGGGCCTTCGCTCGGCGCCGCGTCCCCAATTGATCGCTTGGAAGAGGCCAGCCTAGACCCGGAAGCCTTACCCGACGAGGTGCTCGCTCGCGCCCTGATTTTGAACGAAGCCCGCGCCACTCGGATTGCGTGGGACCGCTTCTCGCCGATGGTGCGGCGTATCCTGCGGCGTTCGCTGGGGCCGGAGATCGATACGGAAGATCTGCTCCAAGAGGTCTTCGTGCGGCTCTTTTCCAAAGTCCATCAACTGCAAAAGCCCCGGGCGCTCAGGGCGTTCATCATCGCGATCACGACGCTCACCGTGCGCCAAGAGCTCAGGCAGCGCGCCCTCGGGCGCTGGATCGGGCTGGGTCGTGACGAGAGCCCGAACGACCCCCGCGCGGTCGAGCTGGATCCGGTTGCGCGCGAGGCGCTGGCTCGCTTGTACGCCATCTTGAATCGCTTCGCCACGCGCGACCGCATGGCGTTTGTTCTCCACTTCGTGGAGGGTATGAAGCTATCCGAAGTATCGACCGCGCTCGGGGTGTCACTGGCCACGACCAAACGTGGCTTGTCGCGAGTGTGGAGTCGCGTTGTGTTTCACGTGCATCGTGACCCGCTTTTAGCCGACTACTTGGCCCCTCAGCTGAAGGAGATGCGGCGTGAATAGGCGGACGCTTGCCTCGGTGTCGTGCAGGCCCAGGCTCCGGGATGGTGGCAAAGCATGACGATGTCTTTGGCCCAGCGCGAGATTGAACGGCAGAGGCGTAGCAACCTCAACGCCCTTCATCACGTCGGGACGTTTGCCAACCATCGTCGGCACCTCACGGAAGTATTGTTGCCGCGCGACCCCGCTGGAGCTCGACCGCCGCAAGCGCTGACGCCTCAGGGGCGCTTGTGCGTGCTGGGCGCCGGAAACTGCGGCGATCTCGACTTGGAACGTTTGACGGGCAGCTATCAGTCGATCCACCTCGTGGACCTCGATGAGCAGGCGCTCGAGCGGGCGCGCGATGGGCAGACCGAGGGTACGCGGGCCCGCTTGGTAACACACGGACCAATGGACCTCTCGGGAGTGCTCGCACCGATCGAGCGCTGGCGCGCCATGGAGGTCACTCCCGAGGAGCTTCTCGAGCACCCCGGGCTCACGTCAGCAAGCATCGGGGCTGGTCTGGGCGGGCCTTTCAGCACAGTGTTGTCGGCGTGTGTCTTGTCGCAAATGCAGCTCGCGGTGCGACAGGCGCTGTCGGATACCCATCCCCTCTTTGGCGCGGTCTCGTACACGGTCACTCTGACACACCTGCGTACTCTGGCTAGGCTCACGCAGCCTGGCGGTCGGGTCGTCTTGGCAAGCGACATCGCGACAGAGGCGATGGCGCCGTTGCAGGGAATCGATGCGCACACCGACTTCCGGCCGCTGCTCGCACGACTGATCAGCTCGGGCGATGTGTTCAACGTCGTGAATCCCGACGCCATCGTCGCCATAGCCAAGGACGACCCGAGCCTCGCGAGGGAGCTGTCTGTGACCGGACTTGCCGACGTCTGGTTGTGGCACAACGGTCCACAGCGCATCTTTTTGGTCTACGCGCTTGAGCTCAGTCGATCGTGAAGGGTCGCCCAAGCGCCGTCCGCTGACGCTTAGTAATACAAGAAGGGCCACCAGTTTTTCATCGGCTCACCGTCCACACCGGTGGCGGGGTTTTGGAAGCCCGGGAAGCTCTGCCGCATGTAGATGGACCAGCCGCCGCCGCAGTCGCGGTAGGCGGGGTCCTCGTTGTAGGCGCGGTAGGTGTCGTAGCTGATCGTCGTGGTCTGATCTGCGCCGCCCTCTCCGTCAGCCAGGCCGTAGTGCTCACACGAAGCCGATGCATTGACGCCTGCCGACTGCCGCTCGTAGTCGTAGTGGAAGCGTGAATGCGGTGCGAAATGTACATTGCCACAGCCGTCACCGAAGTTGTCGATCTCGAAGGCAGGCAGGCCGGGACCGTTGACGAGGTGGCTTGGGGTCACATACTCGATGCACGGTGTGGTGCCGGACGGGCAGCGGTAGAAATCCGGAAACGGGGTGTCATGGCGCTCGTCGAGCCCGAAATTGAAGAAGCGACGCGCATTTGCGCTGAGGTATGGAATGATGCCCTGCTGGATCTGACGTTCGAGCCCGTGGCCATGCGCGTGCGTGGCGCAGCCAGGGCCGCGGCTGAGGTTTAGCTCGCCCAGCCGCACCGTGACGCCGCAGGTGATCTCGTTCGCGGGAATGCAGCCGTTGCCCGCGCAGGGGTCAAAGCTGCCGGGGAGCTTGGCAAAGCTCGCGTCGTATTCCTGCGCGCGTGAAAGAAACTCGTACAGCTTGGCCGAGTCGTCCGGCGGTTCAGCGACCCAGGCCTCGTTGATGAAGCCCTGCTCGAACATCTCACAGACCGTGAGCGTCGCGCCCGACTCGGGATGTTTGAAGCCGACCTTCTCCGCGAAGGTGCGATCGTGCATGAACTCCGCGTAACCGAAACGGTTGCCCGTCCGCGTCTTGTCGTTGGGCAGGTCGACGACGTGAGCGATCTGGTAGGCCAGAAACACGGGTGCTTCGGCGTTCTTGTAGCCTTGATAGCGGGAGCCCTCGGCGAAGGCGCCGGCGACGGTTTGCGCGAAGGCACGCGCTACCTCGATCGTCTCGCTCTCGTCGAAATTGATCAGCAACACGCGCGGCTCGAGGCGTGTAATGAGATCGTGATTCTCGGGTAGCCACGGATCGGAGTTGGTGTGGCTCTCTTCGTTCGGCCAGACGAGCTCCGTTGGCTCCGGCGGGGCAACCGGGGGCATTTCTTCCCCCGACATCGGATCTTCGGTGCCTGGCCCCGGATCTGGCGGCACCAGGCCGATGTCGCCTGCGCCGAGCTCACCCATGCCGGCTCCGGAGCTCGGCGAGCCGTCGCCCGGATCTACGACGGCGGGAGTTGCGTTTGGGTCGGCGACCTCAGGGCCCTCGGCCTCGGCTCCGCTGTTCGAGCCGGTGGCGGCAGCCCGCTGAGCACTGTCGGAGCAGCCGGAGAGGAGGCAACCGAAGCCAATGAGCACACAGTGCACAAATTTGAAGTGAGCGAATCGCATGGGTCGGGGCCTCTTTGCATCGCGTCGGCTAAAAGACACACCGACCGCATCCTAAAGCCGCCGAGGGCGGAAAGAATGGCCCATAAAACGTCCGCCAAGCCCTAACAGCAGTGACGGCGGCCATTGGCGTCGCAGCTTGCCGCTCTCGCTGAAAGCCGCCTTGGAGCCGTCGTGCCGAGCTCGGACTGGCGGTGTCGAGATGTCATCGAGGTCAAGGGCCAGGGTAAGGGGAGGGAGCTCGGGCCCCGGCCCGGGCGGAGCGTCGAGATTGCAAGTGGTTCGACGGATTCGGCCACCCGTCACGCGCTCACGTGTACGCGCTGCTGGCGCGCGCTCGATTCCAGTGCTCCAAACACCATGGCCAAGCTCTTGATGTTGTCGTGGCACTCGCCCATGGGCGGCTCACCAGTATCCAGCGCATGCAGGAAGTCCCGCAGTGCTCCGCCAATGCCCTGCTGATCCATGGGCTCGACATCGAGCGCTAGCCGTTCCGTACGCGAATGGAAGCCGCCGCGCTCACGCACCAGCTCGAGCGCGGGGCTGTTTGTACCGTCCCAGCGCAAACTGCCGAGCTCACCCACGATGCGCCACTCCGACTCCCACGAGGTGTGGGCGCCTTCCGCGCACCAGCTGCCCCGATACGTGTAACGGAGGCCGCCTGTCATCTCGAAAATGACGGTGGCCGAGGCGGCGCCCCGATACCAGCTCCAGGCCGGATTGAACTCCTCCGCGTAGACGGCGACAGGATCTGCTCCGGTCAAATAGCGAGCCGCGTCGAAGGTGTGGATTGCCATGTCGAGAAGCAGAGGGCTGGGCATCTCGGCGCGGAACCCGCCGAAATGGGCGCCGATGTAGAAATCCGAGTTCAGGATGCCGAGCGCTCCGAGCCGGTCGTGCGCGAGCGTTCGCGCGGCTCGGAGCTGGGGATTGTAGCGGCGGCTCTGGCTCACCATATACAGCTGCCGTGCGCGTTCGGCCGCTTTGACCATGGCGCGCGCGTGCTCCATCGTATCGGCCATGGGTTTTTCACCTAGCACCGGCACGCCGAACGCGAGGGCTTCGAGCGTCACCGCGTGGTGGGCTTCGGGAGGCGTCGCATCGATCACGAAATCGGGCTTACAACCCTCGAGAGCTGCCTCGAGGTCCCCGCCGGTGTGCAGCTTCGGCAAGCCCAGAGACGCGGCCGCGGCAGCCACTACGTCGGCGCGGCGACTGACCCAGGCCACGAGCTCCACCTCCGGACACGCCGCGAGTGTCTTCGCCCACTCTTTGCCCCAGCCGCCCGCGCCCGCGAGCAGCGCTCTGTATGTCGCCATTTGGTACCCTCCATGCACCCGTATGTCGGCGAACTTTACGCGACAGCGCGAGCAGGGTCGAGAACACTCCGACGTCGCGGTTCGAAAGCTACCGGCGGCGACGCAGTTCGCCCCGACGGCCCCATCATGTGTGCGGGGCTGCCGGCCCAACCTTGGGCCGGGCGAAGCGCGGATTTAACCACACCACGAGCGCTGGCATCAGCACCATCGCCGCCAACATGCAGGTGCTGATGCTGACCACCACCAGAAAGCCGAAGAAGCGCACCGGCAGGAAGTTTGAAAACAGAAGGATCGAAAACCCAACCACCACCGCAAGCGCGTTGAACACGATGCCTCGCCCGACGCTCGTCAGCGCCGCGTATGCAGCCGCCTCGGCGGCACGGCCAGCGCGCCGCTCCTCGCGAAAGCGCCAAAGGAAGTGCACGGTGTAATCCACGCCCACGCCGATCATGATCGACGACAACATCGCCGTGACCACGTTCAACTCGATACCGAAGGCGCCCATCAACCCAAACAGCGCCGGTACCGCCACGGCGAGTGGGACCATCGACCACGCGCCGGCGGCAAACGACCAGAAGCCCAGCGCGTTGAGCAGAAATACGACCACAAACGACAGCACGAGCGAGCTGACTTGTCCGTCGACGATGGCGTCGACCAGCTCGGCGAAGACGGCTCCAAATCCCCCCACCGTGACGTCGAGGCCCGTCAGCTCCCGCCCCGCGTATTCGCGGATGCGGTCGACCACGGTCGAGATCTCACCGGTGGACAAGCTGTTGACCCTCGCGGTCACGAGCGCGTGACTGTAGTCAAAGTCAACCATCCGCTCGAGGTCGCTCGTGTCGCCGCCCAACGAGTAGAGCAGCAGCAGCTGACCGACAGCCGCGCGCTCGCTGGGAATCTCGTCAGCGCCCGAGACCGCGCGATTCAATTGGCGCAACACGCGTGCGATGGACATCGTGAATCCCACCTGTGGCAGGCCACGCAGCTCGGCCTCGAGCCCGTCGATTTTCGCAAGTATCGCCGGGTCCCGTATGTCGCCCTTCAGCATGACCGAGATTTCTGTGGCGCCGCCGAAGTGAGCATTGATGGCGCGAGCGGTCAGCGCCACAGGCGACGCGGGTGAATAGTAGTTGATGGGGTTGGTGTCGACCCTCAGCCATGGCAGGCCCGCGCTTGCCATGAGCGCCAGCATGAAGCTGAGGCCGATCACCAGCGCTTTGCGTTGGGTGACGAAGCGCGCGCTGCCTCGCAGCAGTTGGTCGAGCCAACTCGCCGCCTCGGACTCGTTTGTGCCGGCTATCGGCCTACCACGCGGCAACTTGGCCATGATCGCCGGTGCCAACGAGACCGAAGCCAGCATCACGAAACCGAGCCCCACCGAGGCCAATACGCCGAGTTGCGCCGCGGGGATCACGACGTGCGTGAGCAAACACAAGAATCCAGCAACGGTGGTGATGCCTGCGGTCAGCATCGGAAATCCGAGCTCGCCCAGCACACGCACGGTGATGCCGGCGGCGCTCAGCGACTGCCCCGGCCGGTTCTCCTCCTGATAGCGAGCCACGAGGTGCACGGTGTGGTCATTGCCGATGGCGAGTAGCATGACCGGCAGGGTCACCGTCACCATCTGTACCTTCCAACCGAGCAGGGGGATGAGCCCGAGCGTCGCCAAGATGGCTAGCACCTGCACTCCGAAGGGTATGAGCACACCGCGCACTTGCCGCAACGCGAACCACAAGAACCCAAGCATGAGCAGCACCCCGGCGGGCGCGAAGCGGCGGATGTCGCTCCGGATATCATCACTTACCTGTTGCCGCACCGCGGGCATGCCTCCGATGAGGACATTCTCGGGCCCCGGTATCCGAGTCATCACCGCGCGAAGCGCCGCCAGAGTTTCCGAGTCCTTGGCCTCGGTTGAAAGCAGGCCAATGATGGCGGCCGCGGTGAAGTCGCGCGCCATCACGTTGTCGAGCACCATGGGGTTGGCCGCCAATCGTTCACGCAGCGCCTCCCGGGCTTCTTCTGTTCGAGGTATGCTCGAGATAGCCGGCTCCACCGACACCATGCCATCCTGGGTGGCATGCAGGTCGGTGAGCGAGAACGGGCTCATGACACGCTCGACCCCGGGTGCGCTGGCCAGAGCATCGGCCAGCGCACGGATGCGCTCGAGCGTGCTCGCCTGCAGCACGTCCGGAGCCTGGACGACGAGCATGACCAGCTCGGAGCCGCCGAACTTTTCCTCAATCGCTCGGACGTTGCGGCGCGCCGGCATGTCAGGCGGCAATTGATTCTTGATCTCGGAATCGATCTCGATGTTGCGCAGCGGAAGGGCAAACAGCACGGCAAGGCTCACGAAGCCAATGATGACCGGCCAGCCCCAACGGACGACCCACTGTGAGGGGAACTTCATGCGCCGCCAGTAGGAGGAACCCGAAGCCCGCGCGGGGGTTGCAACAATCGCGAGGCACCGGCAGCCGAAACGCGCATGCTGCTCACTCGGCTTTGAGGTAGTCGAGGGCGGTCAGCTTCTCGACGACCTTGCGCAGGCTCTCGTCCACTGCTTCGTCACGCGTGTGCAGCGTCACTTCCGGGCTTCGAGGGGGCTCGTACGGATCGTCCACTCCGGTAAATGCACCAAGGCCGCCGGCTCGAGCCTGCTTGTACATGCCTTTTACGTCGCGGCGTTCGCACTCCTCCAGGGGGCACTCGACGTACACCTCCACGAAGCGGCCGATCTGCTGCCGTACTTGCTGGCGTGTCGACTCGTAGGGGCTCACCGCTGCGACGATGACGACGACACCATTCCGCGACAGCAGGCGCGCTACAAAGCCGATGCGCAAGATGTTGGTATCCCGGTCGCTGCGATTGAAACCGAGGCCTTTCGAAAGATTCTGGCGCACGATGTCGCCATCGAGCACCTCGACCTTCCGCCCGCGCGCCCGCAAGCACTCCGCCAGCCGCGTGGAGATGGTCGATTTCCCCGAACAAGGAAGCCCTGTCAGCCAGACAGTGAATCCCGCATCGTTACCTGGCGGCGCGCTGCCAGGGGTGCCTGCGCGTGACATCGATCTGAACACGGATGTTAGCAGCACCAGGTCCTAAAAACCAAGACACAGCACGCCCGAACGAGCAGGGTTCATGCGGAAAGGCGCGGCGGGCGCCCACAAGAACGGCTCACCTTTTCGCGCCTGCGACCTGCATGCTGTCTGTTACGGCGCTGCCCTCAGCAGCGCCGGCTCCCGGGTCCGCTCGCTCGCCGGAGGCGCCCCAACAACAGGGCGGGCGGGCGCGTTTTGGAGCGAAAGGGTCATGAGATGCGCTCAGTAACCACAGTCCCCGTCGGGGCGTCTGAAGCCTAACCCTCCCGTTTCTTCGCTCCAGTTAGCATTGCCGTTGGGACCCCAGGATGCTGACGTTTCGTCGTATTTCATCAGCACGCTGACGTGCCCGGCGTATTCGGGAATGAAGCCGTAAGCCGCCCGAGAGCCGTCGATTTCCTCAATTTTAGCGGAGTCGAAGCCGAGCTCGCTGTTCGCACACACGCCGTCGACATTAGTGAGCACTTCGGGGTTACGGTATTCGACCTCGTGCGTCCACGCGCAATCATCACAGCCGCCGGGTGCCGGCCCGACACGACCTACGTCGAAGCGAACCACGCAGATGTCTACCCCAAAACCATCGTCGCTGATCAGGTAGAATTCCTCATAACCCTCGAAACTGTCGGCGCTCACCGCAGACTGCCCGCGTTGACCGCAGACGCCGACCTCCGCAAACCTGCTCGTCGCACCGCCGGCTCCGGCGGTGCCCGCCGGCGCGCCCGAGCTTCCGCCTGCCGACGCGCCCGAGCTTCCGCTCGCCTCGCCTCCCGCGCCTCCGCCGGGCAGCGTGAGCCCAGCACCGGCTTCGCCTCCGTTCCCGGCCGTGTCATCGCCGCCCGTGCTGGAAGCCTCCGAGCAACCGAACGTGGCTGCCAAAACCAGAAGGGCACTCGCGGTTAGAGCGCCGAGTCGCCGCTCGCTCACTCTGGACCGCCCCCGTTGAGCCCGTAGAGGTCATCGATGAGCACGTTGTGGCCGACCATCTTGTTGTAGAAGTCGCTCCCGCCTGGTGAATCGAATTTGACGTGAAAGACAGTCTGTTTGTCCGGGGTGATTTCGCGTATCGCACCCCCGGTCCCGTAGTTTGCCAGGGTGTTCCCGTTCGCCAGCCGAACCGCCATGCCCTTGGCGTGGGGCCACTCTGGCCCGGCGGTGTAGCGCCACTTTTCGATCAGCATTTGGCTTTCCCTGTCGATCTCGAATTCCAGAAAGGCGTGTTGGTTTGCCACGGGGTTCGAGGTCTCCTCAAACCCGGGCATGTGCGACGAAACCATCAGCGTGCCCTCGGGCGTCAGGTTCGGAAAGTGTTGAAAGCCGAACCCCCAGGCGGCGGGTGGCACGCTGAGTGGAGCGGCAAACGCCCAGCTGCCGGGCGCATTTCCGTACTGGCCGATCAACTGCCCACTCTGCCGGTCGATCTCGACGACGGTGGCGGGCGCGGGAAATGACATCAACACCGTATCGGTTTCGGGGTTCCAGTTGACGGTGTTCGAGTAGCATTGGAAATTCGCTCCGAACTCATCGCGACAGCTCCAGATCGGGCGAACCGCGCCACTCGGGTCCATTTCGCGCAGCTCGTTATTGGCGTCGTAGAGCAAGCTGCCGTCGTCCGTCACGTCGATGGCGTCTGCCAGGCCCGGTACCGGTATCTCCTCGAAGTAGGCCCGGTCGAGCGTCATCTTCACCACCGACTCGGCATAGTTGCCGCAACCGTAACAGCGCTTCTCGAACCAGAGATAATCTCCGTCGCGAGCGACGCGCTGGAAGGAGAACGTGGCACCGCTGGACGGGTCTGCGTAGTACCAAACGACGCGGCCTTGCCGATCCATGATGTAAAGCCAGAACGTCTCGCGGTAGTAGTCCACGTTGCCGCCGCCCGTGGAGTTTTCCACCGATCCAAACAGCCAACGATCGGGGCTCGCGCGGCTCGCGTCGTAAGTCACAATCGTGGGCACGGGCATGCCGTTTGGCCCGCTCGGAACGGCGCCGGTTCTGCCGAGATAGTCGCGCGAGGGGTACTCCACCTCGCCGTTGCGGCTGACGACTCGCAGTGTCACGTCCATTTCGCCCGGCACGCCGAGCACCACGTCGCGATGCGCGCCGAGTGACCCCGCCGAGGCACGTGACCTCATGACATTACCGGCCTCGAACGTGAACTCGAGCCAGGTCTCCTCGGCCGCGACCGTCTGTGACCAGGTGACGACCAGGAGGGTGTTGACGTCGGGGTGCACGGCGACGCTGACGTCGGCGACGAAATCATCACCGCTCGGCATGTCAGCGCTGGGCGGCATGTCACCGCTTCCAGCGATTGGAATGTCGGTAGCGCCCGCTTCGCCGTTGGCGCCGCTCGTGCCGGGCGCGTCGCCCGTGGAGTTGCCGCCTCCGGCTCCGCCCAGCGCTGAAGCACCAGCGGACCCCTCCGGCACTGGCGTCAGGCCCGCAGCATTGCTTGCCGGCGACGGCGCCGAAGAGCAGGCCCAGCCACTCGAGCCCGAGCTTAGCAGGAACAACAGAGCGCTCATGGCGCTACGCCAGTCGCTTGCGGCAAGGCGTTGACGGATCGGCAACCGACGCGTCGAGATTTGGATCACCTCGGCCCTCCGCCGTTGAGCGCATAAAGGTCGTCGATGAGCTCGTTGTGGCCCACCATCTTGTTGTAAAAGTCATCGCCATTCGGGGCGTCGAACTTGACGTGGAACGCCGTCTGCTTGTCCTCCGTGATCTCGCGAATGACGCCGCCGCTGCCATAGTTGGCCAGGGTGTTGCCGTTCGGCAGGCGAATCGCCATGCCCTTGTACATGGCCCACTCCGGGCCTGCGTTGTAAAACCATTTCTCGACGAGCTGCCGGTTTTGCCGATCGATCTCGAATTCCACGAAGGCGTGCTGCCCCGCCACGGGCGTATACGTGTCCGCGAACCCCGGCATATGCGAGGATAAGAGCAGCGTTCCCTCCGCCGTGACGTTCGGAAAGTGTTGGAACTCGAACTGCCAGTTGTCGCGAGAGACGCCAG
>JANOIG010000374.1:0-11848 GCA_031407405.1 Deltaproteobacteria bacterium
GCACAAGCCGGTCGCGGGCGCCCGTTCAATCAAGTGAGCGACCCACGAACCCCGGACTTGAGCTCTAAGGAGAGCGCTTCAGATTCGGGCGTTCCGGAGTGAAACAGCCTGCTTCGGCCGCGAGGACGGCAGCCTCAGCCGCGCCCCTCATTTGGTGAGCACAGCCGGTACGTCGACACCCTGCGCAGCGGCCAGATAGCGACGTACGGTTTCTTCGAGCCCGAGATACAGCGCATCGGCAATGAGCGCATGCCCAATGGAGACTTCCAGGATCTCTGGCACCTCACGGGCGAGAGTGGGCAGGTTGTATAGGTTCAAGTCGTGGCCTGCGTTTACCCCAAGGCCGACCGCTGCCGCTGCCCGCGCCGACGCCCGCACCCGTGCCAACTCTCCTGGGGCTGCCTGGGTACCAAAGGCGGCTCCATACGGCTCGGTATAGATCTCGATACGGTCGGCGCCCGTCTGAGCCGCCAAGCGCACGCGCTCCGGCTCGGCTGCCATGAACAGCGCCACGCGAATGCCCTGAGCCTGCGCCGCGCTGACGATTGGGGTCAAGAGCTCCGTCTGCTTCGGTAGATCCCAGCCGTGGTCGCTCGTCAGCTCACCCGGTGTGACCGGCACGAGCGTGAGCTGCGCCGGCTCGAGCTCGAGAGCCAGCGCGACAAGCTCCCGCCCTGGAGCTCCTTCCAGATTGAACTCGACGCCGCGTTCAACGCAGAGCCGGGATATCGTCCGCACATCGTCCGCCCGTGCATGCCGCTTGTCCTCCCGCAGGTGCAAGGTGATGCCCCCGGCTCCGGCCGCAATGCAGGTCCGGGCCGCGTGCAGTGGACCGGGGTTATCGGAGCCACGACTATTTCGGAGCAGCGCCACCTTGTTGAGGTTCACCGACAGACGCATCAGTGCAGGACCCCCGACTCCGGGGCATCACGCTCCTCCTTCAAGGGGGGCCCTAGCAAGCTCTTGAGTGCCTCGAGCTCCAGCGTCTCCTGCTCGAGAAGCGCGTCCACCAAGCGATCCAGCGCCGGCCGGTGCTCAACGACGCGACGCTCGGCGTCCCGCAGCGCGTTGACGATCAGCGTGCGCACCTCGTCCTCGATCTGACGCACCGTCACGTCGCTGGTCCCGCCTTCGGTGGCCAGTCGTTGACCCAAAAATGGGTGCTCCACCTTGTGTTCATGGAAGACGGGGCCCACCTTCTCACTCATGCCGAAATGCGCCACCATTTTGAAGGCGATTTCGGTCGCCTGTTTTAGATCGTTGGCGGACCCGGATGAAACGTTGCCGAGCACGGTGCGCTCCGCCGCGTAACCTCCCAAGAGCACAGCCAGGCGGGCCTCGAGCTCCGGCTGGGTTTGAATGTGCCGATCCTCACCGGGGGTTTGTTGAGTCACGCCCAGGGCCATGCCACGCGGCAAAATGCTGACGCGCCGCAGCGGCTCGGAATGTAGGCTGAAGTGCGCCGCTATGGCATGCCCGCTTTCGTGCACGGCGACGCGCCGCTTCTCGTCGGGGTGGAGCTTGCTTTCGCGCGGATCGCCCAGCACGATTTTTTCATAGGCCGCGTCAAAGTCGCGCTGAGAGATCACTTCGGCATCGCTGCGAGTCGCGCCGAGGGCAGCCTCGTTGACCAAGTTCGCCAGGTCGGCACCGGAAAAACCCGGTGTATCCCGCGCGATCTGATTTAGATCCACGTCTGGCCCGAGCGGTTTGTCTCGCGTATGCACCTCCAAGATAGCCCGGCGCGCGTCGAGCTCCGGGCGGTCCACGAGCACGCGCCGATCGAAGCGGCCTGGCCTGAGCAACGCCGGATCGAGCACGTCCGGACGGTTGGTGGCCGCCAATACGACCGTCAGATCGTTTCGATCGAAGCCGTCCATCTCCGATAGGAGCTGGTTCAAAGTCTGCTCGCGCTCATCGTTGCCGCCGCCGAGGCCAGCGCCACGCGAGCGACCCACCGCGTCGATTTCATCGATGAAGACGATGGCCGGGGCAGCTTTCTTGGCCTCCAAAAACAGCTCGCGCACGCGCGATGCGCCAACGCCAACGAACATCTCGATGAACTCGGACGCGCTGATCGAAAAAAATGCGACACCTGCCTCCCCCGCGACGGCGCGGGCCAGCAGCGTCTTGCCGGTACCTGGCGGCCCGACGAGCAGCACCCCGCGCGGCACTTTGCTGCCCAGGCGCCGAAACTTCTCCGGTTGCTTGAGGAACTGCACCACCTCTTTGAGATCTTGCTTGGCGGCCTTCAAACCGGCGACGTCTTTGAAGCTGACCGAAACGCTGGCCTGTTTGTCAAAGCGCCGGCTGCGCCCCTTGAGCACACCCGCGAACGGGCCTCCGCTGACCATCATTTGCTGCGCGCGGCGTGACAGCCAAATCCAGACACCGATGATCAAAATCCAAGGCATCACCGTGAAAATCAGC
The DNA here is from genome assembly GCA_031407405.1 of Deltaproteobacteria bacterium. Taxonomy (GTDB): domain Bacteria; phylum Myxococcota_A; class Polyangia; order Polyangiales; family Polyangiaceae; genus SZUA-265. The sequence continues at coordinate 2,431 of JANOIG010000374.1, forward strand.
TGAACCGCGAACGGCTGCTCCTGACTTTTGACACGGTGATCGACCTGATGCTTGCGGAGCAGCGGCATCAGATCCGAATCGTTCTCAGGCCCCGTCGTCTGGAAGTTTTGAAAAGGCTGGCCCGCGCGCGTCTCCGACTGTTTGAGCTGGCCCAGGATCGTCTCGCCCCTGAGCGTGACCAGCTCGACTTTGCCGGCCTCGACCAGGCGGTAAAACTCCGAGTAGTCGATGGAGGGGTACGCCTGCTCCTGATTCATCATCGACTGCCACAGCGTCATGCCCCCGAGCAGCAGCCCCAGAAACAACCACGCCTTCCAAGAAAAAGGCTGGCCGGGAGGTAAGCTGGGACGCCCTCCAGGCGGAATTTCGGAGGGGCGTTGAGGCGGGCGGGTCACTTGAGTCATGGGTTACGCAGCCTTCTATCACGGGGCTGAGTCCGACCTCTGCCAACGAGCGCCAAACCGGCTCCGGACCCGACACTGGCCGCATGACCAGCCCTGAATCAGGATTCGGCACCCGGCTTGCGGCGCTGCGACTTCACATCAGCGCGGGAGCGCTTATCCGCGACGCGGCGTGCCTTCGACGCTCGGCTGGGACGTGTGGCCACGCGGCGCTTGGGCGGGAAACGAATGCTGAGCAACATCTGAGCGAGCCGCTCCCCGACGTCTCGCTGGTTTTGTGACTGCGATCGAAAACGATCTCCAAAGAGTATGAAATCTCCGTCCTGCGTCACATGCGAGGGGAAGGCGGCCGCGAGCCGCCGCCTTTGACCCGATGTCAGCGCGCGCGAAACCGCCAGCTTGAACCTGAGCTCGACCTTGCTGGCCACCTTGTTGACGTTTTGACCGCCCGGGCCGCTGCTACGCACGAATTTGTATTCCAGATCGTCGGCTGGGACGACCCAATCCGGGGCCACGAGCAGCATCAGCGCCGCGTGAACGTTAGCAGAAACCGGTGCCCCGAGGCCATCGAGCGCCCCTAATTTTTCCACGCTTGGGACGAGCCACACAGCTTGGTGCCGGGCGGATCCCGAGGCGCCCAGTTCCCCTCGGCTGAAGGCCAGTGCTAGGCTGTGCACGTTACTCCTCATGCCATTCGCAATTGATGCTGACCGCTCGGTGACCCGAGCCCGCGGGGGCCAGAATGCCAGGTGGCCATGCTTTCTAGCCTGGGCGCTCGGCTCGGCGGCTTGCGGCGATTCGACGCCCAACGCGCCGGACGGCGGCAGCGACGCCGCCATGACCTGTGAGGCGGGGGAGCTCGCCTGCGCCTGCACCGGGAGCGGAGGTTGCCGTGACGGCTTGTTCTGCATTGCGGGGCGCTGCCTGGCGGCGGAAAACCCCGGACCCAGCGAACCGAACGTCGTCCGACCTCCGCTCAATCCGATGAACCCGGTATCATTGGATGGGGCCACGCCCACGCCAACGCCGGTCGAGGATGCCGCTCCCGCAACGCTAGACGCTACGCCGCCCATTGACGGCAGCGCATCACCCCCCGACGCCAGCGCCGACGCGGGTTAGTGCCCGATGCGTTTACTGGTGCCGCGTCGTTCCCTCACCCACTGGGGCCGCGGCGAAACCCGGCGTGCACGGTGGGCGCGAGGGACTAATTGGTCTCGATGCCGGTGTCGCGGTTCCAGATGAAGGGCACTTCACTGAAGGTGCCATCGGCACCAATCTGGCTACCCCAGACGGTGTAGCAGGCCTGATGCTCCGTCGGGGAGAAGGTGAGCTCGGTGCCGATGCCGATGTCGAGCTGCTTGATCTGGTGGTCGAGAGTTTGAACGAAGGTTTCCGTGGTGAGCGTTGGACCGTTTAACCGCAGCGCCTCCGTGAACAGCCGCGCAACCACGTAGCCCTCGAGAGACGTGTACGTAAACTTGCCGTTATCGAGCCTCTCGATGGCCTCTCGATATTGGGCCACGCCAGCGGCCTGCGAGCCATAGTACGGCACCACCTGCGTCACCATCACATCATCGGCATAGCGGTGAGTGGCACCCATCGAGTCCGTATACACCTCGGGCGTTGCAACCAGGGCCTCGGCCAATGAATCGCTGCCCACGAACGATACGTTCATGAACAGCACGTCGAGGCGGGCCGTGAGCACCGGGTCCGCGCCGATCAAGTCCTTGAGCTTTCGAATGAAACGGTTGCCCGGCAAATACGTGTCGATCATGATGACCGCGACGGATTCCCTGACGCTTTGGTCAGGGCTGCTCGCGAGCAGAGCCGTCAGGAAATCACCCGCTTCGATCACGGCCGGGTCCACACTGTTGACGTCTTCGCGCAGGTAACCGACGCGGCGGATGGCATTTTCATCCGGCAACGGGGCCACCTGGTCATTGTACGCGTTTCGGACGCCGTCATAACCGGCGTCGCCGTAGCTGTCCTTCTGAGCAAACACTAGAATGCGTTGGTAGTCGGTCGCCGGATTATTGACGATCCTCGGAATACGCAGCCCCGCGATGTACTCGATCATTGCGGCCGTTTCGTTGGCGTAGCCCGCCCGGTAGTTGTACACGTACGGTGAGTTCGTATCATCACGCAGGTACGCCTGTGCCCCAGTAAAAGGGCCAAAGAACACCACCTTGTTCTTGGTGGCCACCGGGGCAGTCGCCAGCATGGTCGGTGTCCCCACGTTGCCCACGAGCGCGAAGACACTGCCCGAGCCGCGCACGTCCTCTCGATTCATGTCCTCGACGACTTCTTGGACGTCCAAGAGCTCGCGAACCATCGCGCGCGCCGTGTCAGGGTCATAGTTGTCGTTGCGTTTCTCCAGCTCCACGCGCCGGCCGTAGACGCCGCCCGCGCTGTTGAAGGGCTCGAGAAACGCCTCCATGCCACGGCTCATTTCCTTGCCCAGGTCCTCACTCGGACCTTGCAGAGGCCCGATCATGCCGATGCGAATTGGAGAGGGGTCCACGGCTTGGCAGGCCATCACATCGTTCAACCGTGCGCAGACCTCACTCGAGCTGCAATCAGCATTCGACGAACAAGAGAAGTTGGTGCCCTCGAGCTCAGGCGAAGAGCAGCCCAAGAGCACCACCGCGGCGCTCCACCACGAGACGTAGCCCAGAGAATTTTTCATGATCAGAAACTCCCTTGCACCGAAACAGCCGCGCCTTCGGGCGACGGCGACAGTGAAAAGCCTAGGTTCGGCTCGGACTCCGCCGGGCTCTCGTCATCGCCCGCGATGAGGAGCACCACGTACGTGGCCGCCAGCGCTCCGGAGACCCCCAGGCTGAGGCCGCCGAGGAGTTTCTTCGTGTCCCCCGAGCGCACCAGGTCGTCCGCCTCGCGGCGGGTCATGTTTGAAACTGCAGTTGGGTCGCGATAACCCTCCGCATCCGTCACTTGGGCATGATCGTTCGTCCCGAGGACGTAAAACGCGGTGCCCGCCGCGGCGAACAGTACGCTGCCACCCAAGGTCAACCAGGGCAGCGCATTACTGCCTTCGGCCGAGTCGGCGACCGGCCTGGGCGCCTCTGATGCCGGTGCATTCGACGGCGAGCTCGCTCGAGGCGCCGCGCTCTCCGCCGCGGTTCCCTCACGCGTCTCTCGCAGCGATACGATCGAGTCGCGCGCTCGTTGGCGCCCTCGCGTGTCCGCGCCGGGCGTCTTTAGAAAGGTCTCGTATTTTTCGATCGCGGCATCGACTTCGCCGAGCTCCTCGTAACACCGGGCGATGTTAAAGAGCAGGTTGGGATCGGTGTCGATTGCATACGCCTGAATGAATTTCTCGATGGCGCGCCGGTAGTCTCGCGCCGCGTACAAGGCCGCTCCCTCTTCGTTGAGCTGTGCCACGCTGGTTTGATTCGCCGGCGCGGCGCTAGCAGGGCGGGCTTCGTTGGCTGCGTGAGCGGGGAGCGCAGCCAACCCGAAAGCCACGCTCGTGGCCACGAGAAGTGGAAGTCGAATCTTGGCGGACACTGTCATGGCTGCTGATCTCCGGTGGGGGGTCTATTCGAGAATGCGAGCACGGTCCTGGTCATCGAGGAGTCGTGCTCGCTTCTGCTCTTCGAGCAGCGGTGAAGCCGGATTGGGCTCCACCCGGGCCGGGACCTCGGGTACTGGCTCTGCACTGCTCACGCTCGGGGCTAGCTGCTCCTCGCGGGGAGACTCTGCTGCCGCGTTGCGGCGCACCGCCGGGCGGCGCGGGGCGGGGCGAGCGGCTTTTTGCGACCGAGCGCTCGAGGCATCGCTCGGGCTTTGCTCGAGCAGCACGCGGGTGCGAACCGGTTTGGCGCCATGCGGCGCGGCATCGACCTGCACGAAAGCTTGTTGGGTGACGTAGCCTTGCTTAGAAATCGACAGTTCCTGCGTGCCAACAGGCAAGAGGGTCGACAGTGGGGTCACGCCCAAAGCCTGCCCGCCCACCTTGACCAGCGCGCCGCTGGGCTGGCTCTCGACCAGAATGACGCGCGAGACGGACAGCTCGTCCACCGGTGCGGCGGCGGCCTTCGGAGCCTCCGCGGCAGCCCACGCCGCTGCGGCGGTAGCCGCTGAGGACGCCAGACTCGACGCAGTCGGTGCTGCGCGGCGCGAGCCGACCCAAAGCATGAACAGAGCGCCGAACACGCCGGCAAGAGCCACCGCGGTGACCAGCCGATTTCTGCCCGGCTCCTCGAAATTATTACGGCTTGGTCGGCGTCCGAAAACGGGCGGCGCGGAGATGTCAGGCATCGGCAGTGCCAAAAATGACTGCGAGCTGACGACTTGCGGAATTTGCTCGGGCCGAAAGGAGCGCGACAGCGGATTCGCGCTGGGCATGGGCGTCGGCATGACGCTGTCCATCTTGGTGCCCAAAATCGAAGAGGCGCGCTGCGCGTAGAGGCGCGCTCGCGACGGCGCAAAGGGCAAGAGAGCTATGGCGAGCTCGGCCACGTTCTGGAAGCGACGAGCCGGGTTTTTCTCGAGGCACCGGTCGATGACAGCCTGCAGTTCTGCGGGAGCCTCGGGGCAATGTGCCGCCAAAGGCGTCGGAGCAGTCTCGAGAATCCGCGTCCACACCTGCTTGACACTGTCAGCGACGAAGGCGCTACGTGCGGTGAGGAGCTCATATAACACGGCACCCAGCGACCAGATGTCAGCGCGATGGTCAACCTCCGACGTCGAGCGTATCTGCTCCGGGGACATGTAGAGCGGTGTACCTAGCAAACACGAGCTCTCGGATGCGGACAGCTCGTCACCGAAGACCGTACCCGTGAGCGTCGCCTTGGAAATACCAAAATCCAAGAGCTTGATCAGCTCTAGGTCGCCCTGGCAGGTCAAGAACAGGTTCTCGGGCTTGATGTCGCGGTGCGTGACACCGCTCGAGTGGGCAACAGCGAGCGCTTCGCACGCCTGCATGACGTAGTGCACCGCCCGCCGAATGGGCAGACGCCCTTCCAGCTCGAGCACGGCCCCGAGGTCCCGCCCCTCCAGGTATTCCATGACGATGTAGGGGCCGATACCTTCGGCGGTGCCCACGTCGAACACTTGCGCGACGTGCTCACTGCGGATGGACACGGCCGCTTTTGCCTCGCGGGCGAAGCGGGAGAGAACCCCCGGCAGCTTCTGCATCTCGGAACGAATGAACTTGATGGCCACCCGTTCGTCGAGCTCGATGTGTTTGGCCGCCAGCACCACACCCATCGATCCCACGCCGATGACGTGTTCCACTCGGAAACGCCCGGAGATGATCTTACCTACAGCATAGTCCTCTGGACTAAACGTGTGGGTTTCTGGTGCATACACGTGCACCGCACTGTCGGGGGGCGCCAAGCCACGGTCTCGAGCATCGAGGGTTTGGCGGGGGAACTTACTGGGGGCCATGAATCATCGTTTGAGCAAAGGAGTGAGACGCCTTGACGCTTCCTCGAGATTCGCTCTCGCCATGCTCGAATCGTTCACGCAGCATGCGGTACGATCACTTCATGTCAGGCGAAGCCCGTCTCACAGTTAGCAACGGTGCGTGTCGCGTTTCTGATTGTTAATTTCTCACGTGAACAGGGGCCGAACAGCATTCCGACGAGGGGCTCGTGTTGGGAACTGACGCCCTTTAGGGGACGCGGTGAGTCGCGAAGCGCCAGGGTGGGAGCCTCCACCGGCAGAGATATCAATTATCAATATCTGGGCGACCGGCCAGGCGTCGGCAACGAACGACTTACTGCGCGTCGCTGCCATGGTAGCTGCTTCCGAGCCCGTGTTTCAGCACGGGAGAAAGCACCACGACCATGTCCCTTCTATCACGCATCAAAGGCCGCGGAGCGAGCGGCTTCGGCTACGCGTCAACCGCGGAGGAGGTCACGCAAACGCTGGATCTGAGCTCGCAAACCATTCTCGTGACCGGTTGCAACTCCGGGCTCGGTCACGAAACTCTGCGCGTGCTCGCCAAGCGCGGTGCAAAAATGATCGGCACGGCACGCTCGGAGGCGACGGCCGAAGCCGCCTGCCGTGCGGTGTCGGAGCGCGCACGACCCTTGGCATGTGAGCTAGCAGATCCAGAGAGCGTGCGTGCCTGCATCGAGCAGGTGAAGGCAAGTGGCGAAAAGCTCGATGCCATCATCTGCAATGCCGGCATCATGGCGGTGCCGCGCCTCACGCAGGCATACGGTCATGAGTTGCAATTTTTCACCAACCACATTGGACACTTCATGCTGGTCAACGGGCTCTCGAGCCAGCTTGCCGAGCGCGGCCGAGTGGTCGTCGTCAGCAGCGAGGCTCACAAGGGTGCGCCACGGGCAGGCATCGAGCTCGACAACCTCTCCGGTGACCAAGGCTATTCAGCGTGGAAAGCGTACGGCCAATCCAAGCTGGCCAACCTGCTGTTCGCACGCGAGTTGTCCAAGCGCTTGCCCCTGCCAGGCCAGACTGCCAACGCCGTGCACCCCGGAGTGATTGCAACAAATCTGGGGCGCAACATGCCAAGCTGGGCGCAAACGGGGCTCTCCATTCTCGCACCGCTGGCCCTGAAAAATGTCGCCCAAGGCGCCGCGACTCAGTGTTACGTGGCGACTCACCCGGGGGTCGTGGCAAACGGCGAGTACTTCGTCGACTGCAACATCGCGACCTCGAGCCGAAAGGGACGCGATCCTGCGCTGGCGAAGCGGCTCTGGGAAGCGTCCGAGCGCATCGTACGTGAGCTATGACGCGGCCGTTCGTGGATCGATTCGTGTTATGGCTAGCGCATGGTTCTCGTGTACCAGTATCCGAAATGTTCAACCTGTAGAAGCGCGCTCCGCTGGCTCGACACACACGGCGTGGCCTATCAAAGCATCGACATCGTGGCTGCGCCGCCCTCGCTCACCGTGCTCGGGAAAGTGCTGAGGGACAGCGGGGCACCGGTCAGCACGTTGTTCAACCGCTCGGGTCAAGCGTATCGCCAAGGTAATTTCAAGGAACGCCTCAAAGGCATGAGTGACGGCGATGCGCTGGCCGCGCTCGCCGCCGATGGTAAGTTGATCAAGCGCCCGCTCGTCATTTCGTCTCGGGCCGTCCTCGTGGGTTTCGATGCCGATCGGTATGCAAGCCGGCTCGGCGCGCTACGCTCGAGCCGCTGAGGTCGGGTTCCTCCGCGTCAAGTCCGGATAATCCGCTAACTTTTGAGCAGTCGCGTGCTTTCACAGCGCGACATACCTGTTGGCCGGCCCGCCTGGGGCGGTACAGCTCGCGCTTGGCCCCGCAGTCACTCCGGCCTATACGCTCGTCGCCCTCGGCGCCACCTCCGTCATCAGCGCGGCGGACCAGGAGCTCGCGGCATCACCCCCATTAGGACGCCAGATGAACGAGACCGTACAACTCACCGCCCCCGTGCCGTTGGCCGGGCCCCCCGCCTCGCAAAACAATGAACGGGGGCGCACGCACGGCCTGCCTTTCATCTTCTGGGTGCTCGAGCAGAACATCGTTGTCCTGCTCAGCGTGCCCACGGCCGTTGCGCTCTTGGTGGGCGTGCTCACCGGCATGAACTGGCTAGCCATGCTCGCAGCATGGGTGGCCGTGCCGTTGGTCTCGGTCGTTCTTCCGCTCGTCTACCTCGTCTTCAGGTCTCACAGCCATGATGCCGGCGCGGTCGATTGGCGAGGGTCTATCGCATGGCGCGACGAAGCCGACAGCAAAGCCTGGTTCGGCAAGAAGATCCCGATGGAGATCTTGTACGAGGCGTACATGGCGGAAAAGCTCGATTTCGTCGGCGACGTGTACGAGACCATGCTGCGCCGCAATCAGCTGTTTAGGTTCTGCTTCACCTGGGGCGACATCAAGTTCTATTTCCGCGAGTTTCTGAAGCAGAACGTCACGCACAGCATCAAATCAGACGAGGGCGACATCGCTCACGTCTACAATCGCGGCAACGATTTCTACCATTGGTTCCTCGGCGACACGATGGTTTACACCAGCGGTATCTTTCGTGACCCGAGCGAGACCTTGGAAGCCGCTCAAGAGCGCAAGCTGGAGACAGTATGCCAGTACGTGCAGATGAAGCCGGGTGATCAGCACCTCGACATCGGCTGCGGCTGGGGCCCCTTGATCACTCACGCAGCGCAGCACCACGGCTCCATCAGCACCGGCATTACGTTAGCTCAAGAGCAGGCGGACTGGGCTCACGCGCGAGCTGAACGCGCCGGCGTGTCTGACCGCGTGAAGGTGATCGTCGACGACTATCGCAACCTGCCCAGCAAGAAATACGACAAGATCACCTGCCTCGAGATGGCAGAACACGTTGGCATCAAGAACTTTCAAAAGTTCTTGCTGCAAGTGCGCGGCATGCTGAAAGACGACGGCATCTTTTACCTGCAAATCGCGGGGCTTCGGCGCGCCTGGCAGTTTGAAGATCTGGTCTGGGGTCTGTTCATGGCCAAGTACATCTTCCCCGGCGCGGATGCCAGTTGCCCGCTGGGCTTCGTCGTGTCCCAGGCGGAGCGAGCAGGTTTCGAGGTTCATCGGGTGGAGAACACCGGCCCTCACTACGCGGTCACGATTTACAAGTGGTACGAGAACTGGAAGCGCAACGAAGCCGAGATCATTGCCAAGTACGGGCAGCGCTGGTTTCGAATGTGGATGATGTTCCTGGCGTGGTCCGTGATGATCGGCGGCCAGGGCAGCTCGGCCTTGTTCATGGTCACGCTCACCAAGAACCACAAGAACGACAAGAGCACGGTCGGCGCGGACGAAGCGAAGAGCGTGCCCTTCAGCCGTCGAGACCGCTGGATCGGCCCCAAACCCATCGCCACCCAACAATGATCGCCACCGAGCGCGTGGGTCCCCCAACGCGCTCGCTAGGGCCGAGCCCTGAGTGTTTGCATTAGGCTCGCCGCGGCGTACGTCTGACGAACTTCGCCGGGCAAAGACACCAATGAGGCCTGCGCGGCGGGTGTGTTTTTCCCGCTCGCGGTGCCCCCCCGAACTCGCGCGCGGCGCTTCGCTTGCTTGCTCAGACACAG
>JANOIG010000050.1:0-14421 GCA_031407405.1 Deltaproteobacteria bacterium
GATCTCAGTGTTTCTCGGGGGCTTTTCAAAGGCCCCGCCCCGCGGAGCGGGGCCCCACCCCAAAACCGGCTAGCGCCGAGGAGGAGCAGTGTTTCTCGGGGGCTTTTCAAAGGCCCCGCCCCGCGGAGCGGGGCCCCACCCCAAAACCGGCTAGCGCCGAAGGAGCCGGCGTGAGGCGTGTCGACGTTAGCGGCGGCGGCCAAAGTTCCGGTAAATATCGGATGCCCAGTGAAATAGGACGCCGCCGATGGCCGCGCCGAGCAGCACGGTGCCCAGCTTGTCGTGATCCTGGATCAGCAGCGCCGACCCCGCGATGAGGCAGGCGCTGGCCAATAGCGCCGAATACACGCGGCGGCCGAGCCGGTCCGAGGCGTCGCGGATCTCGGTATCGGTGGTGCGAATCGCCAGGCGCCCGAGGCGCAGGTCCTCGAGCACCTCCTGCATTTGTTCCGGAAGCTGACTGGTTGCCCCGCTCAAGCGTTCCATGCGGCGCAAGAACTCGTTGCCGATGCGTTGGGGTGAGTACCGCTTCTTCAGCAGCTCCAAAAACAGCGGCTGCGATTCGGAGATGATGTCGAAGTCCGGAGCGATCTCCTTGCCCACGCCTTCGATCGTGATGAGGGCCTTGCCGACGAGCACAAAGTCGGGCGGTACCTCGAGCCCGAAGCGCGTGGCGGTACCGATCAGGTCGTGGATCAACCCTGATAGCTCGATGTCGCGCAGGTTCTTGCGCAAGTACTTTTCGGCCAAGAGCGTGACCTCGGCGCGATACGCGCGCATGTCGACTTTCTTGGTGGGTGTGGCGAGCGCGTACATTGCATCGGCCACGGCTTCGTAGTCTTCGCGTGCAGCGGCAACCATCAAGTCGACGGTCAAATCACGCATGCGGGGGCCGAGACGGCCCACCATGCCCAGATCGATCAGCGCGTATTCGGGGTTCTCTATCGAACCGAGCACGAGGACGTTGCCGGGGTGCGGGTCGGCGTGAAAAAAACCATCCTCGAAGATCTGTTTCACCACGATGTGCATGGCCAGGCGGGCCAGGTCACGCCCGCGAAAGCCCTGCCGGACGGCATCGTAGATTTTCAGACCATCCAGGTACTCGAGCGTGATGACATGTTTGCTCGAAGCCCCGCTGTAGACGACTGGAAAACGCGCCCCCGGAAAGTCGCGAAAGTTGCTGACAAAGCGCGCCGCGTTTTCCTTCTCGATGGTGAAATCGAGCTCGTTTTGCATGGCGCGATCAAACTCCTGAACGAGCGACACGGGGGAGTATGTGCGGCTCTCCGGGATGGCATGCGTGAGCAATGCGGCCAAGGTGTGCAACAAATCGAGATCACTGGCGACCGTCTCGGCGATGTTGGGACGCTGCACCTTGACCACCACGTCCCGGAGGCCGTCCGCCGTGCGCAACGTCGCTCGATGCACTTGGGCAACGCTGGCCGCGGCTAGCGGTGACTCGTCGAAGGTTTCGTAAATCTCCTCGAGCGGGGCCCCGAGCGAGCTCTCGATGCGCTGCCGAATCTCCGCGGCGCCAACCGGAGGCACGTCATCCAAAAGCTTTTTTAGCTCGGTGACCACCTCTGCCGGCAGCACGTCCGAGCGGGTCGAGGCGATCTGCCCGAGCTTTACGAACGAGGGCCCGAGATCCTCCAAGACGTTGCGGATGCGGGTTCCGAGCGACCCCGCGGCACGCGTTTCGCTCAGCGGATCGTCGGCTGACTTACGCCCACGGCCCAGGCCCAGGCGCGTAACGATTTCTCCAAAGCCATGCCGAGCCAGGACCTTCGAGATATCCCGAACGCGCCCGAGGTCACGAGCTGCATGAACGATGGAGACCACGAGCGTTTCCTAGACCCCTCACGCTAGAAAACGCGCCCGCCCGGTTGGGCGAGCGGTCGCGTTTTCCGCGGCGAATCGGTCCTGTTCACTGGCTCGTCCTCTTTATTTGTCGCCATCCCATGTGATGGGATGGCTTCCATGAGCGTGTCCCAACCCGTCACGCTTTGAAAACGCACCCCGCGTTAGCGGCTCGCGAGTGATGAGCTCAGTGATAGGAGAAGCGAAGCTCGTGATCGCAGACGCGGAACGTGTCGCCTTCGCCAACGACGCGCCTCTGAATGCGCTGACCAGCGTACTCGACACCGTTGGTCGAACCCATGTCGACGATGTAGTAGTACCCGTTCAAGTACTCGATCATGGCGTGTTGGCGCGAAACGTTCGGGTCTTTGATGGTGAGGTCGCTCGATTGACGGCCGCGACCGATGATGAACCGGTCCTTGGTGACCGGGAAGCGCTCACCCATGTAGTAGATGTGCACCGTGGGGCGGGCGCCAGCCTGCATCGCCGGGGCCGGCGCGGGTTGATGATTGCCGTAGTTCTGCTGCTGCGGCGGCACCGAAGAAGGCACGTAGTACCCGGGCTGGGCGGGGATCTGACGCGTGACCGGCGGGGGCGGCAACGGCGCGGGCGGCGGCCGCCTTCCCACGGACTGCGAGGGTGGGGGTAGCGGCGCAGCCGAAGGCCCGCGAGGCGGTGGGCCCCCATAATACGGCGCGGGTCGACCCGGCGCGGGCATCCCCTGCATTCCGCCCCCCATTTGCGAATTGCCCATTTGGGAATTCATCTGCGGGCTCATGGGCACGGGTGGTAGGGGTGCGCGCATCGGAGTGGACGGCCGCAGCGAAGGCGGCATCGAGCTCGACGTTGCGCTGGGCGCATGGGAGTCGGTCCCCATGCTGTTGTAGCCTCGCTGCCGCGCATACTGTTTCATGGCGTCATTGAGCAGGTAGTCCACCGAGCACTCGAGCTCTCGAGCCATCTGTTCGAAGCAGGCCCAGAGCGCTTCGCGACATTGGAAAGTGCGGGTGGTCTGTCTGTTGTCGGTCATGGTCAAAACCTTGAAAACGGAGCTTTGAAGGCGAGCGGGGCGGCCAGACTAGGACAGGATGACGCGCTCCAGCAGCAGAATGCGTTAACCGCCTACCAGGTAAGGGTACGCCCTTCAACTGTCAAAGAGGCAGATCCTGCTCTTCGGATCTCCCGACTCGGACGCTCCCACAGCGGGCTGGGGGGCGCCCCCGATGGACACCGGACCCGCCTAGCTCATTCCTCTGAGGATGCCATTTTTCATGGCCGCGCGGCGAGGCCTCGCGGCTCAGTTCTTTGCGGTTTTTGGCTCGGCGCTCGCTGGGGCCGCGCGTTGAAGCATGGCCGGTTTGACGCAGTACTCCACGAAATCACCGACACTTTGCACAGGTTTGACGACCCGCTCCCCGGCATTCACGACCTCGCAACGCCACTCGCAGCCCTCCGCGTCCGGCGCGCACTCGGGGACGCGTGCCCCATCGGTGGCGTAGGGCTGCACCGCGGGCAGCTGGTCCGGCGTGCCCTGATCCAGGTAGTAGCCGAGCGCGGTCAGGCGCACGGGTACGGGGTGTTTGGCCGCCGCGTATTGTCCGAGCACCTCGCGGGCGGGGGGGCTGCCGGGCAGCGCCGCGATCAGCTTGCCATAGCGAATCGGCTCGGTGATGGCCATGTTTCGCACGCTGCCCAGCTTGTTCATGAACTCAGGCAAATGCTGGATTTCGCTCGTCTTCAGCACGAGCTCGGCGGCCACCCAACGCACCTTCCAGTTCTTGTGCCCGAACAAGCTGTAGAGCGAGTCGATCACCTGTTTACGGGGCAGCTCGCCCACCCGGCGCAGTGCCTGATCGCGAACGGTGTCAGGGGTGTCGTCGGCGCCGGCTAGCGCCAGCAGGCGTTCGACCTGAGCGGGGTTCTTGCGATCGACATGCCCCTCCATCGCCGCGAGTGCGGCTTCGCGGCGCTTCTCGCTGTGGTTCTTGTCCGAGGCGAAGGCGATGAGGTACTCGACCGCCGGGGCTTGCCCGACCTGCTTGAGCGACGCCAGCACTCGGAGCAGCTCCTCCTCTTGGTACATGGCGAGCTGTGCGTCGAAGCGCGGCCCATCGACCTTGTGCCCCGACGCTTCATTGGCTTGCTTGAGACCCGGCGCTTTGCGCTTCAGCCAGGCTTCCGAATCGACCTCCTCGGCGACTTTTACGAGCCGCTGGCTGGCCTCCAGCTTGGTCTGAGGATCGCCCAGGTCGGCAATCAGCCCCGCTATGTTACCAATTTTTTTGGCTTCCGGGGCGATCAACTGAGGCAGCCGTCGGACGCCTTCGGGGCCGAGCTCGGCCAGCACCTGCCCCATGCCGTAGGCCTGGGACGGGTCGTCCATGCGGGCTGAAAAATCAGCCATGGCCCAGTCGCCGAGTGCCGCGTGCAAGCGCTGTCGATCCGGTTTGCTGTCGACCAAAACTTCGCCTTCGTTGGTCAAGAGTGCAAATGCTGCATCCTTGTACGGGAACGTCGGGTCGATTTCGCGCACGCCCGCGGCGTTCGCCTCGGGGGGCGGGGGCCGCCGGATTTCGTTTTCCAAGAGCGGCACCATGCCCGTGACGATCCTCGCGCGCTCTGCGGCGGGCATGTCATTTAGCCCCAAAATCAGCTCATCGATGCCCACGCGACGCCCCGAGCGTGGCTTCATTCGCACCAGCGTCATGGCGGCTTCGATCCGCAGCTCGTCGGGGTATTTGTCGTGGGTCATCACGGCGACGATCTTGCGTGGCCCCTGCTGGGTGTTGGCCCAGCGATGCACGTCGTCGGCGCCGGTTCTGCAGCCCGTCGCCAGGCCCAGGCTCGCCGCGAAGGCTAGGCTGTAGAGGGTGCGGCGGGTGCGTACGTGGTCTGTCATGCTGGCTGTCCCCTTCATCGTGGTGAAATCACCGGCGGCTTGGTTCCGAGCCGATCATACGACCCACCAACGAAACTGCTCAAGTTGCTGCGACATTCTCGACTCTCTCCGCGGCGACCTTGCATATGGATTATGCCAGTCAGCGCGGGCTCGCGTAGATTTGTCCGGCCGGCGTAGTAGAGTGTAGGTTGAGGTAATCAAATGGGTGTACGGCTGTTTGCTCCGCGGGTCAGCTCGGGCGGCGGCGAAGGCTCGCCGTCGGGTCATCGTGCCGGCCGTGAGGCCGCGGCTTTGTTACTGCTGGCCGCAGCCTGTTACCTGGCGCTCGCTCTGGCCAGCCTGAACCTGGAGGAAAGCGGTTCGGCGGCTGACAGTGGAAATTGGATGGGCCCGGTGGGGTCCTGGTTGGCGCATGTGCTGGCGGGCGGGTTTGGGGTGGTGGCGTGGCTGCTGCCCCTCGAGTTGCTGCTGATGGCCGCGCCGTTGTTTCGGCATCGGGAAGCTCAGCCGCTCGGGCTGCGTCTGTCCGGGGATCTATTGCTGGCGATCATCGCCTCTTCCCTCACGCATGTGGCGTTCCCCGACATGCGTTACGAAGAAAGCCTGCCCGCAGGCGGTAATGTGGGGCTTTTTTTCGGCGAGATCATGCGAGCCCTGTTTTCGACCCTGGGCTCGTTCCTGGTGGGCGTCACCGGTGCCGCGCTGCTGCTCATCGCGCGCAGCGCCTTTTCGTTCATCGAGTGGTGTGAGCGCGTCTCGGCTCTGGCCCGGCGTTTTCGGGACTGGTGTCTCGGGCTGGCAACCCGGCTTCGCGAGGCCTGGCAGGAGGCGCGAGCGGCACGGCGGCAGGAGCTCGGGGGAGAGGCCGCGCTCGTGGCTGGCCCCTCGCTCGGCGAGCCCTCGTCGCGGCTGAGTGAGGTGCCCAACCGCGCCAGCGATGGCTACGCTCCGTGGGCGCCGCGTGAGCGGACCGGCATCCCGCCGTTGGCGGTCTCTGCAGCGCTGCGCGGGGAGCTGGGTCTGGCGGCGCAGGCTTTGCTGGATGCCGAGCCGGGGTCGGCGGAAGCTGCTCTTGCCGAGGTACCGGACGCGCTGCTACCCGCAGACGTGGAAGCTGCCACCCCCGGCCGGCGCAGTCGCTCGAAAGCCGGCGCCCCCGATCGAGCCGTGTCCGGCCAGGTCGAGCGCCCCGCTCCGCCGACGGCGATGCCGGCGGGTCCCAAGATTGTCGACACACGGCCGCACAGCAAGCTCTTGCGCGCCGCTCCCCAGGACGTCGCGGCTGGTACCGGCGCGTACGTGCCCCCCTCACCGGATCTGCTCCATCCCACCCCCGTGGACGTGACCCCGGTCGATCGGGAGCGCGTCTTGGAGCTGGCTCGCCGTCTGGAAGCCACGTTGGCCAACTACGGAGTCGTGGGCAAGGTCGAGGAAATACATCCCGGCCCCACGGTGACGACGTACGAAGTGGTTCCGGAAGCGGGTACCAAGGTCAGCAAAGTCGCGGCCATGTCCGACGATCTGGCGCTCGGGCTATCGCGCAAGGTTCGCATCATTGCACCCATCCCAGGCAAGGGTCGAATTGGGTTCGAAATTCCAAACGATGTCCGCGCACCGGTCAACCTTCGCGAGCTCATCGAAGACCAGCGGTTCGAAAAATTGGCCGAACGGGCGCCACTGCCGGTGGTGATGGGCAGGGACATCGTGGGCGCCCCCTTTTACGCAGACCTTGCCGCCATGCCGCACGTCATCGTGGCGGGCGCCACTGGCGCTGGCAAGAGCGTCGGCGTGAACGTGATGTTATGCAGCCTCTTGTTTCGGCGCTCACCCGCCGAGCTGCGTTTGCTCATGATCGATCCCAAGGTGGTCGAGCTCGCGCCCTTCGACGGGATCCCGCACATGCTGTTGCCGGTGGTCACCGACATGAAGCAAGCCGCAAAGGCTCTAAAATGGGCCGTCGACGAGATGGAGCGCCGTTATCAGGCGTTTGCCAGTGCGGGGACCAAGAACATCGTCACCTACAATCGTTGGGTCGACCGCATTCAAGCAGGCGAGCTGCCCCCCCCGAATGCCGCCGAGATGGAGTTCTTGACGGGCATGGGTGGGGCCCTCACTTCCCCGAACCCGGACGCAGAAGCCGAGGCGCGCAACCTTCCGGCCCGGCTGCCGTACATCGTGATCGTGGTGGACGAGTTTGCCGACCTGATGATGCAGCAGGGCAAAGACGTGGAAACTGCCGTAGCCCGTTTGGCTCAGAAAGCACGCGCCGCGGGCATGCACGTCGTGTTGGCCACGCAACGACCCAGCGTCGACGTCATCACGGGCATGATCAAGGCAAACTTTCCCACGCGTGTCGCATTTCGGGTCGCCCAAAAGGTGGACAGCCGTACCATCCTAGACGAACAGGGCGCGGAGCTCTTGCTGGGCAGGGGCGACATGCTGGCGAAGATGAACGGTTCCAATGAGACGCTGCGCGTCCAGTGCCCCTTCATCAGTGAGGAAGAGGTCAGCGCCATCACGGATCACCTGCGGCGGCAAGGCGCGCCCGTCTACCACGATGACATCCTGCGCGCCGACGACGATGACGAGGAGGCTCTGGCGGAAGACGACGCCATCGATCCTCGTTTCGACGAAGCCGTGCGGATCGTCGCGGAGACGCAGCGGTGTTCCACCTCCTGGCTTCAACGCAAGCTGGGGATCGGCTACAACCGGGCCGCCAAAATCGTCGAGATGATGGAGCACCAGGGCATGGTGGGTCCACCGAACGGGTCCAAGGAGCGCGAAATATGCATTCAGCCGCATTGACCCATGTCGGCGGCGCGCTCGGCTCGACCCCGCGCCTCTACCGGGTCCTGGACAGCGTGTTCGGGGTTGCAGCGAGCGTCTCATGAACACGCTCCGGCTCTCTTCCGTGTTTCCGCGGCCCAGTGCCAACGACTCTGACGACGTAGTGTGGACGTTGCAGACCGCTGCGGTGCAGTGGCAGCGCGGCCTCCGCGCGGACGCCATCGTCTGGGTTCGCAAGGCCGCTGACACGGCGACGCAGCTTGGGGCGGTGGGTCGGGCTGAAGAGCTTCGCAATCACGCCGCGCGTCTCGCAGAGTATTTGTGGTCCGATCCAGAGGAGCCGTTCGACGACGCCCCGCCAAGCCCGGTGCCGCTCAGGGCCCTGGGCACGCGGCAACGCGTGGGCCGACCCGAGCCGGATGAAATCATCGAGGTCGAGGAGCTCGAGGGGGACGAGCTGGACGAGTTCACCGAGACGGATCTGGCGACGCCCGATGATGCGGTGGCGGACATTTCGGCGGAAGATCTGACGTACTACGAGGATGACCCAGAAACTTCGGAGCCGACGCATGTGCTGCCGGACGACCTCGATCTAGATGGCGATTCCGAACGGCCAGGCGGGGACCGCGACTCGTACATGAGCGTGAGCCCTGAGCCGGACACACGCGACTCGTACATGAGCGTGAGCCCTGAGCCGGACGCGCGCGATTCTTACGCGAGCGTCAGCCCGGAGCCCGAGCCCGAGGAGGAGACCGTCGTCCGCGGCAACCGCGACTCGTATCTCGATGTCAGTCCCGAATCCGCTGACAGCGCTCCAGCGTTTGAGTCCGCGCCCATTTCGGATCGCCCCACGCGCCCTCGCATCATCAACCCGATTCTCATCGCGAGTCGTGCCAAGGAAGAGAAGCTGGCAGCGGCGCGTTTTCCGACGCTGCCGTCACCCGCCGCAAGCGAACTCCCGGCTCCTGAACCCGTGCCATTTGTGGCCACGTCGCCGCCTGCCGTGGCCGCAGCACCAGCGTCCGAGCCGGCCTCGTCAGACGAGGGTCAGGCCCCGGCCGTCGACGGTCTGGCGTTCGAATCGGTGGAGGCTTTGGCGGATCTGCCGGAGGAGGCTCAAGCCGAGCTGGCGGAGTGTGCGCAGCGCGTGACTTTGATGATGGGCCAAGCGTATGTGTTGGAAGAGGGCGCGGCACTCATCACGCGGGGTACGGCGCACGTGACGTTGACTTTTTCCGACGTGAGCGCTGCTCGGGTGGGGGTCGGAGCGGTGGTCGCAGCGCGCGGCTCGATTGAGTCCGGACCTCTGCGTCTGATCGCTGACGCGGCTCAGACGCATGTGGTCACTTGGACGGAGGCGCAGCTGTCCCAAGCCATGCGCGATTGTCCGTGGGTGGTCGACGACCTACGTGTCCTGGCGGATCGGTTTCAGGCGCACGCGAGCGCCGGCCTCGGCCCACTTGGGGAACGGCTGGATGACGCGCTGCGAGCGGCTGTCTATGAACGGTTGCAAGTTCGAGTGCTGTCGCCCGACGAATCCGTGGCCGAGCGGGGCAAGCCGCTGAAGGGGCTATTCGTGATGGCGGTGGGCGAGCTCAACGTCGCTTCGGGGGCGGCGCAGCACCGCATCGGCGCGGGCGAGTTCCTGTTCCCGGGTTGCGTGATCGGGGCGGAGCCCGCTCCGCACGACGCCAAAGCGGGCCCCAAAGGCGGCCTGGTGCTGTTCGCTACGCGCCCGGTAGCCCACGAGCTGATGATGAGCGTGCCGCCGCTCCTAGAAATCCTAGCGAGTTAAAGCGGCCGCTCGGCGCCTTGCGCGAGCCGGCGTGCCGAGCTTTTAACCTTCGATCGCCCACAGGAGTTGTTGGTTGCCTTGGGCGCCGGCGAAGCGGAGGCCGAGCCAGCGGGCGGTGGGGGAGATGGTGCGGCGGCCGTCGAGGGTGAGGATTGGGAAGCGGATGCGGTGGGTGGCGCGCCAGGGTGTCGTGTAGGGGAAGTAGGTGAGCTCGATGGCGCCTGGCTTTTTGATGCGTTTGATTTCGAGGGGAGCGGTTTCGTTACCTTGGTCGTCGATCAGGCGCACGATCCAGGCCGGGTTTTCTGCGGTCAAGTCGGCCCACGGAATGCGCTGGGCGTACAGCGCCACGTAGAACTGGTGGTACGCCTCGGTTTCCGCGAGTGAGCTTTCGAGCAGGGCGTGCCGCTGGTCGACCGTGAGCCGGTAGTCCTCGGCGTAACGCACCACGTAGGCCCAGCGAAAATCCCAGGACTCGTAGGTCGCAGTGGCGGTCAAGAAGTTGTCGACGGCGCGCATCGAGATGAGGCTCTCCGAGCGCGTCCAGCGACGCAGCACCGAATCGTAATCGGTCGCCACGTATTCACGCGGCCCGAGGCCCATTTGCACGGTCGGTGGAGTGCAGCCGAGCATGGCGCACAGAGCGAGCACGATTCCGAGCACCGCGCCGGCGCGACCTACCCGAGGCGCGGCCAGGATTCCGGAGCTATAGGTACTGGCAGAGGGAGCGGTCCAGCGCACCGCTCGAGTCTACTCGTTATTCGCCGCGAATGTCGAAGACACTGACCACCACCATCAGCGCCAAGAACATCAATAGGCCGATGGCGTGGATATGGGCCTCGATGCGCGCGTTGGGCTTGCGGCGCGCGACGCCTTCGTAAACCAGGAACATCAGCCGCCCACCGTCGAGCGCGGGGATGGGGAGCAGGTTGAAACCGCCCAGATAGGCGCTCAGCATGCCGAGAATGTACAAATAATCGTCCAGGCCCCGATGAGCGGCCTTGCCGATCTCGCGGCTGATGCCGACCGGACCGGTCAGCGACGCGGTCTCCTTGCCGGTGATGATGCGCCCGAGGCCGACCACGAGCCGATACACGACCTCTGCGGGGCGTGCGATGGAGAGGGAGACCGCCTCGGGCACCGCAACGGGCACGCGTCGGGTAGTGGCTGGGGCGACGCCGATCAGGCCCCCGCCATTTTCACCTTTGGGCTCCGGCGTGACCTTCAAGCTGACGGTCTTGCCCTCGCGTAACACCTCGACGTCGAGCGGCCTGCTGGGGTTGGCCAGGATGATCTGGCGCATCTGCTCGAAGCTCTCGATACGCGTCCCGCTGATGCGTACGATCTCGTCGCCGTTCTTCATCTCACCGACTTGAGCCGCACCGCCGTCGATGAGCTCGACGATGGTGGTCGGCACGTGCTGGCCGCCGATCATCAGCGCGCCAAAAAACAATACGGAGGCAAACAGGTAGTTTGCCATGGGTCCCGCGACGACGGTCAGAATGCGAGCGGTGAGCGTGGCGTTGGCGTAGCTGCCACGGTCGTCCGGGTCCGCCTCCTCGAAAGGATTCATGCCCGCAATCTGTACGTAAGCGAGGAAAGGGATGAGCGCGACCTGGTACACCGTGTCGCTGCCCTGGGGTTGGTGGCGCCAGATCGCGGGTCCGAACCCGATGCTGAAACGCAGCACGCGCATGCGGAAGGCCCGCGCCACCAGGTGGTGACCTGACTCGTGCACGATCATGAGCAGGGCGAGGCCGAAGACCGCGGCGAGAATTCCGATCAAACTCATCAATACCTAATGTTCGTTATAGTGTTTGGACCTCTCCCCCGCCATCACTTCAGCCCGCGTTTGCCCGCCGCGGCCCGCGGGACGGCGCCGCGACGGACCGTTCCTCTGCTTGCTCGTCCGCGTGGGCACTGCTAGCGTCCGCGCCACGATTTTTCGCCATCGGCCTTTCGGGGGCGACGGACCGGTCGAGCGATTGACCCCTTTCGGGGCTGCTCGGTTGGGACGTTTCCGATCGGCGCGGGCATGTGAGCCTAATTCCCCTATCAGCAACTGACCCGAGCCACGGAAGCCGTCACGGTCCGGTCAGCATCAGAGAGCCAGGTACTTTTTCATGAGCCAGTCGACCCCCCCCGACTCTTCCGGCAGCAACCCTCCAGGCAGCGATGCCCCCGGCAATGACCCTTCTGGGAGTGTTGGCGAGGCTAACCTCACCATCGAGGGCGGCGCCGCCATTCTCGCGCCGATCTCGGCATTCCAAGGGGGAATTCCGCAGGGGGCATTGATTCTCCTGCCGCTCAAGAAGCCCACTGACGAGCTGCTCGAAAGCATGAAGGCGGGCCCTCTGGCGCTGCGGCCCGATCAGATGTGGAAGCTTTTGGGTTTCAACGGCCCTGCCGTGCAGATTCAAGACGCTCAGGGGCGCCCCATCACCGTCGGCCTCGAGGATCTGCTGTCGAGCCTCGAGAAACACTACGCCGAAAACGCCGACGATCTGAATCGGGGCCGGCTGTATGCGCAGGAGCTGATGAAGTACCGGCGCTTCGAGACGGCCGAGAAGGTGCTGGCCAAGATCGTGGCGTCCGGAGGCACCGGTCAGGACTGGCTCGGCCTCGGCATGGCCCAGCTCGCCCTCGAGAAGTGGGAGAAAGCGGAGAGCACGCTGAAGGGTGCGCAGAACTTGATGCCAGACAATCCCTTCCCGTCGCTGCATCTGGCCAAGGTGTATCGGGCTCGCGAGGACGTGGCTGTGGAGCGCCAGATGACGGAAAAAGCCATCAGCATCGACGCCAATTGCCTGGAGGCTTGGGCCTACCTGTTCGCACGCGCCAGAGAGACGGACGGGGACGAGGCTGCGGAAAGCCTGGTCAAGCGGCTCGGGGATGCCGAGCCGAACAAGAAGACCGCGGCTCCGTTCACCGCGGTTCAGGGCGTGTACGCCGCCAAGGAAGAGACGCGGGAAAAGGCGCTCGACTGGGCCAAACGCGGTGTGGAACGCAACCCCGATGACGCGCTTGCGCTGGTCAGCCTCTCAGCCTTGCACGGCCAGCGCCGGGACTTCAAATCAATCATCGAGCTGCTCAGCCGCCACGAGCCCAAGATGATGCGAGACGTGCGCCTGGCGAACAACTACTTTGAAGCCTTGTTTCAGGCCCGCCTGATGGAGAAAGTCACCAAGTTGCTCAACGCGCTCGCGGGCTCACCGGATCGCAACGTCAAGCAATTCGCGGTCGAGCGGTCGCGCATGGTGGCCCAATATTTTCAGCAGCAGCAACAAGCGCTCAAGGGAGTCGCCGCCAACGCCAGTGCTAACCCCGCCCCGGGTGCCAATCCCGCCGCGGGCGCCCGCGCGCCTCGCCCCGCTGTTACCCCGCGTTAAGCCCCCCCGTTACCCCGCGTTAAGCCCGGCGCTCCGACCATCGCGGCAGCCGCCGGCGGAGCCCGGATTCGGTCCATCCGACAGGTTTGTTGGCCCTGCCCTGGAAAGGCGGGGACACTGGGAACGTGCAAATCGGCGACAAGATTGCGGGGCGTTATCGCTTGCTCCGGCGCTTGGCAAGCGGGGGCATGGGGGAGGTCTGGGCGGCCAGCAACGAGCTGACCAACCGTGATTTCGCGATCAAGTTCCTGCTCAAGGAGTTTGCCAGCAACGACGAGGCCTACAACCGCTTCGTGCGGGAGGCAGAAACCACCGGCAAGCTGCAACACTCCAGCATCGTGGACGTGTTCGACGTTGCGCAAACGGTGGACGGCCGTCCCTTCATCGTCATGGAGCTGCTGGTGGGCGAGGGCTTGGACGATCGGCTCAAGCGCGAAGGCACCCTGCCTCCGATACAGGTGGCCTCATACTTCTCGCAGATCTCGATGGCTCTGGATTTGGCGCACCGAGCGGGCATCGTGCACCGCGACCTTTCGTCATCGAACATCTTTCTCGCTCAGTCCCGCGATCACAACGGGATCGCCCCGAAGATCCTCGATTTCGGCGTCAGCAAGCATCTGGGGCCCAACGACGGCTCGTTTCAGACGTGCCATGGTGCCGTGCTCGGCAACCCGCTCTACATGAGCCCCGAGCAGGCGCGGGGCGCCGAGCAAGTCGATGCTCGAACCGACGTTTGGTCGCTCGGTGTGCTCATGTATCAGTGCTTGACCGGAGTCGCGGCGTTTTCCTCCCGCAACTACAACGCCCTGATGGTCGACATCATGACGCGGCCGCACCGCCCCATCAATGAATTGGCACCGGCGGCGGACCGGGCTCTGGTCGGGATCGTGGAAGGTTGTCTGGTCAAGGACCGCACTCGCCGCATCGGCTCCGCCAGTGAGCTCGCGGAGCGCTTGGCAGCCGTTGCACGTCGGTTGGGGCGAGCCGAGGATGTCTCTCTGGACAGCCCGCGCCGGCGCGCGACGGATCGTCTGCCGCCGGTGAGGGGAGTCGTGGGTGCGCTCGATCGGCCCTCCAATGGTCCCTCCAAAGGCATGGATCGGCTGGTCCCCCGAGGCACCAGTTACAGGCGGGTGGCCTCGTTGGCTGGGCTCTTGGGCGTGGCTCTGGGTGCGCTGAGCGTGTATGGCGTAGTGGCCTGGCGTGCGGGTGCCAGCCCGGGGAGTGCGGCGGATCAGCCGCAGGCTGGCTCTGAGCAATCCGCAGCGGCGCCTGATGTGCCGAGCACCGCGCCGCTGTCCATCGAGAAAGACGCGGAGCACAGAGGCCGCGCGGTGGGGCCCGCTCCAGCCGCCGTTGCCCGCGGCGGCAGCCTCGAGCGTTGAAGAGCCCTGCGTAAAAGCTTGGCCCGAGAGCCTGATGGCCGCATCAATGAGCCCGTGCAGGCGGGAATGTCGTAGAACGCGGCGCTGAAATGTTCGACGCGTCCGTCGTGCGAAGAGCCTTTGACAACTGAATGAATTATCAGTAGTCTGTGCCTCCACTCGACAGGGAACTAGAACTAAGGAGCGGTGCCGTGCTGGAGGACAAGAACAAGCAGAAGGCGTTGGAGCTCGCTATCGGGAGCATCGAAAAAGAGTTCGGGCGTGGCTCCATCATGCGTCTGGCAGACGGTCAGAAGATCGGTGGAG
>JANOIG010000072.1:0-27218 GCA_031407405.1 Deltaproteobacteria bacterium
TGGTCTTTGACGAGTCGGGTATGCGTCGCACGCGGCCCTTTGAGAAGAAGGACCCTAAGGCGTGCATCTTCGAATACATTTACTTTGCGAGAGCGGACTCCATCATTGACGGGATCAGCGTGTACGAAGCGCGAAAGAACCTGGGGCGCGCCCTGGCACGTCGCGAGACGGTGCAGGCCGACCTGGTCATTCCCGTACCGGACAGCGCGATACCGGCGGCGATCGGCTATGGCCAGCAGGCGGGTCTGCCTTTCGAGATGGGTTTGGTGCGTAGCCCATATGTGGGCCGAACTTTCATCGAGCCGGAGCAGACCATTCGCCATTTCGGCGTCAGGTTGAAACACAACGCGGTGGCCGAGGTGTTGCGGGGCAAGCGGGTCGTCGTCGTAGATGACAGCATCGTTCGCGGGACCACCAGTCGCAAGATCGTCAAGATGCTGCGCGCTGCCGGCGCCCGAGAAGTGCACCTCAGGATCTCGAGCCCGCAGATATCCTGGCCGTGTTACTACGGGATCGACACGCCGACGCGCAGCGAGCTCATCGCGCCGAGCCATACCGCGGACGAGATTAACCAGTACCTGACCAGTGATACACTTGCGTACCTGCCTCTCGAGGAAACACAAGCAGCGGTGCTCGAGGCTATCGCGGAACAGCGAGTCGAAGCGGCGGAGGTGCCGAAGAGGTCGCTGCCGCTTGCACCCGTGGCACGTGATGGCAAGATCAGTGACAGGTTCTGCCACGCCTGTTTCAGTGGCAATTACCCCGTCCCATTTCAGGATTCGCCGAAACCGCGGCAAATGCGCCTCTTGGATTTCTGATGCTCTCCCAGTTGTCGGGGCCGATATCAGTTTACGAGGTATCACCTCGAGATGGCTTGCAGAACGAATCCAAGGTCATCGCGCTTGCCGACAAACGAGAGCTGGTTCACTCGTTGGTGGCCGCCGGGCTCCGGCACGTCGAGGTAACGAGCTTCGTCTCTCCCCGTTGGGTGCCTCAGCTCGCGGATGCTGCCGAGTTGGTGCAGTCCCTGACGCCTTCTCCGGGCGTGACGTTCAGCGCCTTGTGCCCCAATGCAACCGGTCTAGAACGCGCGAAGATGGCGGGTCTCAAGGAAATTGCGATCTTCCTTTCGGCAAGCGAGTCGCACAATCAGAAGAACACAAACAAGAGCATCCAGCGTTCGCTCGAGGTCTTCGAGGAGCTCATCCCTGTTGCGCGTGATGCCGGAATGCGCGTTCGAGCCTATATCTCTACCGTCTGGGGTTGCCCGTATGAGGGGGCTGTCGAGCCTCGGCGCGCTCTCGACATTGCGCGCGAGCTGATTCGTTGGGGCGTCTATCAAGTGTCTTTGGGGGACACCATTGGTGTCGGAACGCCGCTACAGACACGCAGTATCTGCGAGCTGTTCCTGGGGGAGCTGGCCGTGGACCAGCTGGCGTTGCATCTACATGACACGCGTGGCACGGCGCTCAGCAACGTCTTGATGGGCTTGGACGTCGGTATCCGCACGTTCGATGCTGCTGTGGCCGGACTTGGTGGCTGTCCTTACGCCCCAGGAGCCGCGGGTAACCTGGCCACCGAGGACCTAGTGTACATGTTGCACGGGATGGGGCTCGACACAGGCGTCAACCTGGAGGCGCTCATTCAGGCTGGCGAGGTAGCCGAACGGATCGTTGGTCGCAAGCTGCCCGGCAAGGTTCACCAAGCCGGAATGCCCAGAACGCGCTAAGCGCCAGAGGCTGCTACTGGGGCAGCGTGCCTGCGGGGCTCCCGCTACTGGCTGCAGGCCATTCGGGCCATGCGGGCGGCAAACCTCGCTGCACACGGCGCCGGATCTCCCAGCGTGTGCCGTACACGCCGCCGAGGAAAGCAAAAAGCGAAAGGACCAGCCCGGCGACGATGTCGACTAGCCAGTGCCAGCGCAAGAACATGGTCGCGATGATGATGTTGAATACAAAAAAACCGACGAGCGGCCAGGTAAAGCGATAAGGCAAAAAGGCGCGATTGTGGAACGAAAAAAGTAAGATGAAAGTCGGCGCAGCGGTGTGAATCGAAGGAAAGATGTCCTTTTGAGCACCTGCGGACTCGACGATCTGGCGTACCAAGTTCCACCAAACTCCGGTGGGCAGCTCCGCCTCGAACAACGATGGCACTCCGCTGGCAGGGCCGTAGCCTGGAACGAGCAGGTACAGTGACTGGCCGACGGCGAGCACGATGAGCAAGCCAAGGGCGAATTCCGAAAGCAGCCGCTGGTTGCGGCTCAGCAGTAAGATAGGGATGACGTGTAGGCCCAGCACGAAGAAGTAGCCGTAATAGAAGAATGCAAACCATTCGGTCGTGGCGGGCGAAACCCAGGCCTCCATCGCGAGCGCAGGCTCCACACCGAACAGGAGAGTTCCTATCTGGTGTAGTTCGCGGTCGAGCGAGCTAGGGTTGACGATGGGCAAGAACCCCCGCATGAAGAAGTACGTCAGTTGGATGCCACCGTAGTGACAAAGCCGGAATGCCAGCGGCGTCAGGAGTGGATGAGTGAGCATTCCGCCGCGGATCAACACGACGACCACCGAGAAGAACATCAACAGCAGGCTGGACATCTGCACGATGGCCTGGTCCCGAGAAGGGCCGACATGGGGTGACAGAATGATGGCAGTATCCAGCGCACCGAGGTAGGCGAGCACGATCCAGTCGTTCAGCGATACCCGGGACAACCAGCCACCGATGGATTCCGGCGCCGAAGACGAACGGGTGGCCCGAAGGGTACCGTCTGCCGGGGGCAGCAGATTCTCTGGACTATTCGTCATGAGTCGCGCGGCGGCAAACGTCGAGCCCTTTAGTAGATCTGAGCGTCGGTCACAATAGAGTGGCGGATTTTTGTCCCACCCATTTGGCTATAGCCGGGTTATTCCGGTTATTGTTAGCCTGCGCCTCGTCAGGCTGAAAGAACATGCAGAAGGCCCCATCTCGCCCCAAACACCCAACGGTATTGTCCCCCCGTGTATTGTCCCCCCGCGTATTGTCCCCCCTTGTGGGGTCCCCCCGAGCATTGTCCCGCCAGTTGGCGGCCATCCAACGTTGGCTGGCGCTGCCCGCCGCGATCGGCCTGGCCTTGTGCGTGACGTCGCCGGCGCGAGCGTTGCCCGGTTTTTTTGCGGGAAAGGGGGACGCTACGCGCGTCAGCAATTCCAGCCAAGTGGTTTTGCTCCAAAAGGGTGACCAGACGGTCGTGACGGTTTGGTCGGATTACGAGGGGCCACTCGATCGCTTTGCCGTCGTGCTGCCGGTTCCGTCGGACGTGAGCCTGGCCGATATCAAGGCGCTGAAGCGGGACGCGGTTGATCATCTGGATGAGATTACTGCGCCTCGCTTTCACGAGTTCTGGGAAATGGACCCGTGTGACCCCGGCGAGCCGGAACAGGAGTGGCAGCGAGACCTCAGCGTGAAGGACTCCGCTGCCAATTTCCTCGGAACCGGTTTGCCCGACGTGAGCGGTGGCCAAAAGCTGCCGCCGGAGATGCTCCTGGACGTCACACCCCAGTTCAAGGATGGCGAGTTTTCCTTCTCGATGGTTCCCAAGGGCCAGTCGGTGCAGGCGTATCTGACCAAGAAAGGCCTCACGGTCCCGAGCGCGGTGCAGCAGCGCCTGGGGCGGTATGAGAGCGAAGGGACGCAGATGCTCGTTGCCGAGGTGGCTACCAGCAAGGTGGAGCTTGCCGGAGCGCGTCGAGCGCTGCTGTCGCCCATCCGATTTTCGACGCGCCAGCCGTATGCCATTCCGTCGACGCTAGGGCTCGGCAACAGCGCCGGGCACCAAGAATTGATCGTCTACGTGTTGCATCCGGAAAGTAGGTTTGAGGTCGCGAACTACCCGAACGCCTATCCACCGACGAATGCCACCGTAGACCTGGCGGTAAAGGAACGGATAGGCGAATTCTATGCGGGGGTGCACGACGCATTGCTCGCCAAGAATCCGAAGGCCTTCCTGGTCGAATACGCCTGGCCGACAATCAAGCATTGTGGCGAGCCATGTCCCAATGCACCTCTGATGATTCATGAATTGCTGAGCCTGGGGGTCGACGTGGTCGAGGGTGACGTCTCGGATGCCGAGAGAAATCCGAAGCCGCCCGAATTGACAGAGGAAGAACGAGCGGAGCTCAAGGCCAAGGACAAGGAAACGCGTACGCGGTTGGAAGAGCAGCGCCACGAAGTCGTGCGCCGTCGCGCCCTCTTGGAGCGCAACAAATACGTCATCACGCGCCTACACCACCGCTACGATTCAAAATCGTTGACCGAGGACATCCGAGTTCGCCCCGCGGCACATGTCCAGGGCGGGCTAGGCGCACCGGCTGGCGCGAATGGGGAGCTGCCAACGAACGTGGAGCCCGCATCGGAGAGCCGCTTGCAGGTCCGTTATAGCGCCGTTCACCCCAACAAGAAGGTGATCCAGTGCGAAGCTCCCAAGCGTTTTCGTTGGGGGCAGGCACCGCCCGACTATCGTGGTCTACGCAAGACCTGGACGGCGCGCGACACCGCGTACAAAAAGCGAGACCGTTTCGTGCTGAAGGACGTCATCAAGAGCAGCGTCACGGCGCTCGGCATCAGCGCCGCTGCCGCCGAGACGGTCGCGCCAGCGCCGGCGCCGGAGACCAAGTCCGGGTGCGAGGTGTCTCGGGGCGGAATGTCCGGCGGGAGCAGCGCCGGGGCTGGCGTGCTGCTCGCGCTTGCCATGGCCTGGTTCCGCCGTCGCTCCTAGAGCGGAGGATTGCGAGGACCGACGACCGACGAATCGGGTCGCGCAGTAGCCTACTGGGATACGCTCGTCTCGAAGGGATGGCTGACGCCCGGGCGAGCATGGAAGTAGGCCCGCATGACGTCCCGTGCCACGTGGTTGGCTTTTCTCCGCCACACGGGGCTGTTCTCCAGCATCACGCTGACAATCAGCTCCGGTGAACGGCTGGGAGCAAAACCAATGAACCAGGAGGCGGTGGGTGCGTGGGAAGCGGGTTTCAACGTTCCTGTCTTCCCCGCCACACGAATGCCGCCCAGGTAGCTGGCTCCGCGAGCGTCGCTGAAAGCTTCGAGCGAGGTTCCGCTGTGGACGGTGACCTCCATCATGCGCCGGAGGCGCTCGGCTGTGCTGGGGCGCATCAGCCATTCGGCGTCGGTGGCTGGGGCTTCCGGGACCGAGGGGACTCTCAGAGTCATGCGTCGCTCGCGGCCTCCGTTTGCGACCAGGTAGGCGAGCCGAGCCGCACCCAGCACCGACAACCTGCTTTGGCCAAAACCCGCCGCCGTACGCGCGAACTCGAGGTCATTATACGGCACGGACAGAGTGCCTAACATGGCTGGTTTGTCAAAGCTCAACGGTCTATTGAATCCGAGTTGCTCTGCGACCTCGATCAAATCCGTGCGCAATAGGTGCTCGGTAGCGAGCTGAGCAAAGACGGCGTTGCGGCTAAATCCGAGCGCCTCTCCGAAAGGATCGCAGCCGGCCCTCACCCTGGGCTCAGGTGCGCTTAGATGAAGTCGTTCGATGCCGCGTTCGCCGCCATTGATGCACACGATGGTGGTGGGCAGCACGGGTGAACGTTCGAACAAGGCGACTGCGGTCACAATCTTAAATAGGCTGGCGGCGGGCGTCACTGCGTCGGTCAGTGGGTGGCCCATCTGGCCCTGGCGCCGATACTCTTGCCACGCCAAGATCCGGCCTGTCGGGGCGTGCACCGCGACGACCCCACCCGTGACGGGCCGGGCGGCTGCCAACAACTGTTGGGTGGCAGTCTGTAGCTCGGCATCCAAGGTGGACGCCCCTGGGACCGCCGCGCCGGAGCGTGAGGACTCGAGCTTGGCGCTTTCAGAGCTGGGTTGGCTCCCCTGGCTCGACGGAGCGCCAAACAGGGTGAGGCCCACAGAGAGCAGAGCCGAAGCTCGAGAGTGCCGCATTGGAAGGGTCGACACCACGGCACGGTGTTACGCCGTGAGCGCCGGGACGCCAAGATTTCGGAGCGCGGTGCGAGTGGCCCACACGCTACCGGCCATCAAAGCCGGAATCTGACCTTGGTCGGGGAGCGCTCTGGGGGCGGATACTCGGCGGCTAGCAAGGCGTCCACGACGCAATCGACGGCAGTCTCATCCTGGGGCTCCTCCGAGGCCGCGCCGCCAGCCAGGGCCTTCCCCCCTTCGCCAATGTACAAAGTGATGAGCAGGCCCCCCAACTCGGCGCCGCGGCAGGTATTGATGGTGCCCTCCACCTCGGTCAGGGTGGTCGCAACTCGCTCTGCCTCCCAGACCGCGGGAGCAGGCACCCCCCGCTGGGGCTCGAATTCGAAGGAGTTGCGGGCGATACCAAATGGGCCACCCACCGGGGCGGGCCAACCCACGGACCTCAAGGCGTCAAACATGCACTTCTCGGTGCCGCGCTCCCCCAAACTGGATTGGGCGGCCCAAACGTGTGCCGCGTGTCGCGTCGCGTCAACCTTCACGGCGAGCTCGATGCTCCCGCCAATGAAGGCGAGCCGCTCCACCCCGTCTTTGATGCACGCTTGCAGACCCTCGACGGAAGACCGGAAGCTTTGCTCCGCTTCGCGCTCGTTGAGCCCCCCGAGCTCGGCGGAGGTCGTCATGTCGTTCGGCGACTCAGCGGGAATCTCCAGGTCGAGCGCGTTCGACGCGGATGAAGGGGTTGCCCGCGTGGGGAGCGAGCCGCTGCAAGCGGTGAGAGCTCCAAGGGTCACCCAGTTGGCAACCCGGCGCCAAGGCAGCGTGCGCCGGAGGGCGTGCGGATACGGTAGGGACATGAGCTTACTTTGAGAGCCTATCGAGCACACTTCGATCTTCGAGCGTCGATAGGTCTCCACTCGCTTCACGACCCGCCGCAATGTCCTTGAGTAGCCGGCGCATGATCTTGCCGCTCCTCGTCTTGGGCAGACCGTCTGCAAAGCGGATTTCATCGGGTCGCGCAAACTTCCCGATTTCCTTCGCCACCTGCTGCCTCAGCGCTTCACCAGCGCTCGCGCTCGGCTCAAAGCCGGGCTTCAAGGTCACGAAGACGACCAGTGCCTGCCCCTTGAGCTCGTCGGGCCGCCCCACCGCCGCGGCCTCGGCGACGCTTGGATGCGCGACGAGCACGCTTTCGATTTCCGCCGTGCCGATACGGTGTCCGGACACGTTCAAGACGTCATCGATGCGGCCGACGACGCGGAAATACCCGTCGGCGTCGCGATGAGCACCATCACCCGTCACGTAGCAGCCGGGCACCTCCGAAAAATATTGCTGCTTGAAGCGTTCATCGTCGCCCCAAATGGTTCGAAGCATGCTGGGCCAGGGTCGACGGATGACGAAGAGGCCGCCCTCGTTGGCACCCACACTCTGTCCACTTTGAGTCACGACATCCGGTTCCACACCGAAGAAGGGTAACCCGGTGGCGCCCGGCCTGGCTGCAACGGCGCCGGGGAGGGTGGTGGTCATGATGCTGCCCGTCTCGGTTTGCCACCAGGTGTCGACGATGGGACAGCGGCCTTTGCCGACCCTTTCATGATACCACTGCCACACCTCGGGATTGATGGGCTCCCCGACGCTGCCGAGCAGCCTGAGACTGGACAGGTCCGCACGGTCAACCCACTCGTTACCGGCTTTGATGAAGGCCCGAATGGCCGTGGGTGCCGTGTACAATATGCTGACCTTGTGCCGATCGATGATTTGCCAAAACCTGCCCCAGTCCGGGTGGTTCGGCGCGCCCTCATAAACCAGGCACGTAGCCCCATTCGAGAGAGGCCCATACACGAGGTAGCTGTGCCCCGTGACCCAGCCGACGTCTGCGGTACACCAGTATACGTCCCCGGGCTGCAGATCGAATACATACTTGGTGGTGATATGAGCGCCAGCGAGGTAGCCCGCGGTGGTGTGTAGAATCCCCTTGGGTTTACCGGTGGAGCCCGAGGTGTAGAGGATGAACAGCGGGTGTTCCGCATCGACGACCTCAGGCGTCATGCGCGCTGCGTCGCTGGCCTTGGCGGTTGCCGCGACGAGCTCGTTCCAGTCGAGGTCACGACCGGCTTTCATGTTCACGGCGAGGACCTCTGGCCCGAGGTGGCGGTAGACGACCACTCGCTCTACCGA
Source organism: Deltaproteobacteria bacterium (assembly GCA_031407405.1). Taxonomy (GTDB): domain Bacteria; phylum Myxococcota_A; class Polyangia; order Polyangiales; family Polyangiaceae; genus SZUA-265. The sequence goes on from JANOIG010000072.1 coordinate 8,116, forward strand.
AGGCGTTTTGTCCAGCGCCTCGTCCACGGCCTCTTTCAAGGGGACCGTCGCCCCGCGCCGCCAACCCCCGTCCTGAGTCAGGACGACCTTGGCGCCACAATCATTGATGCGATCACGCAAGCTCTCCGCGGCAAACCCGCCGAAGATGACGGTGTGCGGGGCGCCAATCCGCGCGCAGGCGAGCATGCCGACGATGACCTCGGGCACCATACCCATGTAGATGGCGACGCGATCACCCGTGCGCACGCCAAGACCGCGCAGGGCCGCCGCGAGGGTACACACCTTTTCATGCAACTCGGCGTAGCTGAGCGTGCGGGTACCCCCGCCTTCACCTTCCCAGATGATGGCAGCTTTATCACGCACTTTGGTGGAGAGATGTCGGTCAAGACAACTCTCGGTGATGTTGAGCGTTGCGCCTTTGAACCAGCGGGCATGTGGCAGGTTCCACTCGAGCAGTTGGGTCCACGGTGTACGAAAGACGAGCTCACCGAGCTCTCGCTTCCAAAAACCCTCGGGGGCGTCCAGGCTTTCTCGATACAGCCGGTCGTACTCTTCTCGCGAGCCAATGCGTGCCGTCTTTCGAAACGCGGCGCTCGGCTCGACCTGTACCTGGGCTTCGGCGAATGTCTCGATAGATTTGCGAGTAGTGCTCATACTGGTTCCGTGCCTGTGGAGTGTACTCGGAACGCGTACGCGACGGCGCGTCCATCCGCAAACGAAATTCCCGTAACCGAAGTTCCCTGCAGAATTTCCCGGCCCCTGGCGGGGCGAGGGCCGCGAGAATTCTGCGGTAAAGGCCTACTTTTGTTCCGGTCACACCTTTACAATTTGTGCCTGTAACTTGCGTTACAGGACACTAGTCAGTGAGCATCAGCAGCCTCGCGGAGGCTGGGTCCTCTTGGATGAATTTCTCAGCCGCCGCGGCCGACGCGGCGTCGGTGAGACGGCGAATGAGCTCGAAACTTCGAGTGCGGCTCGCCGCGAGCTGCAGGTAGCGTGCCAGAGGGCTAGCTTGTGGGTCCACGTACACGGCGACGCAGCGCTGAAATACCTGCTGGTAGGCAGGGGCCGAAAGACGTAACGCGAGATGGTCGAGCATCAGGTGTGGGATGCCCGCGCCGAGCAGCTGCCCGAGGACACGGTTGACGATGTTCATTGCAAGGCACTGATTGCCGCAGTGAAATGGGTGTAGCCGAATGAAATTTTGGTGAAACTCAGCCAACGCGCGCAGGCAGGTCGGGTGCTCGGATCGGGTGGCGCTGTCGAGCGCGGCTCGCAGTGGCTCTCGCAGGGACCTGATGTGTTCCGGGCGCAATGGCCGGGGCGGGCAGAACCAGTCTTGTGGGGCGGCGTCCGCGGGCGCCATGGCGTGTACCAACCGCCCCCAGTCGAGCCCTGACGAGTCGATGAAATGACGTGGCGCGCGGGCTTCGGGCTCGCGCAGGGTACGATACAGTGCCTCGTGATAGCGGGCCCCGCCCACGGTGGCCGCGTTCACGCGCGGACCTTGGACCAACAGGCTGCCGTGGGCAGTATCGATGATCTGGGTAGCCGTGGTCATGAGCCGACCTGGTGCGGCGCGACCACTGCTGATGGGGCTCGCCGGCTGATAGTAGCTTTGCAGGTCGTCGCCCATCAGCGTTATGATGTGCAGCTCCCGAAGCTGCTTCAGAAATGGTTCGTCACTGTCCAAAGCCGCGTCCAGCGCGTCGAGGCGCACGCGAACCGCACCCATGTTTTTCCAGTACGGGCGCGAGATTTCGTACGGCGACCCAGGGAACCGCGTCACTTCGATGCCCGAAATGGTCCTTTCCGCGGAAACTAGGGCGAGCGGAGCAAAAAGTACCTTACCAAACGCCCGAGCCAGCAGCGTGTCCAGCGTCCGCGTGTCGGCCCGGGCCATCAAGCGGACCTCAGCCAGGGTGCGTGCTCCATCAAAGAGGCCGAGCAGACTACGCACTGAGTCTTGATCTGCCGCTCCAAGGCCCCCGAGCGCGAGCCCTGCCAGCGCCCTCGGGCTGGTCAATCGTAGCTCGTTTCCTTGTGTTACGACACGAAGCTCTCGGTCAGCCACGATCACATCGTGCTCGGCAACGCCGAAACGCACCTTCGGCTCGTCGAACAGGTAGGAGGCTGCTGTCTCTCGACTCGAAGGCTGTTGCCGCAGCCAGCTCAGATACTCCAGGACCTCCCAAGGGAAATCCATGATGCCTTGTCGGGCCCAGTCGCTTTCTGTCGTCACACGTCCAGCCCACGTTCAGCATCTGCCAAGGGAAGCGCAGTGGCCGAGTGCAGGAGCTGATTCAGTCCTCGCTCTGAGTTCTCGATCATCCGATACCGATTGGGCCAGTCGCTGGGCGCATGAGGGTAGGGTTTTTCCAGATATTCTTCACGGAGGGCCGCCGCGCATTGGGGCAACGTTTCGGACTCTGGATCGAGGTTTTGAATGATGACGAGACCCGATGGATAACAGGGGACGACCGAGACGTGCAGCTCTGGACGGTGCTTCAACAAGCCGTCGAGGGCCTTCCAGGAGTCCCCCACCCAAAAGCTCGTTTGGCGGTTTCTGGCTGCAGCCACCTCGGCTACAGGCAAGCAATCGTGCAAGACCACCATCGCCCCAGGATTGCACCAGCGTTCGACGTGGTGGAAATCGCGGAGCACGAATTCAAACCAATGCATTCCATCGATGAACGCCAGATCCAGGTGGCGCTCTTCCAGCAAGCTCGTCCGGCTGTGGGTGGCGAAGAACGTATCGCTGGTCATGTGAAACAGCCGGGTGGCGGTGGGTAAGCGGTGCGGGATGCTCCGGGGCACCGGGTCGACACCGAGCACAAACTCACTATGGACGGCGAGCTGCAGAGTTGACCCGTACTCCACCCCGATCTCGAGGTAGCTCCGGGGCCGCAGCCGCTCATGTAGAAATCTCAGCACCTCGCGATACGACGGGCCTGGGAATGAGAGTTGGGCGAGGGCGGGCAAAGCGCCGGGGAAGTCTGGTGTCGTCCGTATGAGGCCTGTCAGAGCTCGCTTCGCGGCTTCACTTTGCCCCGATTGCGCGAGTAGCTGGGCTTTATAGAACCACGCGAGCACGTCGCTCGGCTGATTGGCGAGCAGGCCGTCCAGCAATAGCAGCGCTGCGTCTCGTTCACCGAGTCCGAAGCGGGCCCTCGCTTCACACAACACCAACCCGCGCGATTGGCTCGCCGTAGCGCCTCTGCTGCGGCAAAGCTCGAGTGCTGCGCGTAGCGCCCCGGCGCCAATATACTGCTGTGCCAAGAGCACGCATTCACTGTCGTCCAGTGCCTGGGCGTAGACGTCGAGCTCCGAAGCGCCCAGCGGCAGCGGCTCTTCCGGGGCTCCGGTTGCCATGGCCTGTCAGTATGCCAGAAGAGGCGCTCCTAGGTTCGACTCGGCGGAGGCTGCCAGGGGTCTCATGCCAACTCGAGCTGTGCAGAAGCACAGCCCGAGCGAGCTTTACGGGCAGCGCCCGAGTACCGCTTTCAGGCGCTGACGCCGAGCTTGTTCAGCGCGCGCTGTAACCGAGAGCTCAGGCGCGCGGCCGCGTTGCGATGGATGATGCCCTTACTGGCGGCGTGGGCTGCGGCACGCGCCGCCGCTCCTACGACCGGTTGGGCCACAGCGGCATTTCCAGCGGTGAGCGCGGCCCGGGCGTGCTTCAGACTGCTGCGCAGCGCCCCCAGCAACAAGCGATTACGCCCCGTGCGCTTGATGCGTTGTCGTGCGCGCTTGGCTGCAGATACATGGTTTGCCATAATTTTTGTCTATTGAGGCTTAGGCCGTGGGAGCCTTAGCGCGGGCTGTAGCATTGATATTGGAAGCTGGATCCAGAGGAAAAGAGGGAGTGCCCTCTCGCTTGGCCCTGCGCTTGCGCTTTACGCCCTGCTTCTGATCGCGATTATGCCGTCGGCGTTTGGTCTGTGTAGTTTCGGAAACCATTATAATTGCCTCAGTTTAGGGGCCGAGCGGCGGGACTATGCAGAGTGAGCATCGGCTTGTCAAACCCGTTCCGGCGCCTCGGAGGTTGAAGGCTGTCCGGCCGGTTCGTAGCCGTTGCGCCATTTCCTGGGTGATTGTGGCTACTTCAGTTTCGCGAGCAGGTCGCCGAGGGTTCCAAAGCCGGAGTCCTTTGCCACCTGCTTGCGATACTCCTTGTGGGCGCGTCGCTCTTCGTCTTCCGCGTGCTGTTTGATGCTGAGCTTTGGTTCCTGGCGCCGTGGATCGACGTCGATGACCTTGACGGTCAGGGGAGTGCCGGCCTTGAACTTCTTGCGCAGGTCCGTATCGCGCGCGGTACCCGTCTGTCCGGCAGGGATGAACCCGCGAGAGCTGCGCCCGGTGACCCCGAGGATGCGCACGATCAGGCCTGCCGGTTCGGCTCGCACGACCTCGGCTTGTACCGAGTTGTTCCTAGCAATCTTCTGCGGGGCCTCTTCACGCTTGCCCTCGGGCAGAGCCACATGCAGCGAGACCTTGCGATTTTTCATGTCGAAATGATGAATCACCACTTCGATCTCAGCGCCCTCGGCGACGATTTCCCGCGGGTGCTCGACCTTCTTGTAGCCGTATTGAGGCGCCGCCATGAGGTCGCTCATCTGGATGAGGCCATCGATGTCGTCGTCGAGCTTGACGAAGGCGCCAAATGGCTCGAGGCGACTGATCGTGGCCTTCAATAGCTTACCTGGAGCATATTTGTTGCGGGCCTCAGCCCAGGGATCCTCCAGTAGAGCCCTGCGGCTGAGCCATATTTTGCCGCGTTCGTCGATCTTGGTGATCTTGACGTCGAGCTCGTCCCCTGGCTTGAACAGGTCCGTTACCTTGGCTTTGGCATCATGGCTGGCCTCGGAGATATGGACCAGCCCCTCCAAGCCACCGACGTCGCTCAGGGCAACGAAAGCGCCCCACTCGACGATCGTGCGTACTGTACCCTTCAGCACCTGACCTTCGGTCAAATGTGCAAGTGCGGTCTTGCGCCTCTCGTGAGCTTCGGCTTCGAGCATGGGACGGCGGGTGACGACGACATCTCGGGCTTTTTCGTCGCATTGGGTGACCTTGAAGTCCATCACCTGGCCGAGTAGCGACGCAAAGTTGGCGTTCTGGGGATGCAGATCCATGCCTGAGGCCGGTGCAAACGCCCGGAGGCCTTGAATGGACACCTCGACTCCGCCCTTGATGACGCCTGTCACCAAGCCCTGAACCACAACACCTTTCTTACTGGCTTCGAGCGCGACGGCCTTGGCCGCCTCTTCACGCAGCGGTTTACGGCTGAGGACCACGAGCCCGCCCCGCGAGCCGTCTCGCAGCACGGAAGCCACGAAACGATCCCCGACGGCCGGGATCAGGTCGTCGGCTTCCATTTCGGACCGATCGAAGATCGCCAAAGCCTTGCCTGCTAGATCCACCATGATGGCTCCGTCGAGCACCGCGGTGACCTTGCCAAATACCTCTTCGCCGCTATGAAACGGAGAGCGCTCGGATGCGGGCCGCGGGGAGGGACGAGGGGCAGTAGCCGACATGCCTTCGCCGCCCTTTTTCTTCGTGCGCTTGCGGCGCCGCTTCTTCTTGCCCGCATCGCCCGGCTTGGCACCATCCGAAGCGTCACTGCCGGAAGCGTCACTGCCGGAAGCGTCACTACCGGAGGCGTCACTACCGGAGGCGTCACTGCCCGAGCTGTCCGATCTCGAAGCCTCGGAGTGCCCGCCCTCTGCATCGGCCTCGGAGTTGCCCTCTGATTGGGGCTCCGGGGCTTCATCGGCTCCCCCTCGAGCGGAGGCCTGGAGTGTCACGTGGGATGCCGCCTCGACACCGACGGCTCGAGCCGCCGTGGCGTTAGTCTTTGCATCGTCGTCGAGCGGGGCGGGAGTTTCAGCAATCATGGGTGACCTTCGGGGCGTCCTCTATATCGCGCCTTTTGGCCCGTGCCAACCGGTGCGGGGTATCGACGAATCAGCGAGATATCGGCAGGTGGCGATTCACGCCCCCGCTGCGGTCGATGTGCAGGGCAGCGCCACCGGGTGCCGCCTGGTTGATGCTCGTAAACAGCTTTTCGGCGATGGCGACGAAAGCCTTGGCGGTCTCGGAGCCTGGATTCGACTGCACCACCGGTACGCCATTGTCACCGGCCTGACGCACTGCCGCGTCCAGCGGAATTTGCCCCAGGAGCGGAGCCTTCGCCATTTCGGCGACCTTGGCGCCGCCGCCGCTACCGAATATCTCATGCCGCTTTGAGCAGCCGTCGCACACAAAGTAGCTCTCGTTTTCCACCACGCCGAGCACGGGGATGCCGACCTTTTGAGCCATCGACACGGATTTGTAGACGTCTTGCAGCGCGACCTCTTGCGGGGTGGTGACCAGCACGGCACCTGTGGAACGTACACGCTGCGATAGAGTCAAGGCCACGTCGCCGGTGCCGGGGGGCAAATCCAGCAGCAAAAAATCGAGGTCCCCCCAGTCCACATCCTTCAAAAATTGGAGCAGGGCGCTGTGCAGCATCGGTCCGCGCCAAACCACGGCCGAGTGCGGCTCATCCAGTAAAAATCCAATGCTCATCAATTTCACGCCGAAGCGCTGTAGCGGCGTGATCTTGGTTCCGTCCGTCGTAGGTCGGCCGTTGACACCCAGCATGGTGGGAATGCTCGGCCCATAGATATCCGCGTCGAGCAAGCCGACCCGGTTACCCATGCGGCTCAGGGCGAGGGCGAGATTGGTCGCGACCGTGCTCTTGCCGACACCGCCCTTGCCGCTCATGATGAGCAAGATGTTCTTGGCGCCGGGGACGGGGTCGTCTTCGGCAATGTTACGCGACACGACCTGGACCTTCCACGAAATTTCGAGCCTCGCCTTTGGGCTGAGCGCGCTCAGCCGCTGCCGAATGGCTTCGGTGAGCTCACTCTTGTGCGGGTAGCTCGGGTCGGCGCTAGAGAGCACCAGCCGCACCTCCGTTGCACTGGCCTCGAGCTCGACGATCATGCGCTGGTCCAGCAGAGAACCGCTGAGCCCGGGAGCTGCGATACCTCCAACGGCATCGAGGATTGCTTGCTTCGAGGCGGCCATGGCGAGGTGGCCTACAACAATTCGTGGAGAATAACGAGCCGTTCAAGCCAAAAAAAGCCAGGCTCTCGGCCCTTTATTGGCTCGTCGGGCCGGAGCTATTGGAGCCAAGCGGCGAGCAGCGCGCAGGCGATGCCGGCGCCCACGCTGGCCAGAGCAAATATGGACGCTGCTCCCACGTTGGGGTGCGACGCCAAGTTGGCGCGCAGCGCACGCCAACGTTTGCTCCACGCGGAGGCACCGTCACTAGGAAATCGCGGGTTTCTCAGCAGTGATTCGCTGACGCAGGCATGCGGCAGCGGTGCTTCGCTGCTGCATTCAGGGCCAACACTGGCGCGGATCAAAGACACGGCCGTGGTGCCGGCAGGGGCCGGAATGCCGCCGGTGGCCGCAGTGGCGGTGTCCGCAGTGCCGGCGGCAGCGGTTGCGGCGGCAGCGGCCATGGCACCGGCGAGCGACAGCACGTGCCCTCCCGATTGAGCGCTATTCATCCAGCGCAGGGACGGGGGGCTGGAAAGACGAAGCTCGGTCAACTGGCTCGACTCCTGCGCAAAAGGGGCCAGTCGGTTGGCCAGCGTTTGGGCGGAATCGGTTCGGTCAGTGGGCTTTGGCTTGAGTGCATCGGCCAGAATCCGCGTGAGCTGTGCCGGGACGCGGCTGGACGATTCGGCCTCGGTCCCTGGGGGAACACCGTGTAGAAGGGCGTGCAGCAGGGCCGCGGCCGAATAGACGTCGGCGCGCTGATCCACTTGGCCGTTCAAGGCCGACTCGGGCGCGCGGTAGCCTCCCACCGGTGCGCGATGCGGCCCGTCGCCGTGTGCGTCTTCCAGGGCCTGAAAAAGGCCGAAATCGGTCACCTTCACCCAGGGGACACCCGGGCGCGGATAGGCGATCAGCACGTTGTTCGGGTGCAGAGCACCGTGGACGACGCCGTTGGCGTGAGCGTAGTCGAGCGCGGCTAGAACTTGGAGAATGAGGTCGCACGCCGCCGTCACCGACGAGGACGGCGTCGTTGCGTCGACCTCGCGCTCGAGCGAATGTCCGCTCAGCTGCTCGGTCACGATGTACGGGGTGCCATCCAGCTCGCCAAGGTCCAGTAGACTCGCGATGTTCGGATGGTCGAGGCGCGCCGCTTCTCGAGCATTCTCGAGCACTCGCTGCGCCACCCCAGGCCGACGGGCCAGCTCCGGGTTGATCATCTTGATGGCCACGCGCTTGCCCAGCAGCAGGTTCTCGGCTTCGTAGAGATTGCCCGTGGGGCCACTGCCCAGCGGACGAACCACCATGTACTTTCCATCCAGGATTTGGCGCTCTTTCACCGGAGCCTCAGCCAGGAAGAACGGAAGGCTGCTGGCAAACATCAGCCCAATCCTCGAGTCGCCCCTCGGAAAAGCCGCGGGGCTCCGTCTTTGATATCCCGATTATCTAGTCATAACAGCCACTTGTGTGCCAAGTCTCGGGTTGATGGTAGGGGCTCGGCAGGGTCGCAATAATAGAATGACTAGTGGTTCATAACTATGGTGATTGTTTAGGTTTGGCCCATCACCGCGGAAACGCGGCGGCGTTCCCGCCATCGACTGGAATGACCGCACCCGTGGTCGCGTGCGCCGCCGCGAGGTAGGCGAAGGCCTGCGCGACGTCCGTTGCCAGCGTCTCTCGGCTCAGTAGGTTCGATTTGAAATAGGTGTCGGGAGAGACGCCTCGCGCGAGGGCCCTCTCCTTGATCAGGTCCTCGGAGAAGAGCCCTGTGCGAACGCGATCGGCATTCACCGCGTTGGCCCGCACGCCGAACGGCGCCATGTCGATCGAGTATTGTTTCATCAGCGCCACGAGCGCCGACTTGGCCACCGCATACGGGCCGAACCGTGGGCCGGGGTTGAACGCACTTTTCGAAGCGTTGAACAGCAGGCAGCCCCCGAGCCCCTGTCGAATCAGAACCTCCGCGGCGCTTTGAGCGACGTACTGGTGGCTGAGCAGATTGACCTCGAGCGATCGGGTCAGAGAGGCATTGCCGTCCGCCTCATGTAGCGCACCGCTGGGCGCAGTTCCCGCGTTCGACACCACGATGTCGAGTCCGCCGAACGCCAGGGCAGCGGCCTCGATGGCCTGTCGAGCCTGAGCTGGGTCTGTCAGATCGGCGACGTGGGCCTGCACCGAGTCGCCAAACCGCCGCTGCAGCCCCGTGCACGCCACTGCCAGGGCGGGCTGATCGCGATCGACCATGACGAGGTGAGCCCCGAGGGCGAGGAAATGGCTCGCGGTGGCCAGGCCGATGCCACTGGCGGCCCCGGTAACTAATGCAATTTGGCCTAACAAAGCCCCGTCGCTGCGGCGGGCCCCCAGCTTGGCTTGCTCGAGGCTCCAATACTCCACGTCGAAGAGCTCCCCGGGCGAGACCGGGCGAAAGCTGCCGATGGCCTCGGCGTGAGTCATGACCGCGACTGCATGCACAAACAAGTCAGCCGCTATTTGGGCTTCACGGAGTGTTCGCCCCAGCCCGGCGATGCCTAAGCCGGGCACCGCAATCACTCGGGGGAGCAAGTCGAGCCGAGTGAGAGGCGTTGGGCTGCGGCCGCAATGGGTCGAAAAATAGCTCTGATACTGGCTCGAGAAGCGATCGAGGCCTAGAGTGACCCGGCGCCTCACCTCCTCGGCACCGAGGTCGGGCGCGTCGGGCCCCACTCCGTCCAGCCACGCCGGGAACGGCTTGGTACGGATGCTGTGGTCTGGCGTAATACAACCGCGGGCGGCCACCTCGGGGGAGGACTGGAGAGCCACGAAGTCGAGCACCGCAGTGTCATCCCGCCAATCGCTGACAAACCGAGTCCCCGTCTCGCGCGTCGCCAAAGCGCCGCGCAAGATGGGGCTCACGAGGGCTCGGGCCTTGCGCCGGCAAGCTGGGTCCGTTGTCACGCTCGTGCCCGGCGTCACCCTCGGGATAGCAGAACGCCGTCGCTGGCTGACCAGATAGCGTTCGGCTTCGGCGACCGCGAGTATCATCCGCTCGTAGCTTTGTTGGGCGGTCTGGCCCCAGGTGAACAGGCCATGTCTTTCCAAAACGACCAGCGGGGGTGACGCTTCGCTGATGCCCAGCTCGAGGATGCGCTGAGCGAGCACGAAACCGGGCGCAACATAGGGCAGAAAACAGGCGCGCTCGCCCCAAAGCTGAGCGGTCCGCTCGGCCGCGTCCGGCTGATCGACGATGGCGAGCACTGCATCGGCGTGGGTATGGTCGACGAATTTCCCTGGCAAGTGGGCATGCAACAGGGCTTCCACCGATGGTGTCGGGCCATTCGGATTGAGCATCTGGGAGCGCAGGGCCGCGACCATCGCGTCGTCACTCAGGCTCGGCAGGTGGCAGTAGGCGCGCAAAGGCTCGAGGCGACACTGAGAAAATCCCTGCGGCTCGATGCTCCCCAGGTCCCAGCCGCTGCCCTTGACCCAGAGCACGTCCACGGGTCTACCGTCGACGTCCGGAGCGCGGCTCTTGACCGAGGTGTTGCCACCGCCGTGCAGAACTAACGCTGGATCGCGACCGAGGAGCCGCGATGTATACACGCGATCGGCGAGGTCGATGCCCCAGCTGGAATACTGACTGCGGTGCCGTTCGGCATCGGTGGCGTCGTATCGGGAGTCCATGCAGGCGAGACTCTACCCTCAGCCTCGAGCCGTCCCACCTAGAAAACCGCTCGGGGTCGCAGCACTGGTCCGCGGCTCGGGTCACGGGCCGACAGGGCCGCCTGCCGCCCTCCGGGGACCTTTGAAGCGTTGCACCGCGACAGAGAGCCAACGCTCAACTGGAAAAAACGGCAGGAACGCGCAGCCGCTGAGTGGATAAGGGAACGCGATGGCCATCAGCGCCAGCACGCCTACATGGAACAACCAGGCGGCGACGCACCAGACCGTGGCCAGGCGAACACCGAGCAAGGCTATGGGCGCGAGCAGCTCGGTGGCGAGCGAGAAAGCTGATAGGGGAGTGAACAGCCACTCGTGCGGGAGCAGCCACGGACCGAACGGGGAGTGCAGGCTTCCGAGCTCTATCTTTCGGATCGCATCGTACGCGACTTGTTCGCGCAAAGCCCCCCCCGCGGCCCATGCCCAACCGGTATGGGTGAGCTTCGCCACGCCCGCGACGACATACGAGGCCACGGTGACCAGGCACAGGGCCCGGACCGCCCAGCCATGGCGCCCATCTTCCGGGCCCGGTGCTGGGCCTCGCGAGCGGGGGTAGACATGAGCATCCGCTGCGGGCGAGAAGGCGAGCAATAGGACATGCAAAACGAGCAGATTGTCGGTGTGAAAGATCATGCCCCACGCATGGCGATAGGTCATGACCCAGAGCAGAAGCAGCGCGAACACCGGTGCGGTGACACGGTAGAAGAGACCCGACGTGAACAGCGCGCCGGTTACGAGCGTAGCGGCGAATAGGCCATACACCCAGTGTTTCGCCAGGGGTTCTTGAATCAGCCGGACCAGCCCAAGCGGTGCGAAAGAGCTCGCCGGATAGTCCACCACGGCGTTGAGATGAGAGGCACGCCCGAGGAGATAGATGAGCGCGTACGCTCCGATCCCGAGCCTCAGCAACGCCAGGCGCTCTCGCGGCATGGGGGCGTAGAACCAGCTGTCGAAGCGTCGAGCCAGAGCCCTCATCGCGGCGCCTTCGATCCCGGTGTGAACACGCCTGGAACCGGACAGCGGAACAGCCGCTCTTGTTCGATGGGGGTCGGCCCGGTCGTGAAGTAGCCAATCGGGTCGTAGCGGCGGCGAACCACATCTACGAAGCTCGGGGTGTCGCCTCCCGCCATGGCTGCGACCTTGGCCGCCGTCGCCTCGCACAACGCCTGCATCGCCAGAGGGCCGTTCTCGACACTCCTCTGAATCAAGACCTTCGTTTGTAGCACCTCCCCGCTTGCCACGAGCGCTGCCGGCACGCGCCGTTCGCTACCGTCTCGCGCCGTGGCCACCAAAGCGTAGAGGATGGGTTGACCTCGTGGCCGCGCAAACATTGGATAGGTTGACAGCGGAAACGAGTCCGCGGCCCCCGAGAGCAGCGGCGAGAGGACCACCGCTGTAGCTCCAAGGCCTATGCCATAGGCCAGGAGCCGCCGTGCCCCCTCAGTGCATCTCATCCGTCGTCCGCGTCCCGCGTAACCCCAAGATCCCCATCGGCAACGTGGCGACCAAGAGCAGCAAGCCAATCGTACCGAGCAGCGCTGTCAAGCCCCAACCGAGGTCACCGTACATGCGAACGAGCTCGATGCTCGCCGTGCCAATTGCCAGTGTGAAAATCAGCCCGCAAAATAGTGAGCCGATGGCCAGCAGACGCCAGGCGTGCCGCATTCGGCGTGGCCAGCACAGCGCGGTGAATGCGGTAGCTGCATGTAGCAAAGCCAGGCCAAAAGCGAGCAGAGCCAGCGGCGCTTCGGGCCGCCAGGGCAAGACGAATGCCGCCCACCCGAATAGGCCGGCAGAACACGCCGCGCCGACTGAAAGCCCGATGCGAACCTGTTTCGGGGCGGCGGCGTGCGAAATCATTGGCTCGGACCTCGGCTCAGTGAGGGCCCTCAAATCGTGTCCCAAACATACCGCTCCTGATCGAACGCGTAATCTGCCAGTGCCTTCAGCGACTCATCTTCGTTGCGGTCCACCAAGTCGAAGTTCTGGCGGACTCGGCGGCGTACCTGATCTGACAGAACATCCAAAATTCGGATTTCCTGAAGGGCCTTCTCTTCGCCAGAAGCTACGAGTGAGGAGTTGACGCGGCTGAGGGTGCAGGCGAGCACGAACATGTCGATCATGGCGTCGGCGAGCCGTTTGGAGGCCAGCTGCTTGCCGATGATGTTACGCCCGTGTTTGCGCAGAACCCGGTCGACCGCGATGGCCAGATCCTTGGTCGCTTCTTCAAACACGGCGGCGTGCGACTTGAGGCGCGGGTCAACCCGCGTAAACATGCTCTTACGGATGCCGGTGGCGAGGGAGGCTCGCCGCAGCGCATATTCTGACAAAACGCCGAAGCCCTTGATGGGGTCCTCGAAGACACCTTGCAGGCTCTTGGATAGCTCCTTCAAGCGGCTGCCGACATCGTCCATCGCAGTCAACGCGATAAACAAGCGCAGAATGTCGTTGGTGCCCTCGAAGATGCGATTGATGCGCGAATCGCGCACGATGCGTTCGTAGGGGTACTCGGACATGTACCCGCTGCCTCCCGCGGTCTGCAGTGCCTCGTCGGCCGAACGCCACAAGGCCTCGGACGCAAACACCTTGCTGATGGCCGCTTCAATCGCGTAGTCGTCGTAGCCTTGGTCGGCGAGGGCGGCCACCATGTGGACGGTGGCCTCCGACGCATAGCAATCCACGACCATATGGCCGATTTTCTGTTTGATCAGGCCAAATTCTCGGATCTGTTTGCCGAATTGGGAACGTTCGTTGGCCTGTTTGGTGGCCAGCCGAATCAAGTTCTTCATCGCGCCGACGGCGCCGCCGCCGAGGCCTGTTCGCCCGCTGTTCAAGATCTTCATGGCGACCTTGAAGCCCTTGCCAACTTCACCTAGCCGGTGCGCATCGGGCACGCGTACGCGGTCGAAATTCACCGTTGTGGTCGAGCTGGCGCGCAAGCCCATTTTTTCTTCGTGCGGTCCGACGCTGACTCCGGCCATGTCCTTCGTCACGATGAAAGCGGTCATGTGGCCGCGCTTGTCGGCGTTCTCGGTCTTGGCAAACACCGTAAAAAAGTCGGCGATGCCTCCGTTGGTGATCCAGAGTTTGTTACCCTCCAGCACCCAATCGTCGCCGTCACGGCTGGCTGTCGTCCGAATGGACGCCGCATCAGATCCCGAGCCGGGCTCTGTCAGGCAGAATGCCGCGATCATCTCGCCCGTGGCGAGACGCGGCAGGAAACGTTCTTTTTGCGCATCGGTCCCGAAGAGCAGCAAGCCGCGCATCCCGATCGAGCTGTGCGCGCCGACGGTAACGGCCGTGGACGCGTCGAACCTGGCCACCTCCTGCAGCGTTCGCGAGTAGGCGGCGCTACCGAACCCGAGCCCGCCCTGGGCTTCCGGGATGATCAGGCCGAACAGTCCAAAACTCTTCAGCTCTTCGAGGTACGCCCGAGGCATCTCGGCCGCGCGATCCCACTTCGGAAAGTCTTTCTCGTGGCGGGACAGCAGGTCCCCGAGCGATCCCACCACTCCTTGCAAGGTCTCGCGTTCCTCCGGGCTGGTCACCGGAAACGGGAGAATCATGTCCTCTTCGATGTAACCCATGCACAAAGAGCGCATGAAACTCGTGTCTTTGCCGTTCGCCACTCGTCTCCTAACTACCGGGGAGGTCTGCTTCGAGCATCCGACGCGCCCTCTCGAGCGAACGGTCGGCTTCAATCCTCAGTCTATATGGGGGATGCGCACGCGACCAAAGGAGTGACGCACCCTTGTAAAATTTTGAGGAGAGCATCGTTGACGCCTACCGAGCGCCTGTGGTGGTCGGCTGTTCGCTCTATGAGAATGTGCTGATGAGCGCTGGGTTTTGTGGCCTGGATGGTCTTTTGGCCGTGACCTTGGCCCGAGGCTCGAGCTACCTCCCTTGCCGACGCGGGGCCATTGCCGCAGCGTGGAATATCTCAGGCATGTCAGGCATCACCATCGTCGGTTCAGGACGCTACCTGCCCGGCGCTCCTTACACGAACCAAGACCTGGCGCGGGTCATGGATACGAGCGACGAGTGGATTCGGCAGCGCACCGGCATCGAACGTCGGCACTTCTGTCCGGACGGGCAAGGGGCGTCCGATCTCGCACTCCCGGCTGCGCAGTTGGCTCTCGAGTCCGCCGGCCGCACGGCAGGGGACCTGGATTACATCATCTTCAATACGATGACGCCGGACCACATCCTGCCAGGGTCCGGCCCTTTGCTGGGCGCAAAGCTCGGTTGTCCGGGTACGCCAGCGCTAGATGTCCGGACCCAATGCGCCGCCATGATTTACAGCCTGCAGCTCGCCGACGCGCTGCTCAAGACGGACGGTATCAACTCCATCCTCGTGGTGGGCTCCGAAGCTCACGCCGGCTTCATGCCGTGGCGAGACTGGAGGGTGCTCGACGGCTCAGTGCCAGTGGTTCCGGCCGATTTCGAGCGGGCGACAAGGCACCGAGATTTTGCGGTCATCTTCGGCGACGGTGCTGGGGCGTTGGTGGTGGAGCGCAGCACGACCCCGGGTGTTGGGTTGCTCTCCATCGATTTGCACAGCGACGGTAGGTACAGCGACGATCTACGCATTCCCGTCGGGTTTCGCCGCCGGCCGTATATTACGCCTGAGATGCTGGAAGACGCCGAATTCATTCCGCGAATGAATGGGCGGGAGGTCTTTCGGCATGCGGTGAGCAAGTTACCCCAGACCGTTCGGGTGGCATGTGAGCGAGCCAATGTCTCGCTCGACGACGTGGATTGGTTCATTGCCCATCAGGCCAATGATCGGATCAACAAAGTCGTTCGAGAAAAATTGGGAGTGCCTGCCGAAAAGGTGCCCTCCAACATCGTGAATTACGGCAATACCTCGGCTGCCACCATTCCCATTCTCGTGGACGAGATGCGGCGCGACGGGCGGCTAAAAACGGGTCAGCTCGTCTGTTTTCTGGCACTGGGTGCGGGGTTGCACTGGGGTGCCGCAATCATGCGGTTTTGAGCCAGAGGGGATGGCTCGCCGCGGCGAGACCGCTGATAAATGACACATTGTGTCACAATGGCGGGCGCGTGCTGGCCGAACATCGCGCTCGACAGTTGCCAGTCGCAGTTGAAGGATGCATGGTCTTTCGAGGTCCGGACCATTCGGGGCGTCGCTTGGCGGCGTGGGCCGAAAGTCCAAGGGAGAGTCGAAGCCAATCATGAACTACGCCCATCAAGCTCAGGCCGCGAGCAGCGCCGCCAACCTATCGGTAAAGGCGCGAGCCCGCTTCATCATGCGCACATACGGCCATCTGCTGGCCGCCATCGTCGCGTTCGCGGCGTTCGAGATGTTCTTGTTTACTAGCGGGCTCGCACTACCGATTGCACGCGCCATGACGGGCTCGGGCATGGGCTGGTTGCTCGTTCTCGGCGGCTTCGTCGTGCTCGGTGCCCTCTTCCGCAGCTTGGCCCATTCGGCTCGCTCGAGGGCCACGCAGTACGCGGGTTTGGGTGCCTACGTCGTGCTTCAAGCCATCATCTTCGTACCGTTGCTAGCGATGGCCGAGATGTATGCGCCAGGGGCAATCCAGAGCGCAGGCTTGGTGACACTGATGGGGTTTGGCGGGTTGACGGCGGTGGTCTTCACCACCCGAAAAGATTTCTCGTTCCTCGGGTCGGTGATTCGTTGGGGCTTCATCGTGGCACTGGTGGCCATAGTGGCGGCCGTCATCTTTGGCTTCCAGCTCGGGACGTTCTTTTCCGTGGCGATGGTGGGCTTGGCAGGGGCGTCCGTGTTGTACGACACGTCCAACGTCCTCCATCATTTTCCCGAGGACAGCTACGTTGCGGCGTCCCTCGAGCTCTTCGCGTCCATCGCGCTGATGTTCTGGTACGTGCTGCGGCTCTTCATCGGCAATCGCGACTGAGCTTCAGCTAGAAGCAGCTTCAGCTAAGAAACACGGCGGCGTGCGGCCGCTCGCCGGGCATTTACGGTTTTGGACTGAGCGTTCCGCTGGTGGCCTTGGCGCGAGGGTAGCTGCCGAATACCTTGACCATGTCACTCTGCAGCTCCAGGTCGGCCAGAGCGCGCTGCACGTCGGCGTCTTCGATGTGGCCCTCCAGGTCGACGAAGAAAACGTACTGCCAGGTTTCGCCGTTGCGGGGCCGCGATTCAATCCGGCATAGGTTGAGCCCTGCCTGGTCGAAAATTCGAAGTGCCCGAACCAGCGCTCCGCGCTCGTCGCGTGTAGAGAATACCAGGCTGGTTTTGTCATTACCGGTGGGCTTTGGGCTCGCCCCGCCGAGCACGGCGAAGCGCGTGATGTTGGGCCGCCGGTCTTGGATGCCCGACTCGACGACCTTGACCCCGGCGAGAGCTGCCGCGAGGCGACTGGCGATCGCTCCCGCAGAAGGATCGTCTCGCACCAGATGCGCCGCATGAGTCGTGGATGAAGTAGGTACCTGCGTCGCGCCGGGAAGATGGATGCTCAGCCATTTTCGACACTGGGCGAGCCCTTGGGGGTGAGAATAGACGCGGTCGAGGTGGGTTGGGTCGGGTGCGTTGCTGAGCAGACACTGCTCGATGTCCACCATCACCTCGCCGCACAAGTGCACCGACGTTTCGAGCAACGTGTCCTGCGTAAAACTGACGCCTCCCTCGATGGAGTTCTCTATTGGAACTACACCCCACGCGGCGTCGCCGCGCGCCACCGCGTCGAATACCGCCGGGATTGAGGCCTGGGCCATGAACTCTGCGCCTTCTGCGAAGTGAGCCCGCGCCGCTTCATGCGTAAAGGTGCCCAGGGGGCCCAGGAAGGCGACCCGGGCGTTATTTGGCGAGGTCTGCAAGATTCTGAAGCTTCAGTGCGAGCCCGAGGTTGCCATCGATACGCAGCTTGCCTTGGAAATACAGCTGCTGGCCATTGGCACGTCCCTCAACCAAGTCGACGAAGTCATTGTCCGCCAGGCTGATGGTGCAGTCGGCCTCGCCATCACCTGCTCGGGCACCCGGGGCATCCTTGAGATTGACCAGCCACGTGCCGCCGCCCGCGCCTTCCAGCACGAACTTGTAGACCGCGCCGAAATTGCTCGCGACCGATGGGTCAGTCGAAATTTTCGCACCGAGACGTTCGATCAATTCCTTACCGGTTGTCATGCGCTTGACCTTTCCTGAGGGTCCTGGGGAGATGGTGACCCGAGCCCACCCCGACGCGCGCGCGAAGTAAAGGGCAATATTGGCTAAGAGCGAAGGACATGGACGCCGTAGTGTAGCCGTCGCGCGCCTTTTCGTCGCCCTCCGCCAGCCCAGTTGACGCGAAGTGGGGTATAGAGTGGTCGGTGTAGACATTGTGCTCGCCTCGCCCGCGCAGGGAATAGTAGCTTTCAGGTGATTTGAAGTGAAACAAATGAATGGCGCTGCCGCCCCACTCCGAGGTGGGCTCGATCCCGACGCTGACGAACGCCCGGCGCGAGTCCTGGTGGTGGCCGGCTCAGATCCGAGCGGCGGAGCGGGGCTGCAAGCCGACCTCAAAGCGCTGCAAGCGCTCGGTGCCTACGGGACGAGCGCCATCACGGCACTGACGGTTCAGGATACCGAGCGGGTCTACGAAGTGTTCCCGGTAGATCCATTTTTGGTCGAGCAGCAGATGGAAACCGTGCTGGACGATGTGGGTGCCGATTGCGTGAAGATTGGCATGCTGGCGCGGCGGGCTACGGTCGAGCTGGTGGCGCGGGTATGTGAGCGCAAAGCGCGGGGTATCCCGATTGTGCTCGATCCCGTCTTTGTTTCTAGCAGCGGGCATGAGCTCTTGGAGGTGGAGGGGCACACCGCGCTGATTCGTCGCTTGATGCCGCTGTGTGCGCTCGTGACGCCGAACGCGCCAGAAGCAGAGATCATTACCGGTCTGCGAATCAGCGAGGAAGCGCACATGCATCAAGCAGCGGATCGAATGCTGTTGATGGGGCAAGCCGCGGTGCTGATCACCGGCGGGCATCTGCCGGGCGAGATCGTGGTTGACCTGTTGCGCACGGCTGACGGGCTCGAACGCCGCTTCGAAGCGCCGCGCTTCCCGGAGTCTCCGCACGGCACCGGTTGTACTTTGGCGTCGGCCATCGCCGCAGGTTTGGCGCACGGCTACACCCTGGAAACTGCCGTCGAGCGAGCTCACGCGTTCGTGCATGCCGCCATTGCTAGTGCGGCCAAGCTCGGCCGTGGTCGCCGCTGCTTGCATTCGACCTGGGCCGTCCCGCATGCCTGATGGGGCATTGTCTCCAGGCAGAGTGTCTCCAGGCAGAATGTCTCCAGGCAGAGTGTCTCCAGGCAGAGTGTCTCCAGGCAGAATGCTTGCTGGCAGAGCGCCCCTCGGTAGAGCCACTTGGCC
>JANOIG010000132.1:0-13149 GCA_031407405.1 Deltaproteobacteria bacterium
TGAGGGCCGCGGCGAAACCGGCCACTGTGCTCGCATGCACTCGGCACTCCTTTATATTGGCGAAACCCGGAACAGAGCTCCGGGTTTCGCGTTGGCGGCCTTCGGCCGAGCGCTTGTCGCACTTGCGGCCTTCGGCCGCGGCTTGTCGGAGACGTCGGGACATGCGAGCCTTTGGCGGGATGCCGAGCGCGTTTGTCACTGGGGGCACGGGCTTTGTTGGCCTCAATTTGATTCAAGAGTTGCGCTCGCGAGGCTGGGATGTGACCGCATGCCACCGCCAGAGCTCGAACCTGGAGCTGATCCGCCGCTTTGGGCCGCGCCTGGCCGTGGCCGACATCGTCGACTCGGCGGCGCTCTTGGGCGCCATGCCCCAGCGCCCGGATGCAGTGTTTCACCTCGCCGCCAGCGTCACCTTCTGGCACCCCAAACACGCCGAACAGACGCGGGTCAATGTGGACGGAACGCGCAACGTGGTCGAGGCGGCTTTGGAGCGCAAGGCCCGGCGCTTCGTTCACATGTCGAGCGTCGGGGCGTGGGGGCCTGGCGATGGCGACGTGATTGACGAATCGAGCCCATCAAAAGCGCCGGGTCACCGCGTCAACTACTTCCGCACCAAGTGGCTTGCCGAGCAGGAGGTGCAGCGGGGCATCGAGCGCGGGCTCGAGGCCGTGTTCATCAACCCCGCCAACATCCTCGGGCCGTATGATCCGAACACCTGGTCGCGCGTCTTTGTTCTGGTCAAGCAGGGCAGGCTGCCGTTTGTGCCCGCTGGTGCCGCGCCCTGGTGCCATGTGCGGGAAGTGGTGGGCGCGCTCATGGCGGCGGTCGAGCGGGGCGGGATGGGGGAGCGCTATGTGCTCGGCGGCACCCAGGCCTCGTACCGTGAGCTGTTTGGCATCGTGTGCGAGCTACTCGGCCAAAAGCCGCCGCGCGTGGCACCGCCCTGGGTAATGAGCGGGCTGGCGCACCTGAGCGATTGGGCCAGCCGAGTCAGCGGCAAGGAGCCAGACATCACACCGGACATGGCGCGCCTGCTCGGAGCGAGCTTCGAGGCCCGCTCGGCCAAGGCGGAGCGCGAGCTCGGATTTAGGGCGGTCCCCCTCCGGCAGATGGTGGAGGACACCTTCGAGTGGATGCGTGAGGAGCACATGGTTTAAAGCAGCGAGTTTAGGACGAGCTTCGCTTTAGTGCCTCGATTCACCAGAATCGATGGCACAAATGAAATTGAAGTACCCGATTCAGATCAGTTGCAAGGCGGGGTATCTCGATGCCCTCACCAAGACGGGCACTCGAAATACCCATCGCTGCAATGGAATCGGGCTACTAGTGCTCTGGCCTCTGGCGTCGAATCGAGTTACGCTGGAGATGGACTCGTTCAGGAGTAACGCCATGGGAAAAGGTCAAGAGAAGCCAAACGCCAGTAACAAGCCGAAGCTTTCCGTCAAGGACAAGAAGCAGAAGAAGAAGGACAAGGCGGCGGCGGGCAAATAGTACCTCGGGCCACCCCCGGCCGTGTCGTGCTGGCCCGGCCGGGCTGCTTCCCTGAGGTCATTCGCTTCGGGTCATGGTCAGTGGTAAAGTGTGTCTGAGCTCCCCGCATTGAGTCCAAGCGGCGGGCCGCGCTGGTGGTCGCCCCGCGCGCCCGGCGGGCCTTGCCCCTGTTGTCCGCCCTGAGCTCCCGCGCGAGCCATTTGCCGCGGCTCCAGCAAGCGCGATCGGTGGAGCCCCGTGCCCGCGGTGTGGGAGCTCACGGGAGTGGAGAGCCGCAGCAGAAGTCACCCAGGAAGCCTGGGAGACATCGGCTCGTGCCCGAGGCCGCGCGCGAAATCGACGCTCCGGTCTTATTTTGCCTGTTCACCATGCCGCTCTCTTAGAGCGAGAAGGGCACGGTTTGTGCTTGGTGGGGGAGAACGTATGCGATGGTATGTCAACCAGAACGGAACGACCGCGGGCCCGTTGCCAGAACAGCGCATTGCCATGTTGGCAAGCTGGGGCAAAATCTCGCGTGAGGCCTACATTTGCGACGAGCATCTGTCCACCTGGGTCGCGATCACGCGCACCGCGTTTGCCCCCCTCGTGGCGGACGCGCCGGTGAAGGCCTCCGTACGAGGTCTCGTAGCGACGCCCCTGGCCGCAGGCGCCATGACGCCGGCTGGCGGTGCTGCCCGTTCAGTTTTCGCGGGCCAGCAGCGCCATGCCTGCGTCGCCGCGGCGGTGTTGCTCGTGACGGCGTTCATGCTAGCGCTTTCGGCTTGAGCCGCGTACCTCCTTTACTGCACGAGCGTCTGTGCTACCCTGTGCGAATGACTCAGATCCCCACTTGCCCAATGAACATGCGCTGGCCGCTGTGTCGGGCCGGTGCGTTGATCGTCTGAGCGCGTAACCCTTCGTCGTTACGAATCCTCGAGTCGAAATCAAACCGAAGCCCGCTACGGCGGCACGCCTTCGCGTTCTTGATTTTTGACCCGGTTCCGCGGCTGTGCCGCGACGCCGATTGCGAGGACTTTACGATGACTGCAGCATCCATTTTCATCACTACTTCGATCCCGTACGTCAATGGCCCGCCGCACGTGGGCTTCGCCTGGGAGCTCGTGCTGGCGGACAGCCTGGCCCGCTACCATCGGCTGCGCGGACACGACGTCCGCTTTTTGACGGGTACCGACGACAACAGCCTCAAGAATGT
The DNA here is from genome assembly GCA_031407405.1 of Deltaproteobacteria bacterium. GTDB lineage: Bacteria > Myxococcota_A > Polyangia > Polyangiales > Polyangiaceae > SZUA-265. The sequence goes on from JANOIG010000132.1 coordinate 2,684, forward strand.
GCAAGCCGCCGAACGCGAAGGCTCCGCCACGGACCGCTACGTACGGGCCCGCGGCGAACGTTTTGAGGCGCTGGCGGCCGGCCTTGGGCTGTCGAATGACGACTTCATCCACACGGCGTTCGATCCCCGTCATACCCCCGCAGTCGAGAAATTGTGGCGCGCGTGCGCCGACCAGGGCGACGTCTACACCACCGCCTATCGAGGTTTGTATTGCGTGGGCTGCGAGCAATTCTACGCCCCGCAGGACCTCGTCGCCGGGCGTTGCCCGGAACACGACGCGCCGCTCGAGAGTGTGGACGAATCGAATTACTTCTTCCGACTTGGCCGCCATCAGTCGCAGGTCGACCGGTTGCTGTCGAGTGGGGCGCTGCGAGTCGTTCCGGACGTGTATCGAGCCGAGACGTACCGTTGGGTACGACAGGGGCTGTTGGACTTCAGCATCTCGCGCAGCAGCCTACGCACCCGTGGCTGGGGTATCCCCGTGCCAGGGGATGCCTCGCAGACCGTGTACGTGTGGTTCGACGCGCTGGCGAACTACATCAGCGCCCTCGACTACGCCACGAACGGTGCTCGTTTCAGAGAATTCTGGCAGCAGAGCTCACGGCGCATTCATGTCATTGGCAAGAATGTAACGCGCTTTCACTGCATCTACTGGCCTGGCATTCTGGCGAGCGCTGGCCTCGACAGCCCGACGGACGTGGTCGTGCACGGATTTTTGACGGTGGAGGGACGCAAGATTGGCAAGTCGCTCGGCAACGGCGTCGATCCATTCACGTTGCTCGAACGTTTTGGCCGGGATCGCTTGCGGTACTACCTCTTGCGGCAATTCCCGCTCGGGCACGACGGCGACTTTTCCGTGCCGGCGCTGGTGCGTGCCAGCAACGGCGAGCTCGCAGATCAGCTGGGTAACTTGCAAAATCGCGTTCTGGTGCTGATCGAGAGGAGCTTGGAAGGCATCGTGCCGCGAGGGGCGAGCGATCGAACACCGCTCGCGGAGGCCGCCCGGCAAACGTTGGACCAGGCTTCGCTCGAGCTCGAACGCTGTGTGCCAGATCAGGCCTTGCGCGCGATCATTGGCTTCGTCGAAGCCTGCAACCTGCACGTCTCTCGCACGGAGCCCTGGCAGCTTGCGCGCGCCCGGGGCGCGAGCCAAACGGACGACGAACGCCAACGCTGGCACTGCGAGCTCCTCGATTCGCTGGGCGAAGCAGCGCGAGGGCTGATTTGGATCGCGGGCCTGCTCGCGCCCTTCCTGCCAGATACCTCTCACAGCATTGCGCGTGCCCTCGGCGTTTCATTGCCACAAATCTATCGAGAAACAGGCCGCCCCAGCTGGGGCGAGCTTGGCGCGGGCTCGCGCGTCCTGCGCGGCGAGGTCCTGTTTGCCAGATTGGAGGCTCCGTGCGTCAGCGCGGCGGATTGACCGTTGGCTAACGGAGCGTTACCACTTGCCCGTGTTGCCCATGGATGTCCACGGCTCTTTGGGTGCCAAGGCGTCACCTGCTTGCAACAGCTCGATGCTGATGTCGTCGGGTGAACGCACGAAGGCCATGCGCCCGTCGCGGGGCGGGCGATTGATGGTGACGCCCAGGTCCATGAGCTTCCGGCACGTGTCGTAGATATTCTCGACCTCGTAGGCCAAGTGCCCGAAGTTCCGACCGCCGGCCAGCGTTTCCGGATCCCAGTTGTAGGTGAGCTCGACCTGCGCCTCGTCGTCACCCGGAGCGCACAAGAAAACCAGGGTGAAGCGCCCTCCTTTGTTCTCGTAGCGGCTCAGCTCCTTCAGACCGAGCTTGTTGCAATAAAAATCGAGCGATGCTTCGAGGTTCGAAACTCGGACCATGGTGTGCAGGTATTTCATCGTGAGCTCCGTTGACCGGGTTACCCGCTTTTGCCGGGGCGGGCAACGCCGTTATTAGGGTCGCCAGGGCTTACATTCCCCTTCCTACCCCGGCATTTCCGCGTCTGTACTCGGAGGAGTGCCGCTCTTTTCGGCCCTCGTTTTGCAGCTTCGTGGTAGACAGCCCGACCCCAGGGCGCCGGATGGGTCTCATGGCCAGGCCGCCCATTGAATAGAAAGTAGCGGAGGAAGACTGTGGCCCGCTTTATCGACGACCTCAAACGAACACATGACTGTGGCGCGCTCCGCGCGTCCGATATTGGCAAAGAGGTGGTGCTGTTTGGTTGGGTGCATAACCGGCGCGACCATGGATCCATCATTTTCGTCGATGTGCGGGACCGCGAGGGGGTCACGCAGATCGTGTTCGACCCGGAGCGTTCCCCCGAGGCACACCAGGTCGCCAACCAGCTGCGCGGCGAGTGGGTGATCGGGGTGCGCGGCGTGGTGGGGTCGCGAGGCCAGCAGTTTAGTAAGAAGGAAGGCAAGTTGGTGAGCGCTGCCAACCCCAACATCGCTAGCGGGGAAGTCGAAGTGAACGTGGTCGAAGCAACCGTCTTCAACCGCTCCGAGACCCCGCCATTTGCGATCGACGACAGCACCGACACGCGTGAAGACTTGCGCCTCGAGCACCGCTACCTCGACTTGCGCCGCGCGCCCCTGCAGCGCGCGCTTCGACTGCGCCACAAGGTCAACCAAGCGACCCGGAATTACCTGTCCGACTACGGCTGCCTCGAGCTCGAGACGCCCATGCTGGTCAAATATACGCCGGGCGGCGCACGCAATTTCCTGGTCCCATCGCGCTTGCACGCGGGCAAATTTTACGCGCTCGCGGAGAGCCCGCAGCTGTTCAAGCAGTTGTTCATGGTCGCCGGCTTCGACAAGTATTTTCAAATCGTGCGCTGCTTTCGCGACGAAGACCTACGGATCGACCGGCAGCTCGAGTTCACGCAGATCGACATCGAGCTCAGCTTTGTCAACCAGGACGACGTGTTCCGGGCGGTGGAAGGCCTCATTTTCGCCATCTGGCAAGTCGCCGGTATCAATCTTCGCACGCTGTACCCCGAGGGGCGTTTCCCGCGCTTGCGCTTCGAGGACTCGATGCGGCTCTACGGCAACGACAAACCGGACCTGCGCTTCGGCATGCCGCACGTCGACTTGACCGAGCTGGTGGTCGAGCATGGCGGCGGCGGCGTGCCCTTCTGGCAGCCGATGGCGGAGAAGTTTCGCAGCGGGGCGTACCGGAAGGACCTGCCACCCGAGATCGTCAAAGCAATGAAAGTGCCGGCGAGCGCGAACTTGTCGCGCACCGACGTCGACAAGCTCGAGCAGCTCGCCAAGAGCATGGGCGCAGCCGGGCTCGCTCGCGCCAAGGTCGGCCCCGATGGGCTGTGGACCCAGTCGCCCATGGCCAAGAGCATCACTGTGGAGCTCACCAAAGCCATCAACCAAGCCACCGGCGCCGAGGAGGGGGATCTCTTGATCTTCCAGTTTGGCCGCACGTCGGTCGTACACACGGTGATGGCGAACCTGCGCGTGCATCTGGGCAAGAAGCTCGGGCTCATCCCCGAGGTCGGACACGGCGACAAGTGGAATTTCCTGTGGGTGGTCGATCCGCCGCTGTTCGAGTACGACGAAGAGCACAAGCGTTGGGCTGCGGCCCACCACGCCTTCACACGGCCCCACGACGAGCACGTGCCCTTGATCGAAAGCGACCCAGGGCGGGTGCTTTGCTACCGTTACGATCTCGTGCTCAATGGCTTTGAAATCGCCGGCGGCTCCATCCGGCTACACGATCCCGAGGTGCAAGGGCGTGTGTTCAAAGCGCTCGGCATCGGTGCCGAAGAGGCTCAGGAGAAGTTCGGCTTCTTGTTGTCTGCGTTGCGCTACGGTGCGCCCCCGCACGGCGGCATCGCGCTCGGCATGGATCGCATCGCCATGTTGCTCTCGGGCACCGAAAGCATCCGCGACGTGATCGCGTACCCGAAGACTCAAAAAGGTACGGACCTGATGAGTGACGCTCCGAGCGTGGTAGCTCCGGCACAGCTCGCCGAGCTCAAGGTGCGCACCGTCACGGAGAGCTGACGACCGAGGCCGCAGCTCGACAGGGCGGTGAATCATATTCGCGCATATCGACATGATGTGAATATATTTCACATCATGTCGATAATGTGATAGATTCGATCGTTCGGTGAACTCCATTCACACGGGCTGAGGTCCCGATTCGCCGGATTGGTGATCAATTTACACGGAAATTAGAATGAGTGATTGGATTACGCGGCCGGTCAATCATTTTCACGGTCGAATCCTCCCGGAGCCCGCGACTCCGGCAGGGTACGCGGCCCTGATTGAGCGTTTTAGCCTGGCTGTCCCATTACCTCGGCGGCTGGCTGCAATTGCGGAACGCCATCACCCCGGCACCCATCCGTTCTGGCGGCTGTTGACGCCTCGTCATCGTCCCGACGACACGCTCGAGGGGCAGCTCGTGTTCGCGCTCAAGTGGGAAGGGATCGAGCTCGGAGTGCTAGCGGCCTTGTTCAAGGCCACGGAAGCCGGAGAGGTGGCCGCGCTGGTGCGAGCTACGCCGACCGGCGCTTTCGCACGCAGGGTCTGGTTCTTGTACGAGTGGCTAACGGAGCGTGAGCTAGATGTTCCTGACCCCGGCAAGGTTCGTAGCGTTACTGTCGTGGACCCGGAGCAACAGGTCGCACTCGAGCAAGGCACATTATCGGCGCGGCATAAGGTCCTGGATAATCTGCCGGGCACGCGCAACTTCTCTCCGCTGATTCGCTGGACGCCTCGCCTTCGCGCCGCCGTCGCGAAAGGGTTAGACGCTCACGCTCGCGATGTCATCGGTCGCACTCGACAGGATCTCGTGACGCGCGCGGCCGCTTTTCTTCTGCTCAGCGACTCGAAGTCATCATTTGCCATCGAGGGTGAACGGCCGCCCCGCGCTCGCACTGCGCGCTGGGCCAGCGCCATTGGCGAGGCTGGAGCTCGTCCGATCACGATTGACGAGCTGGAACGGCTTCAGCGCGTGGTGATTGGTGATGCGCGTTTCGTAAAGCTTGGGCTCCGCACACAGGGCGGGTTCGTCGGGACACACGATAGAGAAACCCAGGAACCTGTCCCGGAGCACATCAGCGCGCGCCCGGAGGACCTCAAACAGCTGCTCGGTGGTATCATCGAATACGAGCAGCGAGCCCTCGCTGGCGGAGTTGACCCGGTGCTCGGGGCGGCGGCAATGGCTTTTGGATTCGTCTACGCTCACCCGTTCAGCGACGGCAATGGCCGGCTGCATCGCTGGCTGATTCACCACGTGCTGGCTGCGGCCGGCTACAATCCACCGGGCGTCGTGTTTCCCATCAGCTCGGCCATCCTCCGCCGCATCGCGGAGTACAAGGCAGTGCTCGAATCATACTCGTCAGCGCTGCTGCCCCTGATCGACTGGCGAGCCACTTCTGACCACAACCTGGAGGTGCTCAACGACACGGCCGATTATTACCGCTACTTCGACGCGACGGCGCACGCCGAGTTTCTGTATGCCTGCGTCGAACAGACCGTCGAGCACGATTTGCCGCAAGAAGTGCGCTTCCTCACCGCGTTCGACAAGTTTGCGTCGGCCGTCAAAGAGGTCGTCGAGATGCCAGAGCGGGAGATCGAGCGCCTGCGTGCATTCCTCGCGCAAGGACACGGCCAGCTGTCACAGCGCGCGCGAGAAAACGAGTTTCAGGCGCTGACGGGCGCTGAATGCGCCCGCCTGGAGGCACTGTATGGCGAGATCTTTCAAGATCTGGGCTGGCCTGCTGAGGAGCCTCCTCTCGTGGCGCCGGGAGCCGACCTGTCTCGGGCACTCAGCGAAGATCGCGAGGACCGCGTGTGAGGTATTGGATGCCTCCGAGCTCGTACCGCTCATCGTGCAGGAGTGGGCAGTGAGCTCGTGCGGCAGTGGCTGCGCGATGACCCGGACATGGTGCCTTGGATCTCTCCGTCTTGAGTGGCCTGAAGAGGCTCCTCCGGCCTAGCCGCCACGCCGGATGCCGCCGACATTACCAAGCTCACGAGGTTGGGGCAGCAGCACTAGCGGTCGGCGTACTCGATTTGGCTCCGAAACCAGCGATGCTGCCGGAGATCACAAGGCAATTTCATGCTAAGTAGCTGGCCATCGCCCTTCACAGCCTGTTCACCTTTCCCGAATACATCGCGCTCGAACGCGTCAGCGTGAGCAAACACGAGTTCGTGGATGGGGCAGTGCTGGCCATGGCCGGCGGCAGTCCCGAGCACGCGGCGATTGCCGCTCGCTTGGCACGTTTGATTGGGAACGCCATCGATGGGCGCCCGTGCAATGTGTACTCGTCTGACCTGCGGGTTCGGGTGCCAGCGACGGGGCTGACCACCTATCCTGGTCTGACGGTCATTTGTGGCCAGCTGGAAGCCGACCCACAGGACGCCAATACTGCCACCAATCCACTGCTCCTCGTGGAGGTGCTCAGTGAATCGACGGCAGCCTATGATCGCGGTGAAAAGCCGCTCACTACCAGCGCTTGGCCAGCCTTCAGGAAGTGCTATTCGTAGCTCATGACTCGCGACAGCTGGAGCTTTGGCAGAGGCAACCGGACGGTGCGTGGGCGCTTCACGTCGCGCGCGGTTCCCAAGTATTGCAGCTCGGGTCGGTCCCTGTCGCTCTGAGCGTGGCATCGGTTTACGATAGCGCGTTCTGAATCACGCTGTTACAGGCGCTCACCGCGCGGGGTGCAACGGCTCTGGCGTTGCCCCAAGCTGGCGATGCCCATGGTCAATGTGTCCTGGACCGAGATCAGCCTATACTGGAACGACACGATGAAAACGACTCCTAAAGAAAAGCAGACACTCGTCAATCGTCACGCCGGAGCGCGCGCACACGCACCCGTTCGGCGTGTTTTCGGTCTTGCTTTGCTGGTCTCGATGCCGGCCCTGGTGGCCATCTCTTGCGGGGGTGAGGCGAATCCAGATGCGCTCAGCGGCGAATCCCATTTCCTGAGCCGGTGCACGTCGAGCTGTGGGGATCGTTACGACTGTATCAATGCGCTGTGCACCCGCGGCTGCCTCGTGGACGACAGCGGCGACGCGACCTGCCAAAGCTTGTCCCCTGTAGCAACGTGTACCGCCGACAGCGTCGAACCGGGCAGTGTCGCCGTGTGCGACTTCGCCTGCACCACCCCCGTGGACTGTTCATCCTTGGGAGCTCAACACGCGTGTGAAGCCGGGTACTGCCGGGCTCCCGAGTCGAGCGGGCTCAGCTGCGCGAGTTACCGCAACCGCAGGGCTAACGACCGGCTGACTGTCAGTATTCGCAACGAGCGGGAAACCCCCATTTTCCTCCAGCCCTATCTGTCGTCTTGCACCGACTCGCCTCATCTCGTACGAGCGTCCCGCGCTGGACGCGAAGTGAACCTGCACAACCCCTTCTTCTGCGGCGGAGTGCTCTGCGAGTCGATACAAGACGGTACCGACAACGTCCGCGATTGCCCGGATGAATGCGCCCGCGCGGCAGTCGTTCGCCTGGCGCCGGCGAGCGAAATTGAGGTCGGCACCTTCAGGAGCGAGTTCGTGAGCCACGGGGTTGTACTTGGCACCGCACCCATGCCCTCCGAGTGCATTCACCCGCGGAGCCAGTATGAGGTCGGCAACTGTGCCTCAGAAGCCCCCTTGACGGCCGGACAGTATGAGCTGACGGCTCAGGCGTTTACGGAGTGCGGTACCGGCGCGGAGGGAGGACCAGGCGGTGGTTCTTGCGTGTGCCAACCCCAGTCTGACGGAAGTTGCACCACAGGCGCGTTTGTTCCGATCGAGGTCGATTACGAACCCATCAGCGGCGGGATCACGGCCACCACTGTCGTCGACCTGCCCACGCGAAGCGCGACGCTCGTGTTCCAGTGAGCCGCATGGCGGCTCACGTCACGCCTTGAGCTCGATACTCAATGTACGCCCGTATTGCCAGAGTGGTAGTAGGCCGCGTCATGCACCTGGACGCTGGTGCCGGGGGTGAAATAGGGTCGTACGACCAGCCACAGGCACTTGTTGGCGATGTCCGCTGCGAACATTTGAATACGCTTGCGGCCGCTCGTGTTCCAATCGTAGGCTTGCGGCTGTCCAGATAGCGGGTTGCTGGTGCTGCAGGATCCCCATACCTCCATTCCCATCGATCGTCGAAGGCAACACTGCGATACGGGGCGAAGAAGCGCTCGAGCAGCTTTAAGCTTGATAGCTGTGCTGCAACTACCAACGACAGCAGATGTCCAGGGGTGGGGGGTCTCGAGCAGGAACATCAGAGGTCGTCTCGCCGTTCCAAGTCGCCCTGAGCGGGGCGCTCCAGGGGCTCACCCTCCCTCTGGGCTACGACGTTTGCCCCCACGCCGGCGATGCCAGCCGAGATCACGAAGCTCATGAAATCCGAGCTCTTGACGTCGAGCGGCGTCACGCTGGCTCGGGGCACGGCCACGAGGTTGCCCGCGAAGTTGAAGGATTGGGGGAAGTACACGAGGACGTGTTGCTCGAACCCTGGAAAGGGCACATCGTCGCGCGTCGCGAAACCGAAAGCGCGACCCTGTCCGCCCGGCAACTGGACCGCCACCGGGCGATCGAAGCCTTTGCGATCGCCCACGAACGCACCGATCAGATCCTTGAGCGCGCTGTACAGGATCTTGACCAACGGTAGACGTTTGAACACCCCCTCCGCCAGCGTGACCAGGCGGCTACCGATCACGCTGGAGGTGATGAACCCGAGCACGGTGAGTAAGGCTAGAGTGACCACGAGGCCCAAGCCCGGTATCGGAAACCGAAGCAGCCCATCGATGAAAGTAACCAGCCTGTATGCCAGGTACACGGTCAAGGCGATGGGCACCGCAACCAGCACCCCTTGAGCAAAATAGCGGAGCAGAGTTCTCATGCGTCGACTCTACTCCACTTCACGGGCTCGGGTGTGGGCTCCCGTCGTACTCTCGCGAGAGAGAGCTGCAGCCTTAGCCGATGTACGCCCACAACCAGCCGCGCGTCTTGGGGTCCACGGTATCCAGCGAGGGTAGCCGGAACAGGTCTCCCGACAAGTCTCGCACCAGGTGGCCACCGTCGGGAGAGGCCCAGGGCCACTCGTCGAGCTTGGTCTGAAAAGTGCGCTTGCCGTGGCGCGTTTGGGTGACCCACACCCGGACCTCGTAGTCTTCCTCGATGGACTCGACGCTGACGACCTCCAGCACGAAACCAACGCCTTGCATGGCCGTTTGCAGGGCGCCGGCAGAGGCCGAGTCCAGGTCGGAGAGCTTCTGCACGAGCAGCTGTTCGCGTTCATTTTCATCGCGCAAGGACACGAGCTCAGTGGGCGAGCTCCAGGGAAAGCAACGCACGGGTTGCACGCGCACCGAGGTGCCGCCTTGCTCGAGCCAGAGCCGGCGGTCTTCGCTCAGGCGTAGGCGTGTTGGAGCATCGGGCTTCGATGCTGCATCGGGCGTCGCTGGCGCTGAATCGGGAGCGTCGTTGTAAGTGGGAGATGTTAGCTCGAGCATGGTGTTATCCTCTCGCCGGCGTCGTGGAGCTGTTGTTGCAGCTGGTACAAACGCCGATACGTGCCGTTTTCGTTCTGGATCAACTCTAAATGTGTGCCGCGCTCGGTCAGCTTGCCGTCTTCAATGACGAACAGGCGGGAAGCGCGGCGCAGCGTGGACAGGCGGTGGGCGATCGCAAACACGGTGCGGCCCTGAGCCAGCCGGTCCATCGCCTCCTGGATTTTCTGTTCGGTCTCGGTGTCGACCGCGCTCGTCGCCTCGTCCAGGATCAGGATGCGCGGGTTGCTGAGCACGGCCCGCGCGATGCTGACCCGTTGCCGCTCGCCGCCCGACAAGGTGTGGCCTCTTTCACCGACCAGCGTGTCGTAGCCGTGCGGCAACTTGCAGATGAAGTCATGAGCATTGGCGACCCGCGCCGCGGCCACGACCTCGGCCGGCGTCGCATTCGGAACACCGTAGCGGATGTTTTCGAGCACGCTGCCGTGAAACAAGTACGGGTCCTGCAGCACCATGCCTACGTGGCGCCGGTACTCTCCGCTGTCGAAGCGGCGCAGGTCGGTGCCATCGATCAGGATCCGCCCGCTAGAGACGTCGTAAAAGCGCGTGATCAGATTGACGAGTGTGCTCTTGCCGCCGCCGGATGGCCCGACGAGGCCGATCATTTCGCCGGCCGAGACCTCGAACGAGATGCGCTTGAGCGTGGGCCGCACCTCGTCATACGAGAAGCTCACGTCTTCGAAGCTGACGTTGCCGGTCAACCCCGCCACGGGCATGGGCTGTGCGTCGTCGACCACGTCCGGGCGGGTATCGAGGATCTCGAACACGCGGTGCGCCGAGGTCGTGGCGCGGTTCACGATGCGCGCCATCTGGCCCACCACCTCGATGGGCCACATGAACATGCCCGTGTACAGCAAGAACGAGACGAACACGCCGAGCGACATGGGCGGGCCCATGAAGTGCTCGCCGAGCAGGCGCGGCAAGGCCACCGCCCACACCAGGATGATGGCGAGCTCGACGCTCAGCATCAC
>JANOIG010000151.1:0-2040 GCA_031407405.1 Deltaproteobacteria bacterium
CCAAAGCAAGCATCACGGGGCAGCCCCGACCGCCAGGGCCCGTTGGCGGCGATGACAGCGTCGCCTTTGACGTGAAGATGAACCCGCACTCATATCGAGTGTTCTCAGTAGTAGACGCCTGAAGTTCGCTTTGGGGCAACCAGCTGCCTTCAGGTGCAGTCATGTACCTCCCGCCGAGACCGTATCAAGGCAGCGCACGTCTTGGAGCTGCTCGAAGGCTGGTCTATTGCACCGAGACGTGCTGAGCGTCGTCGAGAACGCGCCGCGACTTGGCTGGACAACACTCTTTGCCGAGTGACTTCAGTCGCTTTCAAGCCCCTGGCGTCGATTCGACCGAGTCGAGCCCCAGCGTGTAATACGCGCACGTGGTCACGAAATCTCGCTGTGGCCGTGCCGCGACCCAATCTGCCTGCACGCGTGGCTCGACGCCAAACCGGTAGGCGTACATGGGATTGAGCAAGTAGAAGCGCCGATGGCAGACACGATAGCCTGCTCGTTCCGCGAGGCTCTCGAACTCGGCGCTGGCGATGCCGGTGCGCTTTGTCGCGAGCAAGCTCTGGATGCGCGCTGGCTTCTCGCGAAAGGCCGACAGCACCCTTTCGTAGGCGGGTGCGGGAAACAAATGAAAATATGGCAAGCGCGACAGCAGCCAGCTCCGGCAAATCTGTTGATGGCCGCCGAAAGGCATTTGCCAGGGCGGAAAGCCAAAAAACGCCCTGCCGCCGGGGCAGAGCAACCTCGATATAACATGCAACAACTTCGGGCGATCGTCGATGTGCTCGATCACGTCCTTGAGCACGATTAGGTGGAACCCCATTTGAAACCGGGCGTCCTCGAGCAGCGTCGTCGCGTCCTGATTCAGCAACGTGAGCCGGCCACCGGCAATAGCATCCGCCAAGTACTCGCGCCCGCGTTCCAGCCGCGTGCGGTTTAGATCCACCCCTACCGCTCGCGCTCCGCGTTCGAGAAAGGCTTTGAGCACGCCCGCTTCGGCGCAACCGATCTCGAGCACATGCGCGTCGGCAGGAAGGGGCCCGGACTGCTCCACGAACGGAATGACGTGCTCCCGCGTCACGCGGTACTGGTGCTCGAAATAGCGAGCCCGGTCATCGTGATAGACGTGCGCCATGTTTCAACCTCGAGCCCACATCCGCCTTCCTTAGCAAACGGGGAGGTTCCCGGAAAGCTCCCTGCGCCGGCAGCCAGAGCTGCCCGGTCGCGGTACGTCTCGAGACGTTTTTTTCGTGCGCTTTTTCTGCGTCCGCTGGGGGCGGCGACAGCGTCAACTATGACGTGCAAGTCAAGCCGCACCGGTACCGCGTGTGCTCAATAATGGGGCCTGAAGCATGCTTGGCTTGGCATCCTCGGGTCTTGTGGAGTAACTATCTCCGAGGGAGCGTGGTGGAACTGCTGGCATTTACCGCCGAGCACGTTGCTCGACTCACCGGGCTGTCGCAGAGGCAGCTGCGGTATTGGAATCAGACGGTTTTTTTGCCCCCACGCTGCTGGACGATCACTCGCAGCGGGCGTTTGGTCGCATCTCCTCCTTTCGAGATGTGGTGGGTCTCCGAACGATCGCGATTCTACGCAAGCAGCGCTCAGTCCCTCTGCAGGAGCTTCGCCGGGTTGGCGAGTGGCCTGAACCGCGAACATGCTGCGGTCCAGGAGGAGTCAGTATGCCGTCACCGTATCAACGTCGCCAAGTCTCCAAGCGCCAGGGCGAGCTCGAAGCCAGAGCGCAGCACATGCGTCGCCATCAGACGCCGTCGGAAGTGCGGCTCTGGGCCGCGCCGCGCTTGGGCGTCGCTTTTCGCCGCCAGGTTGTGATCAAACGGTATGTCGTCGACTTCGCCACCGAAGCGCGCCTTGTGGTGGAGGTCGACGGCGGAGTGCACCGAGCTCGTGCTCGTCTCGACCAGGGTGCGGGACGAGCAGCTCGGGCGAACGGGCTACCGCATCGTGCGCATTCCGGCAGAGCTTGTCATGGCCAATCCCGGCGCTGCCCTCGCCCTCGTCCGCAGCGCCCTGGCCGCTGCGGCA
>JANOIG010000183.1:0-21847 GCA_031407405.1 Deltaproteobacteria bacterium
GCCGGTATACTGGGGGCTTTGATGCAACGCGAGGTACCCCACCTCCGCGCTTTGCTCGACTATCTCTTGGGTGCCGTTGCCGTGGTGCACGTCCACGACCTGTATCCCTACGGGGCGCGCGCCGCGGGCCAGCGCATGCCGCGCCGCCACCGCCACGTGGTTGATCAAGCAGAAACCCATGCTCTGCGCGGGTCGGGCGTGATGGCCCGGAGGGCGCACCAAGCCAAAGCCAAAGTCTGCCTCGGCATCGAGCAATACGTCGCTCAGCGCTAGCGCAGCGCCCGTGGCGCGCCGTGCCGCCTCGAACGAGCGCGGACTGTAGAAAGTGTCCGCGTCGAGGTGGCCGGCTTTGCCGCTGGTTCGGGCCAAGCTCGCGACGTAGCCGGGTGCATGGACGAGGCCGATCTCGTCCATGCTGGCGTCGCGCGGCGGAAGTCGGCGCGCCGCCGCAGCCAGCGGGGAATCGAGCAGGCCTTGCCGAGCCGCCGTCAACCGCTCGGGCCGCTCGGGGTGGCCCGGAGGCGACACGTGCTGCTCAAATAGGGCGTCGTCCGCCAGGCAGAGTTTCGGCGTTGATTCGCTCATCGCGCCTCCACGGGCAAAGGTGGGATCCGGAAAAATTGCGCGCCGCAGGCCCGCAGCACCGTCGGCGCATTTTTGGGCCGTTTGCCTAACGCGTCCAGCGCCTCCGTATCGACATATGCGCCTGGGCCCCAGCCGTCCGTGTCCTCATCGCGTCGAGCCAAAGTCTCGGCATCCAGGACGCGGCGCAGCGGCTCGCTCGGGCGAGAAATGACGGCGATGCGCGGCGCGGCCGGGCTGATTGAAAGCGGAGGCCCTTCACCCTCATTCACCCAACGGCTGCCGTGAGCCAGCACCGTCACGTTGGCAAAGCCGGCCCGAAGCAGCCGAGCGCTGGCAGCGCGAAACAGGCCCAGTAGCTCGGGCAGTGCCTCGTCGTCGCGAAACTCCACGTACACCGCGTGACCCAAGCACACGATGTGGTGGTCACTCGGTAGCCCCATGCCGCTCACGATGTCGAGCACATGGCGCTCGAAGCCCTGGAAGCGACGGACGAAGTCGTCACGCTCGTCCGAGCCGTACTCGTCGTCTTCGACCTCGCAGTAGGAGAACAGGAGCCCAAAGGCGTCCTCGTCGATCATGGGTTCTTCTCGCGCCGGGACGACCACGAGACTAGCGCGCCCCCAGACTGCGGCGGCATCAAAAATGGCCGGGTGCATGGCCGCCCACTGGCCGGTCTCGGTGGGAAAGCCTAGAAATTCCCCGCCAAGCCAAAGCCTCTGATTCGGCCACTTCGATTTCTTTGGCCTCGATTCGACACAATCGAGGCACTAGTGTGCCCAGGTCCATGAATGCCGGTCGAGTTTCTCCCAGTCTGGCGCTAGCCGCCTACGCCGAAACCTGGATTTCAGGCGCCAAAGTCATCGTCTTCGGTGACGCGCTCTCACCATTGCCGGAGCGCCTCGTCGAACGCGGGGCGCGCCACGTTCAGGTCTATGATCGCAACGCCACACGCGCCGCCGAAGCCACGGCCGCGAACCGCACCAAGCAGATTGCCTACGCCGGGCTCGAGGATGCCGGTTCCACACTGCGGGACGGTGTCTTTGATTTTGGCATCATAGAGGACCTCGCCGCCGCGGAGGGGGATCCCAACCTCTTGCTGAAGCCCATGGGGCGCGCGCTGTCTCGGCGGGGCATGGCGCTCATCGCGGCACGCAACCCCGAGATTGCCCGGCGGCTGATCGCGTGCAGCCTGCAGGCGGAGCAACCCATCGGTTATTACGATCTGTACGATACGGTGAGCCAGCATTTCGATGAGGTGCGGATGCTCGGGCAAACGGCCTTCGTAGGTTATGCCGTGGCTGATTTCAGCGCCACCGAAGCAGCCGAGGTGCGTATCGATACCGCGTTTCTGCCCAACGGCGCCGAGGAGCCGGAGTGGTTCTTGGCGCTCGTGAGTGCCCTTCCCGTCACTGCTGACTCTTTTTCCGTGATTCAGTTCCCTTTCGCCGACGTCCAGCTGCCCGCGGCAGTCGCTGAGCGCGCCCCACGCGAGGCCGAGCCGGCATTGCGAGCCCAAACGCAAGCGGCGGCGGCAGCGGCAGCCAAAATCGCAGAGCTTCAAGCGGAGCTGGCCTCGCGAGAGGAGTGGCTGACCGGGCTCGAGTCGCGTGCCTCGACAGCGGACCAACGCGCAGACGAGATGCAGTCCGAGCTCGACCAGCTGCTTGCCGATGCAGCCCGAGCCAAGCTGGAGCTCGCAAAACGGGAGCAACGCCTCGAAGAAGAGCTACGGGCCAAGAAAGCCCTCGAGGACAGCGCTCGAGCGCTGAAACAAGAGCTCGATAAGCTGCGCAAGAACGCCGACGGCGACGCTGACGGCACTCGCGCCCTCAAGCTGGAGCTCGACAGGCTCCGCAAAGCTGCTGATGGCGACGCTGACGGCACTCGCGCCCTCAAGCTGGAGCTCGACAAGCTCCGCAAAGCTGCCGATGCTGAGGCTCGCAAGGCGAGCAAGGTCGAGGCAGAGGCCCGCTTGCTCACGCAGCGCGTCGAGCAACTCACCGCAGAGCTCCGGACTAGCGAGCAGCGCTTTTCCCAGCGGGCCGAAGCGCCGGACGCTGAATCACAATCCGAGCTGCGAGAGCTCGAGACAAAGCTCACGGAGAGCGCCGGTGAGGTTAGCCGGTTGACGGAAGCGCTGCACAAGACGGAGCGGTTTGGACGCCAGTTGATCGCCGAGCTGAACCAGCTCAAGGCCAAAAGTGATGCCGACAGCGTCACGCAAGACGCGGCGCGGCTGTCCCAGCGCAATGCCGAGCTGGAGGCCAATTTGGAGGCCGCACGCTGGACCATTTCAAGCCTCCAGGCCAACCAGGTCGACGAACCTGCTGGCGTCGCGATAGCTAAACGCCGCGACGAGTCAGGCAGCGCCGACCCCCACAGGGCGCCGGGTGCCGATTAATGTTGGCGCGGGTTGACAGTCGTCAATTACGCCTTAGTTTGGGCCGGCCGTTTCCAGCGGACGTCCCCCAATGAGCCCGAAGCGCGACTATTACGAAGTCCTGGAGATGGCCCAGGATGCGAGCGAAGAGGACATCAAGCGCGCCTATCGCAAAGCGGCGCTGAAATTCCACCCGGACAGAAACCAGGGCAACAAGGAAGCCGAAGCAAAGTTCAAGGAGGCCACCGAGGCCTACGCCGTGCTTTGCGACAAAGAGAAGCGAGCCACCTACGATCGCTTTGGCCACGCGGGCCTGCAGGGTGGCGCGGCGGACTTCTCTGGCGTGGGTGTGGGGGATATTTTCAGCCAGTTTCAGGACATCTTCTCTGACTTTTTCGGGGACTCGGGGGGTGGCCGGCGCGGCCGTCGGCAGGCACGAGGAGCGGATGTGCGTGTGGATGCGCGAATCTCGCTCAAGGACTCGATGCTCGGCGTCAAACACGAGGTCACGGTGGAAGGCCTGGCCCCGTGTGAAGGCTGCAAGGGTTCGGGCGCAGCTCCAGGGACGAGCCCGGAGGTATGCCGCACCTGTGGAGGCTCGGGGCAGGTCGGCACCCAACGCGGCTTCATCATGTTCAGCAGCACGTGCCCCAACTGTCGGGGCCAGGGCAGTAGCATCTCCTCTCCTTGTCCGAGTTGCTCGGGTCGCGGACAAGTAGAGCGACAACGTAAGGTGATTGTCACCTTCCCCGCGGGTATCGACGGGGGTCAGCGTCTGCGCGTGCCCGGCCAAGGCATGCCAGGCCCAGACGGGTCACCGAGTGGGGACTTATACGTCGATGTCGAACTCGAGCCGCATGCAGACTTCGAGCGCGACGGGGCCGACCTCGTTACGCGTGAAAACATCTCCTTCGTGGAAGCGTCCATGGGCACCGAGTTCGATGTGGTGCTGCCGGATGGAACCGAAGTGCCGGTCGAAATCCCCGGCGGTACTCAACCCGGCACGGTGATCACGGCGCGGGGCCACGGCATGCAGCGCATCGGTCGCCGCGGCCGTGGCGACCTGCACGTGGTGGTCAATGTCCACGTGCCCAAGAAACTCAGCCGCAAAGCCCGCAAGCTCTTCGAAGAGCTCGAAGAAGAGCTAGCGCCCCCCATGTCCCGTCGCGGCACCGGTTGACCCTATCCCGTTAGGCGGCTGCGCACGGCGATGCGTCGGTTGTCGGTCCTCGCAATCCTCCGAGGATTGCTGTGGCCTCCGCCCTAGCCTCGCCGCGCTCGCCTACTGGGATAGGGTCAACGCGTTGATACGACTCTGAACTCGCAGTGCGGGACGGCACTATGCGGGGCTTGCGCCCCGCGCGCAGCGCTTGCCAGAGTGGGGAAGAAAACCTGTCGCTACTGGGCAGGCTCTAGTGGAATTGACCCAATTTAGCGGACGGTTTTGTTCGGCTGCGTGCCTCTCATCGACCTGCCTGCGAAACGTGCAACGCCTTAGGCGTTCGATGCACCTCGCGGCTCGGCGGCGCGTCAACGCGCGCCGGAATCCGATTCCAGCACCTGGCGTGATGGACTTTGCCACGCTACCGCGCGGCTCTGATTGGGCGTTGGCCCCACCTCAATCATGATGCCGCGCAGCCGTTCGGCGATGCCTCGCTTGCCCGTGATCACTTGCACGTAGTCGACGAGGGTGACGGTCCTTCCGTCGGCGGCGTTGGCGCGGTACTCAAAGGCGTGATCACGACCCTTGCCGGTCGCTAGCGCGCAGTAGGCTATCGCGTCATCACGATCTGCCGGATGAACCACGTGATCTGCCCAGAACGTGGCTTCGCCCGTCCAACGTTCCCGCGGATGACCGAGGACCTTTTCCGCAGCGCTGCTGACAAAGGAAAATTCAAACGTTTGCGCGTCGCCCTCCCAAACGATGATCGGTACGTCAGCGAAGAGCGTCTCCGCCCGGCGTGCCACCACCGAGATCGGCTCGCTACCAGTGCCAAAAGCCATACGTACCTTCTCCGCGTACTGGTCAAACGGTCCGGGCATATTCCACTCGTTAGCGCGCCGCAGTTTGCGCCGCCAGCCCAAATGTGGGGTGCCTCCCCGCCGCTTCAGCTCGGACCGGGCGCCGGGATCATGCTGTGAGACTGTCCCGAGTGTGACGATCTGCCACTGCGATGTGGGAGGTTCGGGCATCACTCGCCCGTGGGCGCGCGCGCTCCACCTGAAAGGCGGGCCCATAGCGCACCGATGCCTCCCACGAAAATGGACCGGCTGTGCTCGTGGCCTTCTACATCCGCCGGATCAAACGGCAGCTGTTGCGGATCGATGACCTCCAGCACCGCTCGCTCATTCTCCGTCGGCGACGGATGGATCCGCAGCCGGCCCGCGCGCTGTTCGGCGAGGCTATCCAGCGCCGTGACGAGGCCCCTCGTGTCGAGGGCTTCCGCATCTGGGGCGCCCAGATGCTCGGCGATGAGGCTTTGACGGGCCCGTGCGATCGATTGGCCGAGTGCATCCTCGGGGTCGTCAGTCTCGACCGAGAGGTTTAGCTCTGTGTCCAAGCCCATGCTGCGGTTCGTGAGGTTTGCCGACCCGATCGTGAGAAAGCGATCGTCGACGACCATGACCTTCGAGTGAATATACGTTGCACGATCCGGTTCCGCGCCGTTTTCGGTTGCAGGCACCGTGTAGTAGATGCCAAGCCGATGACCCGTTCCTTCGGCCGCGCTACGCAAGTCGGCGATCACCTTGGCTTGCGCGAGGCCGACGGCGATTTCTTCCTTGAGCGTCTCCGCTTGCATGTTGAGGACCAGCACGACGTCGAGCAGATCCTGGCTGCTTCGAAGGCGTTCCACCAAGACGGCTCCGATCTCTCGTGAGCTGAAGTACTGCGTTTCGATGTAGACGAGGCGCTTCGCTTGGGCGATGGCGTCGCTGAAGAGATTGCAGACCTCGCGGCAGCGTTCCGTCTGGGTCGGGGAACCATGAGGATCCGTGCGGCTGAGCGCAACGCGCGAAACCGCGAGCGGCACGGCCCCCTGCGGCTCGTAATTCGCGAAGGTCGAAGACGATGACGGCTCGAGCAGCACGAGTGGCTCGCCCCCTGCGGCTTCCCACCGGCATTTGAACAGCGCGATGAGCTCGCCCAACAGGTCGCCCCCGACGAGGTAGGACTGCACATCGTGAAAGGGCTTGTGGGGCTCGCCCCGGCTCACGCGGAGCGGATTGGGGTCCTTGTGTCCGCGATCGTCCCAGCGATGGTCACAGAGGTCCAAGCCGCCAAGGAATGCGAGCTGCCCGTCGATGACCACGAACTTTTGATGGTGCGAACCTTGATCGGCGTGCCTGCTATCGAAGAGGAATGTAAGCCGTTCACTCGTCGTCCAGTTGAACCGGAGCTGCTGCATCCACTCCCGCTCGAGCGAGAACACGGCGTGGAAGTCCCAGGCGAGGAGGTAAATCCGAAGCTTAGGGTTGCGCGCGCAGAGAGCGTCCAAGAACTTGAGCAGGGTCACCGGGAGTGTCGCTCCTTCGGCGTTGGCACCGCGCAGCAGACACGCGTCCGTGTCGAACTGCCAGCCTGCCAAGATGATGTAGCTCTCGGCGGATTGGGCCGCTTCGTAGAACGCCCGATAGTAGTCGTCCCCGTCCACGAGCAGTCCGGCTCGAGTGACGGCCGCTTCGCACCAGAGGTTGCGAGGTGACCGGAGAATGCGCGCCATGGGGCTTCTTACCACGCCCTGAGCCGTCGCCGGGGCAGTTGCTCAGGGCCGCCGGCAGTGGTAGCTCCGGTAACTCGAGCCTGCGAGCAGCAGCGCCGCAAATGCTGCCCCCCAGCTGGGGAGCGCCGGCGTCGGTACCGGATCGAGGCCGGCAAACGGGCTGTCGGACGTCGTCCAGAAGCCGCAGCCCGCGACCTGCTCGGGATCGCCGCGGAAACGGTGGTAGGCTGGGCAGAGCTCGCTCGCGACGCGCGCTCGGCATGCAGAAAGCGCGGGAGTCCGACGACTAGAAAGGTAGCTAGAAACCGTGTCCCACGCGATCTGTTGTAGCACCGGCACAGCCGCGGGGTTCACCCCGGGCGCGCCGGCGGCTCCGACGGGGCTTTTTCCGAATAGCGCCGCATACTGCACCGCGGCCATCAAATAGATGCCGAGCGGCGTGAGGTGCACATCGTCCGCGAAGACCGCGTCGATCCGTTGCTCGCTCGTGCCCACGACCCCCGGCACTCCGCCTGCGAGCGCCCGTTCGACGAGCTCGGCGAGGGCAATACCCCCCGGGATCACGTCCACGCGATCGGCGCGCCCGTCCGCCTGTAGGGTTTGGTTCACCTTGGCGGCAACACATTCCCAACCGAACAGCTCCCCCCTCACGTAGCCGACCCAGGCCATTGGGTCGCTCTTCTCGATCTCCGGCCAGACCTGATACAATAGTGAGCCGGCTTCGGCAGCGTTTTCGACGAGCCGATCATGGTAGTGGCGCAGATAACCCACAGTGTCTTCCCACTTGAGCGTACCGAACAAGTCGGTGCGCTCGGTGATGAGCAAGCGATTGTACTGCTCGCCGGGCGCGAGTTGTGTCGGATTGTCCAGCTCGCGCAAGACGTCGATGCCCCCGCCGCTCTTGCTTTTCCCAAGCTGATAGCCCGGAAAGCCGGAGGCGTTGGGATCGTCGCCCTTGCTGCGCACCCGAATGGGCGAGCCGAGCACGATTTGCTCCTGCCAGCCCAGCGAATCGCCGCGGCTCACCGCAATCGTCTCTATCCAGTCCGGCAGCGGATTGTCGAGCAAGCTGTGCCCCGAGAAGAACACGCGAGCGCGCTGCGCACCCAGGGCCGCACTGGGCGGAGCCGCGGCGAGCGCGGAAGAAGCCGCGCCGGAGAGGGCTGCCAAGACAACCATGACGGGGACCCAGGCTCGAGAGTGAGACACGGGCGAAGAGTAGCTGCTCGGCGCCATTGTTCCAGCGCTGCATGCGCTCGAGTCGCCTCGAATGACGCGCTCGACGCAGCGAAGACACTAGATCGTCACGGCGCTCATCGTCGGCGCCGGTGGCTGTCCCGAAGCAGTGCAGGAACGCCACACCGGCGGATTCCGAACGGACTCGAGCATGCGGCGCGGACACGAGTACGCCAAACGTGAGCCGTCTCCGGGATGCCGCGCGTCACCTACCTGGGATTGCTCGAGACGATCACCCTCGGACACCACAGGGCTGAGCGACGCCGACGAAGCTTGCCCCCGAGAACTACAGGCAATCCATCTTGATCCGCCGGATTCCGGCCTCGTCGATCCAGAACGGCTGGCGGCAGTCCACCTTGGCGGCCGCTGGCTTGTTGACGGCCACAGGTTTCGGACGGCGCGCCACGACCGGGGCTGCTCGCCGTGGGCTCTTCTTGGGTGCGCTCTGCACTCGCTCTTTGGGGGCTCGGGACAACGCGAGACTGACGCGATTAGAAGCGGGGGCCTCTGCGATCGCCGCCTCTGTGATATGAGCCCGGTCGACGGCCGGAGCTTCTGTTCTGGCCTCCGCACGACCCTGCTCCACTCGCTCTGGCTCGATGTGTGCCTCGTTCACGACCTGAGACACCGGAGCAACTGCCCGACCCTGCGCCAACGCGAGCGGATCTGGAACGCGGTCTGGAACACGATCTGGAACACGGTCTGGAACACGCAGCGGCTCGTTCGCGGCAACCGCCTCGCCACGCTCGTCGACGACGCCTTCACCCTCTTCGGGAAGCAACGCGCTCGTACGCACCAAGGGCGAAGGCTGCACGCCAACCACCGCGATCGCTACCAGGCCCATGAAAACTGCGGCAGCGGCCAGCATCGCCATCAGCCGACGACCCCGCTTTGGGGGCGGTGCGGCAAACGCAAAAACGTTGGCTGTACCTTGGGCCGCCACCGGTGAAGACAACAGCGGACCCGAGGGAGCTCCATTCGACCCCGAGGGGTCGACCAACGAATGCACCGCCTCCTCGCCAAAGCTCGGATCTTCGGCCAGCGTCACGGCAGATTCGGGCTCGTCCTCGTCCGGATCGGCCGTGATGATGTCCAGATCCGTGTACAGCATCGGAGCTTCCGAAGGACGCTCTGACTCCCCCGCGAGAGACAGATCGATGCAACGGGCGTCCGCCACCGTTTGAGTGGGCTCGAGCTCTGGGTCTTCTATGTCGATCGTGACCTGCGGCGCGTGACCATCCGCTACGACGCGCGCCGCTTCACGCTCGGCCCAGGACTGGATGCGCTGAAACGTATCCGAGTCAGTGATGGAACCGTGACCGGGGACAGCGCCTTCGGCACTGAAGGCGAATTCACTCGTGTCGACCCGTTCGATCTCTTGCAGGAGGCGTTCTCGCTTCCCCAAAACCTCACCCGCGACGGTGTCGATCCACTGCCCCACCTCATGCTCGGGAGCGAGATCGATGATCTTCTCGACGTCGTTCGCCAGTTCCTCGGCCGTCTGATACCGGAGCTCGGGATCTTTGCTCAGGGCACGCAAGACGACCTGGTCGACCTCGGGGCTCAAGCCAGGGACCCACTGACTCGGCGGCGGCACCTCGTCCCGCAGGATCTTGCGCAAAACCTCGCTAGCGTCCTCGCCCACGAACAGACGCCGCCGCGTGAGCGCTTCCCACAGCACGACACCGCACGCAAACACATCCGCACGCCGATCTACCGGAAGGCCTTGGAGCTGCTCGGGGCTCATGTAGCTGAGCTTGCCCTTCATCTGTCCGTCACGCGTGATCTGGATTCGAGCGCTCGCTTTCGCGACGCCAAAGTCGAGAACTTTGACCCCGCCGTCCACGTCGATCATCACGTTCTGAGGGGAGATGTCACGGTGGACGACGTTCAAGGGCTCCCCCTTGTCATCCGTCGCTTCGTGAGCCGCGTGTAGCCCATGCAACATGCCCGACGCGATACGGCCCACGACTCCGATCGAGGGTTCCATGTTCTTGCGGCGCGCCGCCCGAAGCAACTTGGAAAAACACTCGCCGCGAATGTATTCCATGACCAGGAGCAACTCCTGACCCATGGTTAAAATATCTAATGTCTCGACGACGTTGGCATGTTTGATACGAGCCGCCAACCGCGCTTCGTCGATGAACATCGCGACGAACTCGGGGTCCTTGCAGAACTGAGGATGCAGACGCTTGACCGCTACCGTGCGTGATGTCCCATCCGCTTCCATCACCCGACCTAGGTGCACGGTCGCCATGCCCCCAGCCGCCAGCCTGCCGTAGAGGGCGTAGCGCCCAACCACGTGCGAGGGCTTGGTGAATTCGAGATGGGATTCCGCCATTTGGCCTCGGGACGATAGCACGATGTCCTGGATAATCTCGCGCCTCGGAAATTTGGAGCCGACCTGCACACATGTGGCCCCCATGTCGCCGTGGATGTCGCAATATGTGCGCTTTTGTGCGCCTGGTCCTATCTATTTGAAGCCATTGGAAAATACCTGTGCGATCTGCCCTTTCGCGCCGGCCCGCTGCCGTTTACTCGAGGCTCGGTAGGTCCAGGCTGCGGCAAGCCGCCAGCATGTTCTGAATTGCTGAGCGGGAAAAACCTGCCGTATCGGCGCGGGTCGGTGCGCCAGCTGAGCCAGCCCCACGACTACTACAGGCAAAGCGGCGGCGATCGCTTTCGTCCCATTCCGGGACGAGCTCTCGGACGGCCAAGAACGCATGACCCGCAGCGGATTTGAAGACGACCGCGTCCTCTGCTTCGAACACCCGCCGCGTGGATTCAATCGACGATTTATAGTCTGCGAGAGGCGGCGGCTGAAGGCTCACGTCGAGCGCGAACTCCGGCCCCGCATCAATGCTGAAGCCGTTTTCAGTTGGGCTGACGTTTGCACCGGGTGGGGCGAGCAAGGTCTCACTGCCTTCGCCGCGTAGCTGCAAGGATATGTACTCGCGCGGGACGACGAAGCTGAAGCGCTCGGGCTCCGCCGCCAAATTAGCGCCGCCAGTCGCAGCGCGCTCGCCACTCGGCGCCTGCTTACATCCAGCGGACAGGCTGACCAGCGCGAGACCAAGCACGGGCCAAGAATGGTGGAAAGCGAAGAGCGTCATCAGAGCTGCCTGGAGACGATACCTTGCGACCGCAAAAGATCCACAATGCCGTCACGGCCAACTAAATGGCCGGCGCCTACCACGACAAAATAGCGCCCCGGCTGCCTTGCCATTTCCTGAAGCTTGGTCAGCATCCTACGGTTGCGGAGGGTGAATAGCTCGGCAAACAACGCCGGGTACTCGTCGCGCATGGGGCCGAGCAGCAGCTGCTCGAGGCCTTCGGCATCTCCGCCGCTCCAGGCCCGAAACGCCGTGTCCAGCTGCTCCCCGAACTGATCGATGTCTGCCAAGGTCTGAAGCAGCAGGTGCTCCTGCACGTCCGCCGATAGCCCGGTGAATAACTGTAGCTGCTGCTCCACCGTTTCCAGGGCGATGATGCGTTTGCGCCCGTCGGCGCTGCGACGAAAATGCTCGTCAATGCCGTGTTCCGCCGAAAAACCTTCCTTCTCGAGCGCCTGAGTAGTGAGCGCCAAAGCGACGAACCAGGGCCGAAAGCCTCGCAGGCCAAACAGGCTGCCGCCACGGCGCTCTTGCGTCTTGACCAGCAGCTCCCACGTGGCCGGCTGCACCACATCCGCCAGCCGCACCCCCGGTTCGAGCTGGCCCAGCTCCAGCATGCGCTGTGCCGCCGCGAGCTGGGCCGCCTCGTCGAGCGCGAGCTCGAGCACCAACGCGTCGCTCTCGGCAAACGCAGCCTCGATGCGCGGGTCGAGGGGGTAAAGATCTGCACGGGCCACATGCACCGACCCCAGCAGGTGAAACGTCGAGCCCCCGAGCTCGGCGCGCCACAAGAAAACCGGACGGCTCGCAGGCGCAGGCGGAGGAGGGAGCCCCAGCTCCGGTTTGTTCGCGCTTACGACCGGTTGGCTATGGGGTGTGCAAGCGAGCTCGGCACCCCCGAACCCCCAGACGAGCGCCACCAGAATGGCGCAGAAACGAATGCGGAGCCCCACCCAGGCTCCGCACCCATGCGCACGGAATGCTGTCAGGCCCAAGCCTTTGGCGACGTCACTCCTCCGGGTCTTCGGCGGCGGCTTCGACCGTTTCAGCAACCTGGAACTTGGACGCGTCGGCCGTGGCCCAATCGGCGGACCAGGAACTGACGCTATAGATTTGATCGGAGCCATTCGTCATCGCCCAACGGTTCGAGCCTTCTGCCACGGCTCCGAGCTTGAGAACGTGGAGCCCAGTGCCACCTTTGAGCTCGATGGTCACGGTCGCGTGCGGCTCGCTCAAACCCACTTCGCCCGGCGGCTTGCCGTCGCCAAAATCCATGGCACTCAGTGCTTTGTATGCCCTCAGCAAGTCATCCACCTTGGACGCTTGGAATTTCTCGATGGGCTTGGCGCTCGCCGCCTGCTTGCCGTGTTTGCCGGTCCAGCTCTCCCCCGCCTTGTCGAAGGTGAAGATGCCGTTGGGATTCTTGATTTCGACCCGGACGACTTCCTTGTCGTCGAACTTCAGCATGCTCTTGTCGCGCCAGCCCTTGGCGTCGCGTTCGTAGAGCCACTTCGAGAACCCCTTGATGGCGTAGACCCCGTCCTGGTTGCCGAGACGGGTCATTTGACCTCGCGAGCCGTTCTCACCGAAGTAGACATCAAAGACGCTCTCCTCGCCCTTGTAGAAGCTGGCGTGGAGCGCCTTGTCGTCGCTGACGCCCCACTGGGAATACTCGTCCTTGGATGGGGAAATTAGCTCTGAAAGCGACAGCTTACTCAGGTTTTCGAGCAGTGATTTCACGTTGCTGGCGTTGGCCTTGGCCTCGGTTGGCTTCTTCAGCGACCAAGCCTCGTCACCCGTCTTCACGAGCACGATTTCCTCCGAAGCGCCGCCGTCCTTTTCCGCGGGTTTCACCAGAACCACCCGGTCGATGCTCTTGGCGCTCTCCTCAGAGATGTCGATCTTCGGTAGGTTCGCCGCAAGAATGCTGTGTTGCGCGACGTCTTTCTGTTCGCTCTGGCGTTGAACAATCAGGAGGACTCCCAGCACCGCCAGGACGCCCACCGCCACGTAAAGTTTTTTTTGCTGGTCCATAGTCGTGAAAGTTAGGCCGAAGCACTCAGCTTATACTGGTCTTTGCGAGATTGCCGGTTCCGCCAACGCAGCACGCCAAAGGCAGCGACCAAGAGCGGCAGGCCGAGCGTCAATGCCCACTGCACCGAGACTTGCTGGCGCTTGCGTTCTTGACGGTAGTCCTCGTCCTTCTTGCGAATGGCTTCCTCGTCGTCTTCGGCGCCGATCTTGGGGGGGTCGATGTCGGAGTAGGTCAGGTTGGAAAACCCGATGATCTTGGCGCTCGCCGCCAAGAGGTCGGTATCCCCACTGATCCAATCGAGCGTATTTTTTAGGGAAAGAATGGTGTTGGTGAGGTAGCTTTGAGCGTACGGCGACGCGAACATCAGGAGCTCCTGATCCCCACCCACGTTACCAAACATGGCAAACTGACCGCCCAGCTCCGGCCCGTTACCCGCGTAGGCAAACGGGTTGGTCAGGAACTGGCTGGCGGAGACCACCATGACCCGTGACTGTGTCGGTGCTTGAGCATTGGCCACCACGCCGAGGTTGTCGCCCTCGGGGAAAGCGCTCTTCAGCTTGCCTTCGGCAGCTGCCGCGATGACCCGTTGCGCATACGGGGGCTTCGGAGTCCATTGCCGGCGAATTTTCATGTCGACGTTGTCGCCCTCGACGCTGGTCGCGTTCTCCGTGGTGCGCGCCAGGACTTTCAGCTGCACCTCTTCCGGCTGCTTGTCGCGCAAGAGCTCGAGTGACGAAGGGAATGGAAACGCCATTTCCTCGATGCGGAAGAAGGAGGGAAAACCGGTGTCCAGAAGCTTCTTGTCCTCGTCGAAACGCTCATCGGCCACCACGTGCACGATGCCTGGATGGCGAATCCACACGGCCCCGCCCGCCGTCATGGCTGGCACGCGGAACTGAGCGCCGTAGTCGAAAACGGCGTCCTTTTTCATGTTGATGCCGTAGCCCGAGAGCAGCTTGTCGAGCCCGTGCAGATCGAGCGTGGCGTTCATGCTCGCGTCATTCGCCTTTAGCGACACTGCGGAGGCAAACACCGCGAGCGCCTTGTCACCTCGCATCAGAAACTGATCGATGCGACGCAGCTCTTTGTCCGTGTAGGCCTTACCCGGTTGCGTGATGATCAGGCCATCCAGCTCGGCGTCGATCTCGCTCGCGCCGTCCCCGAGGTTCACGTCCACCAGCTCGTAGAAGGGGAAGGCCTGGGACAGCACGGACTTGAAGCTGGGGCCGGCGCCACCGCCGCCCTGTCGAGGCAGCAGGTTGGTATCGGTCAGCTTGAGCTCGTCCTTCTCAACCACCACACCCACCTTGTGTTTGATCGAGTCTGCCTTGTCCCTGAGCTCTCGAATCTTGTTCGAGATCCAGAACTCGAGGCCCACGCTGTTTTGCGGGCTGAGCTGGGGGATGACTTCCTTCTCGCTTCCGTACTTCAGGACCAAGCCGAGGTAGCCCTGGGCGATCGCGATCTGATCCCCGCCACCCTCGCCCGGGTCACCCATGGCCATGGGTGACAGGCCCGCCTCTTCGGCTTGCTTGCGTAGCTCGTCAGTTTCTGGCTCGATCAGGGTGTACTTGAACTTGCCAGCACTGGCGCCTTCGTAACTCTTGAGCAGGTCTGTCAGCTCCTGGACAAATACCTTGAGCTTGGGCAGCTTGGTGTTGACGTAAGCATCGACTTGCAGCGGGGTCTTCAGCGTTTGCACCAGGCTGCCGCTGCCCGTAGACAGCGTGTAACGTTCGTTCTTGGTCGTATCCAAACGCGCATAAGCGCCCGCGCTGAGCACGTTGGCGACCACCACGATGGCCAAGACGACGATGAGATAGAGACCCGTCTGGGCAGCGGCTTTGCGGCGATGTTCTTGTGTTGCCATGACGTTACGCCCACTTCCTGCGCTCGAGTGCGCGAAACGCAAACACCAACGCCAGCCCGGTGACGCTGACGAAGTAAACGATGTCGCGCGTATCGACGAGCCCCCGAATGAAACCCTGCAGGCGCGAATTGAAACTGATGTAGCTCATCACGTTGGCGACGCCTTGGCTCAGCTCCTGACCGACGTAGTCGGTGAGGGAGCCCAGAATCCAGAGCCCGACCAACACGAAGAAGGTTAGAAAGAACGCCACCGCCTGGCTACGCACCAGCGAGCTGATCAAGAGGCCAATGGCGACCGACGCCGCGCTGAATAGCACCAGGCCCAGGATGGCGCTGCGCACGGGACCCCAGTCCAGGTTGCCGAGGTGCCAGGGTGCGTAAAACATCGTCACCGGGTAAATCAACAGCGCGAGGAGCAGAGTGAGCACCAAGCCGAGCGCACCGAGGTACTTGCCGATGATCACGTCGCTGTCCTTGACCGGCAAAGTGATCAACATCTCGAGTGTTCCGCTGCGCCGTTCCTCTGCCACGAGGGCCATCGTGACCACCGGGACCACCAAGGCGCTCAGACCTGGCCCCACATACACGAACAGATCGGTCAGGCTGGCCTTGTCCACTTTCCAGAAGCTAGCCCCCACCGTATCTGTGAAGAACATCAAACCCAGCCCGAAATAGCTGAGGCAAATCACCACGTACGCCAGCGGCGAGTCGAAGTAGGAGCGAAACTCCCGCTTGGCAATGGTCATCATCGGTGACACGGCTGATTCACTCCTTCTCGTTGACCCGGGGGGGATCAATTGCGGGATCAATTGAAGCGTCTGCGGTGGCGTCACGCCACTCACCGCCGCGGTCGGCCTGCTCGTCGACGCGGGTCAGATCGCGAAACACACTGTCCAGGCTCTGCGCGTCGCGCCGTAGCTCGAGCAGCATCCAGCCCTTGTCCACGGCCAACTTGAAGATTTCCGGCCTGAGGTCGCCCTCTTTCGAGCCCGCGATCTCGAAGCGGTGCAAACCGTCCTCGGTCGGGCTCTCCGCCACGCGTTTGGCCCCTGAAAGGGCGGACAGCGCGTCGCGAGCCGCTTGTTTGCTGGGAGCCTTGGTGCCGTTGCTCACGCTGGAAAACCCAGCGAAATACCGGACCGAACCGGCGCGTGAGCGAATGTCATCCAGGTTACCGTCGGCGACCACGCGGCCCTTGCTCACGATGATGGCTCGAGCGCAAGCTTGCTCGACCTCGGCCAGGTTGTGCGTGGACAAGAGAATCGTGCGATCCTTGCCGATTTCCTGAATGTACCTGATGACCTCGGCCTTTTCATTCGGGTCGAGGTCACTGGTGGGCTCATCCAGAATCAAGATGGGCGGATCGTGCATCAACGCCTGCCCGAGACCCACGCGCTGGCGATAGCCGTGCGACAGAGTGCCGATGTCCTTGCCCAGCACTTGTGCCAAGCCACACACCTCGACGACCTTCTTCAAACGGCTACGGAAAGAGGAGCCATCTAGGCCGCGCACTTGCGAGGTGAATTCGAGGTACTCCCAAACATTCATCTCGGGATACAGCGGCGCCCGCTGCGGCAAGTACCCGATCTTCCTCCTCACTTCGAGCGGGTCATCGAACACGTCGAAGCCGTGAACCTGAGCGGACCCCGAGCTCGGCGAGATGAAGCAGGTGAGAATGCGCATGGTCGTGGACTTGCCCGCGCCATTCGGGCCCAAAAAGCCCACGACCTCGCCCTTTCGGACCTCGAAATCCACCTGATCGAGCGCACGCACGTCGCCGAAGCGCTTGGTGAGCCCGCTGGTGCGGATCATCACGTCAGCCATACCGTCTCTCCGCTCTGGCTTGGTCTATCATAGTCAGCTCTGTCATCCTGATTATCTGGGCCGCCGAAAAGCATTCCGCCAAAAACATCGACCGCCAAAAGGCTTGAAATCCCAAACGGGCGGCATCCTAGCCTCGGGCACTCGCCTGTCAATAACTAGGCATCCACACAATTATTCCCCAAATCATTCTAGAAACTCCCAGGCGCCGAACGCTTGTTCGGGTGCCCCTGCATTAGTCCTTCCGCGTGCAGAAACGCACGAGAAAAACCGGGCCTCGGCAGGCCCAGGCCGCCCCTCGACGGGCGGGCGCGTTCAGGTGACGTAGCCGGTCACCAACGCTTCCGCCAGCAGGCCCCAGCCGTCTGCGGCCACAAACAACAGCAGCTTGAACGGCAGGCTGATCTGTGTGGGGTTCATCATCTGCATGCCCAAGCCCAACAAGACGTTGGCCACCACCAGATCGATGACGAGGAACGGCAAGAAAATGGCGAAGCCCAGGGCAAAGGCCTCGAGCAGCTCGGTGACGAGAAAGGCCGGCACCGCCACCATCAGGTCCGTCTCACTGACCTCGGCGGCAGCGGGGTGCTTTTTCTTCGCCAGCCTCAAGAACCGCGCCTTCTCCTTGACCGAGGCGTTGTTAGCCAAAAAGCCGCGCAGCGGCTCGCGCACCGCCTCGATGGCGCCCGCTACCAGCTCGGCGGGATCCGCCGTCGAACGCAACAACAAAGGCTGCAAGCGCTCCGCGATCCGGCCGCCCACAGGCGCCATGGCGATCAACGTCAGTGCCGCGCTGAGCGCCAACACTACAGGGCTGGACGGCACGCCCTGAGCACCGATCGCGCTACGCACAATCTGCAGCACGGTCGCGATCTTGACGAAGGAGGTGAGCGCCATGAACGCAAATGGCAAGAGCCCCACGAGCGCCAACACGAGAATCAACGACAGCGGCCGGCCGAATACGTCCGCGTTCAACCGGAGCCTCCGGCCGAAGCGGGCCCCGTACCGCCGGGAGTGGCCTCGCCGCGGGTCATGGCCCGAGCCGCAGCCGCACTTGGCCGACGCAAGGCGGCCTCCAGAATGCTGGCGAAGCCCCTCGGCGGTTCCGCTACGCGCAGCTCGGCCGCGGCTCCATCGGGCAACTGCCCGAGCTTGGACAACCCCGCCTCGCTGGAGCCGACGATCAGCACTTGGTCGAGGACACGCACCACGTACACCGAGCGGCGCGCCTCGAGCGGCAAACGCGCCAACAGCTCAATCGGACCGATGGCGCGGCCCAAGCCAGCGCGGCGCGCGGCATACAGCACCACCACCGCCAGTGCCAGCACGAGCAACAGCACGACCACGCTCTCGATCACGTAGTCCCCCAGCGGCGAAGTCACCGCGCGACCCTACTTTGGCCCTCGTCCACGCGCAATGCGGGAGCCCCGCCCGGGCCGGCCCCCGGCAGAGATACGCTGCACCGAATAGCAGCCCAGCACATTGCGTAGCCGCTGCAGCTGCTCGGCACCGAGGTTGCCACGGGTGACCAGCTCCGCCTGGCCCCCGCGCCGTACTGCTTGGAGCTCCGCCCATTGAATCTCCGGTGATACCACCACGTCGGCGATGTCGTGCAGCAGGCCTTGGGGCATGCGACCCCGCACGAAAGACGCTTGCCCGTCGCGGACTTTGACCAGAAACAACTC
This sequence comes from Deltaproteobacteria bacterium, assembly GCA_031407405.1. Taxonomy (GTDB): domain Bacteria; phylum Myxococcota_A; class Polyangia; order Polyangiales; family Polyangiaceae; genus SZUA-265. The sequence goes on from JANOIG010000183.1 coordinate 18,447, forward strand.
GGTGCCCCGGCGGATGGCAACCACCAGCGGCCAAAGCGCCAGGCCGAGCGCCCCGAGCAGGACGAGCCAGGTCATGCTCGGAGAGATACCACTCGGCGGGCCAGCGGAGTACGTCCGCTGTGCGGCCTGTGCTATGGGTCGTCGCCATGGGCCTCAAGCGCCTGGATCACGTGAACGTGTGCACCACGCAGCTCGAAAAGCTGAAATCCTTCTATTCCGAGGTGCTCGGGCTCAATCCGGGCCCCAGGCCCAACTTCTCGTTCGGAGGAGCCTGGATGTATTGTGGCGCGTGCCCCGTGGTCCATTTGGTCGAGCGCCAGCAGCTCGAGCCCGTGGCAGGGGACCTGAGGCTCCAGCACTTCGCCTTCGCCGCAGAAAACCTGGCAGATTTTCTGGCACGAGTGAAAGAGCTCGGCGTCCCACACCGCGTCGGCATCCTGGAGGATTTCGAGCTGTGTCAGATCACCGTGCACGACCCGGATGGGAACCAGCTGCACGTGGACTTCCCGCTGGCCGAAGCGCGGCAGCTGGGCGTGGAGCGAACGCCTCGATAAGCCGTCTAAAGAGGACTAGAGCGCATCCTCAAAACCTGCACGCTCGAAAACGCGCCCGCCCGCCGTGTCGTTCAGGCGCCTCTGGCGCCGTGCGAGGCGGTCGCACTCTGTCAATTAACAGCGCCCGCGGCGAATCAGCCCTGTTCGATGGCTCTTCCTCTACCTTCGTCGCCATCCCATGGTTATGGGATGGCTTTTAGCCGTAACGCACGCCGGTCCCGCCGATTCCGCAATACCCGCCTGGGTTCTTGGCGAGGTACTGCTGGTGATAGTCTTCGGCGTAATAAAACTCTGGAGCAGGCAGAATTTCGGTCGTGATGCGCCCGCGCCCAGCTGCTGACAAGGCGCGCTGGTAGCTCTCGCCAGAGGCTTCCGCCTGACGGAGCTGCGATTCGGAGCAGGCGTAGATTCCGGAGCGGTACTGCGTACCGCGATCATTCCCCTGACGCATGCCCTGAGTCGGATCATGCTCAATCCAAAATACTTTGAGCAGCGCCTCGAAACACACGAGGCTGGGGTCGAACACGACCCGCACGACCTCGTTGTGCCCGGTGAGCCCGCTGCACACCTCTTCGTACGTGGGATTGGGCGTGTGGCCACCCGTGTAACCGACCGCCGTGCTGTGCACACCGGGGGTCTGCCAATAGCGGCGCTCCGCTCCCCAAAAACACCCCATGCCGAAGCACGCGAGCTCTAAACCTTCAAACGGCGGCTTGATGCGGGCACCACTCACGAAGTGCCGGTCGGTGACGACCAAAGGCTGGCTGCGCCCGGGTAGGGCCTGACTGGCGCTGGGCATGCTGAGTGTCGAGGCCATCGTCCCCCTCTTCATAGCACAGGCATGAGGGGCCCTCCCGAATTTGCTAGGCTCCCAACGCACCGCATGAACGCAGCAAACGACAGCGAAGAGTGGCTCCAGTTTGACCGTGAGCACATCTGGCACCCCTACGCCGCGCTGCCCAGCCGCAAGCCGCGCTACCTGGTCACCGGCGCCGAAGGGGTATACCTCGCGCTCGCCGACGGGCGGCGGCTCGTGGATGGCATGTCAGCCTGGTGGGCGGCCGTCCTCGGTTACCGCCATCCCAAGATCATGCAAGCCGCGCACGCGCAGCTGGACCGGCTGCCCCATGTCATGTTCGGGGGCCTCACCCATGAACCTGCCGTGCGGCTGGCCCGGCGCCTGCTCGAGCTGGTGCCCGCCGGGCTCGACCGCGTCTTCTTCTGTGACTCTGGGTCGGTGAGCGTGGAGGTCGCCATGAAGATGGCCTTTCAGTATTGCATGGCGCGTGGCGAGACAGGGCGCAGCCGCTTCCTCACCTTACGCGGCGGCTACCACGGCGACACTTGGGGTGCCATGTCACTTTGTGATCCCGAGCGAGGCATGCACAGCCTCTTTGCCGGAGCGCTCACCGAGCAGGTGTTCGCACCCGCACCGCAAAGCCGCTACGGAGCGCCGCTCGACCGCGAGGACATCGCGCCGCTCGAACGGCTCATGGTCACACGGCGAAATGAGCTGTGTGCGCTGATCCTGGAACCCATCGTTCAGAACGCGGGCGGCATGCGCTTCTACTCCGCGGCCTATCTGGCCGAGGCACGGCGGCTGTGCGACCGACATGGCCTCCTGCTCATCGCAGACGAAATCGCTACCGGTTTCGGTCGTACCGGCAAGCTCTTCGCCTGCGAGCACGCCGCTGTGGCGCCAGACATATTGTGTGTGGGCAAGGCTCTGACTGGAGGGACGCTGAGCCTGGCCGCCACGCTCACCCGGGCGCACATCGCCGACACCATCAGCAGTGCTGCGCCTGGGCGCTTCATGCGCGGGCCCACCTTCATGGGCAACCCGCTCGCTTGCGCGGTGGCCCTAGCGATGATCGACGCGCTCACCAGCTTCGATTGGCAGGGGAGCGTGAAGCGAATTGAAGAACAGCTGTGTCGCGAGCTCGCGCCGTGCCGGGCAAGCCCGGCGGTCAAGGACGTGCGCGTGCTGGGAGCCATCGGTGTGGTCGAGATGCAGGACCCGATCGATCTACCTCGAGTCGTCCCGCGGCTCGTCGAGCGCGGGGTCTGGCTCAGGCCGTTTGGGAACCTTTTGTATACGATGCCGCCGTTCATCATGACGGAACCTGAGCTGAGCCGGGTGACTTCCGCCATGTGTGACATCGCGCTCGGGCCTGCCTGACCGGAGCGACGCCATGCTTCGGTTAGAATCGACGCACTAGCGCTTCGAGGCAGCTGAGCGCTGGGCGCCCTGCTCCCCGGGCATGACGACCAACATCACGTGCCCGGCTTGCTCCCACTCGCTCGCAAAGCCGGCCACGTCGTTCTGCCGCAAACCATGGGCCGGATCCAAGGTGAGCACCTGTTGTTTGTCTGCATGGAAACCGATCACGACTTCGTAGTGCGCCAAGGCCTCATCGGAGGACAATGGCTTGTGCACGCCGACGATCACGGGCCGTCCCAGCTGAATCTCATGTGTCAGGTCGCTGAACGCACCTTTCAGCACGTAGGCAGAGAAGCCGCTGCGTCGAGCGTAGTCACGTAAGTCGCGCGCCGACAGCCCCATGGTTGGGCTTTCGCGCAGCGCCAGGTCGATGCTTTCACGGTCGAGAGTGGCGGCCCGAGCCGGATCCCAATAGCGCAGGACCGTGCTCAGCGCAGCCGCTCCGCAATCCTTCGTACCCTTTTGCCGCACTAGCTCCACCTGCTCGAGGCGGGTCCAGCCCGCCTCGTGAGCCAATGCGCTTTCGGAAACGCCCCGGGCTGAGCCTTGATAAGAGGCGCAGCCCAGGGCCATCGACAGCATCAACAAAGTGCAGATGAGCAGGTTCAAATCAGCACGATGAGTAG
>JANOIG010000185.1:0-3139 GCA_031407405.1 Deltaproteobacteria bacterium
CCGCTCTCGAGCTCGAATCCCGTCTCGGTCTGTTCGGGATTGTACGCGATGAAGGCGAACACTCCTCCATTGCTTCGAATCAGGTTGCGCGGCATGAGGATCTCACTACCCATGAAGGCGCCGACGAGGCTGGGACTGAGATTGTCGATGTGGAGGGTGACGGCGAGGCTGCCCGTGGTGCCGGGGAGCAGCACCATGGGACCCGCTCCGTGCGGGCGTGGAGCGTAGTCGCCTTCTGGAAGGACGTACTCGACCACCGAGAGCAGCTCATCGGAGCTGATGTCGATCTCTAGAACGCTCGATCGGTCGTGAAGAGCCGCCCAGAGGGAGGTCCCGTCGTCGGAGATGGCGAGTCTGTCGGGGTTGGCTGCCGCCGTGGGGGATAAAGTCCGTGCCGCTGCTGCCGCCACTGCCGCCGTTGGGGATGAAGCCCGTGCCGCCGGTGCCGCCGGAGGGGATGAATCCGGCGCCGCCGCTCGCGCTGCCCCATTCCCGATGGGTTCGGAGCAGGCGCCCGCGCGGGCACACTGCCCGACGCCCGCGGGTCCGGAGCCACCCTCGGAAGGAGTGACGGACGGCACCTGGACGCCCGTGGTGGCTCCCGGGGCGCCCCCCGCGGGGAACAAAGGCAAGCTGACACAGTATCCCAGGCTGCAGAAGCTATTGCCCTCGCACTCGGAGTCGAAGTAGCAACCGTGCAGGTCATCGCGCGCGGCGCGGCCGCCACAAGACATAAAAAGGACCGCCACGAAGGCGGCCGCCGCGCGATACCCCAAAGTCCGCATGACGCCGGAGAGTAAGCTCGTTTGAAAGCCACCAAAAGCGCGGCGACGCGTTTCACGCTGGTACAATCGGGGGCCCGCTAACGCTCAGCAGCGTCGACGCCTGGTGAGCGGGCAGCACCGCCCTTGGCCCCGTAGCTGACCTTGCTCGTGAGAGATGCTCCGTCCATCCACCGCCAAGTGGAGCAAGGCCAAGTTTCCCTGACCGTGGACGAAGGCGTGCTGCGCGCGGCTGCCACGCGCTCAAGCCACCAAGTAGGGCCGCCACTCTTCGGGCGCTCCGTCAGCATCGATCAGTGGCGGGTTCATGGGCAGGACGCGCGGCTTGCCGGGAACGCTCAAGAGTCTGATCCCCGCCTGCTGCGGCGTGCGGTTGGCCTTCTCGGAGTTGCACTCGTAGCAGGCGCTGACGATGTTCTCCCAAACGGTTTTCCCGCCTTGAGCCCGTGGGATCACATGGTCGTAGTTGAGCTGCGACATCTTGAGCCGGTCGCCGCAGTACTGGCACCGAAACTTGTCCCGGAGGCAGACGTTGATCCTCGAGAACTTCACGCCCGACTTCACCGGTCGTACGTGTCGGAGGAGCACCGCCACGGCGGGAACCTTGATCTCGATGGACTCGACGTCCGTCCCGATCACCTGGCGAAGTGCGACCGCGAGCTTTGGAAAGGGCCGCAGCGTGCTGCGATCGAGGTGGGCCAAGATCTCGTCGTATTGGGCAATGACCTGGATCTTGCCGCCGAACATTCGGGTCACCGCGTCCTTCCAGTCAACGACTTCGTGCGGCGTGTAGTACTGATTCAAGATAAGGGTCTGCGTGAATGACATGACTACCTACAGTTCTCGTTGCTTTTCTCACTGCCCCAGGGAGGGGGCCCATTCTTTGGGGCCCCCTCCCTGTTCATGACGCGAGCGGAGGCGGCTTGCCGAGTCCGAATTCTTCGCGGTGTTCCGAGACGAAGGACACGTAGCAGTCCGCGTCTTGGTGCGGCTGCACTCGCCCGGCCTCGACCGCCTTCTCGAGCGCGGCCTTCAGATCACCCAGGCGCTTGCTCGGGGGAACTCCGAAAGCCGTCATCAGCGCGTCCCCGAGCCCTTTCGGCAGGGGCGCAACGATGGCGTCGCGAGCCGTGATGTCCTTGCACCGCTCTGCCAGCTCCTGCAGGCGCTCGTGGTAGCGCTGCCGCTTGTGGGCGTGCTTCGTCGTGATGTCGGCTCGCGCCAGCATCAGCGTTCGCTCGAGGTGCGGTCCGAGCTCTTTCATGAGCCGCCGAACCGCGCCATCGGTCCAGCAGGAGGCGTAAGCCTCGAGCAAGCCGAGGTGGCGCACGAGGAAGTGCGACTCCTCCTGGATGTCGGGCTCGAGGAGCCCCGAACGTTGCGACGCCTGTCGGAATAGCCGCGCGCTAGCATACTCGTGCTGGTGGAAGGTCACCTTCCCGGAATCCCGAGAAAACGTCTCCACCTTGCCGACGTCGTGGAAGAGCGCCGCCCAACGCACGACGATGTCCGGCCTAGACTGTAGCACCACCTGCTTGACGTGCGCCCACAGATCCTTGTGGCCGTGGCCCTGACCCCCGAAGCCCACCATGGCCTGGAGCTCCGGGAATGTCGCGCGGAGAACGCCCGTAGCCTGCAAGTGCTCTAGCGCGTCATCGGGGTGTCGCCCCAGTAGGACGCGAGACCAGAGAGCCTTATCCGAACCCGTCGCGGGTTCTCGGCCGCGCTCCGCAATGGAGGCAGCCTTCGACAGCGGCGACCATCTCATGTTTCACCTCCTAGGTTATGGTTGAATCGTCGTGAAGATCTGCACGGTGCCTAGGGTCCGAATCGAACGGACGACCTCCGCCTCTTCAAAGCGGCGCTACTACCAGCTGAGCTACCTAGGCGCGAGACCATCTGAGACCGGCGCGGCTGCCATTACCCGCCACCCGAAAAACAGTACCGACAAGAGGACTCGAACCTCAGCCCGAGGCCGTATGAAAGCCCGGTCCCACCTCAGGATGTCGGCGTGGTAGCGCGATGTCAGAGCCACCGCCGAGAATCGAACTCGAGTCGGCCGTTTACGAAACGGCTGCTCTACCCCTGAGCTACGGTGGCAAACGGACAATCCTGGCAAGCAAACAGAGCGAACGAGGGGAATCGAACCCCCAGCCTCGGCATTGGCAACGCCGCGCTCTACCGTTGAGCTACGTTCGCAGTAGGCCAGAAGAGAGACCTGGGAGGGAATCGAACCCTCGTCCTCGGGGTTGCAGCCCGAGTACCGAAACCATCGAACCAGGTCGTTGGGGGCACGACGGGAATCGAACCCGCCTAGACTCCGAGTCACAGTCGGAGCTCGTCACCATGATGAGTAC
>JANOIG010000329.1:0-93617 GCA_031407405.1 Deltaproteobacteria bacterium
TACCACGGCGCGCTGTTGCGCACCGCGCTGCTCGGGATCTTCATGCAGGAGGACCTCTACATGTCCCAGGTGTGGGCGCAGCCAGGCAAGGCGAGCTTCAGCTTCTACGCCCACAAGCTGTACGGCAACTACGACGAGCAAGGGGGTCGCGTCCGCGGCGCCTTCGTGCCGACCACCACGTCCAACGAGGACCTGCTCGTCTATGCAGCGCGGGACGACGCGAGAACCTACGTCGTCATCGTGAACAAGAACCAACGACAGCCCGCGAGCGCGAACATCCGGCTTCCCGTGGCCGCGCGCAGCATCCAAACGTTTACGCTCGCCGAGTCGCTCGGGCCGCGCGTCTTCGCCGGCCCACGTAGATTGGTCAGCGGCCGGCAGGTCACTGCACACGTGCCCGCGTTCGCGGCCGAGCTAGTCGTGCTCGAATGAGGATCGGTACTCTGAACAGACAGGAGCGCCCGTGCACGCCCGCAGATAGCCTTGACGCGAATCGGCTCCCGGCACATGGGATGGCGGCGCGGTCATTTGTCCACAGCGCCTTCGTCCCGGACACACACCCACAGACCCATGCGGCAGATGCAGTCGAGCATACCCCCATTCCGGCTCGCCGAGGCCGGAAACGGTTTCTGGGCCCGGTACACCGAGCTGGTGAGAAAAACCGTCATCCCGTACCAATGGGCGGCCTTGAACGACCGCGTCGCGGGCGCGCAGCCGAGCCATGCCATCCGCAACTTCCGCATCGCTGCCGGGCTGGAGAGCGGCAAATTCGCGGGGATGGTGTTTCAGGACAGCGACGTCGGCAAATGGATCGAAGCGGTCGCCTACGCGCTGGAGACCCGTCCCGACCCTGCGCTGGAGTGTCTCGTAGACGAGACGGTCGAGATACTCGCCAAGGCCCAGGCGGTGGACGGCTACCTCAACACGTACTTCACGCTCGCCGAGCCCGGCCGGCGTTGGTCCAACCTATGGGAATGCCACGAGCTCTACTGCGCGGGCCATCTGCTCGAAGGCGCGATCGCCTACTATCAAGCGACGGGCAAGCGGCGCTTCCTGGACCTCATGTGCCGTTATGTCGATCTGATCGACCGCACCTTCGGCACGGGCCCGGGTCAGCTCCGCGGCTATGACGGGCACGAGGAGATCGAGTTGGCTTTGCTGCGCCTGTTCGAGGTGACAGGTGAAGATCGCCATCTGCAGCTGGCCCGTTACTTCTTGGAGGAGCGGGGCCGCGAGCCCCAATTCTTCCATGCTCAATGGGAGGCGCTCGGCCGCCGCAGCCACTGGACACGCACCGAGGTGCCTGAGCCGAAGCTGACCTATTGGCAAAGCCACCTGCCGGTACGCCAGCAGAAGCAGGCCGTGGGGCATGCCGTGCGCGCGGTCTACCTCTACACGGCGATGGCCGACCTCGCGAGACGAACGCACGACGCCGAGCTCGCTGCGACGTGCGAAGCGCTCTGGAGGAACGTGACCCGCCACCAGATGTACGTGACGGGCGGGATCGGCTCGACTCACTCGGGCGAGGCCTTCACCTTCGACCACGACCTGCCCAACGAGACCGCGTACGCCGAGACCTGCGCCTCCGTCGGTCTCGTGTTCTTTGCCCGGCGCATGCTCGAGCTTTGCCCGCGCGCCGAGCTCGCCGACGTGACGGAGCTCGCGCTGTACAACACCGTGCTGGCCAGCATGTCGCTCGATGGGCAACGCTTCTTCTACGTCAACCCGCTCGAGGTCTGGCCGGAGGCTTCGGCGCGCAATCCCGACCGGCAGCACGTCAAGGCGGAGCGCCAGGCTTGGTTCGGCTGCGCCTGCTGCCCGCCCAACCTGGCGCGGCTGCTGATGTCGCTGGGCAAGTACGTGTGCCAGGTCGAGGGCCGCACTCTTTTCATCCACCAATACCTGTCGGGCACCGCGCCGCTGCCCGGCGCCGACGGCGCGCGGCTCGAGGTGGAGACGGGCTATCCTCACGACGGCCGAATCCGCCTGGTGCTGCGCGGCCTCGCCGCGCCTGACTTTTGCCTGGCCCTGCGCATTCCGGGCTGGTGCCGCACGTTCAGCTTGACCCGCCAGGGCCAGCGTGTCGAGCCAGCAGCGGGCCCCGACGGCTACCTGCGCCTGCACGGGCCGTGGCAGCCAGACGACGAGCTGGTGCTCGAGCTCGCCCTCGAGGCGCAGGTGATCGAAGCACACCCGCAGCTGCGAGCCGGTGCCGGCAAGGTGTGCCTACGGCGCGGCCCCCTCGTCTATTGCCTGGAAGCCGTGGACAACGGCGCCAACCTGTCCGCGCTGGCTCTGGAAGTCGCGTCGGCGCTCGAAACGCGGCCGGCGCCGGAGCTGCTACCCGGGGCCGTGAAAATCATCGCCCAGGGCTGGCGACGCCGCGAGCAGGAATGGGGCGATCTCCCGTACCGGGCTCTCGGCGCGACGGCTGCCGAGGCGGACCCGGTGGAGCTCGTGGCGGTGCCCTACCACCTGTGGGGGAACCGCGGCGCGGCCGAAATGACGGTTTGGGTGCGCCGCCATTGCTGACTATCAAGCTCAGCCGCTGGTTCGAGCTTCGTTCCGCTCAGCCGCGCTGGGCAGCGCTGGGCCCTCGGCGGCGCTCGCATGTGGGAAGCGATTCATGCGGCTCAGAACCGGAAAGCGCCAGGCCCACAGCGCGGTGACCACCAGGGTCGCGACACCGCCGAAGACGATGGACGGCAAGAGGCCGAGCCAGGCCGCCACGAGCCCCGACTCGAACTCCCCGAGCTCATTGGAGGCGCCGATAAAAACGGCGTTGACCGCGCTCACCCGCCCGCGGATGGCGTCTGGGGTTTCGACCTGCACCAGGATGTGGCGCACGTACACGCTGACCATGTCGCCCGCGCCGGTCATGAACAATGCGAGCAGCGCGATCGCGAAATTTTCGGTCAGGCCCAGCGCCACGGTGGCCAGCCCGAATACAGCTACACCCCCGAACATCCACAGGCCAACGCGCCGAGTCAGTGGGCGGAACGCCAGCAGCAATGAAGTCAATGCGGCGCCCACCCCGGGGGCGGTACGCAATAAGCCGAGCCCCGTGGAATCGGTGTGCAGCACGTCGCGCGCGTAAGCCGGGAGCAAGGCGATGGCTCCTCCCAGTAAGAACGCGAACAGGTCGAGCGAAATGGCGCCCAGCATGACCGGACGCGACCAGACGAAGCGCAGGCCTTCCAGCAGCGTCCGGGCTGAGGCTGGGGCTTTGGGCGCCGGCAGCTGCGTGCTACGCGTCAGCAACATGAGCAGGATCCCAAAGATGATCAATACCGCGACGATGGAGTAAACTACCTTCGGTCCGGCCAGATAGAACAGGCCGCCCAAGACGGGCCCGAGAATGACCGCCACGTGGAAGGTCGAGGCGCTGAGCGCCACCGCTTGGCCAAAGCTTTCGGGGGGCACCAGGTTGATCAAGATGGCTTGAGACGCGGGCATCATGAAGGCGCGCGCGGTACCGAACACCACTAGGGCGGCGAATACCGGCCAGATGACGCTCTGTCCGCTCACTGCAAAGCCGAACAGAAAGAGCGAGCACAAGAGCTGTAGGCTGAAGCAGAAGATGATGATCTTGCGCCGGTCGTAGCGATCCGCGACTTGCCCGGCGGGCAAGATGAGCAGCAGAAATGGCGCAAACTGGGCTAGGCCTATCAACCCGAGGTCGAACAGCTCGCCCGTCACGTCGTACACGTGCCAGCCGATGGCCACGCTTTGCATTTGCACGCCCAGCATCGCCAGCACCCGAGCACACAGGTAGAACGCGAAGTTGCGATCCCTCAACACACCGAGGCCATGGCCGGCGCGCAGGCTCTTGGCGTTTGAAAGCGATAAGGTCACAACAGTCGCGGAGCCATATCACACAACCGGAGCTGACCGTGCCCCGGCCGCCCACGCCGAGCCCCGAGTGACCGTTTGCCAGGCAGGGTGACGGGCGATGAGCTCGAGCGCCGACTCGGTGAGCGCCTTGCCCGGCTCAGTGCGCGGCCACGTGGAAGCGCCCGAGGGGTGCGGCAGCGGAATGACGTCGATCCGACGTTTGCACCGCGTCACCACGTGGGCAATGCCGACTTGCTCCACCAGCGGCCGCTGCGGCAAAAATTGCTCAATCGCCAACCTCCCGACGGGAATGATGAGCTTCGGACGCAAAAGCTCTATTTCGCGTTCCAGCCAGGGACGGCAATTGGCAACCTCCGTCAGGGAAGGCACCCGGTCCCCGCCTTTTGGGTTCTTGCCGGGGAAGCAGCGGCAGACCGCGGCCATGTAGATTCGCTCGCGAAACTCCGCCTCCTCCAGGCCCAACCGTGCAAACCATTTGAACAGCTGCTTACCTGCGGTCCACGCGAACGGGCGGCCCAGCGCGGGTTCCTTGTCTCCGGGCGCCTGCCCGACCAGCAAGATCGGAGACAGCAGCGGGCCACAGGTCACCGCGGGCCGATGCATTCCCGCGCAGCGCTGACAAGCGCGCAGGTTGGCTTGATGCGCAGTGATGAGGGAGAGCGGGCGGGAAAACGGCATGAATCAAGCGCCAGTCGGGGGCAAATCCTAGCATAAGCCTGGGGTCCAGATTAGGTTCTCGCCCGTGCCGCCCCTGCCCCCCACACACGTCATCTTCGACCTGGATGGCACGCTGCTCGACACCGAGCCACTGTACACGCTCGCCGCTCAGGCGGTCGTCGGCCGTTATGGGAAAGTCTTCGATTGGGAAATCAAGCGGCAGATCATGGGTGGAGGCCCGCTCGTGGGAGCGCGCTACGTGGTCGAGCATCTGGGGCTGCCCATCAGCGCGGAGGACTACCTCGAACGACGCGAAGCCATTCTGCGAGAGCTGTGCACGTCGGTGCTAGCGATGCCCGGGGCAGAGCGGCTGGTCGAAGCCTTGCATGGGCGCGGTATCCCACTGGCAGTAGGTACGAGCAGCACACTAGAGCTGTGCGAGATCAAGCTCTCCTCGCAGCCCTTCGCAAAGCACTTTTCCGTCACCGTATGCAGTGACGATCCGGAGGTTCGCCAGGCCAAACCCGCGCCGGATATTTTCTTGGTCGCCGCCGCTCGTATGCAGGCCAACCCGGCACGCTGCCTGGTGTTCGAAGATACGACCAAAGGCGCCCAGGCAGCGCACGCCGCGGGCATGCAAGTGATCGCCGTGCCGGATCCGCAGATGCGCAGCGAGGACTTCTCCGTCGCGCTGTGCGTGGTCGACAGCCTCGAGCAGGTGACCCTGGAGCGGCTGGGCCTCTAGCCAGAGGTGGGCTGTGCAGGGGCTCGGCGTGTAGACAAGCGCTACTAGACCTCAATCTGGATCGGCAAGCGGCGGATGCGCTGGCCTGTCAACGCGAAGATGGCGTTACAGACGGCGGGCGCGATCGGCGGCACCGCCGGCTCACCCATGCCGGTGATGTTGGCTCCCGATTCGATGATGGCCACGTCTATTTCGGGGGACTCGTTCATGCGCAGCAAGCGGTAGGTGTCGAAGTTGCCCTGAACGGGGCGGCCTGCTTCCAAATCGATTTGCCCGTACAATGCGGCGGTGAGCCCATAAATGATGCCGCCCTCGGCCTGAGCTTCGATGCCACGCGGATTGACCGCACGCCCGCAGTCGACGGTGGCCCAAACGCGATGCACCCGCACCTGCCCAGCCTCGACCGAGACCTCGGCCACTTCGGCCACGATGGTGCCGAAGGTCTGATGCACCGCGATGCCGCGCGCGCGGCCCTCCGAAGCCGCTGTGCGCCAGCCGGAGCGCTCCGCGACGTTCTGCAGCGCTACTGCTTGCCGAGCCGCGTTGGGGTTGGCGCTTTGCTCTAACAACCGCAGCCGGACATCTAGCGGATCCTTTCCGCCCAGCGCCGCGAGCTCGTCAAGGAATGACTCGACCACGAACGCGTTGTGCGACGCGCCCACCGAGCGCCAGGTGAACACCGGGATGTCGACACCGGGGTCGCGCCAGGTGACCCGGCGATCCGGCATGGCATACGGAAAGTTGGTGGCGGACCCTTCGACCGCGAAGAACGCACCGAAGATGCCCTGCACGACGATGTTGTGTATCCAGGCGTTGGGCCAGCCGTCGGCGTCGAGCGCCCCCTGGATGCGATTGCTGTTCATCGGGCGGTAGAAGCCGGAACGCATGTCGTCTTCGCGCGTGTGGATGATCTTCACGGGGCGCCCCGCGAGGCGAGAGGCGTGCACCGCATCCATCACGTAGTCGTTAGTCGCACGCCGACCAAAGCCGCCACCGAGCAGCGGGACATGCAGAGTCACTCTATCGCGAGCAATGCCGGTCGCCTCCGCGGCATCGTTGACCACAGCGGTGGGGCCCTGAGTGCCAGCCCAGATTTCTACGCTGTCCGCGCGCACGTCCGCGACCGCGTTCAGCGGTTCCATCGGCGCGTGCGCCGGATACGGCAGCTCATAGATGGAGTCGAGGCGCCGATCGACTGCGGCGTCCGCAATGACCTGCTCGGGGTCGCCCTGGTTGACGTTATTCATGCCCTGGTCCATCTGCCCCATCATGTCGGTGCGCAGACTGGCGGTGGACAGCTGAGCATTGGGACCAGCGGTCCACTCTACCTGGAGCGCGTCTCTGCCTTTGAGAGCGTTCCAGTAATGGTCGGCCAACACCGCCATGCCCGACGGGATCTGCACCACGTCCTGTACACCCGGCACCAGCCGCGCCGCCGTGTCGTCAAACGACACCACGCTGCCGCCGAGGGCCGGCGAACGCGCCACCACACCCACCAACATGCCTTCGACCTTCACGTCGATGCTGTACTGGGCGGTGCCGTCGGCTTTTTGCCGCGCATTGATCTGGTGACGCGGCGTACCGATGATGCGAAAATCGCTCTGACTCTTGAGCGTGGGGTTCTGCGGTGGATTTAGCGTGCCCGCCAGCTCCGCCAGCTCGCCATAGGTGGCGCTGCGTTCGGACGCGTCGTGGAAGACCACGCCCAGCTCGGTCCGACACGCCGCAGCCGGCACGTCCCAACGTTGCGCCGCGGCGGCGATGAGCATCTGGCGTGCGGCCGCGCCCGTCTGGCGCAGGGCCATGAAAGCGCCGCTCACGCTGTTGCTGCCGGCAGTGAATTGATTGCCGTACTTCTCCTGGCTCGCGATCGGGTGCTCGGCGCGTACCTTCTCCCAATCCACATCGAGCTCTTCCGCGATCAGCATCGACAATGAGGTCAGCACCCCCTGCCCCATGTCGGATTGGCTGTTATAGAGCGTCACGCTTTCATCCGAGCCGATGCGCACGTAGGCGCTCACGTCGTACTGAGTGACTTCGACCTCAGGCTCCGGCTCTACCGGGACTTCACCCTCTGGCTCTGGAAGCTCATCGGGATTCATCATGGCGGGCGGCTCCGCCCCGGCAGGGGCTGGCTTGTCGCTCGCGCAGGCCCAGCCCAGGGCCAAACCGCCGACACCGCTGAGCTTCAGAAACACGCGGCGCTGCATCGACTTGTTTTGCCCGATGCCCAGGCGTTCCGAGAAACGCTCCGAGAAACGCTCCGAGAAACGCTGCGCCAGGAGCAGCTGGCTCTTGGACGGTGTTTTCATTTACACACCCTCCGCGGCACGGTGAATGGCCCGGCGAATGCGATTGTAGGTGCCACAGCGGCACAAGTTGGGGCTCATCGCGGTGTCGATGTCCGCGTCAGTGGGCCTCGGAGTGCGCGCGATCAGCGCCGCGGCGGACATGATTTGCCCCGGCTGGCAGTACCCGCACTGGGGCACGTCCTCCTCCTCCCAGGCTGCAACGAGCGGCTCTTTCTGTTCGGGAGCCAGCCCCTCGATGGTGACCACCGGCGAGCTGCCCACCGACGACACCGGCATCTGGCAAGCGTACGCGGTCGTGCCGTTGACGTGCACCGTGCAAGCTCGACATTGGCCGATGCCGCAGCCATACTTGGTACCGGTCAAATTCAGCAGGTCGCGTAACACCCAAAGCAAGGGCATTTCCGCCGGGGCATCGACCTCCCGTGGCTGGCCATTGACGTTGATCTGGTAGACAGGCATGGCGGCGAGCTTACGCCAGCCGCGCAGCGCCCCGCGGTGCCAAACAGCGGGCCGCCCCTCCTTTACGCCAAATTACACGAGCCCTGCACAAGTGCCCTACCCCTGTCCGCGTAACGAAATTCGGCGGCCCCGGGGGGACGAGGCCGCCGAACTTCCGAGTAATCGCTACTGGCACTCCCCTTCGCTCACCACCGAAATTCCGGCCGCGTTCGCCGCGCAGGCGTTGCCATGAGTCTCACCGTCGCAGCCGCACACCGGGTCGAATTGCTCCGTGCAGAACTCCGGAGTCTCTCGACACGTCCCGGTCGCGTCGGCCGCGCCGCACAAGGCCTCCGGAGCAAAGTCGCAAAACTCGCCCTCGGCGCAGGGCAGGCCCAATAGACCGCCACAGGGGTTGCCAGCGTCACCTTCACACTCGCCCTCACTCGCCACGGAGACCCCGAACGAGCTCGCCTCGCAGGCGTTGCCATAGGTCCGGCCATCGCAGCCGCACACGGGGTCGAATATCAAGATGCAAGCCTCGGGGGTCGGCTGACACGTGCCCGTTGCGTCGGCAAAACCGCAGATCGCATCGAGCGTGAAATTGCAGAACTCACCGGCTCCGCAGGTCTGGCTGCCGCCCGGCAAATCACCTCCGCAGCTTTGTCCGCCAGCGCTTTGGCACTCGCCTTCGCGCGCGACCGAAACTCCCCTCTGGGCCGCCTCACAGGCGTTACCGTAGGTCCGGTCGTCACAACCGCACACCGGATCAAACTGCAGGGTGCAGAACTCGGCCAGCGGCTCGCAGGTTCCGGTCTGGTCGGCTGCGCCGCAGAACGCCTCCGGAGGGAAATTGCAATACTCGCCGTCGGCGCAGCTCAGACCCAATAGGCCACCACAGTCGGTGCCGCCTCCGCCGCCGCCGCCGCCGCCTCCACACTCGCCGTCGCTCACGACCGATACCCCAGCGCGATTCGCCTCGCAGGCATTGCCATACGTCCGGTCGTCACAGCCGCACACTGGACTGAAGATTTCCAAGCACACTTCCGGACGCGGCTCGCACGTCCCGGTTTGATCCGCTGCGCCGCAGAACGCATCGGGCGCGAAATTGCAGAATTCGTCGTCGGCGCAGCTCAATCCCAAGAGGCCGCCGCAGGCGTCGTTACCGCTGGTTTCACACTCGCCGTCGCTGGCGACCGATACTCCAGCCGCATTCGCCTCACAGGCATTGCCATAGGTTCGGTCATCACAACCGCACACCGGGGCAAAGATCCGGGTGCAGACCTCCGGAATCTCTTGGCAGCGCCCCGTTTGGTCGGCAGCACCGCAGGCCGCATCGAGCGCGAAGTCGCAGAATTGACCTGATCCGCAGTCCTCGCCGGTCAGACCGCCACACTCGCTGCCGATGACGGCGACGTCGCAGCCCCTGGCCCCGAGCACGATGGGAGCGAGCAAGAACGCGGCAAGACCCAGGTAGCCGGGCTTCGTAGATGTCGTTCGTTTAGAGGTCATATTTTATCCTTTGTCTATAAAGTGAGCTGAATGAGGCGAAGCGCCCTCACGGCGTGGGTGCAGAAAGGTCCTGGCTCGTTGCCATTCGCTGCAGCCGCTCGCGTGTCCGCAACCGTTCACGCGCGAGCAGCCCGTGCGGAAAGCGCCGGTCGTGCTCGGCCAACCAATAGCCCGCGTTGGCGCGGTCGCCTTCGCCGAGAGCGGCCATCGCTCGTTCCATTAGGCGAGTTTCCTCGGCCAGCGTGCTCGGTGTCGGTTCCGCCTGAAGGGCAGGCACCGATGCGGAAGTGGCTACGGCTGGGCTTGGCGCGGGCTTCGCCGAAAGCGGCGCGACGGGTATGGGTGCAGGCCGAGTGGTCGCGGCGACCCGCGGAGGAGGAGCGACGCCCAATGGCTCGGAAACTTCCAGCGCTCGCGCTGCTTGCGGCGCTTGCACCACCGGTAACGTTCGCGACTCTGCCGGCGCTTGCACGGCGGGTGACGCTCGCGACGACGTTGGCGACTCGGCCTCGAGCGCGACGGGAACACCCGCGGCCAAGGCCACCGCGACCGTGGTGGCCGCACCCACCTTGGCCGCCAGCGGTAAGGCGAGGACCTTCGAGAACAGCCCAACCTTGACCAACCCGGCGGGGGCGCTGCCGATGCTGCCCACAGCTCCGGCTGTTCCCGCGGCGGCGACACTCGACGTAGCGGCCGCTGCCGCCCCGAGCACTCCGCTGGCTAGCAGGCGCGCCCGAACTCGAGCTTCGTCATGCGCACTCGGTAGGTCGCCTCTCAAGGCATCGATAAACGAATCGATGTCATCTTTCTGGGTCTTCATCGGGCTCTCCGTCCAAGCGCCGATTCTCGCCGCGCCAGCTGAGCCGCAAAGGCCCGGCGCGCCGCGCGAATCCGCGAATATACAGTGTTCAGGGGTACGCCCGTGATGCGGGCTATTTCAGGCGCCGACCTCTGCTCGATACAACCGAGCACAAATGCCTCGCGCTTCTCCACATCCAGCGCGTCGAGCGCATGCCGCGCCAGCGCGAGCCGTTCCGTCTGCTCGAGAGCACTTTGCCCATCCCCGCCGTGCACCGCCGGTGCCACCTCCACGTCATCCGCTTGCAGCGGCGCCACGCTCACCCAGCGGCGGGCTTCCTTGGCGGCCTGTGCTCGGTAGCGGTGCGCGACACGCAGTGCGATTTCATACAGCCAGGTGGTCACCTGCGCGTCTTGGCCATCAAAGCTGGCCAGCTTGCGCTGCACGACCAAGAACACATCGTGAGCGGCGTCCTCGAGCACGTGCTCGTTGACCCCCAGGCCGCGCAAACAGCGCCACACGTAGCGAAAGTGCGCCTCGTAGACGTGCTGAATGCTCAGGCTACCCGGTGCGGGCGACCTTGCCGGCGCGGGAGACGCCAGAGCGAGTCGCCGCAAGATACCGGTAGCCATGCGCGTTCATCTTCCTGGGCCGGCAAATCCGTCACCGAAAAAGCCACGCCCCTCGAACTATTGCACTACCCCCAAATTCAGGCACTTCGTACACGTCGCCGTAGCCGATGACGAGAAAACGCGGCCTGACCAGAGACACATGGCCCAGGAGGCCCAGCTCCAAGCGTAGGTGGCCGACACTCCAGGGGATTGCGGCGAAGCCCATAGACGGGGCGATTTGCCACGCGGTATCCGAGCCGCGTCTCGACACACTCTCAGCTCCGCTGCCGGAGAGCCGATTGACGTCGACCCCCAGGGTCAGCTGAACGGGGGCGCTCAGGCTGAGCAATCCGGCGACTCGGCCGCCGAAGGCGCTGACGGACAGCCCACGCCCCTCACTCGTGATGCTCTTCTCTGGCCAATACCGAAATGACACAGCCAACCCCCACGGAGCGGGTTCGACGCTTGCGCCCAACTCCAGCGCTGCGCTTGGGCCCGGCAACACGCCACTGCTCACTCCCAGCCCCGCGCTCAAGGCGTGGACGGCGGGGCCCTCGACAGCAAAGGGCGGCGCGGGCCGTGGAGCTTCCGTGCGGGAGCTTGGCGGAGCTGGCGCCGCGGGCGGCGGACTTTCGGCGAGCTCAGCCGACGGCGGAGCTGGCGCTGCAGGCGGCGGACTTTCGGCGAAGTCAGCCGGCGGAGGACCCAGCGCTGCGGGGGGCGGGCTTGCGGCAGCCGGTGGGGATTGAGCACGCCCAGCTGCCGCGGCGATAACGACGGCGCTACGCAGCAACGTCCGGCAATCCGGATCTTCGATCTCCCGAATCTCCCCGCTCAGCTGCAGGCGCAGCGTGTACTGCGACGGGTCAGCAACGCTGCGCGCGATGACCAGCTGCGAAGGGAGCGCTTCGGGGGCTGCAGCGCCCAGCAGACGCTCGAGCTCCTTTCGAAACTCGGCCTCGCTGCCGCATTCTTCGGGGATCTGGAACAAGGGCTGCGCCCGCACGCACTCGGCCCGTCCCAAGCTCCCTGCGCCGGCAAGCCAGGCCAGCAGGATCGAACGGCCACGCCACATAGCGGGCGGTCTACACGAAGCGCGCGCCGTGGGCCAGCCGCTGCGCTTCTAGGCCGGTGCCGCTAGGATTGTGGCAAGAGGCCCCTCAGGGCGCATCCGCCGCAGGCGTCAAGCTCGAGACGCTTGCGCCCCACGGCGTGAGCGCGGAGCGCACAAGGGCACGGGCACCTCATAGGCGATCGATGCGACATGCCGGCCCGCGCCACTGCGCTGGCGTTTGACCGCGACGATATAACCATCGCGTACGGCCAATGCAGAGCCAAACCAATGCAAGCGCAGCTCGAGCTGCGGCTCGCTGCGTGCGCAAATGTCGATCTGCTTTCGGATGGGGTTTGCGTCAGGCATCGTCGAATCCTCCACGTGCACAGCTGGGGAGAAGGCCGCCCCGCTGGGGAGCTGCTTCAAGGCGTACCCTCAGGCTCGCATATCCGTGTGTTGCCAGGGCTACCTGCCAAGTGTCGGGATCGTTACAAGTGGGTAGCGTTTTCGCTCACTCGAGCGCCGGGCGCACCTACAATGCGATCCTCGCGGCGAAATGACCCACTCGGGTCGAGCTATCCTACACCAGAGCCATGCCCCCACGCGTGTCCGTGTTAATGCCCGTTCAGAACGCCGAGGCCACCTTGGCCCAGTGCCTCGGCAGCATCAGGCGGCAGCGCGGCGTGGACTGGGAATGCATAGCGGTGGACGACGGCTCCACCGATGCCAGCCGCTCGTGCCTCGCGCGGGCGGCTGCGCTCGACCCCCGCGTGCGCGTGGTCAGCCAACCCGCGGCGGGCATCGTCGCGGCCCTGAATCACGGCCTGACATTGTGCCGGGGCGAGTACGTCGCGCGCATGGACGCTGATGACATCATGCACCGCGATCGCCTGCGGCTTCAAGCCTTGGCGCTCGATATGGCGCCGTCGCTGGCGGGCGTCGGCTGCCATGTGCGCATCTTCCCTCGCGGCCAATTGCTGGCCGGGCGCCGCGAGTACGAGCACTGGCTCAACTCGCTCGGCAGCCCCACCGACGTGCTGCGCGACGCTTGGGTCGAGTGCCCGCTGGCGCACCCGAGCTTGATGCTGCGCCGCACGCTGTGGGGCCAATACCCGTACCGCGAGCAAGGCTGGCCCGAAGACTACGATCTGGTGCTGAGGCTACTCGGGGACGGGCACAGCTTGGGGGTCGTGCCGCGACGGCTACTGTGTTGGCGCGATGGATCGCGGCGCCTTTCGCGTGTCTCGAAGGCCTACTCGATCGATCGCTTTACGGCCTGCAAGGCGCACTTCCTCGCCCGTTCGCAGCTCGCGCGTCACGATCGCTACATTCTATGGGGTTATGGCAAGACAGGCCGCAACCTCGCGCGCGCGCTCGCCGCGCATGGCAAGCACCCCATCGCCATCATCGAGGTGCACTCCGGCCGCGTCGGGCAGCGCATCCTGGGCGTGCCGGTCATCTCACCCGCCGACCTCGGCGCTTTCTACGCCCAAGCGGGCCCGTTCCCCATCATCGCATCGGTGGCGCGGCCCGGCCCGCGCGGCGAGGTCCGTGCTGCCCTAGACCGACTAGGCCTGGTCGAGCTTCGCGACTACGTGTGCGCCGCCTGAAGCGCGGCTATCCGGCGGAGTGTGGCCGGCAGCGGGCCGCAGCCGGCCTCGGCTCAGCGATACCAGCGCTCCCAGAAGCGCGATGCCCGCGCACACCCAGAGCGCCGCGCGATAGCTCGCGACGAAGGTTTGCGCCAACGCCGGCTCGGCCAACGCGGGCCGGCGCAACGCCAGCAAGCGCCCCGCTTCAGCGCCGCCCAACGCGGCAAAGACAGCGCCCGTCACCGCCACGCTCAGGCTCTGGCCCAACACGCGGCCCGTGGCCAAGAGACCTCCGGCGAGCCCTTGCGCGCCCACGGGCGCCGCGCCCAATAGCGTGCTGTTGTTTGCCGGCTGAAACAAAGCTTGTCCAAAGCCCACCAGAGCCAGATTGAGCGTGAGGCGAGTGAGCGGCGTAGCAGCGCCACTTTGTCCGAGCAGCACCAGCGCGCCGGCGACGATGAACAGGCCGAGGGGGGCGAGCGTGCGCGAGCCCAGCTGGTCCGACCAGCGACCGGCGACGGGCGCGCACACTGCGATCGCAACGGGATACGCCATCATGACCCAGCCCGCCTGTTCCGTCGAAAACCCACGCAGCTGCTGCAGGTAGAATGGAGTCAGAAACGCCACGCCGAAGGCGGCGAGAAAGCTCAACACCAGGCTCAGCCAAGCCAATGTGAACACACGATTCTTCAACAGGCGTGGGTCGATGAGGGGCGCCGTGTGGCGTGACTCATGCAGCGCGAACAACGAGAAGCCAATCATACTGGTCAGCAGCCCACCCCAGATCAGCTCGGAGCCCCAACCCAGGTCGTAGGCAAAAGACAGCGCCCCGGTGAGACTGGCCAGGCTCACTGCCAGCAGGCTCGCGCCCACCCAATCGAAGCGCGAGCGCTGCCGCCCGCTCGGCGCAGGCAACAGCAGGGCCGCCAAGATCAGGCCGACCAGGCCGATAGGCACGTTGATGAAGAAGATCCAGCGCCAGCTCAGGCGCGCGGTAATGAACCCTCCCAAGGGCGGCCCGGCGCTCACGCCGATGGCCACCGACAACGCATTCATGCCCAAGGCGCGCCCGCGCTCCGAGGCTGGAAATGCCGCGGTGAGCAGCGCGGGGGACATCGCCATCAAGAGCGCGGCGCCCACGCCCTGCAGCGCCCGAGCGCCGATCAGCGCGCCGATGTTGGGGGCCAAGCCACACGCCGCGGAACCGAGCGAAAATAGCCCGAGCCCTGCCTGCCAGACCGGTTTGCGCCCAAACATGTCACCGAGCCGGCCACCGGTGAGCAGCAGCGCCACAATCACCAGCAGATAGGCCATCACCACCCACTGCATCACCCCGCTCAAAGGACGCTGGAAAGACCGAGCAATGACCGGCAAGCTGATGTTGACGATGGACGAGTCGAGCGTGGCCATCAGCACGCCGATGGCCACCACCGCAAACACCGCCCACTTGTTGGGCTGAGGTGCCGGTCGGGAATCGCTCGAGGCCAAGCTTGGCTTCACGGCACACCTCGATCCAGGCGCAAGAGCTGCAGATTGACCAGCACGACCCGCTCAGCACGTTTGGATGCTTCGACCAAGCGCCGGAGCTCCTGATAATATCCGATGTGCAGCTCGCGAAAGCTCTCCCAATCTCGTTCCGAGATGGTGAACAGGTTGTACGAGAAGAGGTCTTCCCCGCCCGGCTCGAGCTCGGGCAAGCGGCTCTTACCGACCTCGGCCCAGTGCGCCTTGAGGCGCTGCCCGGCCTCGGGGTTCTTACGCGTGTCCACCGTCAGCACATTGCACACCTCCCAGCGCTGGCGGCGGCGCCGAATGAGCTTCGATTCGGCGAGGGCAGCCAGGCAGCGCTCTTCCTCGTCCTCCGGGATGCTCAACCGCGCGGCGATCCAGCCCGGGCGATGCGCGGGTAGCGCGCGGTATTGCTCCAGCTCCAGCACGCGCATGACGGCGTGGCTCCACGGCAAGCCATAAGCCACGCGGCGTTGGGCCTCGAGCACTTGCCAGGGCGCATTCGCCTCGGGCAGCTGCGCGGGCGAGACGAACACGGCAATGAAGTCGAGCAAACGCAGCGAGGCGCTGTCCACCATCCTCAAAAAATCCGGCAGCCGCGGCTCCGCCGTCCCCTTCAGCCAACGCGACACGCTGACGCGATGCGTGCCCACCCGCCGCGCCAGCTCCACGATCGTGGTGCCCCCGCGCAGGTGCTCGAGCAGCTGCGCGGAAGCGAGCGGCTGGGTCCAATCGGCCCCCACCAAATTCGGGGGCAGGCCCCCCAAAAACTCGCCGAGGCCCGGGCCCAGGGAAACACGGACCGCTTCCGCTAGCTGGAAAAACGTGGCCGCGGTGGGCCAGCGCCGCCCGCTCTCCCAGCTGTACAGCACGTTGCTACGGCACTTCAGCCGGCGGCTCAACGCCACCTGCGAGCGCTTCCCCCGCAGCGCGCGGATCAGCTGTTTTGCGAGGGCATCGTAGTCCATATATGGCAGTATCGTACGCCATCGCCCGCTGTTGGTGCACGAAATGTCACGGGCTGGTCTGGTTCCGGGCCCCTCGGTCAGGCATAGTCTGAGAATGGCAACGCGCGCTCGGTACGGCATGTTGGGGTTGCTGCTCAGCGCCAGCGCTCTGACCGGCTGCGCAAGCTCGGACGACAGCAACAATGCGGGCTATAGCCCCCCCGATGAGTGGATTCTCAACGGTCAAACTGGCTCGCTCATCCCCGGCTGTGGCGTCGCTCCGCTCAGCCAAATGGGCCGAGCCGTGCCCACGGGAGACGTGCTGGCGGTGCTCTACACCAACCGTTGCCCTGGCGGCAGCGCACCGGAGCTGGCCCTCACCGGGCCCGACACGCGGCCGATCGGGGTAACGCTCGAACCGCTCGAGGGCTCAGGCGTGTACCTGGTCCGCGCCGACCAAAGCCTGACCATGGGCGAGCACCAATTGCAGCTGCCGGGCAGCTCTTCCAACGCACTCGCGGTCGGCGACGCCGCCTCGCCGTTGCCCGCTCAGCTGGGTCGGCTGAGCCGAATCGAAGAGAGCAGCGACTGCGAGCTCGTGCGGTTCGAATGGGAGCTGACGGAAGAGGCGCTGGCGCACGCAGCGTTGATGCGGCTCTGGATCCGCGTAGACGCCGGTCGAGAGCAGCTTTGGGTCGACTATGGCGCGCTCGAGCTCGAGAGCACTGCTGCTGGAAACCGCGGCCTCTTGCGTCTACCTCGTTGTGGTACGGCGGGGTGCCTCGAGGCAGGTGTACACGGGTTGGAAGTGCGAGCGGAGCTCGCGGGCGAAACCGTGCAGCCCGAACCGCTCCAAACCAGCTTCGAGGTGCGGTGCCCGAGCGCGCTGAGCGCGGCCGACACGGCTGACCTCGGTGCAGATTCGAGCGCCGCGTGCTCGGTCTCGGGCACGCCTCGAACGGCCGCATCGAGCTGGATGGGTTTGTATTGGATCCTCGGCTGGGCATTGTTCTCCCGACGCAAGGCGCGCAACAGAGCGCGCTGACGCCCTGTACGCGGGGCAGCTGAGCCCCGCACGATCGAGGAGCCGAGCTCGACTCGCGCCGGCGGAGCCTCGCTCGCACTTCGACCAGATTTTCGAATCGGACGCATAGACCCCACTAGAATTCCCGGAGAAACTTCATGAAAAAGCTTAATCCACGCCCTGTCGAGCTGCTGCACAGGCCTGTGCTGGCCGCGGGTTGCGGCGCGCTCCTCGCCTGTTCGGCTTGCACCGCCAGCGACGACAATAACAACGCCGACGGCAATTTTGCCGGTGGCACCTATTACGATCCCAGCACGGCCATCAGTCCCACGGCGGAGCCAGATAGCGAGGCACGGCCGTCAAACACAGGGGACCAATACACGGCTCCCGGCACGAACCCCTTCGTGATGACCGCGCACGATCCGCTCTCCACGTTCGCCACCGATGTGGACACCGCCAGCTACGACCTGTTCGTGCGCGATGTGAGCCAAGGCTCGTTGCCGCAGCCAGCCAGCGTGCGTCTCGAAGAATATGTCAATTACTTCAGATACGCCTACCCGGCAGCCTCGCCAGAAGCGCTCGTGCCCTTCTCGATCAGCCTGGCAGCGGCGCCCAGCCCACTCGGAGCCGAAACCACCCTGTTGCGGGTCGGCATCGCCGGCAAACAGGCTGCCACCACCCAGGGCAAACCCGCCAACCTGGTGTTCTTGGTCGATGTCTCCGGGAGCATGCAGGGCGCGGACCGATTGCCACTGGTAGCGCAAGTGCTCCGGCAAACGCTCGACTTGCTGGCACCCGACGACACCGTTTCGATCGTGACCTATGCGGGCAGCACCAGTGTGCGGCTCGGGCCCACCAGCGTTGCCGATCGCCCGCGCATCATCGCGGAGATCGGCGAGCTGAGCGCCGGAGGCAGCACCGCAGGGGCCAGCGGTATCGATCTGGCGTATGCTCAGGCCAGTGCCGGCTTCATCGAAGGCGGCCTCAATCATGTCATCCTGTGTACGGACGGGGACTTCAATGTCGGACGCAGCACTGACAACGAGCTCGTGGAGCTCATCGTCGAGAAGCGGCGCACGGGCATCACATTGACCGCACTCGGCTTCGGCACGGGCAACCTCAACGACTCGATGCTGGAGCGCGTCAGCAACGCTGGCAACGGGTTCTATGGCGTGATCAGCAGCGAGTCGCAGGCAGCGGAATACGTCAACGAACGCATGCTCTCCACCTTGAGCATGATCGCCAAGGACGTGAAGATCCAAGTCGAGCTCAATCCCGAGCGGGTCGCTGCCTACCGCTTGCTGGGCTATGAAAACCGAGCCATCGCCGATCAGGACTTCCGCAACGACCGCGTGGATGCCGGTGAGATCGGGGCGGGTCATCAGGTGACCGCGCTGTACGAGCTCGTGCCCACAGGGGGCGTGCTCCCCATTGGGCAGGGCGCACCAGCCGTCACTGACGGCGCAGCGTACGCCGGGCAAATCGAAGTCGCCGAGACCGATCTGGTTCGGGTCAAGCTACGCTACAAACCCGTTGACGACGGCTCGGCCGACGCAGCGCTCGAAGTCTCGGCGAGCCTTGCAGCCAGCGACATCGCGCAGAATTTTAGCGTAGCCGATGCCGACCTGAGCTGGGCCATCTCGGTAGCGGCGTTCTCCGAGATCCTGAAACAGAGCCCGTACGCCAAACCGGAACAACTGGATGCCATCGACGCCAGCCTGGCCCGGCAAGCCGGGCGCGATGACGAGCGGGCAGAGCTCTACGAGTTGTTCAAAGCCGCTCGCGGCTGGCTGTAAGCTCACCCGCTTCGCTCGCGGCGAATAGCCCGATGACGTAACGCTCCCCTTCCCCCTCGAACTGCGCGTCTTCCTCCAGCGCCGCGATGTCGCGGCGCAGGTTGGCCTCGAGGGCCCGCAAGAGCTCCTGAAACCGAGCCGGGCGCGCCACAAAGCTGATGGTCTTGACCATGGCTTGGGCGCGCTGCTCGAAGATCAAGCGCTGCGCCACGGCCTGCGTGACGCCGCCCAAGAAGTGGTTGAGCGCGTCCACCCGATGCTGAAACTTGTCAGAGCTGAGCACCAGATAGCGCTGGGCGATCTCGAAACGCAACTTGCGTCGAACGATGCGCCCCTCCAAGACGAGGGTATCCACCGCCTGGTCGACCTCGGCGGCGGACCAACCCGGCAAGCTCTCGTGCAAGCGCTTCAAGCTGGGGCTAGAACGGGCAACTTCGCTCTCCACCTCGCGCACCAGCCCAATTTCGGTCTCGGCCGCGAAGAAGTCCGTTTTCAATTTGCGCGCCAGGGTGCGCATGTGGCGCGCGCTCTGCCCGAGCCGTTCCCCCGCGGCGGCTTGTGAAAGCCCCTGCCGGCGCAACACCTCAAAATAGCTCAACCGGAGCAGCTCCGACAGCGAGCGCATCGGCACGTGAAAACGCGCCGCCATCGCCAGCGCCGGCTTCAGCAGCGAATAGACGAGCCGCAGTTGGGCGGTCCGGATCTCTGACCTTGGTGACGTCACGCGGCGGGACCAGCTATTTCGACCAGCTATTTCGGAAGCTCCAAACGGAAGCGGCGCTCGCGCAGCGGGCTCGGCATATGGAACTTTACTTCCGTTCGTGTCATGATGCTAGCCTCGTCGCGCACTGGCAGCCGTGCGCTTCGGACGCCGGGCGCCGAAGGCCGGCGCTGGGAGGCAGCGATGTGGAAGAAACAGGCAGGGGGGCAGCTCATCCAGGCCGGGCTCAGCAGCAGGGGGTGGTCCACCAGGTCACTCGCAAGCGTGGCACTGCTCCTCGCCGCAGCCTGCGCGAGTGAAGAAGCGCGTATGGACGACGGCAATGCCGCGCCGACCGAGCAGCCCTCGGAAAATGAGAGCGAGGGCGAAGGCGAAGATCCGGGCGCCACCGAGACCAATCTCTTCGAGATTGCCTGCGAAGAAGACGCCGACTGTAGCGACGGCCGCATATGCCGCCTCCCGGCTGATGCAGGCGCGGTCGTCCCGCTGGGGCGCTGTGTACCGCCCGCCGGCGGCTGAGCCGAGCGGCCAGCGCCGCAACCGCGTCGGGCGGGGCCATCGCGGGGTTGGAATTTTTGTGCCTAGGCTGGCCCAGCCTGTGCCAACCTTGCGCGTTTTTTCACGGCTAAAGGTGGCTATTGTTCGAGCAGCTTCCGTGCCTGCGCGATAGGAAGTATAGTTCCTACCTAACCGCTATGCCAACCGCGGGGCACCGGGTTTGGCACGAACTCTGCACGCTCCAGCGTGCAAACGAACATTCGGGCTCGTCGGTGAGGCGCCCAGAGAACGGCTCATCGGCGAGCACAACCATTTTTGCGCGGAGGTCGCGTTGTTGCACTGGAGGACGAGAATGAAATCAGTACTTGGCATTACAGGTCTGGGCTGTGCATGGGCGCTCTCGCTCGGCTGTTCCGCGGGGGTTCCCGCACCCGCTGGTGACGATGGCACGAGCACGTTGAACGAAGCGTTGCTGGCACCTGACGCGCTGCCGCCGGCCGGCACGCCCACACCACCGGACCCCAACAGCGGGCCGTTCTGTGGCGGTATCGCAGCCATCGAGTGCCCTGGCGCCGGCAGCTGCGTCGATGATCCCAGCGACGACTGCGATCTGGACAACGGTGGCGCTGACTGCGGCGGTGTCTGCGCGTGCAATGCCCTGGCGCTGTGCATCGAAGGCAACGTGTTCGATGCTTCGCCCGACGTCTGCGCCTGTGTGCCGGAGCCAGAGCTGGATCCTTGCGCCGCCGTGCGCTGCGCGGCGGGCACACATTGCGAAGTGGTCGGCGAGGGCGCGATCTGCGCGCCGGACGAGTCGGTGAATCCCTGCGCCGCCGTGTTGTGCGCCACCGGCAAGCACTGCGTGGCGCGCGGCTCCAAAGCCCGCTGCGTGCGTGCGCGTCGGGGTCACGACTGCCGTCGAGACGACTAGTGCGCAGCTCCTGACGGTGGCGCGAGCAGTGCGCCGCCGTCAGTGCCCCGAGGGGCCGCCGTTTGACGCCCGGCGCGAGCGCGGCCCAAAAAGATTTGCGCTTTGCCTTGCGCTCAGCCGCTCGCCTCGGTCACACCCCGGAAGTCACGGCCTTCCGGGGCGACGATCAGGATGGACCTTCGAGGTAGCTTCAAGCGTTGGCGAGACGGGGTGTTTTGCGTCCGCTGGCTCGTCCTGGCCTGGGGGCAGCCGTCGCCGCCTCGGACGAGCTGGGCTGGTAAGGGTTCGTGTACGCCGTCGCGCTAGGCGTATTGGTTCTCGTCGATGCGCTCGCGAGCACCCCCTGCTGCAGCCCTGGCCCAGTGTGGGTTGCCGGCTCTCGCGCTCGCGTCGTGCTCACGAATGTCGTGAAGATGACTAGTGGCGCCGAGGTGGGCCTTACCCGACGCCTGCCGGGGTGCGGAATGCACCTCGCGCGGACTCGGACATCGGAGTAAGCTCGACCTTACCTCGCAAACTCAAAAATGCTGGCCCGGAAACTCCAGAAACGCGCGTGGCTCCGGCGTTTGGGCGTCCAGGGCTTGGCGGCCACCAGCGTACTCGGCTGCCTTCGATCGGCGGAGCCCATCCCCATCGCCCCGCCCCCTCCGGTCTCGCCCGTCGAAACCCATGCACCACTGACACTAGAGTCACTCCGCGTGGCGTGCGAGTCTGGAAATGCCCGAGGAGGCCTCGACGCGGGACGCGGCCCGGCCTTTGACAGGATAGCTGCGCGCGCCTCAATCGATGCGGCGACAGATCGCGCACGCAAATGCGGCCGCGTCTCCCCTGAAGGTCCTATCGGCGGGGGGCAGGTCCAGCTCGTATATGCAGCCTCGGGTCAGGTGCAGTCCACTCGAATGCTTTCGACGAGGTTCGAGCATACAAAGACGGGTGACTGCGTGCTGGCCGTGTTTCTAGATGCCTGCATCCCGCCCTATGCCGGCGAGCTCGTGTATGTGAACAAGGGTTTCACAATCGAAAGGTGACGGTCTTGGAGCGCGAAAAACGCCGTTTGACGCCCGGCGCGGGCGCGGCCCCAAAAGATTTGCGCTTTACCTTGCGCTCAGCCGCTCACCTCGGTCACACCCCGGAAGTCACGGCCTTCCAGGGCGACGATCAGGATGAACCTTCGAGGTAGCTACAAGCGTTGGCGAGATGGGGTGTTGCGCGTCCGCTGGCTTGCCCTGGCCGGGGGGCAGCCGTCGCCGCCTCGGACGAGCTGGGCTGGTATGGGGTTCGTGTACGCCGTCGCGCTAGGCGTATTGGTTCTCGTCGATGCCCTCGCGAGCACCCCCTGCTGCAGCCTGGCGCCAGTGTGGGTTGCCAGCCTCGCGCTCGGCCTCGGCGCGGCGCTCGGGATTGTGACGCAGGCGTTCTTGCTGGCCGCCGCTCGCCTACCGCGGCTGGTGGTCGCGGCGGTCTGGTCGTTGTGCGGAGCTGGCGCAGCAGCATGGCTCATTGATGAGCTAGGGAGCCTCGCCAAGCTCGACGGCCCCCACTCCACGCTGGCCATGGCGTCGCTCGCGGCGAGCGTCCTGCTCGTCCCGTTTGCGCTGACGCTGGGGCTGAGCTTGCAGCGTGCGGCCGGACGCGGCCTTACGGCTGCGGGCGATTACGGGGGCTGGGCGTTACTCGGCGCGCTGGCGGTCAGCTTCGGCGCGGCCCTGTGGGCGGACCGCAACCTCCTGATCGCGATCTATCCCGCGCTGCACGTCGCGCTGGGTGTAATGGCGGTGGTCACGTGGCTGGTCGCTGCAACGGCCCTGGCCAGCCGGCTGCAGCAACGGCGCGTGTCTCAACGCGGCTTTCTGGGCGTGGCGCTGGTCGGCCTCGGCTTTTGGCTGACTCCGCTCGTGTCCCCGAGGCAATTGACACAGCTGGTCGACGCACCCTTGCCGGGCCTCGTGCTCAACAGCGTGCGCACCGCCACCGACTTCGACCTCGACGGTCACTCGGGCCTCTTGGGTGGCGGAGACTGTGAGCCCTTCGATGCCCAGGTGCACCCGGCCGCCCACGAGGTGCCCGACAATGGTCGCGACGACAACTGCTCGCTCGGTGATGCCACTGTAGCGCGGGTCAGCTTGCCTGACGAAGTGGAAATCCCCAGCGCACCGGCACCCACTAGTGTCGTGCTGATCACTGTCGACACCCTACGTGCCGACCGGATGGGGGTGTATGGCCACAGCCGCAACACCACGCCCATGATCGACGCTTGGGCCAAGCAGGCGTTGGTGTTCGACAAAGCCTTCACCAGCGGCGGCTGGACGAGCATCGCCGTGTCGTCGATGTTCCACGGCCTGTATCCGCGGCGCATGAGTTGGACGCGCCTGGTCGAGACCAGCCGATTTCGCCTGTTACGAGCGCCCGAAAAACCGAAGAACAATGAGCGCGTTCGCGCCACCTTCGCCATGCCGCTCGACGACGAGCACAAACCGCTCGCCTGGTGGTTGAAGCGCCGCAACATGTACACCACTGCGGTGGTCAATGACGGACATTCGCAGTTCCTGTCGCCCAAGTTCGGCTGTGCCGAGGGTTTCCAGCGTTACCGCACGCTCGACAACCTCTCGCCTTCCAAGCGGGACGACAAGAATACCACCCAATATGCGCTCGAGGAGCTGGCGTGGGTGCCTGCAGACCGGCCATTTTTTCTCTGGGTTCACTATTTCGGTCCGCATGACCCGACTACTGCGCATGCCGGCGTCGAGTCGTTCGGCCGCGCGCTCATCGACCGCTACGATCACGAAATTCGCGCCGCGGACATCGCCATCGGCGAGCTGTTAGACGCCATCAAGGCGCTGCAGCAGAAGGCGCCAATCGCCGTGGTGCTGGCGGCGGATCACGGCGAATGGTTCAAGACGAAAGGGCGTCAACACGGTCGAGTGACGCCGGACGTCACCCACATTCCACTCATCGTTCAGGCCGAGGGCTGGCCGAGGGCACGGCACCCTGACGTGGTTAGCCTGGTGGATGTCATGCCCACGATCCTCGAGCTCACCGAGACGCCTGCGCCCTCGGGCTTGGATGGCTTCGGGCTGCGGCGGTTGGTGGACGGGACTCTACAGCGCTCGATCGTGCTCGCCGAGACGTGGAGTCACAACCGCAAAGGAAACTTGCACTCGGATTTGGTGGCTGCCATCGATCGAGAGTTTTCCTTGCAGGTGGACCGGCGTAGGAACGCGTGGTCCCTGTTTCGAGTCACCCCGGGCACGGTCCGCGACGAGAACCTGCTCGGCTCGGTCGAACGCCCTGAGCTCAGGCATGCCTTGGACACGTTCCTGGAGGTCAACAGCCAGCTAAAGCTGTCGGACTAGCTAGTGGTCTGTCGGCCGACGCAGGGCTACGGCCGTCGGCTTGACCGAAGGCCGTAGCCATACCAAGAAAACGCAATGGATTAGCGCCCGTGGCCGGCCCAGCAGGCTTCACAACTTTCACCGAGCGCGCTAGCTAAGGAGCTTCCCCATGCATCGCTCTCCTGATCTTTTCTTCCGCGGAATGTCGTGTAGCTGGCGTCGCACCGGGTGGGCGCTGTGCGTTTGGTGCGTCGCCGCGTGCTCGCCCTCGACCGTCGCTCCACAGCGAGATCCGAAGCCGCGAGATCCGAAGCCGCCCACCAGCCCGCGCAGCTCCCTTCCGGAAGCCGACTTGCGCGCACCGCGCCCAGCGGGCAGCGAATCATCGGTCACCTCGAGCGCGCCGGCAACCGGTTCAATGCAGTGCCTGACGCCCGCCGATCCGGAGTTGAACCAGGAAGCGCCCTGGAGCAAAGAGCTCGGGCAGAAGCTCGAAGGCGAGCTACCGAGGCTCAGTCGCTGCTTGGGAGGCCTGCCCTCTGGCGACGAGGCTCAGGTCACACTGCGCTTGGTCTACGAAAAGAGCGGCGCTCCGCTCTCCCAGCACGTCGTCAGCAGCACTCCCAATGCGTGCCCCGTCACCGAGTGCCTGAAGGGAGAGCTGGCCCGAGTCAAAAGCCCTCGACTCTTGATCGATAAGGGTTCGTACGACCTCGCGTTGGTGCTGGAACGAGGCACGGTTCCCCGGCGCGCAGGTGGCCCTATCGACCCGCTCATTCCGAACGACGGCGCGGCCGATGACGACTCGAGTTGCGTCGACTTGGAGGTTGCGCGCCTGTCGCGGGCCAAGGTACGAGAAGTGGTGGGTACCACCTACGACCAACTGAAGCAGTGCTACGGGCGGGCGTTGGTGCGAGACCACAACGCCACGGGGCGCGTCAACTTTGAGTTCGTCATCGGTCAAAAGGGCGAGGTTCTGAGCGCTGAAGCGCGAGAAGCTACGCTTCGGGATTGCGAGGCGATCAACTGCATGCTCGAGCAATTTCGCGCGCTCAGCTTCCCCGCCCCGGTGGGCCGCAGCGTGCGGGTTATTTACCCTCTCAACTACTTGATCGAGCAGCCGCCCGTGAGCTTGCGCTAGGCGGTCGCGCAAGCAGTGGGCGGCAAGGCTCAGGCGCGGCTGTTCCGATCCGAAACGGTGATGATCCGGTCCAGGCCGACCGTATGCACCGTGGGGAACGAGCACGAGCCAACATGTCAGATCGACTATTTCACCAGGGCGACCGCGTTACTTGGACAGATGCTGCTGGAGAACGGCAACGGGGTCGCGTCTTGCAGCACTCCCCGCGGGGCTTCGATGCGGCGGCCACGGGGCGCGACGAGGAAGTTCTGGTCGTCAAGGAAGGGACGGCCCACGTTTCAGCGCTTCCACCCGCAGATTTAGAGCGCATCTCGTAGCCCTGACGCGAGCCAATTCAACAGCTTGACGAGCAACACATTCGGGACCACGTGGCGTGACTCGTCCGCGAGCATCTGCTCAGCGCTTTGCACGAAACGCGAACCGTCGAGCTCATCGCCGCCATGAGCCACGAAGTCCGCTACCACCCGGGGCGTAGCGTCCAGATGAAATTGCAGCCCGAGCGCGTGTTCTCCCAACACGAAGCCCTGGTTCAGGCAGGCCTCACTGCTAGCGACCCGAAGCGCCCCTGGAGGGATATCGAACGTATCCCCATGCCAGTGGAACACCTCGAGCTGCGCCGGCACCCACTCGCCCAAGGGCGAGCCGAGGAGCTCCGGCGCGCGCGTGATGGGAAACCAGCCGATTTCGCGCTGGTCGTTGGCGCGCACTCGAGCACCCAACGCATGCGCCATCAACTGGGCACCCAAGCACACGCCGAGGACACGCCGTTTCGCTTCGATCGCCTGCCGAATCAACCGCGCCTCGTCGGTGAGCCAGGGGTACTGCGCGGCATCCCGCACACCCATCGGCCCGCCCATGATGACCAGCCAGTCAAACTCATCCAGAGCGGGCAGGGCCTCGCCCTGGAACAGGCGCGTGGCACGGAGCGGCCAACCCTTGTGCTCGAAGTACGCCTGCATGCTGCCCAGGCCCTCGTACTCGACGTGTTGTAGGTAGTGCACTCTCACGACACCTCCTCTGATTTGGGTGCTGGCCCGCCAGCTCTAGGACCTGCTCGCTAAGCGCGCATGAGCTTGCCACAAGCGCTCCGCCATCGTCACGATCTCTTCCTCGGTCACCCCGAGCTGCGGCATGAAGCGCAAGATGTGCGGGCGCGGAGCGTTGATCAATAGTCCGCATTCACGCGCCGACTCACTCAAGGCCGTAGCGATAGGCCGGTCGAACACCAGTGCCCACAGTAACCCCTGCCCGCGCGCCACGGCTCCGCCGAGCGCCATCCCGAGGTCGCTCAACACACCGCCCAGGCACTCGCCCGCCCGAGTTACAGCCGCGAGAAACGGGGGTTGACTGACAGTCTGCACGATCGAAAGCGCTACACTGGCCATCAGCGGGTTGCCACCGTACGTGCTGCCTTGGTCACCGAGCTCGAAACAGGCGGCGCGGCGGTTCGCCAACAGAGCGCTCACGGGCACGCCTGCGCCCAAGCCTTTGCCCAGCGTGGTCAGGTCGCCACGCACCCCGGCGTGCTCCTGTGCCAAGAAGCGGCCGGTCCGGGCACAACCGGTCTGCACCTCGTCGAAAATCAAGAGCAGGTCTCGCTCGTCGGCCAACTGCCGAAGCCCGGATAGATACGCCGCGGGCGGCAGCACTACCCCTCCCTCACCCTGAATGGGCTCGACCATGATGGCCACCGTCGTCGCATCCACCGCAGCCCGCATGGCGCCGAGATCTCCGAACGGCAATTTGACGAAACCCGCCGGATAGGGAGGAAACAGCTGCTCCCATCCGGGCTTGCCGCTGGCCGCCATGGTGGCCAGCGTGCGCCCGTGGAAGCTGCCTTGCGTGCTCAGAATGGTGTGGGCGCCCCCCTTGTGCAGCCGCCCCCACTTGCGCGCCAGCTTGATGGCAGCTTCGTTGGCTTCGGCTCCGCTGTTACAAAAGGTGGCTTGATGGAAGCCACAGAGCTCCACCAGAGCGCGAGCGAGCTCGAGCTCGGGCCGGTTGTAAAACGCGGGGCTGGCCGTAAACAGCAGGGCGGCCTGTGCCGAAAGGGCCGCTTGCACCGCGGGCGGGCAATGCCCCAGCGAGTTGACCGCCCAGCCCTGAATGAAGTCCAGGTACTCCGTCCCGCGCTCGTCCCACAGGTACGAGCCGCGGCCGCGGCACATGACGAGCGGCGGGCGCTCGTTGATGGCCATGAGCGCCGAGGCAGCGCTCACTCCTGCGCTTCCTCCCGCAGTGTCCGCGAGCGAGTCTGCACATGTGAAGTCTGAGGGCTGAGTGGTTGGATGAGAAACGGCAAGGGTCATTGGTGTCTCCTTTCGACGGGCGGCCTTTTTCGGCGGGCGGTCTGGATAAACCAATGAAAAAGCCGCCCGGTTTGGGGCGGCTTTCTTGCGTGCTAGATGACTTTGAACGCCATTTTCGACCGCTAAGTGCCGCCCAAGCGAGCTCGCGCTCGCACAGCTCGGGCTCGATTGGTGGCGGCAGCAGCGGCGAAACGGACGAACAGCACGGCCCCGAGCATGACAGAGCCGATGTGGCCGTCAATGGGATTTGCTCCGCAACACCTTTCGGCCCGCGGGTCCACCTGGACACCTAATATGACTGGTCGCCCTTCGAACGCTCCGGCGCCAACCTCATAGGCGCCCTGAAGGGCAAGATTCGCGTGCACGGTGACATCACCGGCACCGGAGTGGTCTGGGACGCAGCCCTCCAGAGTGATTGATGCATCCGAATGATTAATCTCGACACGCATGTGTTGGTGCATGCATTGGCGGGGGCTC
Source organism: Deltaproteobacteria bacterium (assembly GCA_031407405.1). Classification (GTDB taxonomy): domain Bacteria; phylum Myxococcota_A; class Polyangia; order Polyangiales; family Polyangiaceae; genus SZUA-265. The sequence goes on from JANOIG010000329.1 coordinate 28,261, forward strand.
TCACCGCGCGCGAGCAACGTCTTCTGGCGAACGATGAGTGGGCGATATCGGCCATCGTTCTATGGGAGCTTGCAAAGCTAGTGCAGCTGGGGCGACTCGAAATGGATCTCGAAGAGATCGAAACAGTGCGGTCGTTATCGGCTGTTCAAGTGCTACCGATCACGTTGCCCATCGCGCGCGCTTCAACGCAGTTGGACTTCAAGAGCGAGCCCGCGGATGAGCTCATTGCCGCGACCAGCCTGGTGGAGGGCATTCCTCTGCTGACACGGGACAAACGTATTCGTAAGAGTAAGCTCGTACCCTTCGCGTGAACCGCATTGACCGCCTCGCGTGCGGTACCGATCCCGACCAAGCAAAGCGCAGGATCCGATCTAGGGATTGCCGTCCGGGGGTTTCAGGCTGCCATTTCCTGGCGCGATGCTGGGGCGGTGCAATACCGCCTCCAGCCACGGGATACCATCCGTCATGCCGGCGTGCAGCCGACGCACGCTGCGCACGACACTGGGCAGCTCCTCGGGTCGAAAACCCGCGTGCAGCGCTGCAGACGGCCAGGCGTCGGGGTTGAAGGCTTCTACACCGGGGGCGAACCAACTCACCGCTGCGACCACTCCCCTCACCAGAGCGCTCTTGTGCACGATGGCACGAGCAAAGTAGCGCCCATTTAGGACTTCATTCAGCTCATGCCGCTGCGCGGGGCCGGGCACGCCTCCGTGCGTGAACACCAATAAACCCAGGGCGGTAACGTCCTTGTCGCGGATCTCGAGGAGGTAATCCCGCCAGGCCGTGGTGGGCGGCGCGCTCGCACCGTGCAACATCACGATGCGACGGTGGTCCACGAACTCGAACCTAAACCCATTCGATATGTCTCCCACGGCGACGGTCGTACCGCTTCACCGCCAATCTCCAAAGCGTAGTCTTCAAAAAGAGCGAATTGGGGCAGCGCGCCTCACTACAGCCGAAACGGATTCCGGCCGCGGTCCACGAGCGCGAGCCCTGTGCTAACGGCCCTGAATGGCCTCGCGCAGCTGAGCCAACGCATTTTCGACTTTGTCATCGAACGACGCCGTGTGCGCCACGAAGCGGAAGCCCGGGTGCGGCGACCAGACATTTCGCAACAGCGCGTCGATGCGAACGGCCTCTTGCCGACCTTCGGTGCGAGCCAAATTCTCACCCTCGATCGCCAGCCCACCCACCGCCGCGCTCTCTAGGAACACGACCGCGTCATAACGCCCCAGCGCGAGCTGGGCGTCGCCGCACACAGCCTGAAAGAAAGCTTCACACCCGTCGGGCCAATACGCCGCTCCGTCAATGATACCCCGATCAAACACCAATACGGTGTCCTCAACTGCCCGCCCGCGGTGCACCGCCTCCAGGTTCAACTGCACATGGTAGATGGCCCGCTGCACCGCTCGCCGCTCTTCCGGGCTGCCAATGCTGGGGAAGAACCCGCTCAAGAGGTGAGTGGCTACCTCGGGCACGACGACCACTTGCTCACCTAGCTGTTGGCGAAGCGCCGCGGCCACGGTCGACTTGCCACCGCCCGGGCCTCCCGAGATCGCCACGCGCCGCCCCATTTTTTCAACTCGTCCCAAACAAGCGGTCACCGACGTCCCCGAGGCCGGGATACACGTAGCCTTCTTTGGTCAACGACTGGTCCACCGCGGCGGTGTACAAGTGCACCTCCGGGTGGTGGGTCTGGAGCGCCTGCACTCCTTCCGGAGACGCCACGAGGCAAACGTAGCGCACGGAGCGAGCGCGGGCTTCGAGCACACGCCGGATGGCGGCCGAGGCGGTGCCGCCGGTGGCCAACACCGAGCCCACGACGATGGCATCGCGGTTCTCCATGCCCGCGGGCAACTTGCAAAAGTATTCGACCGCGGTCAATAGGCGCCGATCACGGTACAAGCCAATGTGACCCACGCGCGCGGATGGCAGCACGCTGAGCATGCCGTCCAGCATGCCCGCGCCCGCTCTGAGCACACTCACCAGCACAATCTTCTTGCCCTCGAGCACCACGCCCTCGGCCGGGCCGAGTGGAGTATCGACCCGACATGGAGACGTCGGCGCGTCACGCATGAGCTCGTAGACGAGCAGCGCGCCGATTTCGGCGGTCAGCTCGCGAAAGGCTCGGGTGCTCGTGTCACGCTTGCGGAGCAGAGTGAGCTTGTGCTGGACGAGCGGGTGGTCGATGACGTGGAGAGTGGATGTCATTGGCAGGTCATGCTCAGGTTCTTAGGTCTGGATCGGAAACTTCGTCTGGATCAGAAAAGGGTACCGTCAGTTTGTACTCGAAGGGGTGGGGCGCCCTGCCGCTGCTCGGCGGCCAAGCGCCGCCCCGCCGCCCAGGTCCCGCCTTCCAGCACTTTGCCGAGCGGCAGGGCGCGGGCGTCGAGGCCTGCCCGCTGCCGCAGCTCGGCAGCGAGCCGATCGAGCAAGGCCACGGTCAAGGCCCGCCACTCGACCACCAGCTCCGAGCTCTGCGGGTGCAGCCCGCTGATGACGCTGGTGTGTTTGGGAACAATCACCCGCGTGTCGATGAACAGGCCTCCGTTTCGATACTCGGCTAGCCCGGTCAGTGCTTCCACGTCGATGACCTCGATGCCCGCGACTGAAAGCGGGTAAATGAGCGAGTAGCTCAGCCACTGCGACGGCTTGTGCAGCGGCACGAGGCCCGAGGCCGGCCCGTCTCCACCCGCGGCGCGGTGCGGCCAGACATCACCGAGCTCCACGCCGAACAATTGCGTGCGGGCGGGCCAGATGGGACCCAGCGCCTCCAGCAGCGTGCCGAGCACCCGAGCGGCAGGCAGGCGCCCCGCCTGTGCGTGGCCGACTAGCACATCACACAGTCCGCCTACGCGGGACTGGTGGGCGAACTGCTCGGGCTGCGCGCGCAACGTGCGCCCGAGCTTGCGGAGCAACGTGGCGCGACCCTCGAGACCCAAAAGCGGATTTTTGGCATCGACTTGAAACGCGCGGCCGAGGAGCTCGGCGGTCACCGCCTCGAGACCATTGGCGTCCGCCTGTAGCGGCCGAGCGGAGTCCGAAGAGAACATGCCACTCACCAGGCAGTGATGACTGGCGACCGCTAGACCTTCGGAGCGTTGCAACCTGAGCCCCGTCTCGGGTTCTACATACTGCCACTCGGCGCCCGCGCCCGCATCGAGCAGCACGCTCGTGACCACCAAATCAGTGAGGGCGCGCGCACGCTCCAAAGGATCCGCGAGGGCCTGGAAGCAGGCCATTCGATCGACACCGCCCACCCCAAAGTGATTGATCCGACTGTGCAGGGGCACCTTGGACACATCAGGATAGGCCTCTCGCGTGACCTGCCAGGTCAAATCCGCGGCCGCGGACAGACGCGCCAAATCCAGGCTGAAATGGTCAGACTGCCCGGCAAGCACGAAATCGAGCACGGCGTTACAACGCTGACGCACCGCCACCGGCGAACGAAGAAACGAAATGGCGCTATCCGGGGCGCCGCCCATCAACGCTCTTCATCGGGAGACGAAACGGCCGGCAGCAGCACACCCGGCAAACCGCCCGGAGCCAAACCACCCGAAGCCAAACCGCCCGAAACCAAACCGCCCGAAACCAAGCCTCCAGCGGCCAAACCGCCCGGACCCATGCCCCCCGGAGCCAGGCCACGCCCCTTCGGCATGGCGAGCTCTTCGGGCCCCGGCACGATGCTATCGGTGTAGTAGCCCGCCGCCACCTTGGCATCCATCTCGACCTTGGCATCTTTCGGAATCAGCTCGCGAGGAATGCGCACCCGCTCTCCTATGCTGATCCCAGAGCCGGTCACCGCGTCGTGCTTCATGTTGCTCATGGAGACAAAGCGCTCGATGTGAGAGATGCCGAGCCAGTGCAGAACATCCGGCATCAGCTCTTGAAAGCGCATGTCTTGCACACCGGCGACGCACTCCGTGCGCGCGAAGTAGCGCTCGGCGCGATCCCCACCCGGCTGACGCTTGCGGGCGTTGTAGACCAGGAACTTGGTGACCTCGCCGAGGGCGCGGCCTTCCTTACGAAAGTACACGATCACCCCTACCCCGCCCGCTTGAGCCCCGCGCACGCACTCTTCGACGGCGTGGGTGAGGTAGGGCCGGCAGGTGCAGATATCGGAGCCAAATACGTCCGAGCCATTGCATTCATCATGCACCCGGGCCGTGACATGCGTCGCCGGGTCCCCCAGCTTGCTCACGTCGCCGAACATGTAGACGGTTTGCCCGCCGATGGGCGGCAAGAAGACCTCCAGGTCACCGCGAGTCACCAGCTCCGAGAACATGCCCCCGGTTTCTTCGAATAGCACCCGCCGCAGCCGCCCCTCGTCCACGCCGAAGCGCTCGGCAATGCCCGGCAAGTACCACGCCGGCTCGATGGCAGCCTTGGTGACCGCACACTCTCCGCTCTCGAACAATACCTTCCCATCAGCGACCAGGCGGCCCGCGGCCATGGCTGATGCTATTTCGGGCAACACGAGGTGCGCGGCCGTCACCGCGATGGTGGGCCGAATGTCGCAGCCCGCTTCGTAATGGTCCCGGAACACCTCGTGCACTATGGCCCCGTAAGGGTCGAGCGACACGATGCGCTGGGGGTCATGCCATTGCGGGTGAGGACCGAGGATGTGGGTCGGCCGGGTGTCGGTCAAGTCGGCCTGATGCTCGGGATCTAGAGCGCGAGCCGCGACGGCCAGTGCCCGGTAGACGGCGTAGGAGCCCGAGTGCGATCCAATCACGTTACGCCGAGCTCCGTCGCCCAGCGTGCCAATGAGCGGCCCCCGTTCGGCCGGTGTGGGAGCGCCCCAGCGGATGGGCACCGGCGTTACGCCATAGCCTCCCGGGTGGGACAGGAGACGAATGTGCCGCTGTTTCGGGTCGAGAGGCTGCAACTCACCGGTCCTTCTGTGATGCCGGAGCATAGCACGCGCTTGCTAGGCCAGCGTAGATAACGGCAATTGCTCAAAAAACTACAGGCTGCGCTGCCCCGAGGTCCCCCTGCACTGGGCACCTCGAGGGGTGAAACGGCCGGCGCGATTTTCGCGGCCTGCAGCGCTCGACGGAGGCCCTACTCCTAACGTAACCCGTCCGGCGCGGCGATGGTCACGGTCTGGCCTTCCAAATACGGCGCGCCTTCCAGGTTGAACAGCAGCGGCGCGTCGGCGTCGAACAAGAAGACGTTGGGGTTGGTGCAGGCGCCGTCCGCGTCGGGACGACACTCGCAATCCTGGATGGAGTCCCTGCACTGCAGCGCAAGCCCAGCACGTACCTGGAGCGTGTAGTTTCCTGGCCCTGAGGACACGAAGGCATAGCAGTTGACGGCGTCCGTACTGGTGCCCTCGGCACACGCGCCGGGCATGCGCTGAAACGCGAGCTCCACGATGGAGCTCCGAACCAGGGTCTGGCCGGGCTGAATGAGCACGGGAGCGGCCCCACAGGGCTCATCGGGGCAGCCGGCACTATCATCCGGGCGACCTTCTCCCGCCAAAGGCGGCCAGCCCTCGTCCATGGCTCGTTCGCAGCCGATAACGCACCCCGAAGGCCGCCGTTGCAACTCTACCCCGTCGCGCTGTACTTGCACGAGAGACTGAGGTCCGTCGCAGGTCGCGGCTACGGGTCGAAGGTAGAGCGCTCGAGCACCGGCATTGAACACCCGGGTCTCCAGCCCCGGGGGCGCAGCGTGGTCGCGAAAGTCGCGGCATTCGTCGCTCAATGGGGGCACGGATTGGCCAAGGCAGTCAATTTCGCAACCGCAGCCCATTTCCTGAGCTTCGCAAATACCGTCTCCGCACGTCCCAACGATGCAAGCGTACGTGTTGAGAGGGAGCTGCGTGCAGAAACGGTCGCCGGTGACTTCGCTCAGCGTCGAGATCTGGTTTAGCCCCGCGCAACAGGGCAGGTAACCACCCTCCTTGCCCACCTCGTAACGCCCCGCCTCCCGGCAGTCGGTGCCGGGCGCCACCTCGTTGCCGGACGCGGTGAGCAGCTGCCGGCAGAAACCCGCCCGGCACTGGTAGCCGCTGCCCAGTGAGCCGCAGTCGGCGTCGAGCGTGCAGCTGGCGTCGCAGACGGCCACTTCGCCGGGCTCGACGCTCTGGTTGGTGCAATCGACGCTCGCGCCCAGATCAGCGCAACTCGTCGCGTCGGTCAGGCAGCTCTTGGTGCAGATGCCGCCGATGCAGTCGAAGCCTCCCGAGCAAGAGTCGGTGCAGTAGGCCAGAAAGTGGGATTCGCTACCGATGCGCGGCGTCGTGGACGCGCTGCCGCCACAGGCGCCGGCGAGCAGCGCCAGCCAGAACGCGGGGACGCTGAAACGAGAATTTGACCTTTGCCTCAACTCATTCGTCATGCTCGAGATCCTCATTGGCTTCTTTTTCGCGTTCGATCACGCACTGGCCCACGTAGCTGATGACCTCACGAAATTCGGCGGGCACACCGCTCCGTTGATTGTGGTCTTCCACTCGCGAGCGCAGCTCACCGAGCCGCTCGCGGAACGAGCCCAGCAGCTCGAGCACCTCTTTTTCGTACGGGTGGCCCGGCCAAACATCGAACCCGTAGGTGCTGCCGCCCACGCTGCCGTCATTCGATGCTCCGGACCCCGAGAGCTGCAGGCGCTGGCAGACGGTCTGCACCACCGCCTGCAGGTGATCGAAAACGGCCGCTTCCCAGCCCTTGGCGGTGCCGAGCGGCAATACGAAGTCCCGTGCACCCAGCCGACCATCGGCAAGGCGCTGCACACGCCCCTCCGCCGTCAGGCGCTCGAGGGCCACGGAGAGCTCGCCGGGCGGACGCAGCACGCGCTCGGAGAGCTCCAGCTCCGAGAATGGCCCATCTCGGTACACCGTCACCCACAGCCATTCATCCAGGCCCTGCTCGGAGTAAAGGCGGGACAGCTCGCCGAGGTCGGCCTCACTGGCTGCCCGGTACACGGCCTGGGCACCTGACCCCGAGCGAAACACGAGCCCGCCTTCGATCAAATCGTGCACCACCGACATCAGCTGTCGCTCCTCGTCGCGCGCGAAACGCTCGGTGAGCTGCAGGCGCGTGACGAGCGGCGCAGAACGAATGAAATCGAGCGCCGCGCGCCAGAGCGTGGAGCCCGGGTCCGTAGCGGCTTCGGTCAGGCGGCGAAGCTTTCTTTGGTAGGCGCGCAGCGCCATGCCAAACATGTCGGCGCTGACCTTCCGACTGACGCCCTGGCTCTCCAGCTCGCGTGCCAGCTGCACGAACACCTGGTTGGCGATATGCGCCACCGGCGCGCGCACCCCCCCGGAGGTGGCCAGCTGCGCGATGAGCACAGTCACTTGTTGCACCACCGCATCGATGAGGAGTTGGCCGTTCACTGGACTCTGGCCAAAGCATGCACGGCTCGAGCAGGCAGTGCTAGGTGGCCGCTCGGTCACCCCCCACCGGCAGGTAGCGGTGCCGCTCTGCGACGGATTTGCCCCGATTCATCGGGCGGTGCCGCGCAGCACAGGCCCGGCCCCCGATCCGGACGCGAGCGGTTTCGCGCGCCGTTGCTCGGTGGCTCGGGCAGGTCGCCGCGCGGGCGCCCCTCGTGTTAAACGAGGCTGCCCAGGCCGCACGCTGTCCAGTCTGCACGCGAGGAGCACACAAAGCATGACCCTGAAGTTGAGCAAGCTGAGTCAAGTGGCGCTGTCGTGTTCGGACTTGAAGCGGACCATCGCGTTCTATCGCGACGTGCTGGGGGTAGAGTTCGTCGCCGAATTTTCCCCGCCCGGGCTCGCTTGCTTTCGACTCGGACCCGTTGGCCTGCTGATCGAAGCGGGCGCTACAGGCGAAGCGGGGAGCCGGCACGGCGGCAATCCGCTGTACTTTGGAGTGGACGACATTCAGGCAGCCTACGCGGAGCTCATGGCACGCGGAGTGACGTTTGACTCCGCCCCTCACTTGATCCACCGCGATGACAACGGCACCTTTGGCCGGGTCGGAGCCGAGACGTGGATGGCGTTCTTCAAGGATCCGGACGGAAACGTCCTGGCGCTGTCGGCCGAGCGCTGAGGTGCCTGATCGCGTGCCGGTTAGCGCTGACGGCGGCTGGCCAGCAGCCTTCGTTTCAGGAAGGGACCGGAGCCCGCAATCCCGCCCGCAATCAGCCCTCCCACGTGTGCAGCATTGGCGACAGGCCCGAGTAGCCCGGTCATACACGCCACTAGCCACCCCAGCATCAGCACAGTGTTATTCTTGTCGATCCACAGGTCCGGGGCCTGCATGAAACGAGCCTGCATCCACACGTATCCGAATAAGCCGTACACGACGCCGGACATGCCCACGAAGTAGGGGCCTTCCCAGACATACTGGGTGAGGCTGCTGACTACGGCCACCCCGAGCACGAGCGCCGCGTACACCCGGCGGCCGCGCATCACTTCTATTTGGCGGCCCAGGTTGTAGACCCACAGCATGTTGAAACCGAGGTGAATGAGGCCGGCGTGCAAGAGCACGGGGGTGACCAGCCGCCACAGTTGTCCGTCCTCGAGATCTACCAGCAGGCGCCCGTGGCCGCTGGCGAAGAGCAGCTTGTTGTACAAGCGCATGGCGCCAGGCCCGGGACCGAAGCTGAACAGCGTGAACAGGCCGACACACAGGCTGATGATCGCCACCGTGACCATGGGCCTCCCTCGCCGGGCCAATCGGGCGCGTACATCGACGAAGCGCTTGTGCGCGAGCTCTTGCTCGCGAGCCGCTCCCCGTCGAGTCGCCTCCGCTTCTCGGTGCTTCTCGTATTTGGGGTTCGCTGGGTCCAAGAGGAACTCGGCGAGCGCCGCTTGCGCGGCGGCCAAATCGGCATCATCGAGGATCCAAACCGCTGCGCCGCCCGCCGTATCTTCCACCCGGTTTTCGATGCCTTGGGCCAATAAGTAGTCGCCGAAGCGCCTGGCTTGTGCCGCCTCCGGAATTTCTCCTGCTTTTCTCATCTGTTGGAGCTGGTCTTAAACCATCCGGGCGCTTGGCACAAATCGCCTTCTCATCCCTCGACCAGGGATTGTGCCCCGTCAATCCAGATCTCCGTGCCACTGATGTGATTCGAGCGCTCCGTAGCGAGAAAAAGCACCAGCTCGGCCACCTGCGCCGCGCTTCCGGGGCAGCCCTTGGTGAGGGGAATGGACCCCTCGGGGTATTCGACCGGCGGTTTGACCCTGTCGAGATGACGCTGCTGGGTATTGTCGTCAATCGCGGTGTCGATGGCGCCCGGGCAGACCACGTTCACCCGCGGCGCGAACGCTCAGCGGTGGGTTACAGCTCTCATTGGCAGAGGTAGATATTGGCATTGAAGGTTGCGCGCCGGAACGCCTTGAGCGCGCCGTTGCACACACAACAGCGCCCAAGAACCGCTCCCGAGACGTCAAACCGAATGCACGCGGGAACGCATTGTTGCGCAGGCTCACCCGGCTCCTCGATCGGCGAAATGATAGCTTGATCCGTCGTGGAGATTTCTTCCTCCAAAACTTCGTCGTCCGACACATCGCCTTCTGAAAGATCGTCCGCGCCCGCACAGCCGAATACCAAACCAACGGCACACACTGCTGAAATCGCCAATGCTCGAATCACCATGCAACACCTCCAGTGGAACGGAACGGCTATCATGACGTGCGCTCGTGCCTCTGCCAAGCGTTTCCGCCCGCTTCCATTTGCCCACACGCGCCACCATCGGCGCAGATTTCGGCTTACTCTCGTTAGAGCGCGCGAAACGTTTGGCGTAGTTGGATGTCCGCCGCGTTCGGCCCAACCAGCACCTCGAACTGCCCCGGCTGATAGGTCCAACCGCGCAACTCGGTGTCGTAAAATTCGAGGGCTTGCTGATCGAGACGCAGCCGCACGCGCTGACTCTGGCCCGGCTCGAGCCAAACCTTGCTGAAGCCCTTTAGCTCCTTGACGGGCCGCGGCACGCGCGGTGAAAGCTCACGCAGATAGAGCTGAACCACCTCCGCGCCCGCGCGAGCGCCGGTGTTGCGCACGTCCACCCAAAGCTCGAGCTCTTGACCGGGGCTCAACGTCCCGCTGGAGAGCTCCAGTGCCTCGTACTCGAAGCTGGTGTAGCTCAAGCCGAAACCAAAAGGAAAGCGTGGCTCGATGCCCTGCTGATCGAAGTGGCGGTAGCCCGTGAAGATGCCATCGCTCAGCTGCACACGGCGATCACCAGCGCTGTCGTGGTAACAATTGAAGGACGAGCGATCTTCCAGGCGTTTCTCGAACGTGGCCGGTAACCTCCCGGACGGGCTGTGTACGCCGAACAAGATTTCAGCGATGGCCTGCCCACCCGCTTGCCCCGGGTACCAGGCGTGCAGCACCCCGCGCACAGTCTCGATCCAGCCGGACATGTCCAGGTTCCCGCCACCGGTCAGCACGACGATGCTGTTCGGCTGTGCCTCGGCGACAGCGACCACCAGCTTCTCTAGCTCTTCGCCCATGCAAAAGTCGCGATCATACCCTTCGCTCTCGGTGATCGCATCGAACCCCACGCACACCACTGCCGCGTCCGCCCGGCGCGCGGCCGCCACGCACTCGGAGAGCCCCGGCACGTGTCCGTCCAGGTAACGCCAGCCAAACTTCATGTTGCCGGAGATGCGGGTCTTCCTCCATTCGATCAGCACGTCATGACGGCTGCCCGCCTCGAGCGACAACTCGGCGCTGTGCATCCCATTGCGCTCCCGCTCCCAGGTGTCGATGATGGGCTGACCGTCGATGCTGATCCGATAGTGGCCGTTGCGGCAGCGCGAGTAGAAGACGTGCACGCCGGTTTTTTGCGCGCGTAAGGCGCCGCTCCAGCGCACAGAATACTGCCGCACCGTGATCTCCGGGCAAGGCTTTTGCTTGCCCCAGAAGAAGTCCACGTGTGCATCCAGCCGGCACAGCGCGGGCACCCCTTCGAGCTGGTTGTTGTCGTAGTACTCAGCCCAGAGCCCGGCGCCCTCGGCACATTCGAACACGCTCTCCCGGTACACTTCGCGATCAGGGCTGGCCTCGGGCCCCGCGGCGTACGAGATTTCGACCTCTGTGCCGCACACGGCCCGCACCCCGTCGAGCACGCTCGTGCTGCGGTAGGCCGGCGTGAAAGCGCTTCCGCCGCCACTCGTCAGGGCGGGATGAGCGCCGAAGCCGAGCACGGCAAGCGAGCGCAGCTTCTGTCGAGAGAGCGGCAAGATTGACGCTTCGTTCTTGAGCAACACTACCCCCGCTCGCGCCACATCCAGCGCAACCTGCGCGGTGACGGCGTCGTCCAGCGGGATCGAAGCATCCTGTTGCGAATGGTCGAGCCAGCCGAAGCATGCGGCCAACCTGAGCAACCGGCGCACCTTGTCATCAATCACGCTGAGCGACACCTCGCCGCGCTCGAGCGCCGGCAGCAGGTGTGTTTCGTTCAGCCACTCGGCTTCAGGCATCTCCAGGTCGAGGCCCGCGTTGGCCGCGCCTACCGCGCTGTACGTCGAGATCCAATCCGACATGACCAGGCCCTGAAAGGCCCAGTCGCCTTTTAGAATGTCCCGAATGAGCCCCGGGTGCTCGGAGCACTGAATGCCGTTGACCAGATTATAAGCGGTCATCAGCGCCCCCACACCCGCTTCAGTCACGGCGGCCGCAAACGCCGGCAAGTACACCTCGTGCAAGGTGCGCGCGTCCACGTCAGAGCTGACGTGGTGCCGTTCGTACTCCTGGAAGTTGCAGGCATAGTGTTTGACGGTGGCGCTGACGCCCATGTCCTGCACGCCCGCGATGTAGCTCACGCCAAAACGGGCCGACAGGTGCGGGTCTTCGCCCGCGTACTCGAAGTTGCGGCTACACAGCGGCGAGCGATAAATGTTCACGCCTGGGGCGAGCAAGATGTGCACGCCGCGGGCTCGACAATCCCGGCCCAAGGCCTGTCCCAGGCGATACCAAAGGTCCGGGTCCCAGCACGCCGCGGCAGCGATCAACGCCGGATAGGCCGTGGCAGCATCACACCACCAGTGCACACCCATCGGGCCGTCCGCCAAGCGCAGCTCGGGGATACCGAGCCGAGGCACAGCATGAGTGGAGCCCGCGCCCGGCTTACCTCCCAAGAGCAGGATTTTCTCTCGTAAGGTCAGCGCGTCGATGAGCGACTGGACGCGTCGCTCGATTTCTGGCGAGGGCGGGCTGAAGCGGGGATCTCGACTGCGCATGCTGCCGACTTATGCTGATTGCAACGTCATAGGCCGGTTAGCACAGGTTCAGCGCTCGGGGCTACCCGGGCGAAGCCGGCGTGCTATGGCTCCAAAGGTGTTTCGCTGGTTTTTTCTGGTCTTGACGGCCCCGCTGTGGCTGCCCTGGCGGCTGCTCGGCTGGGCGCGCTGGCAGCTACGGGGTCGCTCCACTCTACATCTCGTCATCTCGGGCAGCCTGCCCGACGTGCCCGCGCAGCGGGGCCCGTTCGGGCTATTGCGCCGCTCGAGCGGGCCCGATTTGGTCAGTCTGCTGAATGTGCTCGAGGCCGCCTCGGCGGACGCCAAGCTCGCGACACTGCTCGTGCGGATCGAAAATCTGCACTGCGGCCTGGGCCGAGCCGAAGAGCTGCGCGCCGCGCTCGGGCGCGTGCAGAGCGCGGGCAAACACGTGGTGGTTCATGCCGACGAGCTCGGGCTGACGGGCTACTGGGTTGCGCTCGGTGCCTCCAGCATTCGGCTCTCCCCCACGGGCTCGCTCAACGTGTCGGGCGTCGCCATGGAGTTCACGCTGCTCAAGGGTTTTTTCGATCGGGCCGGCGTGCGCGCTCAGCTCCTGGCCCGCGGCATGTACAAGAGCATGCGAGAGGTTTTCACTGAACCTGGGCTGAGCGAGGCCAACCGGGAAATGATGACCAGCCTGGTGAGTGATCTGAGCTCTCAGCTGGTCGCGCTGATGGCCAGTGCGCGGGGTCAGTCGTCCGACATCGCTCGTGGGCACCTCGATCTCGGGCCTTTCCGCGCCGAGGAAGCGCGGGAGCGGGGCTTGATTGACGCCCTTCAATACTGGGACGAGCTGTGGGCCGAGGTCGGCGGCGGCACTTCCCGCGCGCAGAAGCAGGGCAGCTACCAAAAGCGCCAGCGCAGGCAGCACCTCTGGCCTCGGCGGCCTGCTCGTGTGGGCCTCTTGCGCATCAGCGGCAACATCCGCTCGGGGCACGATCGGCAGGGGCCGAGCGGCCCGCGCGCGACGGGCAGCCAGTCCTTGCGGCGCGCGCTCAAACGCATGACTGAGTCGCCGCGTATTCGAGCCATCCTGGTGCGGGTAGATTCACCGGGCGGCAGCGCGCTCGCCAGCGATTTGATGTGGCGCGAGCTGACGCTAGCTTCGCAGAAGAAACCCACCTTCGTGTCCATGGTCAATGTGGCGGCTTCCGGCGGCTACTATACCAGCGCCCTGAAGGGCGTTCCGGTCTGGGCAAGCCCCACCACGCTGACGGGCTCCATCGGTGTCGTCGGTGGCAAATTCGAGCTGTCGGGCTTGCTGTCCAAGCTCGGCATAGCGCGAGAGGTCGTCGCGTCGGGCCCGCGTGCAAACTTCTACTCCGTCACCACTGCCTGGAGTGAGGGCGACCTGGCCAAGCTGGATCGGGACATGGACGCTCTGTACCGTGACTTCGTCAGCAAGATGGCCGAGGGGCGCGGGCTGTCTTATGACGCGCTGCACGCCGTGGCCCAGGGGCGGGTCTGGACGGGGCGTCAGGCCCGCGGCGTGGACCTGATCGATCATTTGGGCGGCCTGCACGACGTGAAAATTGCGATCCGGGAGCGCCTGGGCCTCCACCCCGATCAGCCCCTCCGCTGGGCCCCGCCCGACCCCCCTCGGGGCCTTTTGGGACGGCGCGGCACGGACGCGGAGGACCTGGCCCACCTGACCGAACCGATTTTTAGAACCTTGCCGGAGCTGACCCAAGCCATCGAAGGAGCCCTCGACTTGTGCGAGGAGCGGCTATTGACCTTGTCGCCGGTTTGCCCGAGAAGTATCGACGGGTAGACCCGAACGATGACGAGCAGTGAGATCGCGGCGCCTTCACAGGCCCGAACGGCGGCCCCCCTGAAGGTCGCCGCGTCCATCTTCATCATGCTCGTGCCTTTGGCCTGCGGCGTGGCCTCGCCGGCGGTCATCGCGGCAGCGAATTCAGAGCGTCAGCCTGACTGGACCGAGGCAGAGCTCTCGAAGGAAACCGCGGTGCGCCTGCTGCGGCAGAGCGAGCACGAAAGCCACCACCTGCTCCGAACCGTGGTGAGCGAGAAGCCGCACGTGCACGAGCGTTCCGATCTGACCGCCGTGGTGCTCGCGGGCCGCACGCGCATGCACATTCGGGAGCGGTCATTTGCGCTCCGGCCCGGGGACGTCGTCCACGTTCCCAAGGGTGTGCCCCACTGGCTCGAGCTATTGGATGACAGCCCCGCGAGCGCGTACGTCATCTTCGCGCCCGCTTTCGATCCGAGCGACCGCCGTTTTATCGATTAATCGCCCCAAGACGGGGCGTACCGGTCGCGGAATGAGGGCCCCCGCCTTGCCTGGCGGCCCGGGACGGCGTAGCACCCGCGTGCCCGATGATTACGATTTCCAATCTGACCAAACACTTTGGAGCACAGGCACTGTTTTCCAACGTGAACCTGCAGCTCAACCCCGGCTGCCGGTACGGATTGGTGGGCGCCAATGGCAGCGGCAAGACCACTTTCCTCAGAATTCTGACCGGCGACGAGTCGGATGAAGGGGGTAGCGTCGGCTTTCCCAAGAACCTGACCCTCGGCGTGCTGCGCCAAGATCAGTTTCTGGACGACAGCGCCCGCATCATCGACGTCACCATGCGCGGTGACAGCGTCGTGTATGGCGCGCTCGCCGAGCAGGATCGGTTGAGCCATGAGCCGAACCCCGACGCCAACCGCCTGATGCAGCTCAATGACATCATCACCTACGGGGATGGGTACAGCCTCGAGTCGCGCGCCCGAGAAATGCTGGTCGGCTTGGGCATCCCCGATGAAACGGTAGAGCAGCCGCTCGGTACCCTGTCGGGGGGCTACAAGCTGCGCGTGCTGTTGGCGCAGGTGTTGATTGGCAAACCCGACGCGTTGTTCCTCGACGAGCCTACCAACCACCTGGATATCCTGTCCATCCGCTGGCTCGAGGGCTTCTTGCAAAGCTACAAGGGCTGCGCCGTCATCATTTCGCACGACCGCCACTTCCTCGATGCCGTCGCCAACCGGGTGCTCGACGTCGACTACCAGACGATCTTGGAATACGCCGGCAACTACGCCAAGTTTCTCGAGCAAAAGGTCGCCACGCGCGAGCGCAAAGAAACCGAGAACAACCGCGCGGAGAAATCGATCGCCGAAAAGAAAGCCTTCGTCGAGCGCTTCCGCGCCAAAGCGACCAAGGCGCGTCAAGCGCAGAGCCGGCTGAAGCAGATCGAAAAAATCGAGGTGGTCGAGCTGCCCAAGAGCTCGCGCGTGGCCCCCAATTTTCGCTTTGAACAGGCGCGGCCGAGCGGGCGTGACGTGCTCGTCGTCAAGGGCCTGTGCAAAGCCTATGGCGACAAGAGCGTGCTCGTCGACGTGGGATTCGAGATTCGCCGTGGCGAGCGCGTCGCCATCATTGGCGCCAACGGCATCGGCAAGAGTACGTTGCTCAAGATCATTGCGGACAATCTAGCGCTCGACAAGGGTAGCTATGAATGGGGGCACCAGGCCGCCGTCGGTTACTTCGCTCAAGATCACCATGAGCTACTCGGCAGCCCCAAAGAAACGCCGCTCAACTTCGTTTGGCAGGCGTGCCCCGCCGAAACCACCAACTACGTGCGCGGGCACCTGGGTCGCATGTTGTTCAGCGGTGACGACGTCGACAAGCCCGCCGCGGCGCTCTCGGGGGGTGAGGCTGCACGCGTCATTTTCGCGCGTCTGGCCGTACAAAAGCCCAACGTCATGGTCCTCGACGAACCGACGAACCACCTCGATCTCGAAACCATCGAGGCGCTCACGCACGCGCTCCGCACGCGCGAAGGCACGCTGCTCTTCGTGTCGCACGACCGCCATTTCGTCAGCCAGCTCGCCACCCGCATCATCGAGCTGCGCGCCGACGGCTTACGCGACTTCCAGGGCAACTACGACGAGTACCTGGCGCGCCAGGGGGACGACCACCTGAACGTCGAGCACGTGGTGCTCCGAGCCAAAAAAGACAAGCGCGAAAAACGCGTGAGCATTGTTTAGTCCCAGCGCTCACCCCGAGGCCCCGGAAGCGGGCCCACACTGTCGCACCGTTCGCGCTCGAGGAGCAGGTCTCCGCAGGTGTCTTACGCAGAAGATCGACGCGGTCGTGACCTCGAGACCTGCCCACGGTAAGCTTCTAACGGAATGCGCGCTCGTTGCGAAGTGCACGGAATCGCGGTCGGACCGAGCGGCTGCATCGTCTGCCGCCGCGAACCAGCGGCGATCACTTCCGTCCCGTCCCATCCGGAAGCCGCGCCGAATCCCATGCCTCCTCTGACGTCGGCGGCCCCGGTCGGAGCAACAGATTTCATCGAGCCGCGGCAGCTCAACATTCACATCCATCCGCTCGTGTTGCTCGTGCCCGTTGCGGCGTTGGTCCTCCATTTCGCGTTTCCTGGCTTCACCCGTTCGGCTTCGGTGGCACGACCGGCGGTGGGTCCCATGGAGCCGGTTCTCGGGCGAGAAACACTAGCCAACCTGGGCCCGCCTCTCGCCGACGCGCCCGGAGAGCTCGGGCAGAAGCCGGGGGCATCAGGCGACTCGGTGCGCGGGCAGCGCGACGTGCTGCGCGAACGCGCCCAGCGCGAAGAAGAGCAGGCGCGGCAGTTTGCTGCCGAGCGCGAGCGCGTGGTCGTCACCGTGTACTACACCGAGTGGTGCCCGTCCTGCCGCACGGCGCGCGCCTACCTGCAGCAGCGCGGCATTCGATTTGAAGAGCACGACATCGAACGGGACTCACGCGCGCGCTCGAGGCAGCGGTTGCTCAACCCAAAGGGCAGCATCCCGACCTTGCTGATCGAAGACCAGGTGCTCGTCGGGTTCAGCGCCTCTCGTATCGAGAAGGCGCTCGATCGAGCGGCACGCGCGCGGCTGGAACGCTCGCCCTGACCCCTGCCCGCTGATTGAGAAGGCCAGCGACGGACCTTGACGATGAGGTCGGGCCGGGCTCGCGCTGTACGACGCCGCACGGCATCTCGGGGCGCTGCCGATTGACAACCGAACTGGACCAGTTAAACTGAACCACATGAGATCGACCTTATCGCGCTCCGTGCCAGCGGTGGTTTTCAAGGCCAAATGCTTGGCTTTGCTCGATGAGGTTGCCGAGAGTCGGCAATCGCTGGTGGTGACGAAACGTGGGCGTCCAGTGGCCCGCATTGTGCCCATTGCCAGGGCGACCGCCCCGTCCTTGAAGGGAACGCTGTTGTCCCAGAAGGACCTCGTTTCGCCCGTGGACGACGTCTGGGAGGCTGAGGAAGAATGAGGGCTGGCCTGGTGCTCGACACGCACGCCTGGGTCTGGTGGGCTACGGAAGATCGTCATTTGTCGCGCAAAGCCAAGCGGGAGATCGGCGCAGCGTCGCGGTTGTTCGTCCCAACCATCTGCCTGCGTGAAGTGGCCATGCTCGTGCAGCAGGAGCGTCTCACGTTTTCGCTCGAAGTAGGCGAGTGGCTGGCCGCCGCCAGCTCATTGCCGCGTGTCGAGCTGCTAGCGATTTCGCCGGAGATAGCCGCTGTCTCTACCCAGCTCGGTGCAGAGTTTCATCGAGACCCCGCGGATCAATGTATTGTCGCCTCCGCAATCTGCAAACGTCTGCCCCTGGTCACGAAGGACCAGCGCGTTCAAGCGTACTCCCGAGTGCGAACGGTATGGTAAGCGCGATTCAATAGAGTCGAGGCACTAGGAGGTCCTCCCTCGCGCCCGAGCGACGCGCCATCGGACCCCAGCGAGCGCAAGCAGCAAGACAGCAGCGCTCCAGCCAGCAAAGCGCGGTGACGCAAGTCGCGCCAAGCCCACTGAGCAACCGCTCTCTCGCACCACGACCACGTCATTGGCGAGATTGCCCGGGACCGGGGCGACCTCCTCGGTGGTGGGCACGTCGACGGTTCGGTCGACCATCGGCACACCGCTCATGACCGAGCCATTGTACTGACTGAGCTGAGCATCGATCTTGGCTTTGTTGTCCTCGAGCACTGCCCCGGATCCAGAGTCGCTCAACCTGAGCACGCGCAGATTGGCGGGTTGGCTATCGACCGCGCTGGGCCAGCGGCCCACGTCTTCCGGCGTGCCGCGGATCACACTACCCTGCGGTAGCTCGATGCGCCAATTGGCCTCGGACATATCGATGTCGGGGTTGCACTCGATGATGCGCTCCGCTGTATGGATGTTGCTCACGCCGCCAAGGTCGGGGTTCGACGTGAAGACTGGATCGAGCGTCATGTCTGCGGCGGACAAAGTGGAGTAGAGGCGCGTCACATAGGGTCGGCGGTCCAACAGCTCCTGCACATCGCGGATAGGCTTGATCACGTTGACTTCCATGGCTTGAAAGACAGCGCTGGGCGAAAACTGCAGCTGGCTCGAGTAGCAATTGGGGCAAGCTTGGAAATCCTGAAAGGCCAGGTCGGGCGGCAGCGTCACACTCGCGCGAATGGCGTCCCAAAAGCCGTCAAAGCCTTGATAGTTGGCGTACAGGGTATCGAAGAGCTCGCCGAAGCTTGCATAGGTTCTGGTGCGGATCCCCTGCCAGGTCGCCTCCTCGAACTCAAACCACACCACGTTGGCGAGGGCGCTCGACTCCGCGGCGAACTCCGTCACGAAGCCCTGGCCTCCCGCATCGTTGGCGGCCGCGGTCACCACGTCGTTGTAGTTGCTGGAGGCATTGAACCAATTGAGGCGTGCCTCGTTGAGCTCGAGGGCGCCGTAGTTCAGAGGCACCGCGCGGGCATCGGAGAGCAGCCAGGCCATCACCCCCATGTTCTCGTTGGCCGCGACGGCGGTGAGCTTGATTGGAATCATGGGCAGCTCGGCTTCGTAGGTGAGCACGATCGGGCGGATGGACCCCGCATCAGAGCCCTTGGTGAGCCGCAGCGCGAGCAGGTAGTTGCCGTCGGCGAGGTAGGGCCCGAGCAAGGCCTCGGCGCCCGGCGTGACATCGTAGCCGTTCTCCGTCAGCCACGTGATCGCCGCATCCGCGGGGTCGTCCAGTGCCGGGTCGAGCTCCAGCGCCGTCCACTCGAACGCTCCGACCACGCCAGATGCCGCCACGGTGACGCCGGCTCCCCCGCCCCCAGACCCTCCCGAAGCGGCAGAAGGAAAGCCCTGAAAACCAGAGCCCGCCATCCCTCCCCCGCCAAAACCCGAACTCAATCGGCATTCCCCTTCGATCCTCGTAGTCAGACGATACGAAGGATTGGTGGCCTGCTGCAGACGCGTGAAGGCGAGGTCGGACGCGACAGCGATGTCATCCCCCTCTGGCACGGTGGAGATGGGGAGCAGCCACGAAAAGTTTTCGGCGGGCCCCTCATACAAAATCTGAATCACCGCCGTGACCGTGCCGTCCCCATTCTGGGAGAAGATGATACGTTCGGCGGCCTGATTGACGGCTTGCGCCTGGGAGCAAAAAAACCCACCGCAGGCCAGGGCGGGCGAGGTTTGGACCGCGACGGCCCCCGCGCTCAAAGCTCCGGCGACGATACACTTCGAAACGATTCTCCACGCCACGGTCATCTCTCCTAAGAAAATGAGGGCTCTGCCCCCCAGCCTTGCTGGCACAGTGTGGCACACGTTCCGTCCACATTCCGCCGCTGGTAGAACCTGAGCAAGGAGCAAGCCAACTCAGCTGTCCCACTCCAAACCTCAGCGCCCGCCGAGCCGCCCAACGCTCAGATCGAATACTCAGGCTGGCTAGCCTCGGGCGCGTCCGGCATGAACACCCGCACCCGCCGAGGGGACACATGGACCGTGTCGCCCGCCTTGAGCCCGAGCTCTGCGAAGCGCTCATTGGTGAGCTCCGCAATCATCAATGCGTCGGTACCGGTAGAGCGGAGCTCCACCTTCGTCCTCGACCCGTTGGGGTTGATGTGCAGAACCTTGGCCTCGAGGCTCCCGATCCCATTCTTGTGGCGATCAATCCACAACTCGTGCGGCCGCACATACACCGCAGCCTCGCGCGCCTCGGCGTGGGGGTACTCAGGGTACGCCAGCGTGAGCCCCGGCACCACGGCCTTACCGCGTTCAATACGCCCATGAAACACGTTGACGTTGCCCAGAAAGTCCATGACGAAGGCGTTAGCGGGCTGCTCAAACACCTGCGACGGCGTGCCTATCTGCTCGATCTTTCCGTGGTTCATCACCACGACGTGGTCAGCGACCTCGAAGGCCTCTTCCTGGTCGTGAGTCACAAACACGCTCGTGACCTGGAGCTCCTCATGCAGCTTGCGCAGCCATTGCCGCAGCTCTTGACGGACCTTGGCGTCGAGGGCACCGAAAGGCTCGTCCAGCAACAGCACCGACGGCTTTGCGGCCAGCGCACGCGCCAGCGCCACACGCTGCCGCTGGCCCCCTGAAAGTTGCGCCGGGTAGCGCGGCCCGAGCCCCTCCAGGCGAATGAGCTTCAAGAGCTCGTTCACCCTCAGCTCTCGCTCCGGCTTCTTCACGCCGCGGACGCGCAGACCGTAGCCAATGTTGTCGGCGATGGTCATGTGCCGAAACAAGGCGTAATGCTGAAAGACGAAACCCACCTTCCTCTCACGCGCGGAATACCGTGTGATGTTTTCTTCGTGATGAAATACGGTGCCTTCATCCGCCACCTCGAGCCCGGCAATGATGCGCAGCAGCGTCGTCTTGCCCGACCCTGAGGGGCCGAGCAGCGCCAAGAGCGACCCGTTCGGCACTTCCAGGCTGACCTTGTTCAGCGCGACGAAGTTGCCGAAACGTTTGGAGACGTCTTTGATGACTATGCTCATGGCTTGGCTCCGGCCGGCTCTGCCCTCGCACCGCTGGCGACTTCCGTGCTGGACCCCATCAGCCGCTCCAGCTTGCTCTTGATGACCAAGGTCAGGATGGCCACCAGGGTGAGCACGGAGGCAACGGCAAACGACCCTGGCAGGTTATACTCCTGAAATAGCTTTTCGATCCGGAGCGGCATCGTGTCGGTCTGACCCGCGATGTGCCCCGACACCACGTAGACCGCCCCGAACTCACCCATCGCCCGGGCGTTGCACAGGATGATTCCGTACACCAAGCCCCACTTCACGTTCGGCACGGTCACGTGCCAGAACATCTGCCAACCGCTGGCCCCCAGGCTGACCGCTGCCAATTCCTCATCGGGGCCAATCGCGTCCATCACGGGGATGAGCTCTCTAGCCACGAAAGGGAACGTGACGAACGCCGTTGCAAGCACCAGCCCGGGGACGGCAAAGATGATTTTCAGGCTCTGGTTCTGAGGCCACACCTCAAAGTATTGCTGAGCACCGAAGAGCAGCCCAAACACCACCAAAGCTCCCAGAGGCACTACCCACCCAGGGTGTTGCCATACGCCTCGCCGCAGCCGGGAGTGGCCGGGACGAAACAGGAAGTAGCCAACAACCCAGATGAAGACTCCGACCAGGGAGACGACATAGGGCATGATGGAATAGCCGTCCCTGCGGAGGAACGCTCCAAAATAGCCCTGGAGCCCAAAAATTAGGACAAACATCAACCCCGCCACCACCGGCGACACTGAAAACGGTAGATCAATCAGCGCCGTCAACAGCGTCCGCCCGGGGAAATTGAAGCGCGAAATGGCCCAGGCCGCGCTGATGCCGAAGACGATGTTGGCGACCAGCGCGATCGGGACCACCGTGAGCGTGAGCAGGATGGAATGCCGGGTGTCCGCGTCCAAGACGAGGTTCTCGAAGTACACGCCGATGCCTTCAGCTAACGCTTCGGCGAACACGTTGACGACGGGAATGACGATCAACACTCCGACCACGACCAGAGCCGCTCCGGTCAGGCCATAACGCACCCAGGCCGGGTCTTCCTGGACGCGCCGCCGCGGAGTTGCCCCGACGACCTCCGGCGGTTGGCTGGCCGCGCCGATCAGCTCAGCCTGCATGGCGCCGCGTCCAGTTCTCGAGGAGGTTGATCAAAAACAGCATGCTAAAGGATATCAGCAAGAGGACGACGGCAATGGCAGTGGCTTCGCTGTAGGCAAACTCTTCGAGCCGAGCCACGATCAGGATCGGCGCGATCTCGGTCTTGTAGGGCATGTTGCCCGACACGAAGACCACGGAGCCGTACTCGCCTATGGAACGGGCAAAGGCGAGCGCGAAGCCGGTGATCAAAGCGGGGTACAACGTGGGCAAGATGACCGTGTGAAAGGTCTGCCAGCGCGTCGCCCCCAGCGAGGACGAAGCCTCTTCCGCTTCCGGATCGAAGTCCTCGAGCACCGGTTGCACGGTCCGTACCACGAAGGGTAGCCCCACGAAAATCAGCACCAGCACGATGCCCAGCCGCGTGTAAGCCACATCAATACCGAGTGGTACCAGGTACCGCCCGAGCCAACCATTCTCCACGTACAAGCTCGCGTACACGAGCCCGCCCACCGCCGTGGGTAGAGCGAGCGGCAAGTCGACGAGCGAATCAACCAAGCGTTTGCCGGGGAACTGATAGCGGACCAGGACCCAGGCGATCAGCGCACCCAGAAACAGGTTGGCAATGGCGGCGACGAACGAGGTGCCGAACGTCAGGGCGTACGCCGCGCGCGCCCGCTCGGTCCAAACAGCCGCCCAGAACTCAGCGAACGAGAGCGACCCGGCGCGGAAAAAACAGGCCATGATGGGCAACAAGACGAGCACGCTCAAGTAGAACACCGTATAGCCCAAGCTCAGGGAAAACCCGGGCAACACTCGCCGGTTCACGCTCGCCATACGTCCAATCTTCCGGTCATCCCCGAGCTCCCGTCCAGAGAATAGTGCGCACTAGGGCTTCGGCTTGTAGATGTTGTCGAAAACGCCGTCCTCGGCGATCAACTCTTTGTGCGCGGCTGCAATGTCGCGGGCGATGTCCGTCACCGGGAACAACCTGATCTCGGGAAAACGCTCCGCGTATTTCTTCAGAATCGCCGCGTTACTCGGCCGATAGTAGTGCTTGGCTGCGATCTCCTGAGCTTCGTCGGTGTACATGAATTTTAGGTAAGCTTCGGCGACCTGCCGCGTCTTTTTGCGATCCACGTTGTCGTCGACCACCGCGACGTGTGGCTCAGCCCGCATGCTGATGGGTGGATAAACCAGATCGAGCTCGCCCTTGGCCTCCCGGACCTCCAGGTGAGCTTCATTTTCCCAAGCCAAGTGCACGTCCCCGATTTTTTTCTGCACGAAGGTCGTGGTGGCGCCCCGAGCGCCCGAATCGAGAACTGGGACCTGCCGGTACAGCTCGGTGACGTACTTGATGGCGTCTTCGCGGGAACCCCCGCGCAGAAGCACCGAGCCCCAGGCGCTGAAGAATGACAGGTAGCCATTGCCCGAAGTCTTGGGGTTGGGCGTGATCACCTGAACACCCGGGTTGACCAGGTCCGGCCAATCTTTGATGCCCTTGGGGTTCCCCTTGCGGACCACAAATACGATCGTGGACGTGTAGGGCAGCGAGCGGTTGGGCAATTCGTCGACCCAGCCCGGTTGGATGAGCCCCCGCTGGCTCACGGCGTCAGTGTCCAGGTAGGACGCCAACGTGATGACATCCGCTTCGAGCCCATCGATGACGCTTCGAGCCTGCGTGCTCGAGCCACCGTGTGATTGCTTGATCGAGACCTGAGCATGCGCCTGTTTCGCGTAGGCGGCCGTGAATTTCGCGTTGACCTCTCGCCACAGCTCTCGCGTCGGATCGTAAGAAACATTGAGCAGCTCGACTTCCTCGAGCGGCTGAGCCCCTTCAGGCTGCGCGGTGCTGCCCGGGCCCGCATCTCCCGGCGCCTTGCAAGCCAACATTGCCAATACCAAGGCGCTGATGAGTGACAACCGGCTCATGGCTCTGGTCTCGAAGCCTCAGATGGCATAACGAAGCTTCGCCGAGGAAGCTTCCGAGGCTTCACGAGTCCTATGCACGAGGTCTGCCAGCGTGGTGTTCTCGAGAACCTTCGAGGTTGCGTCATGCAGGTCCTTCAGCACCAGCCGCACGCCACAGGTGTGCTCGCTCTTGCACTCGGCGCAGCGCCCATACGCGCTGCGGCTCAGACACGGCACTGGCGCAAGCGGCCCGTCGAGCGCCCGGATCACCTCCGCCAGGGCAATCTCTTCGGGTGGCCTGCGTAGGCGGTAGCCACCCCCACGGCCGCGCTGCGCCAGCAACAAGCCATGCTGCCGGAGCTCACGCAAGATGGCCTCGAGGAACTTCCGCGGGATGCCCTCTTGCTCCGACATTTCCGAGACGAGTGTCGCTTGATGAGGCCCGCGCTCGGACAAAATACCTAATGCTTTCAAAGCATAACGGGTCTTCATCGTTAACATCTATACTGTTCCGGTAGGGATAGACGGTTATTCGTAGCAGGACACCCCCGGGGTGTCCAGCTCGGTTTCAGCCGTGTTTTAGGCGGCATCTCGAGCCATGGGGGCGCGTCGATCGGGTTGCCTCGTGCTTCTTCAGCGCGTCGGGAGTGCGAATGCTTCGTCGCGTAGCAGCGAGGAAAACATTCAGAAACGCGCAGGGTGCGAATTCGAACAGCATGAACACCGCTGGCAAGGCGACACGAATTCAGCTTCTCTCCTTCTCCACGCCGCAGATGCGTGCGTTTCACCTGAGCTGGCTGGCGTTCTTCGTCTGCTTCTTCGCCTGGTTTGCGCTCGCGCCCTTGATGCCAGTCATCAAAGGCGAGTTCAACCTGAGCAAGGACCAGATCGCGAACATCAACATCGCCGCGGTCGCCGTCACGATCCTCGTCCGGCTGGTGGTGGGCCCACTCTGTGACAAGTATGGCCCGCGCTTGACCTATTCGGCACTGCTTGCGCTGGGCGCCCTTCCCGTGATCGGCATCGCGTTTGCGCAGAGCTACGCGGTGTTCCTGTTCTTCCGACTCTTGATCGGCGCCATTGGCGCGAGCTTCGTCATCACTCAGTACCACACCTCGGTCATGTTTGCGCCCAACGTCGTGGGCACCGCCAATGCCACCAGCGCAGGCTGGGGCAACGCTGGCGGAGGCGTGGCGCAGTCCGCGATGCCGTGGGTGTTGGCACTTCTACTGAGCCTGGGGCTAGAACAAGCCTTCGGCTGGCGGCTCTCGATGCTTCTGCCGGGCATCCTGATGCTCGTCGTGGCAGGGCTGTACTACAAGTTTACGCAAGACTGCCCGCTCGGGAACTACAAGGACTTGCGCTCCCAAGGGGCCAACATCGAGGGCGGCAAGAAGGCAGGCTGGGAGGTGTTCAAGGCAGCAACGCGCAACTACCGCGTATGGATGCTGTTTGTCACCTACGGCTGCTGCTTCGGGGTCGAGTTGTTCGTGCACAACGTGGCCGCGAGCTATTATGTCGATCGCTTTCAGCTCGACCTGCAGGCGGCCGGCATGGCAGCAGGTAGCTTCGGCCTCCTGGCTTTGTTCGCGCGTGCGTTCGGTGGCATGCTGTCGGACCGCTTTGCGAGACATCGCGGGCTGGATGCCCGCACCCTGCTCCTGTTTCTACTGATGCTGGGCGAGGGGCTGGGCCTGTTGTGGTTCTCTACCGCAGACACGGCCGCCCTCGCCATCGCCAGCATGATCACCTTCGGCCTGTTCACTCACATGGCGTGCGGCGCCACATATGCGCTCGTGCCGTTCATCGACCGCAAGTCACTGGGTGGCGTGGCGGGGATCATCGGCGCGGGTGGCAACGTGGGCGCGGTGCTCGCCGGCTTCCTGTTCAAGAGCGTGAGCAGCATGCAGGAGTGCTTCGCCATACTTGGCGCCTTTGTGACGTTTTCATCCCTGTGCGCAGTCGCGGTCCGTTTCAGTGCCGCACATAAAGAGAGCGAGAAGAGCCTCTACCAATCTGCGGTCGCGGAACGCGCGCAAACTGAGGCTGACAGTGTCGCGGCTGGCCTGCCCACCGCCACCTGACACTGGCTGCCTAGAACCCACCCGCTGGAAGCTGCCTATCGCGTGAGCAGCTCTCCCAGCCGTTTGAAATCGAACGGCTTGGTCAAGATGGGCACCCCTTCCAGGCGCCGAACATCTTCGGCCAACGCGCTACCCATCAGCCCCGTGACCAGCACACAACGGGCATCCGAGCCCTGGCTCCTCAACTGTTCGATGACGTCGAGCCCACTGACGTCGTCCTGCAAGAAATAATCCGTAATCAGCAGGTCCGGCTTGAAGCTCTTACCCATCTCCACAGCCGCTCGACCCGAGCGCGCGATCTGCACCTCCCACCCCTGCTCTTCGGTCCACCACTGCATGAGCTCTAGAGCGTCAGGCTCGTCCTCCACGATCAGGACCCGCGTCACTTGTGAGCTTGTCATTTCTCGACCCCTCCAGAGCTAACGGCAATTCGATGGTAAATTGGGCGCCACGACCTTCCGCCGTTGCGATGCGTATGCGGCCCGCGTGCGAGGTGACACTACGGTGCGTGATACTCAACCCTAGCCCGGTACTCCCGCCCTTCCGCCGCACTCGCGGCAGATCCGCCGCCGAGATGCCGGGCCCGTCATCAGCGACGGTCAGAACTACACACGGATACGCCAAGATAGATTGTATTTCAACGTTGCAAGGTCCCGGATGCGCCTGTCCGGAATTGCGGATCAAGTGGACGAAGCCCTGCTCGAGCTCCGTTGGATGGCCCAAATGTTGCGGAGGTCCTTGGCGTCAGCCGCCCAGCGCTGGGTGACTTCATTGCGGCTCATTTGCCAGGCCCCGGCCTCACTGCAGAACGCGCAGACCAGCGGCCTTGGTCACCGCCTCCGCGTTGGCGGTGTACTCTGGAAGCTCGTTGAAATTGAGATAGCGGTAAATTTCTTCCGCCATGGGATCGAGCTTCGCGGTGTAGTGCAGGTACTCTTCCCGAGTGGGCAACCTGCCCAAGATCGCCGCGACCGATGCCAGCTCCGCAGAGCCAAGAAAGACGTTGGCACCCTTGCCCAACCGGTTCGGGAAGTTCCGCGTCGAAGTGGAAATCACAGTGGAGCTGGGGCGCACCCGCGCCTGGTTGCCCATGCACAGCGAGCAGCCGGGCACCTCGGTGCGCGCTCCCGCCAGGGCAAAGGAGTTGTAGTGCCCTTCTTGCATGAGCTGCGCCTTGTCCATCTTAGTGGGCGGCGCGACCCACATGCGAGTGGGCACGGGCTCACCATGGTCCTCGAGCAAGCGTGAGGCGGCCCGAAAGTGACCGATGTTGGTCATGCACGAACCCAGAAAAACTTCATCGATGGGTGTGCCAGCCACCTCGGTCAGAGTCTTCACGTCATCCGGATCGTTGGGGCAGGCGACGAGCGGCTCGGTGATGGTGGCCAAGTCGATCTCGAACACCTTGTAGTATTCAGCGTCGACATCCGGCTGTAGCAGCTCGGGCTTCGCGAGCCAGGCCTCCATGGCCTTGGCGCGCGCCTCGATCGTGATCGGATCCCCATAACCCTGCGCCAACATCCAGCGCAGCATCACGACATTGCTCTTCAGGTATTCAATGATCGGCTCAGGGCCGAGCCGGATGGTGCAACCTGCCGCAGAGCGCTCGGCGGTGGCGTCGCTGAGCTCAAATGCCTGCTCTACCTTGAGGTTCGGCAGGCCCTCGATCTCGATGATGCGGCCGCTGAAGACATTCTTTTTGCCCTGCTTGGCGACCGTCAAATCGCCGCTCTTTAGCGCCATCCAGGGGATGGCATTGACCAGGTCGCGCAAGGTGACTCCCGGCTGTAGCTTGCCCTTGAAGCGAATCAACACCGACTCTGGCATGTCGAGCGGCATGACCCCAAGGGCTGCCGCAAACGCCACCAGACCCGACCCGGCCGGGAAGGAAATGCCCAGGGGAAAGCGGGTATGCGAGTCGCCGCCGGTACCGACCTGGTCGGGGAGCAACATGCGGTTGAGCCAGGAATGAATGATGCCGTCTCCCGCGCGCAAGGCCACACCGCCCCGCTCCGTGAAAAAGTCCGGCAGCGTCTGCTGCGTCTCGATATCCACCGGCTTTGGATAGGCCGCCGTGTGACAGAAGGATTGCATCACGAGGTCGGCAGAGAAGCTCAGACAAGCTAGCTCCTTCAGCTCGTCCCGCGTCATGGGCCCCGTCGTATCTTGCGAGCCCACGGTGCCCATCTTCGGCTCACAGTAGTCGCCCGGGCGCACACCCGGCAGCCCACACGCGCGCCCCACCACCTTCTGAGCCAAGGTAAAACCTCGGCTAGACTGCTTCGACGGCACTGAGCGACGGAACAGCTCCGAAACGCCAAGGCCGAGCGCCTGCCTCGCTTTGTCGGTCAAGCCACGGCCGATGATGAGCGGAATGCGCCCGCCCGCCCGCACCTCGTCGAGCAACACCTCTCGCAGCTCGAAGCGGCTGATGACCTCACCCCGCTCGTTCTCCACCTTACCCGCGTATGGGTAGATGACGATGACGTCGCCCATCTTCATCGAAGCCACGTCACACTCGATGGGCAGAGCACCCGAATCTTCCATGGTATTAAAGAAGATGGGGGCGATCTTGCCGCCCAGGACGAAGCCACCGCTGCGCTTGTTGGGCACGAACGGGATGTCGTCGCCGATGAACCACAACACGCTGTTGGTCGCGCTCTTGCGCGATGAGCCCGTCCCGACCACATCTCCCACGTACGCCAGGGGGTGGCCTTTCAGCTTCGCCTCGGCGAGTTGGGCCAAGGCGGAGTGGATGCCCTCGCGAGGGTTTTTCAGCATGGCCAGGGCATGCAGCGGGATGTCCGGGCGTGACCAGGCATCCTGAGCGGGCGACAGATCATCCGTGTTGGTTTCACCCGGCACCTTGAAGACCGTCAGTGTAATCTTCTCCGGAAGCGGCGCCCGAGCCGTGAACCAATCTCCCTCAGCCCAGCTCCGGAGCAAGCCCGCTGCAGGTTTGCTCCCCGCCTTGGCCTTTGCGGCCACGTCTTCAAACGCACCTGCCACGAGCAGCGTGCGGCTCAGCTGCGCGGCAGCGAGCTCACCCAGGCGCTCGTCGTCTAGAAGCTGGACCAGCGGGGCCACGTTGTAACCGCCGAGCATCGTGCCCAGGATTTCGATCGCCTTGGCTGCATCGATCAAAGGGCTTTTGGCCCTGCCATTTGCCAGATGCGCCAAGAACTCTGCTTTGACCTTCGACGCGCCATCCACCCCGGGCGGAACGCGTTCCGTGAGCAGATGCAGCAAGAAAGCCTCTTCACCCGCCGGCGGGTTGGTGATCAGCGCACACAGCTCCCGCACCTGCCGAGCCACCAGCGGCAATGGCACGATGCCTTTGGCGGCGCGTTCAGCGACGTGTTGACGATAGCTCTCGAGCATTTTCTAAGCAGCCTTTTGCGGGGTGGGGGGCGACGAGGACGTTGCGCTGTTGCAGCAACATGCAAATAGCCGAGCGCAAAACATGCGTCCAGCGGGTACGTCGCCGCGACAGCGCCAAAACTGCGAAAACCAGCGTTCTAGCGCGTTTTCACGCGCGAGCTGTGTCCCGAATCGAATCCCCGGAGCTGACTGACGCCACCCAGGCTGCGCGCGTGGCCACCGGGGCCACTTCTACGGCTGCCTAACCCCCGTACATGCAGTAGCTGACACGTGGGCTCAGCTCCGGATCTTTCCCGCACACGAACCCGGCGCAACAATCGCCGTCGGACAGGCACTCTACCCGTTGATCCTTGTCATCCACGCACTCGGGTGCCTCTCCGACTTCGCTCGTGTTGGGCGCCGACTCGGGAGGCACCGACTCGGAGCCTGCAGCGTGATCCGCCTGCCGCTGCAGCGTGGGACCACAACTGAACAGACCCCCGACAATGCAGGTTGCTGCCAACAGCGCTCGGAACCTCACCACCCGAGGAAACACCTCTCCCAAATTTACGGCTCTAGATATCGACAACATCACCTGGCCCTCCCGCCAAAAAGTTGATCGAGAGCGAGTATAGCCCTGCTCACGCAAGTCGAATACCACGTCTACCCGATTATTCCATTAGTTCAGTGGCAGCGGATCCACCCTCTCACGCGGCTGGACGTGCATTCGCCGCGGGCGCTAGCCCACGCAGCACCTCCGCCAGCGTTTCAAACAGCACGCGGCGTGGCGAGGTCAAACGCCAGGCGAGCCCAATCGTTCGATATGGCACTGGTTTCGCGAACGGTTTGACCACTATGCCCGGCAATTTGCCGACGGTGGGCACCGACAGCATGGGCAATAGCGTGATGCCCGCTCCGTTAGACACCATCTGGGCCAGCGTCCCCAAGCTGGTGGCCCGAAAGTCGATATGGTGTTTCACGCCGTGAGCCTGACAGATGGCCCAGGCCTGGTCTTTTAGACAGTGCCCGTCTTCGAGCAGCAACACCCGCTCGGTATTGAGCTCTTCTGGCCTGATCGACTTTCGATGCCTGAGTGGATGCCCGGCCGCTGCGGCAAACACAAACGGATCGCGAAATAGCGGTAGGCTCGTCACCTCGCCCAGGTCTGCCTCGAGCGCCAGCAGCACGAGGTCCAGCTTGCCTTCGGCGAGCAGCTCGAGGGAGCGCGCGGTTTGTTCTTCCCGCAACAGCACCTCGAGATCCGGACAGGCTCGGCGGATCAATGGCAATGCGCGGGGCATGAGGAAGGGGGCTATGGTGGGGATGACACCCAGCCGCAATTGGCCACCCAGTGGCTCCGCATGGCCCTGGGCCAGGGCCCCCACGTCATCGATGTCTGCGAGCAACTTCTTGGCGCGCTCCACCACAGCTTCGCCGACAGGGGTGAGCAGCACGCGCCGGCGATTGCGCTCGAACAAGGTCACACCCAGCACCTCTTCGAGCCGCGCGATCTGCCCGCTCAGTGCCGGCTGAGAGATGTGGCAGTCTTTGGCGGCAGCGCGAAAGTTCAGGTGTTTGGCGGTGGCGACCAGGCATTCGAGCTGACGAACCGAGGGGCGCATCCGCCGTCACGCTTCTCGCAAGTCGAGAGTCAATGTATCCTTCTGCATCTTGGACAGCTCGGCCTCCACGCGCAGCTCGGGGTGGTCAGCGCCGATGGCGACCGGAGCCCGTGAGCCCAAAGCGAACTTCAGATACTGCACGGACGACAGGCGAGCGTCGCCCACCTGAGCCGGATCCCACGACGCGCGGATCTGCTCACCGTCATCCGCCCTGACATACACATGTGCGGGCAGGTTGAGCCAAGCCTTGAGCTTCTGGTCTCGCAACGCCGCGTCATCGATTTCAATCAGCAGCGTGCAGCCCAGCTCACCCTTGGCCCCGAGCAGTTGATTGTACGTGTCTATCTCATGCTGAATCTCCTTCTCGCGCACGATCTGCTCGAGGCGCATCATCTCGTGGACCTGATACAGCATGGTCTCGGTCGTTTCGAACAGGAAGGTCAGGTAATCGCCCACATGGACGCGACGCTTACTTTTCTCGTCCATCACGTGGCGGCGCAGGCTTTCGCGCTGGTCATCGTAGGTCTTGAAATCGAGGACGTCAGAACGTTCGACTTTGCGCATCGGTCTCCTCCGGCTTGGCTGTGCTGGTGACGGCCTTGTCGTCCAGGCCCACGGCCTTCGCCTTTAGGCCTTGCGCCGCGCCCGCCCGATACGAGCGGGCGAGTAACGACATGGGGTGCAGTGGCTTGGTCCCCGCATGCTGCTCAAACTGTAGCGCAGCCAACGGGCAGTCGGTCACCCAGGTCTCGGTGCCCGCGTCGGCCTGCATGCCCTCGAAGGCACGTTTACCAACGCGTTGTGACGCTTCGAAACCTTCCACCTTCATCGCGTAAGTACCGTCGTGGCCGCAGCATTCCATGACCGTGCTGACCTCGGCACCGGCTTTGCGGATCAGGTCACGACCCTTGAACCCCACGGCCTGGGCGCGCAAGTGGCACGGCGCGTGATAAGCCACCTTGGCCGGGACATCGGCGAAACTCTGATTGAACCGCTCTTCTTTGCGCAGGCTCCAGACAAATTCACTTGGATCGCGCACGGCCTGCGCCACCTTTTGGGCCCGCTCGCGATCCGCGGGGTCGACCAACGTGGCGTACTCCTGCTTCAACATCATGGAGCAAGTGGGGTTGATGGCCAGCACCTTAGCACCCTGGTCCACGAACGGCTCCAGGCGCTCGAGATTGATGTGCGCTCGGCGGCGAAACTCGGTGAGGTTGCCGCTTTCCCAGGCGGGCATGCCGCAACACACGAGGTGGCTGGCGCAGCGCACGTCCACCTGGTTTCGTTTCAGCACCTCTACGGTGTCCTTGCCGATCTGAGGTTCGTTGTGCTGAACATAACAGGTCTGGAAGAGCACCACTTCACCGCCCGGCTCGGGCAAAATGAGCCCGTTTTTTCGCGCCCAGCTCTCGAACGTCTCGGCGGCAAAATCGGGCAACAGCTTCTGCCGATGAATGCCCAGCACCTTCTCCATGAACCAACGGTGCAGCCCCACCCGGTTCATCACGTTGGCCAACCCCAAGCTCGTGCGGGCCAGCGCGGCCGCCGCGTCGGGATCGCCCAAGACCTTGTCGCGCAGCGGAGTGCCGCGGCGGCGCGTCCGCTGGGCGTTGTAGCGGTGCACGAGCTTGGGAAAATCGAGCTGAAACTCGTGTCCGTCACGCGGTGTGTATGGGCACTGCACCTCGCACAGCTTGCATTGAAAGCAAGAGTCCATGACCGACTCGGTTTCAACCTCGGTCAGCTTGTCGACTTTGCCATCGTGCCCCGAGTCGATGAAGTCGAAGAGCTTGGGGAAGCTGTCGCAGTACTTGAAGCACATGCGACAGCCGTTGCAGACCTCGAACACGCGCTGCACCTCTCGCTTCAGGCCCGGCTCATCCCAGTACTTCTCTTCGGCCGGGTCGTAGCTCAGACCGTCGCTGGGCTGATACGAGATTTTCGGCCGGGAAAGCGTGTCACTCATGACGTTCTGCCTTCGGTTCGGGGGCGCGCCCGGCCGCGCTCTATTGGTCGTCAATCGTGGGGAATTTCGATGCCCGCGCCCGGGAGCCATCCCATAACCAATGGGATGGCGACAAATGTAGAGGGGAGCCATCGAACACGGCCGATTCGCCGCGGAAAACGCGACCGCTTCGCCTAACGGGCGGGCGTGTTTTCAAGCGAGAAGGTCATGAGATGCGTTCCAGTCGGGGCGTCGAAATTCCCATCGCTTCATTGGCTTGGTCAGTTGATTTCGTCGAGCAGGCGCTGGAAGCGACCGGCGTGCGACTTCTCGGCCTTGGCCAGCGTTTCGAACCAATCTGCAATTTCGCCGAAGCCCTCCTGGCGTGCGGCCTTTGCCATGCCCGGGTACATGTCGGTGTACTCATGGGTCTCTCCGGCAACCGCAGCTTTGAGGTTTTTGGCGGTGTCACCGATCGGCAAGTCGGTGGCCGGATCCCCCACGGCCTTCAAGTAGTCGAGGTGCCCGTGCGCGTGGCCTGTCTCGCCCTCCGCCGTCTCGCGAAAGTTGCCGGCGATCTCGGGATAGCCCTCTACGTCCGCGACCTTGGCGAAGTAGAGGTAGCGGCGGTTGGCCTGGCTTTCACCCGCAAATGCTTCCTTCAGATTCTGGTGCGTCTTGGTGCCTTTGAGTTTCGACATGAGCGTCCTTCCCTGATGTAGAGCCCCAAGTGGGGCCAACGTCTGGAGGAGTATGCCGGAGTGGAATGATTACGTCCAATCGCAAAATCTGGTCATATTGATATCATAAACTTATCACTGACGGCGGGCGGAAGGGTTTGGCTCAGGCCCCAGGCACTTCACGTTCAAGACGCCAGCTCCGGCTCCGTTCACTGGACCGATGGGGTACATGACGAGCACTCCGGCGACCCGGGAGGAGGCCCCGGCGCCGCGGTCGGGGCTAACGCAGCGAGAAAACAAGACCTCCGATGAGGTCACCGATCCGACGGAGGCGGAGCTGGCCCCTGGAGTAGGTTCTGGACCTCGACCCGATCCCGAACGGGTCGATGCCCCGCGACACCTGTCCGAACCACTAGGGGTCGCAGCCCCCGACCTCGCTGCTTCCAGCAGCAGGCGCTGGGGGTTGAGCATTGGCCACAAGCTTGGTCTACTCATCTGCGGCCTGCAACTCGCCATCGTCGGCTGCCTCGCCTGGTACTTCGAAAACCAACAGATTGACTCGTTGCGAAACGAGCTCGAGAGTAAGGCCGATACGTACGCTCAGCTGGTGGCAGCGCAGGTGCGCTCGGCGGTCGCATTCGAAGACCGGGAGACCGCGCGCGAAGTGTTTGACGCGGTATCGAGCGATCCCGATCTGCTCGCCGCCGTTCTCTTCGACCAATCCGGCCGAAGCCTCCACATTTGGGGCACTCCCGGCAGCATGGCCCAGAGGGCCAATGGTGGTGTGGACGCACGCAAGGTCTTCGAGCTCTCAGATCGCTTTCTGGCCGTGGCACCGGTGCTGTCCCTGGAAGGGCCGCGCGGTACGTTGACTTTGGAATTCACCAAGGCGCAGCTGGTACAAAGCCGCGCCGAGCTGACACGCGCAGCGGCCCTGGCTGGCGGCATCGCGCTGTTGTTCGGTAGTGGCATCGCCTTGCTCATCGCGCGGTCGTTCGCCCGCCGGCTGCGTGCCATCTCCGTGGTGGCCGAGAAAATAGCAGGCGGAGACCTGTCTCAAGAGGCCGTGTGCGACCTCGCTCGGGACGAAGTGGGTTCACTCGCTCGCTCGTTTGCTGCGATGCTCGAACAAATCAAACGGCTGTTCTCCCAGATCCAGCAGCGTGCAGCCGAGGAGCAAACACGGCTCGAGCAATTGGTGCGCGAGCGCACGAGCGCACTCGAAGAGCGCAATATGGACATGCGCCGCGTGATGGACAACGTCGACCAGGGCTTTTTGACCATCGATCGACAAGGCAATATGTCCATCGAACGGTCTGCCATCATCGAACGCTGGCTGGGTCCGCCACCGCCTTCGGCCCTGTTGTGGAATTACGTCGACCAAGCTGCCCCGGGCCTAAGCGACAGGTTCGCGATGAGTTGGGAACAAGTCCTCGATGATTGCTTACCAATGAATCTGGCCCTCGACCAGATGCCGCAACGATTCAGTGCAGCAGGTCGACACTTCTCGATCGGCTACAAGCCCATCCTCGGTCCAGATGGCCACCTCGAACGCGCAGTCGTAGTGCTGAGCGACATCACTCCCGTGGTGGAGCGAGAGCGCGTCGAAGCCGAACAGCGCGAGGCACTTCGACTGTTCTCGCGCGTCAGTGAGGACCGCGCCGGTGTGCTCGAATTCTTCGCCGAAGCCCAGCGACTGGTCGAACAGATCACCCAGGCTACACCCGACGACCCCCGTACCACCAAACGGCTACTGCACACGCTCAAGGGCAATGCAGCCATGTTCGGCCTGGAGCGCTTGAGTAGCTTGTGCCACGCCATCGAAGACGTGATGGAGGACTCCAATGCCAACATCGCTGACGCCGAACGGCGCCGGCTCTTGCACGGCTGGACGGAGATGTACGATCAGCTCAGCCCCCTGACAGGGGATTCTACCTCGGGGGGCCTCAGCATCGGGGACGACGACTACCGGCAGCTCTTGCTGACCATCGAGAGTGGCTGTAATCAGGCAACCCTGCGCAGCCTCGTGGAAGGCTGGCGCTTGGAGTCGACCGAGGTGCGGCTGAAGCGGGCCGCCCGCCAAGCGATGGCGCTGGCTGAACGACTGGGGAAGCCACCTCTCGAGGTGCGCATCGAATCGAACGAGCTGCGGCTCGACCCGAAGATCTGGCGGGAAGTTTGGGCAGAGTTTCCCCATCTCATTCGCAATGCGATCGACCATGGATTCGAGCGCTTGGACGCTCGCGCGAGCGGGCTGCCCACGGTAGCTACGTTGTGCCTGAGGACGTTCATGGACGCGTCGAAGTTTGTCATCGAGGTCGAGGACTCCGGGCGCGGCGTGAACTGGGGGCGAGTCCGCGAGTTGGCGCAGGCGAGGGGCTTGCCTACGGCCACCCAGGCGGATCTCGAGCGCGCCCTATTCATCGACGGCCTGTCCACCAAGGAACGCGTGGACGAGACGTCGGGACGAGGGGTTGGCATGGCTGCGATCGCCGCTGCGGTGCAGGCGCGGGGCGGTCGGATCGAAGTGCACAGCAAGGCCCCACACGGGACGCGCGTGCGGCTGAGCTGGCCCTCGTCAGTGGCAGAAGCCCGTCCGAAGAACGAAGCGCTGGCCCAACCTGCCAAGTAAACAAGTCGAGAACAGGTGTCGCTCAAAGAGCGGCAGTGGGGAAACATCAGATGTCAGTCAAATCAACAACCATAAACACCTCGTGCTGGGCCCTGCTTGGCATGCTCACCTGCGCCTGTGAGCAGAAGGACCAGAGCGAAGACGTCGCGCGGGAGCTGCAGAAGGCTGCGAGCACTCAAGCTGCCCAGGCGATGGCGAGCGAAAAAGGCTTCAACCCGCGCCTGCTCCGGCGCTTTGAACCCGCTCGTGCCACCATCGCCGCCAAACAGCACGAGCTAAGCGAGGCGAAAGTAGAGCTCGGTCGCATGCTGTATCATGAAAAGCGTCTGAGCAAGAGCCAGGAGCTCTCCTGCAACAGTTGCCATCAACTCGATCGCTACGGAGTGGACTCGCAGAAAACATCGACAGGTCATCAGGGCCAGCGCGGCGGACGAAATGCTCCGACGGTCTATCATGCAGCGGGGCACTTCGAGCAGTTCTGGGACGGGAGAGCCAGCGACGTGGAGACGCAAGCTCTCGGCCCGATCCTGAACCCCATCGAGATGGCGGCACCGAGCCCCGAGCACGTCGTCCGGGTACTCGCGTCAATGCCGGAATACGTCGCCGCTTTCAAGCGGGCTTTCCCCACCGAAAAAGACCCGCTGGTATTTGCCAACGTGGGCAAGGCCATTGGAGCTTTTGAACGGAAGCTCACGACCCGTGCCCGCTGGGACGACTACCTGGAAGGGAACCTGGCCGCCCTGAGCCAGCAGGAGATCGAGGGTTTGAAGCTCTTCACGAACCTGGGCTGCATGGTGTGCCATACCGGCGAGTTCCTCGGTGGGTCCATGTACGAAAAAGTCGGTACCGTAGAGCCCTGGCCCAACCAGAATGATCAGGGTCGTTTCGCGGTGACCCAGCGCGATGGCGATCGCATGATGTTCAAGGTACCGACGCTCAGGAACATCAGCGAGACGGCGCCGTACTTTCATGACGGCGTCGCCGACAATCTCGAACAAGCCGTGGCTCTCATGGGCCGGCACCAGCTCGGGCTCGAGCTCGAAAAAGCGGAGGTCGCATCGATTGTCGCTTGGCTCCGCTCGCTCAAAGGCGAGCTTCCGAAGGCCTACGTGGCACTGCCCGAGCTCCCCAAGAGCACCGATGGCACGCCCGCACCCGACAAGTCGTGACACACCGGATGAATGCCCTCGGCTCGGCTTGGCGGCTAAGGCTGGCGACGGGCTTGCTATTGGCGCTGGTCGGTTGCCGCGAATCGAGCGCCGCTCGCGAGCTGCCGCCCAGCGCCGAGGCAGTGGCTGAATGTGGCGCCAAGGGACAGCCCGATTGCCCCACGCAACGCTGGATGAAAAGCACCCTGCAGGCCTACCTGCGAACCCGCGACTTCAAGCGGCTCCAGACCTCCCTTCGAGCGCTCGCCCAACGAGCACCCGAAGGCTATGAGCTCTGGACGGAGACGGCCGAAAGGGGAGCCAAAGCTGCGGCCTCGAGTGACGAAGCGGGCGTGCAAAAGAGCTGTCAGGATTGCCACGAACGTTACCGTTCGCGATTCCGACAGCAGCATCGTACCGCCGCTCCACCCTAGTGCCTCGCTTCTCTCGAGTTGCTGGGTAAGCCACACGACTACTCGGACCAGCACTTCTTCTTTCGAGCCGCGCTTCGCGCCGAACGCCGGCTGCCAGTGGCCATCGATTCAATAGAAGCGATGGCTACGGTTGGTGTGTGCAGCTCGTTCGGGGGTGGGGGCGTTCCCTATCCCCACGACTCGTCTCGAGTCAGGTCAGGCGGTGAGCTTCTGCATCGCAGCCACGAGTAGATTGGCCTTGAACGGCTTGACGATCCAACCCTTGGCGCCCGCTTTCTTGGCACGTTGAACCAAAGCGGGCTGCCCTTCGGTCGTCAACATCACGATGGGCACCTGCGAGTTTGCTCCACCCGCCTTCAGCTCTTCGAGCAGCTCCAAGCCGCTCTTCTTGGGCATGTTAATATCACAAATGACCGCTACGATGGCGGAATCGCTACGGATCATGCTTAGACCGTCTTCGCCGTCGGCGGCTTCGACCACGTCGAAGCCGGCGGCATTCAACGCCATCCGCACTTGTTGGCGAATGGTGGCGGAATCATCCACGATGAGAACCTTCTTGTTCATGTCTCGTCTCTATTCAGTTCAAGGTGGATTGTCAGAAGAGCAAAAGCTCCCCTTCGTCGATGCTGTCTTCACGCTGCTTGTCGTCCTGGCGCTCGAGCTCGAGGGCCGGGCTGATCGCCATCTCCAGACGAACGAAAATCTTCCCGCACTCCGATGAGAAAGAAAAGTAGCGCGTGATTTGGCGAGTGCTCGCGGGCAGACACATGCCGTCTCCCGACACCACCACGGGCAGGCTCGGATTGATGACCACCTGATACTTGAGCAGCTGATTCTTGAGGCGGCCCAAAAGCTGGTTGGCCAGTTCGCCGCACCAGTCGGCTGGGCTCCCACCCGGCGTTGGAAGCGAGCGCTCGAGCACGTTGAGCGGCAGCGCCAAAAGGAGCGACCCACCCAGCGAACGGGATGAGAACCCAATCATGCCCAGGAACTCGACGGACTTCAGGATCTTGGCAATCTGGGTGCCGTCCAGGTCGAATTTGACTCCGTACGTGGCGAACAAAGCCCGCGTGGCATCCTGCAGAAGGCCATCTACCAGCGAAACTGCCTCTGTCGAATCGCCCACGAGCGCGTCCACCAACGAAGTTGGCGGCGAAGTTTGGCTTTCCACTCTCTCCCCCATTTGATTTGTGGCCTTCACCTTGAAGGGGAACGGTTTCTGCTGCCCGGCCTTGAGGCTGTGATGGCTCACCCAGAAACGTGGGTCCACTGGCCGCACGTGCTAGAAGTGGGTCTCGTTGCCCGGCGAGGTCAGCTTCGGCGACGGCACGCGCATCGTATTCGGAATGAGGCCGCCCGGTGCGGTCAGGTCTGGCAGGTGTGGAAGTTGATCCAGGCGCGGTATTTGTCGCAAGACGTCGTCAGGAAGGTGTTCCAGCACCGCGCGCGGAATGCGGATGTCGAGCGGCAATGGTTTTAGTCCGCAACCGACCCCAATGGTGGTCAGCACCCGGGCTTGATCGAGCTCGGACGTATGACCCTCGAGGGCGACCACGATATGCACTGATCCGCTGAGCGCACGCTGAGCGATGCGTCCGGCCAATTTAGCGACGGCACTGCCCGCATGTGCACGCGCCGCTGCCTCGGCAATGGCGTGGCAGGGCAATGGCCCGCTCGAGCTGGAGCGAAACGCGAGCCCGCTGCCGGCGACCCAGAGCTCGGCCGCACCGTTCATGCTGAGCGCACCGGTCAAGAAGCTCAGCTGTGGAAAGGTCGCGCGATCGAGCGGCCGGGTCAGGGTGAACTTGCCCGAAAGTTTCGGCGGACTGCCGTGGACCAGGCCCTCGACCTCTCGGGGCACCGGAAAGTTTAGGTTGTGCAAGGTGAGGTGCACGTCACCCGCCGGCACCTCCATGCTGAGCCCTAAAGGAACGTTGAGCGAAATCCGACCCTCGAGCTCAATCGGACGCAGCGTCTCGGTTAACTCGAGCCATGGGCCTTCGAGCTCGCGTAGCGGCCACCTACGCAGCTCGAGGCTCAGCTCCACACGCTCAGCTGCAGGAATGAAACGAGCCTGGAGCCGCAGCTTGGGCCGATCCGCGTCGCCAACAGTCACCTGTACACCCTCAGAGCTCAGCGACAGGCCACCCCGCGCGCGACCGGCAACGTCGAATTTGGACACCAGGCTACTTGTGGCCGCGTCGTAAGCCAAATCCGATAAAAAAAGCTGGGGGGCGGCGCCGACCTCGGGCGACCAGGCCAGCGTGCTCCGCTCGACATCGATGGGCAGCGCCGCACCGGGTGCGCTTCCGGATCGAAAGAGCTCGAGCAGACGGGGCTGCCCTGTCGCGAGCAGCTGGGCACCACGCAAGCGGACATGCCGGGGGGTCAATCCCGCAAGCTCAATGTCGATGAGATCGATGACACCGTGGACGGTAACACCACGGAGCGGCCCGCCGCGCCGGCTGACATCCGGCATGAGGCTGAGGTTACAACCGCTGAGCTGGATGTTGTGGAGGCCCAGCGCGAGACTGCAGTCGCTGAGCCGAGCTCCGTGGCGCTCGGCCTGGACGCGAATCTCGCGCCAGAGCCAGGCTCGCCCGAGCAGCCACACACCGATCGCCCCGCCCAGCCAGACGCTGCCGATGACGAACACTAACCAGGCCCGAGGCAAACCCCGGGCGCTTTTTCGTCTGGAATGGGTCGATCTCACTCGTACACCTCGTACCCGAAGGCCAGCACGCTGCTATTGAGTCCCCTCGGAGCCTTGATGCATCAGCCGTTACCCCGCGCCTTCTACGCTCGCCCCGTGCTCAGTGTAGCTCGAGACTGCATTGGCAAATACTTGATCCACGACTGTGGCGAAGGGCGAGTCGTGGGACGAATCGTAGAAGCGGAGGCCTACCGCGGGCCCGAAGACCGCGCCGCCCATTCTTTCGGCGGCCGACGCACGGCGCGCACGGAGGTCATGTTTGGCCCACCGGGTCATGCTTATGTTTTCTTCGTGTATGGCATGCACTGGCACCTCAACCTCGTCACGACGGCCGTGGATGAGCCGCACGCAGTGCTGATCCGCGCTGTCGAGCCCGTGCTCGGGCTGGATTTGATGGCGGCGCGTCGCGGCCTGCCGAGCACGAGCCGGGAGCTCACCAATGGCCCCGGCAAGCTGTGTCGAGCCTTCGCCATCGATCGCAGCGCCTATGGCGCGGACCTCACGCAGGCCCCGCTCTTTCTCAGCGACGGGCCACGGAGCGCCGTGGCACGCTCGCCGCGCATCGGGGTCGACTATGCCGGTGCGTGGGCGGTACGGCCATGGCGCTTCTATGACCCTCAAAGCCGCCATGTTTCCCGCCGACGCCAGCCTCCGTCACGCGCCGGCTAAATTCAGGGCCGTAAGATGAGTGGCGCTGCCACGGCTCGCTCGACATCGGCGCCGCGCAACTGCCGCACCAACGCGAGCGCAAACTCGAAGCTGGTACCTGGACCCTGGCTCGTGATCAACGGCCCCGATTCGACGACCCTCTCCGAGGACAACACATAGGCCCCACGTAGTGCTTCTGACACGCTGGGATGGCAGGTGATGCTGTCGCCCAGCCCGATTTCATGTCTCAAGAGCGCGATCGGTGCCGCGCAAATGGCGGCGACCAGGCGCCCCCGCTGCCATTGATTTTTCAAATGCCGCCCTACGAGCGGGGAGCTGGCGAGGTTTTCCGCGCCCTGGGTGCCGCCCGGCAGGACGACCACGTCAAAATTGCCGGCCACGTCACCGAGCGCGACGTCAGGCACCAGGCGTAGCCCCCGGCTGCACGTGACTGGACCGCTTCCCGCAAGACCCGCGAGCGTCACTTTCACGTCCGCACGGCGTAGGACGTCCACGATGATGCTGACTTCCATTTCCTCCGCGCCAGCGGCGAGGATCACCAGAGCGGTCTTGTCATTGGCGGCCATCTACTCGGATCTCCTTGCCGACAGCCCTACCATGGGCAGGGGTGTGAAGGCACGAACGGGTGTGGGCGCAGTGCACGAACTCCGCCATCCGGTTCTGTGACCCGCCCGCCGATGTGCTTGCCGCTCGCAGTATGCCAGGCGATATTGCCCGAATGAGCTTTCGGAGCACGGTCCCGCTGGTCGCCCTACTCAGCGCCAGCACGTCCGCCGGGGCCCAGCCGACGGCTGCTCCCGAAGCCTCCGAAGCTGCGGCCGCGACCCGCCGCCCGGAGATTTCAGTCCGGCTCGACCCCTTCAACTGGGTGCTCGAGGGGCGCCTGGGATTGGAGCTGGAAGTGGCGTTGAACGCCAACTTGAGCCTCGAGCTGGTACCGGTGTTCGTGACCAGCGACTCGCCCCCGACATTGAATCTCAGCGGGCGAGAGGACAACCTGCTGCAGTCTTCCAATGGGGTCGGCCCCATATCCGGCGTGTCGCTGGGCGTCGGCTGGTGGCTGGATGGCACGCCCTTTCGCGGCTCGGTCTTGCGCGGCATCCTCACCAACTACGGCTACACGTTCGAGACGACCGGCGCGGGGGGCGCGATCGTCGATCGCGTGGATCACGTCGAACGCGCCTTCCTCGTGTTCTTCGGCAGCTACTCGCGCTGGGGGGCGTTCACCCTGGGTGGTGGCCTCGGGCTCGGGCTGTCCCTCACCCGGCAGCGCCGCTGCTTCGAGGTGCCCGAAGCGGCCGCTCCCGGCGTACAGTTCGCAACGACCGAGTGCGAAGATGACGAACAGCTGATCGCCCTCGACCCCCAGCTCGACCGCGTCGCCAACCTGAATGATGCGCTGGCACCCGCGCTGCTCGTCGGACGGCTGTCTCTCGGAGTCACCTTCTAACATGTCAAATCCTTCCATCCCTCGGACGCTCGGCGAGATCTACGCAGACGCCGTAGACCCCAAGGTCACGGCGGACCGGCTGCACCGACTCGAGCTGCTGCACCGCACCGGGCTGGCGCTCTCCGCGGAGCGGAACCGGGACCGGCTGATCGAAACCATTCTGGTCGAGGCGCAACAGCTGTGTCGGGCCGATGGTGGCACCTTGTATTTGAAGAATGACCAGGACGAGCTGTGTTTTGCCATTCTGAGGAACGATTCGCTGAAGCTCAGCTTGGGCGGCACGACGGGGTTACCCATCGACCTGCCGCCGGTGCCCATGCGCGACCTCGTGACAGGCCAACCCAACTACAAGAACGTGGCCAGTTTTGCCGCCTGCGTGAACCACTCGGTCAACATCGATGACGCCTATGCGGCGGCGGGTTTCGATTTTTCGGGTACTCAGGCCTTCGATCTCCGGCATGGCTATCGCTCCACATCGTTTTTGACCATTCCCCTACAGAACAGCGAAGGGCTCGTGCTGGGCGTGCTGCAGCTGATCAACGCACGCGACGAGGCGAGCCAGGTGGTGGCCTTTCGGCGCGAGGACCAACTGATCGTAGAGGCGCTCGCGTCGCAAGCGGGCATTGCCATCGATAATCGTAACCTGCTCGACGGCCAGCGGGACCTGCTCGAGTCGTTCATTCGCATGATCGCCGGCGCCATCGACGCCGAGTCGCCCTATACCGGCGCCCATTGCGAACGCGTGCCCGTCTTGGCCGAGATGCTCACGCGCTCGCTCTGCGAAGCCCAGGCGGGGCCGTTCGCCGATTTCAATCTGAACGAGGACGAGTGGTACGAGCTGCACATCGCGGCCTGGCTACACGACTGCGGCAAGGTCGCCACGCCCACCCACGTGATGGACAAGGCGACCAAGCTCGAGTGTGTCTACGACCGAATCAAGGCGGTGCGCACCCGGTACGAGCTCATGAAGCGAGACGCGAGAATCACCTACCTGGAGGCCGTGGCCGAGCAC
The DNA here is from genome assembly GCA_031407405.1 of Deltaproteobacteria bacterium. GTDB lineage: Bacteria > Myxococcota_A > Polyangia > Polyangiales > Polyangiaceae > SZUA-265. The sequence goes on from JANOIG010000329.1 coordinate 71,959, forward strand.
CCGTCAGAGCGCCTGGCCGCCGAGGCCACCTATCAGCGAGCGCTGGCCGCGCTCGACGGTGAGCTCGAGCTGATTTCAGTCTCCAACATCGGTGGCGAGTACCTCTCGGAAGAGAAGCAGGCAACGATTCGGGGCATCGGGCGCCGAACTTATCTGGAAGCGGGCTGCCCGGTCGCTGTGTTGTCAGAGGACGAAGTCGATAACCTGTGTATTTCGCGCGGCACGCTGACGAACGAAGAGCGCCTCATCATCAATGGCCACATGGTCCAGACGGTTCGGATGCTGGAGGCGCTGCCCTTCCCGCGGCACCTGCGCCGCGTGCCAGAGTACGCTGGGGGGCACCACGAACGGATGGACGGTAAGGGTTATCCGAAGGGGCTGTTTGCTGGGGACATGTCCATCCCCGCGCGAGTTTTGGCGATTGCCGACGTTTTCGAGGCTTTGACCGCGACGGACCGCCCCTACAAATCTGGAAAAAAACTCAGTGAAACCATGAAAATCATGGGCTTCATGAAACGAGACAACCACCTCGATCCAGATCTGCTCGATCATTTCGTCCGCTCGGGCGTGTACCGCATCTACGCGGAACGGTACCTCGACCGAGAGCTGATCGACGCCGTGGACGAGGCCGCGTTGCTGCAGATTCGGCCAAAACCGTTCGAGCTGCCCGCGGAAGAGCTGCGGGACGCGCGCTGGCGACAGTTTCTACCAGAGTACCTACAGGGTGGGCTGCGCCAAGTGAGCGGCTTGCCCGAGCGCCGGTAGCTTTCGGTCAGAGCAGGGCACCGGCCGCGGCTTGTGCGGGGGGAGCCACGCCGAGCAAATGCGCCAGCGTTGCCGCCACCCGCAGCTGGTCCACCGGCTCGGATTGGCGCCGGCGAGGCACCGCGCTACCCCAGGCGAGGACGGGAACCTGACGGTCATACGCATACGGAGTACCGTGGTTGGTCCCCTTGGCCTCCGGATCTCGAAGATCGATTGGATAGTCAGGAAGAGTCAGGAACATGATGTCGGCGTTCGTGTCCGGCGCGAGGCTCAGCTCGAGAGAGCGGCGCAGGGGGTCGGGATCCGATGCCCATTGACGCACCTCCGACAACGGCCAAGCGTCGCGCAAGCCGAGCTCTTTTCGCAACGCGGTGAGCGCTCGCGCCAAGACCTGGCTCGCCTGGGCGTGCTCGCGCGCCCGCGGCGTGAGGTACACATACGGGGGCACGATGCCCTGCACCCAGGGGCCGGACCCGAACTGGGCGGCAACGCTAGCCTCGACACGTGCCTGCATCAACTGAGGAAAGATCCGACCCGCGGGGCCCGGGCGACTTTCTGGCAAGGCCGCGACGCCGTGATCGGAGGTGATCAGGACCGCGATGGGTGTGGTTTGCTCGAGCCGCTTCAACCAGGCGCCAACGGCGCGATCCGCACGCACGAGATGGTCCACGTACTCCCAAGAATCCGGACCGAAGACATGACCCGTGCAGTCGGTACCGGAGATGGATAACGCCACCAGATCCGGTACGCTGTCTCGGCCGAGCTCGAGAGCGTGAACGGCCGCCTCAGCCAGGCTCACGAGGTATTCGCTCAGCATCGGTGTACAACCCAGCACCGACCAGGGCTTGGCCACGCGCTCCCAGCCATGCGGAAAGGTCGTGCCGAAGCCGCCCAAATCCCCCTCACCCGGCGCGTCGTCCCGACCCAGGCTCGCACGGTAGGCGCGCTCCGAATGCGGCAACCAGGGCGTCAACAGAGCCGTGAGCGGGTGCTCTACCTGGTAGCGCTGCACCCACGCGGGCAGCGCAGTACCCCACGCGGACGAGCTGGTGAAGGCGCCGAGCTTCGAATCAAACCAGAGCACGAGATCGGCAGCCGACCCCACCGACAAGATGGCGGAGCGATCCTTGAGCGACAACGAGATGACCTTGGCGACACCCCCGGTCTGCGCTTTCAAGGCATGAGCCACCGTGGGAACCAGCAACCGCCCGGGCCCTGCCGATATGCCCTCGGGCTCGCGCCCGAACACCGGATGACGCACGTCCTCTATGCACGACACCGGGCCGCCCTTCTGGGCATCCCAGGCCGAGTTGCCCTCCACCCCGCTGACGCTGGGCGGAGCCCCCGTGTGAATGGCCGCGTGGCCGGGCGCCGTCAGCGTGTTCGCGTACGGATAGACGCTGTGTTCGAGGTAAACCCCTCGGGTAATGGCCTGCCGGATGGCTCCGTCAGCGTGAAGCCAGGGGAGATGCTTTAGCAATGTATCGCTACCCAGCTGGTCGAGGACGAGCGCAACGACCAGACGTGGGGGCTGATGAGAAGCGGGGACGGGGAGCGGAGCCGAAGCGGGCGCCCCGGCCGGAGATGCCGCGGGAGCCGCGGCCTCGATGCTACGCTGGGCACGGCTGGCGCCGCAGCCCGCCGCAGCGAAGACGGCCAAGCTCACTAGAAAGCCGACGCGCATCCCCCAGCGTATTGCCACAAACTCACTCCAGACCCAATCGTTCCAAAACGGTTCATTGACGATTCGTCAATGGCAGTTGCCGCGGCCTTCCGCCACTCACAGGCCATTCCGCCCGGGCTCGCAGCTTTACCGATTTTGCAGACAAGCCGTTGGCTACTCTCGGTGGGACAAGCTCGCATCATCCTGGTGGACGTCTCGGAAGCTTCCCGCGAAGTCATGGTGCGGCGGCTCAACGCTCAGGGCTACATCGTAGAGGCCGCGGCAGATCCCATGAGCGGTGCAGACCTGGCCCTGTCGGCACCCCCCGCGGCGGTGATTGCCGACTTCTGGATGCCGGGCATCTCCGGGATCCAGCTCTGCAGGCTGCTGCGTACCGAGCCCGCCACTACGGATGTCCCCGTGATCCTACGCGGAGACGATGACGATCCGAGGAAACGATTCTGGTCCGAGCGTGCCGGCGCCGTGGGCTACGTGCGTAAGGGTCGGGTGGGAGACCTGGTGCGCATGCTGGCCAAAGCCGTGGTCAAAGCCGAGAGCTCTGACGGCTTTTTCATTCAGCTGGGAGGCGGTGCGATCGACATTCGGGAGCGCATTGCTCGTTATCTGGATGCTGCCCTATTCGAGTCGGTGATTGCCGCCGAGGTCCGCTCGCTGTCGGCGTGTGGGTCATTCGAGCGCTTGTTCGATCTGTTTGCACAGTTCTTGGCTCAAGTGATTCGGTACCGCTGGCTGGCCCTGTCCACTCACGAGCCGCGGCACTTCGCCTTACACCACCACCCTGACAACACCGAGGCAGCGGAGCAACAGGCGCGGGCAGCGCTTGGTGTTCCGAGCGAGGCGCTTCCGCTCAGGTTCGTGGATGAAGACCCTTGCTCGGAGCTCCAAGGGTTACCCATCATGGTGTGCAGCGTGCTCTTCGGCGGGGCCGAGGTGGGGCGGCTGGCGCTCGCGCCGAGCGCGTCGAATGAACGCGACACCGAACAATTGGTCGCTCTCGTCGCGCGTGAGTTGGGTGGCCCCGTGCGCATCGCAGCGCTCATGGACGAACAAAAGCAGCTGGCTACGCTCGACCCGCTGACTTCCCTGCGCAACCGCCGGGCATTCGTGGAGCTGGCCCGCGTCGAGATCAATCGCTCCCAACGCTATCAGCTGCCCCTGACCATGGTGCTGATTGACGTGGACCACTTCAAAGCCATCAATGATGGCCATGGTCATGCCGCGGGCGATCAGGTGCTTTCAGCGCTGGGCGCCCTCTTGCAGCGGCAACTTCGCCTGCCCGATTTGCCAGCACGTTGGGGCGGAGAGGAATTCGTGATAGCCCTCCCCAACACCGACGGTGCCGGCGCGCTGGTGGTGGCAGAGCGCCTGCGCTGCGCCGTGCAAGCAATGGCGATCCCGCATGCAGGCACGCCGATTGCCGTGACGGCGTCCCTCGGCGTGGCGTCGTTCCGCCCCGGCGAGTCCCTCGAGTCGCTGGTCGATCGAGCGGACCGCGCCATGTACATGGCCAAGACCAGTGGCCGAAATCGAGTCGTGACCGACCAATCGCTGGCCGAGGACCCGGCTGCCACCCCGAACTCTGCGCCGGCCAGCCCAGTGCGGAAAATGAGCGCATGAGCCTATCGCACAGCCATGCTGCCTGAACGGACCTTTGCGCCTTCGATGGCGGAAGTCAGCCTGGTGCTGATGAACGGGCAGACCCATTCCGGTCACCTCTCACGCTTCTCGCCCACCGTTCCGGACATCACCCTGGCTCTCTCGCGTGAGGTCAAAGAGAAGGCGCGTTTCGCGGCCGAACAGATCGCTTACGTCGGTTTTCACCGGGCGGCGGGTGAGCCGCCGGCTCGGCCCACAGAGCGCAGGGCCTCACTCAAGATCCATGTCAGCGGCGGCAAGACCTTCCTCGTGGACCCGGTCGAGCCGACGGTGCCTGGGTCGGTCGGGTTCTATGCGCGCCCCGCCGAACCGCAGTCAGCCTATCGCGAAATCTTTTTCTACAATCATGGCGTCAACCTACGCGAGATCAATGAGCCGCTCGGGGCACTGCTAGTTCGAGACGGCCACCTCGGCGCGGCCGCGCTGGAGACGGGTCTGCATGCACAGAAAAGCGAACATCGGACTCCCATCGGCCAAATCCTACTCGAGACCTCGAGGATCAATGCTTCAGCGCTCGATCAAGCCGCAAGTCTGCAGCGCCGAAAGGGAACGCGGATCGGCGAAGTACTGATCGAGGCAGGCCTGGCCAAGCCAGAAGACATCGACTTTGCGCTGGCAGAGCAACGCAAGCGGGGCGGCAAGCGCATTGGCCAGATCCTGGTCGACATGAAGGTCATCTCCGAGGTTCAGCTGGCCAAGGCCCTCGCCGGCAAGTTCCAACTTCCGTTCGTGGATCTGGAACAGTGTGCGGTGAATCTAGAGGCTGTTGCCGAGCTGGATCGCGCGTTTATCGAGAAGAACCGCATCCTACCCGTAGATACTGACGCCCGATCCATGACGGTGGCAATGAGTGATCCGCTGGCGGTGGACACCATCGACCAGGTCCGGCTCCTCACGAAAAAGCAATTGAGCGAGATCGTGGTCACGCGCGCTCAGCTCGACAAGTTCATCCCCATCTACCTGGATCAGCTCGATTCGCGGAGCCGCGAAACCGAGATGGGGGAGATCCTCAAGGGCTTGAGCCTCGACGAGGCGACCGCCGACACCGAAGCCGAAGGCAACGAGCCAGCCCTGGTCAAGGAGTCGGACAACGCCATCATCAAGCTGGCGAATCAGATCATCATCGACGCCTACCGGCGGGGAGCTTCAGACATCCATATCGAGCCCAATGGTCGAGAGCGGACCATGACCGTACGGTTCCGGGTAGATGGGGATTGCGTGTTATATCAGGACATTCCGGCCGCCTACCGGATGCCGCTCGTGGCCCGCTGCAAGATCATGGCGCAGCTCGACGTGACCGAACGCCGCAAGCCGCAGGACGGCAAGATCCGGTTTCGCATAGGAGAGCGTCAAATCGAGCTTCGGGTCGCTACGATTCCCACCGCCAACGGCAACGAAGACATCGTGCTGCGCATCCTGGCTGCCTCGAAGCCGCTACCCCTCGAGCAAATGGGCCTCGGCCCGCGCAACCTGGCCGAGCTGCGCCGTGTCATGAAGAATCCCCATGGCCTCGTGCTGTGTGTGGGACCCACGGGCTCCGGCAAGACGACCACACTGCACTCGGCCCTGGGGGCGATCAACACCGTGGATATGAAAATCTGGACCGCGGAAGATCCGGTAGAAATCACTCAAGCCGGACTGAGGCAAGTGCAGGTCAACGCCAAGATCGGCTTCACGTTCGCAGCAGCCATGCGCGCCTTTCTGCGCGCCGACCCAGACGTGATCATGGTGGGAGAGATGCGGGACGTCGAAACCGCTGGCACCGCGATCGAAGCCTCGCTGACCGGCCACCTCGTGCTCTCCACTCTGCACACCAATAGTGCCGCCGAAACCGTGACACGCCTGATGGACATGGGGCTCGACCCATTCAGTTTCTCCGACGCGCTGCTGGCAGTGCTGGCTCAGCGCCTGGCGCGCTCGCTGTGCAAGCAGTGCCGCGAGGCCTATACGGCGTCGCCCACCGACGTGGACGAATTGGCCCTCAGCTATGGGACCGAGCCGTTTCAAGAGCTCCGGCGCAAGCAAGACGGGGCCGAGCTGCGGCTCTTTCGGGCAGTGGGCTGCAACGCCTGCAATGGCAGTGGTTACAAGGGCCGTCTCGGAATCCACGAGCTCCTGGTCACCGATGAAGGGCTAAAACGTGCGATCCAGCGCCGGGCACCGGTCGATGAAATCCGGAGCCTGGCGGTCAAGAACGGCATGACGACTCTAGTTCAAGACGGTGTCGAGAAAGTGCTTTTGGGAAACACCGATCTAAAGCAGGTGCTCGCCGTCTGCAGTCGCTAGCTCGAAGGTCTGGTCAATCCCATCCGAAAGGCCCCCATGAGCGGGCCGAGTGACGGGTCTCGGTCCCGACCGGCACCCGAATGCTCAATCGAGTCGGGCTGATGCCGGACATTAGCGTGTTGCTGCCAGGTGTCATGCGCCCGTGGCCTCCACTCTGGTCACACCAGCACTTTTGTGCCAGCCTCGCGCCGCTCGATGGGAGGGACGCGATGGGGGTCAATGGGGGTTGCAGCAGCGTTGCAAAACGCCATGCCAGCGCGTGCCAATGACTGAGCCCCCTCGAGCGACGGAGGCTGCCTCGAGCGAGGCCGCTGCCTCGAAATTCACTTCGTGCCAATGGGAGATCCTCGAGCGCATTGCTCGCGGCGCATCGCTGTCCCAGCTGCTCGGCAGCATCGTCAGTCTGGTCGAGCATCAGGCCGAACATATGTTTTGCGCCATCCAGCTGCTGGAAGGCCAGCACTTACGGCCAGCTGCAGCACTACGCCTACCGGCAGAGCTTCACCGCTACATTGATGGCCTACGGATTGGGCCTCATGCCGGCTCGTGCGGAGCCGCCGCATTCCTCGGCGAAACGGTCATCGTGACCGACATCGAGACGCACCCGGACTGGGCGGAGTATAAACAGCCATTCCTCGAGCATGGCCTGCACGCCTGCTGGTCAACCCCGATCTCGTCGCCCGCCGGAGACGTCCTCGGTACTCTGGCCATGTATTTCCCGGAGAAGCGGGGCCCTACCGCGGACGAGCGGACCTGGGTCGACGCAGCCACGCACCTGGCGGCCATCGCCTTGACGAGGGCTCAATCAGAGCAAGAAAACCAACGGCTGCTTCACGACCTCGGGGAACGCGTCAAGGAGCTGACACTGTTGCAGAAGAGCGCCGGGCTGTTGCAAGCCGACCACCGCGATCCGCGTGAATTGTTGACCGAGCTGGTCGAGCTCTTACCGAGTGGCTGGCAATACCCGGAGCTCTGCCAGGCGCGAATCCTGTGGAACGATCTCGACATACGGACGTCGGGCTTTCGCGAAACACCCTACAAACAAGCCGCTAGCGCGAGCGCCGGTGAGCACACCGTGCGAGTCGAGGTGGTCTATTCGAGCGAGACGCCGATGCAGGCCGAAGGCCCTTTCCTTTTGGAGGAGCGCAACCTGATTCAGTCCCTGGCCGACTTATTGAGCGCCTATCTAGAGCGCCACCGCGCGGAGCAGGCATTGCAAGGCACGCTGTCGGAGCTTCGTGACGCGCATCAGCGGCTCAAGTTTCACGTCAGCCACATGCCGTTGGCGTACATCGTCTGGGATCGGGACTTCACTGTGACCGAATGGAACGCGGCGGCCGAACGCATCTTCGGCTGGACCGCTAGCGAGGCCATTGGTCGCCAGGGCTCCGATCTGATCGTGCCCTCGGGTGCGGCGACGACCACGGACCCGCTGCGCGAAGAAATGTCTCAGAGTGATCAATCCGGAGCGCGCGGCACGCACGAGAATGTACGAAAGGACGGCCAGCGCCTGGTGTGTGAGTGGTTTCATGTCCCTTTGCGCAACAAATCCGGGCAAGTCATCGGCTACTTGTCCATGGCCAACGACGTCACCGAACGCAAACGGGCCGAGGAAGCACGCACCAAGCTCGAAGGTCAGCTGAGGCAGGCCCAACGGATGCAAGCGCTCGGGACATTGACTGGAGGCATCGCGCATGATTTCAACAATATCCTGACGGCAATCACCGGCCATACGTACCTCGCGTTGACCGACTTGGAGGAAGAGCGTTCCACCAAGGACAGTCTGCTCGCCATCCAGGAGGCAAGCCTGCGCGCCGTCGAGTTGGTCCGCAGGATCCTGACTTTCAGCAGACGGCAGGCACCCGAGCGATCCAATTGCCCGCTGCAGCCGATCGTGGAAGACGCGCTGCAATTGCTCCGCTCCACATTACCGCCGTCCATCACCATCAGAAGTCGCTACGCTGACGCGACGCCCCCCATCTTTGCCGACGCCTCTCAGGTGCATCAGGCGATCATGAATGTGGGGACCAATGCTGCATACGCGATCGGTGAACACGGCGTGATCGACGTAGTTGTCGAGCCGGTCCCGGCCAGCCACGATGATCTGATCGGCGTCGCCAATCCCCGCTTCACACAATATGTACGGGTCAGCATCAACGACACCGGCTCAGGCATGGATGAGGCGACCGCAGAGCGTATCTTCGAGCCCTTCTTTACTACGAAGCCCGCCGGTCAGGCCACGGGGCTTGGATTGTCCGTCGTGCACGGCATCATGAAGGGTCACGAAGGCACCATCTTCGTGCATAGCGAGCCGGGCCGAGGCAGCTCCTTTCAGCTGTACTTCCCGGAAGCCAAGGCCCCCGGCGAGTCGCCTTCAGCGGCGCCCGCTGGACCGCCTCAATCGCCGCAATCCGGATTGGGCACAGGTTTACGCGTGCTTTATGTCGATGACGAGGAGCCTCTGGTCGTGCTCGCTACACGCTGGCTCGTGCGGCTGGGTCACTATGTGACGGGTTTTAGCGATTCGTCACTCGCGCTCGAAGCCTTCCGCGCGCACCCTGAAGATTTTGACGCCGTCATCACCGATCTCTCGATGCCGGGCCTGTCTGGTGCGGACTTGGCGCGTGAAGTCCTGTCAATCCGACCGGGCATCATCGTGGTGATGAGCTCCGGTTACATACGGCCAGAAGATCAACAGCTGGCCAAGGAGCTGGGCGCGATGGACGTCGTGCTCAAGCCGCAGAGCATGGCCGAGTTTGGACGCATCCTACACCTCGTCCTCGAGTCTCATGGGTCTGCTCGGCCACGTGCGTGAGCGTAGGCCTGAGGCGCGTCCGAGCGCCCTTGGCCAAGTCCCCTGCTGCCGCACCCAGCGCCCCTCGAGCCGCCTGCCGCTGCGCCGGACTTCAGCCCGCTCCCCAGCGTGGAAACTCGGCGCCTTTTTTCCGAGAAAACCGATTATGCTCTGCTGTAAAGGCTCCCCCCCAAGGAGGTCGACCCATGATCAGCAAGAATGAATTCGGAAAGACAGGACACCTCAGCTCTCGAACCTTGCTGGGCGCGGCGGCTTTCGGGCAAGTCACGCAGGACGAGGCGGACGCCGCCATCGAGCTCGCCCTGGGCCATGGGGTCAACCACGTCGATACGGCTGCAAGTTATGGCGACTCGGAAGTGCGCATCGGATCGTGGATCGCCCGCCACGGCAAATCATTCTTTCTGGCCACGAAGACGGCGGAGCGCCAGGCCGGCCCGGCGCGCGAGGAAATCAAGCGCTCACTCGAGCGGCTTCAGGTGGACCAACTCGACCTACTGCAGCTACACAACCTGGTAGAGCCGGAGGCCTGGCAGGCGGCACTCGGCCCCGGCGGCGCGCTCGAGGCGGCCATCGGTGCCCGCGACGAGGGCTTAGTGCGCTTCATTGGTGTCACGGGGCACGGCCTGTTGGCTCCGGCGCAGCACCGGCGCGCGCTCGAGCGTTTTGCATTCGACTCCGTGCTCTGCCCCTTCAGTTATATCTTGTCCAGAAACCCCGAGTATTGGGCAGACGTCCAGGCGCTGCTCGATGTGTGTGCTCGGCGGCAGGTGGCGGTGCAGACCATCAAGGCCGTCGTGCGCGCACCGTGGGGCGAGCGCAAACAGGTCGGTGCCACTTGGTACGAGCCGCTCACGGATCAGGGCGAGCTCGATTTGGCCGTGCATTGGGTGCTCAGCCACCCTCGAGTTTTTTTGAACATGGTGGGCGACGTCAAGCTGTGGCCCAAGGTGCTGGATGCCGCCGAGCGCTTCGACGCTTCGCCCCCCGCGGAAGCGATGCAGCGGCAGCTAGAGCGCCTGGAGATGCGGAACCTGTTCACCCAGCCGTGGCTTTGAGGGGCTGTGGTTTAGTGGCTGTGGCTTTAGGGGCAGTGGTTTTAGGGGCAGTGGTTTTTAGGGACAAAGGTAAACAGCAATGGCCTTGACCGAATTCGTACGAAACGTTCAGGACATCAGCGACGACGGCGGCTACAAGTTCCGCTTTCATTGCGACCGCTGCAACGACGGTGTCGAAAGTCAATATGTATCCTCTGCGGCCAATATCCTCAAGACGGGCCTGGAAGTGTTCAGCATGTTCCGCGTCTTCGGCGGACACGCTCGAGACGCCGTGCGCGGCATTGATCGTGGGCTGCGCGGCAAAGAGCGCGACGGTGCCTACGAAAAGGCGGTGAACGAAGCGAAAGCGCATTTCAACAAATGCTCCCATTGCGGCAAGTGGGTGTGCAGCCACTGTCATAATCAAACCGCGGGCCTGTGCGAAGGCTGCGCTCCAGATGCACATGAGGCGGCAGCCAAACATGCCGCTGGGCGCGCAGTCGCCGAACGCGTCGCAGCGGTGGAGTCGAAGAATCAGACGGCGGTCGGTCAAGTCACCTGCCCCGCCTGCTCCGCGCCGAGCGGCGGCGGCAAATTTTGCCAGAGCTGCGGCGCTGACTTGTCGCCGCAGCGCCGCTGCAATGGCTGCCAAGCTCAACTGCTGCTCACCGCAAAGTTTTGCGGCGAGTGCGGGAAGCCGACCTGAACCCCATGAAATGCGTCGTCTGCTTCGCCAGTTTTTCCGGGCCTGGGCCCTGCCCGAGCTGCTTGTATGACCCGTCCGGCGCTGACGCCAAAGACCCCAAGGCGGTGCTTCGGGCGCGCGAGGAGTTTCGTGCCCGAACGTTGCAGTATGCTCCAGAAGCTCGGGTGCGCTTCTTCGACAAGCTCAAGCCCTGGCTGGGCCTGATCCTCGGCGGCGTTCTGTTCCTGCTCTGGCTTCGCGCCTGCTCTTCGGTCAGGTGGTTTTAGAGATGTCCCGAGTCCAAAGTCGCTAGCAAATTTCCGCGGCCCCTGACGGGGCAAGGGCCGCAGAAATTCGCGGCGAATCGGCATACCTTGACTCGGGCCACCCTTGTTTCTTGTGCCGAATCTTCGATTCGGTCACTAGCCCTCTGGTAGCTCCGCTTTAACGCCTTCAGCGAGCAGCTCGTGGAGCTCGCCCCGGCGGGCCAACCTCGCTAGCTCTTCAAAGCCGCCGATCGAGCGGCCATTGATGAAGATTTGCGGCACTGTGCGTTGCCCGGTCTCGACCGCGAGCCAGCGCCGGCGCTCGTCGTCATTCGAAACGTCCACTTCCGTGAACTCAATCTCCTCCTGCGACAGCAGGCGCGCGGCCATCGTGCAGTAAGGGCAATAGCCGGTTTTATAGACAACGACTTTCGAGTCCATGCGAGTACTGTTGGTATAAGCCCTGGCCTCGTTTTTGCCAGCGCCCCCAGGCGCCTCCGCCGCAAAAAGCGGCCCGCAACCCTGGGCCAGGTACTTGTCCGGACTACCCACACATGAGCTCGAGCGATTTCTCATCTCTAAACCTCCCGGCGGCGTTGCTCGAGGCGGTGGATTCGCTCGGCTTCACCGCCATGACGCCGGTACAAGCACAGGCCTTGCCCGGCATTTTGGCGGGAAAAGACCTGATCGTGCAAGCGGAGCCGGGCAGCGGAAAAACCGCTGCTTTCGGGCTGGGCATGTTGGCGGGGCTCAGCCCACACCCCATCGCCGTGCAAGCGCTGGCGGTGTGCCCCACGCGGGAGCTCGCTGATCAGGTGAGCATCGAGCTGCGTCGGCTCGCTCGCCGTACTCCCAATATCAAGGTGCTGACCTTGTGCGGAGGGGCACCGTTCGGTGCGCAGCGCGCGTCACTCGCGCAGGGCGCGCACATCGTGGTCGGCACACCCGGTAGGCTCGAAGAGCACCTGAGGAAGAACAGCCTCGATCTCAGTCGGCTATTGGTGCTGGTGCTCGACGAGGCCGACCGCATGCTCGACATGGGGTTCGCGCCGCAGCTCGCGCGGGTGGTCCAACACGCCCCCGAAGCTCGGCAGACGCTGCTCTTCTCCGCCACCTACCCCAGCTCGATTTCAGAGCTGAGTCGCAGCTATCAGCGCGCGCCGTCCCGCATTACCGTGCCCAGCACGCGCCTCGTGGCTCCGGAAGGCGGCGGCGCGGGCGGCGTGGAAGAGCGTTTCTACCGCGTCCGTGCCTCCGAGCGCACCGCAATCCTGGTGCGCTGGCTCGCCTCGGCGCGCCCGGAGTCCACTCTCGTATTCTGTAATACCCGGAAGGAGTGTGACGAGGTGGCGAGCGAGCTCGGCAGATTGGGCTGGGTCGCCGCCTGTATCCACAGCGACCTGGCGCAGCAAGAGCGCCAGCATGTGATGCGCATGTTCATTGGTAAGAGCTGTTCTGTCCTGGCCGCCACGGACGTGGCCGCACGTGGTTGGGACATCTCCGAGCTGTCCGCGATCGTCAATCTGGGGCTATCACGAGAGCCGAGCGTGTACTTGCACCGTGTCGGTCGAACGGGCCGGGCTGGCCAGCCCGGGCTAGCCATCAGCCTGGTGTCGGATGAGGATGCGGGCCCACTCCGGGCCATCGAACGCTCCCAGGGCCGCCCGGCGACGTTCCATGAATTACCGCCAGCGTTGCCCAAGTCTCATCAGCCCGCCCTGCCGCCCATGGTCACGCTGCTGCTCGGAGCCGGCAAGAAGAAGAAGTTGCGCCCTGGCGACGTGCTTGGCGCGCTGACGGCAGAGGGTGGCATCGACGCCGCCGACGTCGGAGCCATCCAAATAGACGATGCGTATGCTTACGTCGCCGTCAGCCAAGAAAGCGCCGAGCGGGCCCTCTTGGTGCTGTCAAAAGGCCAAGTCAAGGGGCGGCAGGTCAAGGTGCGTAAAGCGGGCCTCAGCTTTCGGGAGCCGCAGTGACGCTGGGGCCTCGAACCGTGTCCTCGAGCGCCCGCTGCAGCTCCGTGTAGGCGAACTCGTAACCCGATTCTCGAGCCGCGCGAGGCACGACACGATGAGACGCGAATAGCGCGTCACTCAGCTCCCCGTAAGCCGCTCGCAACGCGAAGCGCGGCACCGAGAGTGGCGTTGGCCGCCCCAGCGCTCGACCTAACTGACCCGTAAACTCGGCGTTGGTAACCGGCTCTGGGCTCACCACGTTCATCGGCCCGCTCAGCGTGTCGTGGTGCGCCGCGTGTAAAAGTAGACCCACCACATCCTCGATGTGCACCCAACCGAGCCAGTGGCTGCCGCTCCCGAGCTTGCCACCCACACCCAAGCGAAAAATCGGCAGCATGCGTGCGAGCGCGCCACCCTGCGGCGCGAGCACCATGCCGAAGCGAGCCAAGACGACCCGCACGCCGTAGCGTTCCGCTGCCTTCACCTCAGCCTCCCAGGCCTGGCACACCTCGGAGAGGAAGCTCGTGCCCGGACCCGTACGCTCGTCCACCAGCGCGTCGCCGGTGTCTCCGTAATAGTCCACCCCCGATGCGGCGACTAACACTCGTGGTGGAGTCGGGAGCTGGGCCAGCGCCGCGACGAGATTGTGGGTTCCGAGCACGCGACTGGCGCGAATGCGCTGCTTCTTGGCGGGCGTCCAGCGCCCCTCGGCGACGGGCTCTCCGGCGAGGTGAAACACGGTGTCCACTCCGGCAAACGCTTCCGTGGGAGCAAGCTCTGCCTCGGGTTGCCACTGCCAGGCACTGACGGATGGGCCCAACTTGGCCTTCGCTTCGCCCGCTGCCCGACTCAATACTACCGGGGCCTGCAACGCTTTGAGCAGCTCCCTTCCCACGAGCCCGGTCGCCCCGGTCACCAACGCTTTCATCTTGGTTGCCTCGGCAGCCAAGGTAACGCCTCGAATCCGCGGAAGCGATGGGAATTCACCGCCCGGACGCCTCGCACCCAAGTTCTTGCCGGGTTTCGCCCGGGTCCCCAGCAAGTGAGGGCCCCGAGCGAACCCTCGAACGCCTCATGCCGTGCTCGGCACGCCCTTTACATTGGGACAAACCCTGCGCGGACTTCGGGTTTGTCCTACCAGCGCCGGGAGTGTCACAACTCGCGGCAATCCGGGATGATCTCGGGTTCGCCAAACGAATGCGGACGCGCCTGCTTCACGTGCAGCTGCCGTTCGGGACCAATGATTTTGAACTCGATCTCCATGGCGAACCAGGGATTCTCTTCGGCCGGGTCGAGCAGGGGGCGAAAGTGATTGTGAAGGGCCTCGAGCGCACAGGAGACGTTTCTGACCTCGGCCTCGCTGAGCACGTTTGCGGGTGGTACGGGTAAGGCCCGCAGCAGACTGCTCTGGCTCTGGTAGAGCACGGGCGGCTGACGATCGTCCAATTGAAATACCATTTGCTCTGTCGTCACGGCGGGCGCGGGGTTGGTCACACTGGCCTCGCCGATTTGGGCATTGATGTAGTGTTGGTCGCCGCGCGTTGGCTCGAGCACGTTGCGGCTGACGGCAACGCCATTGCCGCGCTCGGACAGGGTGGCAGGGTGTACCAGGATGCCCATGGCAAGCGTGCCCCGCTCGATGCGAGCGAAAGCGCGTTCATCGTAAGCCCGCGCATTCCAAAGGCTGGCCCACACCGTGCGCATGGCATCGGCCACGAGCCGCTCCGGGTCGTCGAGCTCGGCGCTAATCGACGTGTACAAGCCAGCACCGTTGAAGCTCGGTAAATCCTCGGTGTTACTGCTGCTGCGAAAGCGCACCCGCTCTTGGCCAAAGCGGGCCAGCACCGCGGCCTCGACCTCTGCGAGTAGAGCGCTTTCGACCGGAAAATCCAAGACGACCTGGCGCACCTGGGCCAGGCCCTCTGCGCGCAATGCCGGGTCCGTGGCGAAATCCGGCTGAGCTTCGAGCTGCGCCAACAGCGCCTCCGCACCACTGGCTGTGAAATGCTCTCGATAGTGCACTAGCGGGATGCCGAACGGGGCGTTCGGAACCACAAATGAGGCGCAGCCGGGCCCAGCCGCGGCGATGGCTAGGAGCTCGGCCATCTGGGCTGCCTTGGCACCGACGATCGGCAGGCTCTCTAGGCTATGCTCCTGCAGGTCTTGGATGCCGCGCACGCTCGTGTCCAGCCGTGGGCTCACCGGGTCGCCGGTGGGCGCCTGGCTGGCCCAAAAGGCCGCCACTTCGCTCGCGTCCGCTAGCTCCACCAGTATTCCACCGGGCGAGACCTCCAGCTTGACGAGCTGATCGAGATACTCCCCAAGCTCGGTACGCGCATTTTTCAAACCGGCGTTGGGCGTGCCGCGGTTCTGGCTCAATACGTTGACGTGCGCGAGCGGGGTCTGAAAAGCCTCCGTAATCAATCCACCCACGAAAGGAATGTCATTCGGCACGTCGTCGGTAATGACGATGACGGTCGAACCGAGGCTGGCCGTCAGCAGCTCATCGGCGCGCACGAACTTTAGCGTGCCGTAAGTCACCCCCTCGGTCAGCGGCTGATACGTCAGCCCGGCAAACGGGGCGTTCGGCCCGACCAGCGGCGCACGGCCCTCGATGTCGCGCACCTTCTCCACCTGCTGGGCGTCCTGCGGGCGGATGACCCAGGTGCCCGGGTTGTCGGTGTGCGGCATGAGCGTGAGAAAGGCGTCGCGCATTTGCTCACCGGTGATCGCATCGCCAAAGGTGTATTCCACCGTGTTCAGGTTCGCTCCGCCGTGGTGCAAGAGCGTGCCCAGGTGAAAGCGGCGGCCGTTCACCGAGCTGTATTCCTGGGCAGAGAACGCGCTCCAACCGAAATAGAATTCCTGGTTCTGAGCAGGATCACAGCGGTCGAGCTCGGGCTCCAGATCGACGCGCTCGCGCACGAAGGTGTAGTGAAGGGGCCAACGCGCCGAGCTCAATAAGTGCACGAGCCCGGGGGCGCGCAAGTCCAGCACGAATTTCGTGGATTGAATGCCCAAGATCTGGGCACCTTCCGACAGCGCCGCGAAGTCTCCCGGGGTCCGTAGGTGGCGTACACGCTCACCCACGTCCCGGGAGGGCAAGACGTCGCAGGTGTTGACCTGCCCGGCTGTGCTGTTTGTACAAAATCGAAATAGCGCCGGGGCGTCCGGGTTGCGCGCCAGGCTGGCTCCCACAGGCCAGCGCATGAAATCGACCCGTTCGGGGGCGCTCTCGTCAGCGGCATCGAAAATGGTGATGACGCCCTCAAAAGCCGGATCAGCCGCCAGCGCCGTCAGTGCTCCGGGTGGCACTGCAACCTGTAGCAGCTCGCCCGGAGCAAGGCTCGCACCCGCCGGTAAAGGGATTTCCACGCCCGCTGCGATGTCTGGCCACGGCTGACTGGGCAAGTGAGGGCTGGAACGGACTACGACATCGTCGAGATCGAATGCAGCCGCGCCGAAATTGATCAGCTCGATGAAGGCCGCCCCAGCGCTCGGTCGAAGCCCTAGCTCGTTGATGGCCAAGCCGGCGGGCGCGGCCGGAAAGGGCTCCGGAAACGCAAAGGGCTCGTACTCGACGTCATCGACCAACGCCGGTGGCTGGGCCGGGACACACGTCTCGCCATTGCTGCTGCCCGGAGTGGCATAGCGGCAAAGGCCGAGCGGGCCATCGGCGCTCGGAAAACGGGCGAACACCTGGTTGACGTCGAGCAGAGGAACCTCCGCGCGATCCACCTCGAGCTCGTCCTGATCGGTGAGCACGATGCTATCGCCCCCTGACGTCAGCTTGAACGGCAGGTGAAGGTCGCCTTGCTCTGGATCTGAATCCACCCAGATGAGCACGCTTTGGCCCGGCGCCAGGCTGCGAGCGGGCAACGGTACGCGTACGGACGTTGTATCCTGCAAACCATAATTGCTCAAATCGAGCATTCGGTCAGATCGGTTGACCAGCTCTAACCAGTCGTCGGCTTCGCCGTTCTCATCGATCCAAGCCCCCTCGTTCTGCGACATCACCTCGTTGATGACGAGGTCTCCCAAGTCGAGGTGGACCTGGCCACCCGCGCCGCCGCTCGAGCCGGAGCTACCCCCGACAGATGGCCCGTCACCACCTGCAGAGCCGCCACTGCCGTTCCCCCCAACTCCCGTTGCACCTGTCCCCGCGGTGTTGGCGTTGGCCGGTCCGGGATCATCATCACCACATGCAGCACCGAGCCCGAGAGCGAAGATGGGAAGCGCAAGCCTGAGAATTGTCCGACACACGCGCCTAGTAAAGCATGACTTTTGACGGGCGCTCGCCCCGGATGTTGGCTCGCTAGCCTGGCATCGTTCCAAGCCGGGCGGAGAGTCAAGAGGCAGAGCCGGGGTGAAGCGTTAAAAGGCAGTCCACATTTCGCACGCGGAGCGCCGCTACACCTGGGACAGGGCGGGGCTGTATGATAGGGGTGCCGCATGGCAAATCCCACAGCTGTTTGCGACACTTCCATGGGCCAGTTCACGGTCGAGCTCTTCGTCGACAAGATGCCGATTACTGCCGGCAATTTCGTCGCCCTCGCCAAGAGCGGGTTTTACGACGGCCTGCATTTTCACCGGGTCATCGACAAGTTCATGATCCAGTTTGGTTGCCCCCACAGCAAGGATCCCAACAGCGGCCGCGCGGGCACGGGTCAAAGCCCGAAGGGCTCCATCAAGGATGAGCACCTCGAAAGTGCCAAGATCTCGAACGAGCCCGGCACGCTGTCGATGGCCAACTCGGGTCCCAACAGCGGTAGCAGCCAATTCTTCATCAACACGGTGCACAACGCCTTCCTCGACTGGTTCTCCCCCGGTCCGTCCAAGCACCCCGTTTTCGGCAAAGTGGTCGAGGGCATGGACGTGGTGAGCAAGATCGGAAAGACGCCAACCAAGAGTGATCGGCCGGTAACCCCGGTCAAGATGATCAAGATCACAGTCAAAGAGTAGACGCTCATCGCTCCGCCGGGGCCTTCTGCCAGTTGGCGTGTCAGCGCCGGCGGCGGTGGGCCCTCAAGCGAGCGCCAGTATGCTGTACTCTCGTACGCCCTGCGGGGTCTGCACCTCGACCTCATCCCCGACACAGCGCCCCAGCAAGGCTCGGCCCAACGGGGACTGAGGTGTCAGCACGATCACCGTCGCGGCCTCGACGTGCAGCCCCAAGCCGCCCCCCACGGGTGCCAAAAAACACAGCACCGCTCGCTGCCCGTCGTCCAGGCTAATCAAGGCCGAGAGCGCCACCGAGCTATCCGGGTCAAAATGCCGGAGTTGCAAGGCGGACAGGCTCGCCAATGCCCGGCTGAGCTCAGCCACCCGCTGTGCCTGACCTCGCGCCAAATACGACGACTCGAGCGCCCGGGTGTCCTTTTCGTTTTCGGGCCGACTCTCCTCGTGTGTAGCCCCACTCTGAGTGCGCTCTTGTGACGCCATGGCGGCGCTCAGGTCGCCCTCGAGGTGGGCTCGGAGCACGGCGAGCACGCGCGCTTTGTCGAGACTGGCGATGTCATCCATGGGTCGATTCTAGCGACTTCCCGTCCGCTACGCATAAAATGTACCATCTGTACTCGCACCATGAGCCTTTCGTTTAGACGAAGCATAACATTGCAATTGGACGCACCCAAAGGTTACGATTAGCCGGTGTCCCAGACTGCCCTCTATCCGCGCTATGCGCAGCCCCGCCTGACCGAGGCGCTGGCTGATTCGCCGGTGGTGCTGATTCACGGGCCGCGCCAGTGCGGCAAGACGACGCTCGCACAGGGGGTGGGCAAGCGCATGGGCTACACCTATCTGACCTTCGATGACGATGTCGCTCGCGGCGCCGCAGCGGCCGACCCTGCGGGTTTCGTGCTCGATCTGCCCGAGCGGGCGATCCTGGACGAGGTGCAACGGGTGCCGTCGCTGTTCGCGGCGTTGAAGACGGCGGTCGATCGCAAGCGCGTGGCCGGCCGTTTCATGCTGACCGGATCGGCCAACGTGCTCTTGGTGCCAAAGCTCGCAGACTCGCTCGCTGGTCGCATGGAGATCCTGCGACTGCACCCGCTGGCGCAGTGCGAGCTCGGGCGGCAGGCCCCCGGGTTTCTTGACGCCTTGTTCGGAGGCGGGTTCAAGATCCGACGGACCGAGCGGCTTGGCGGGGAGCTCGCCAACCGGATCGTGGCGGGCGGATATCCGGCGGCGCTCGCGCGGGTAGCCGGGCGGCGCCGCGCCACCTGGTACCGCGACTATCTCGAAGCGCTGGTTCAGCGCGACGTGCGCGATCTGGCTCGCATCAGCTCGCTCGACGTGCTCCCGCGGCTGCTGACGCTGGCTGCGTCACAGACTGCAAGGCTTTTGAACGTGACCAATCTGGCCTCGCCGTTCCAGCTCAGCCGCCCGACGATCCGGGACTACGTCACGCTACTCGAACGCGTGTTTTTGCTGGAAACGCTGCCGCCATGGCACAGCAACCGGCTGAGCCGGCTGGTCAAGACGCCGAAGGTGCACGTCGGCGATACCGGGCTCGCCTGCGCTCTGCTGGGCGCATCTGGCCCCGAGCTCGCAGCCGATCGACCGCTCTTGGGCCAGCTGCTCGAAACGTTCGTGTTCCAGGAGGTGCGGCGACAGGCAAGCTGGCAGGACCAGCCGATGGCCTTGTTTCACTACCGCGACAAGGACGGCGCAGAGGTGGATATCGTCATCGAGCGCGGCGCGCGCGCGTTGGCGGGCGTGGAGGTCAAGGCGTCGGCCACCGTGACCGCGGCAGACTTCCGCGGCTTGCGCAAACTCAGGGAAGCCGCGAGCGGGCGCTTTGCCGGTGGAGTGGTACTTTACGACGGCGAAACGAGCGCAAGCTTCGGCGACCGACTGCACGCGGTGCCGCTGCGTGCGCTGTGGGAGACCCGGAAAACCAAGGCTGTGGGCTCGCTGGCATGAAGCGGTGGGCTCGAGCAGGGCCCGGACTTGACCCGCGGCTGCGGACTTGCTCAGTGAGAGCGCGTGTGGGTCAACCCATGTCTGAGCCAGAGGCGCGTCCCACTCACGGGGGTCAGCCCGAAGCATTCACCCCACGCGCGACGCAGACGATCCCGCCCGCACTACGACGTAAAGTGCTACGGCGCGATGGGCATTGCAAAGTGCCCGGCTGCAGGCATGCCACTTTCGTAGATCTGCATCATGTCCAGCCGCGCTCGGAGGGCGGGCAGCAAGATGCTGACGGCCTGATCGTGTTAGGCTCGGCGCACCACCGCTCGGTTCATTCTGGACAGCTTTGCATCTCGGGCCGCGTTTCGAACGGATTGGAGTTTCGCCACGCCGATGGCTCTCCGTACGGTGACGTCGGCTCGCCGCGGCTAGCAGCGGCTTGTGAGCTCGTATTTCGGGGCTTGAGAAACTTGGGTTTTCGCGAACAGGAGAGCCGCTTGGCGCTGGATCGAGCATGTGCAAGCTCAGATGCGGGCAGTGTCAACCCGGAAGGGCTGCTCCGCGCCGCCCTTGGGCTGCTCACCGCAGCAAACAGATGAGGCCATGCAGAGCGGAAACTAATTTGGGGAAAGACCGGGAGTCGCGACAACGCACACGCCCGCGACGCACGTGCCCACCCCATCGACAAGCGCACAGGTACCGCCAGTCAGCGGCTCAAGAACACATGTACCATTGGGCTCAGTGCAGGTCGCCGTGTTGCACGCGTCGCCAACACAGACAACCGGCGTGCCACGTTGGCAACCCACAGCGGGGTCGCACCTTTCGACTCCGTTACAAGCCAGAGCATCCGGGCAACTAGTGGCAGAGCAAAGCGGCGTCGGAACACACGTGCCTTGGCCGTCACAGGTTCCGCCCCTGCACGCCGTGCCGGGCGCGGCGGGCTGTTGCACGCAACCCGCCAGCCTCTCGCAGTCAGCGACAAAACACTCTGGCGCTGTGCAGGTCGGCGGAGGGCCATTGGCACATGCCCCGGTCGCCGGGTTGCAGGTCGACTCACCGTTGCAGCGGTTGTTGTCCTCACACACCACCGGCGCACTCGTCGTCGTGCAGGCGCCCGTTGCTGGAGTGCACGATGTCACGCCGTCGCACAGGTTGCTGTCCGGACACGACACCGATGCGCTCGTCACGCAGTTCCCGTTCGCCGGGTTACACGACGACACACCGTTGCACGCATTCGTGTCATTCGGACACACCACGGCGCCACTTGCCACGCAAGCGCCGGTCGTCGTGTTGCAGTTGGAGACGCCGTTGCACGCATCATTGTCGTTCGGACACGCCACCGGCGCGCTGGTCACGCAGCCGCCCGCCGACACGCTGCACGTTGTCACACCGTTGCAGGCGTTGGTATCATTCGTGCACAACGCATTGCTGGGCGTACGCACACAACTGCCGGCAGTATTGCAGCTGTCGGCGGTGCAGCTGATGGTGTCGGTGCAGTCGCGGTTTTCATCGCATTCCACGCACAGCCGGTCCCTGCACACACCCGCGGCACAAGCCGTGCCGTTGGTCGGCTGGAATGCGCAACCCGCGGCCGCATC
>JANOIG010000204.1:0-18812 GCA_031407405.1 Deltaproteobacteria bacterium
TTCGAGTTCGCGCGCGAGCTCGCCGAACAGGTGCCCATCCCGCTCTTGTTCATGAGTTATTATAACATCCTGTTCAAGTATGGGGTTTCGCGCTTCGCCAGCGACGTGAAGCGCGCGGGCTTGGTCGGTGCCATCGTGCCGGATCTGCCGCCCGAAGAAGGGGCAGACTACAGCCTGGCCATGAAGGCCGAGGGTCTCGATCCTGTCATGCTGTTTGCGCCCAATACGCCCGAGCCACGCATGCAGATGCTCGCTGAGCACGGCTCCGGCATGGTGTATTGCGTGGCCCGCAAAGGCGTCACGGGCCAGAAGACAGACTTTTCTAATGATCTGACCGAGTATTTGGCGCGGGCCCGGCGCATGACCCATCTGCCGCTAGCGCTGGGGTTTGGGCTCAAGGGGCGTGCCGACGTCGACTTCGTGAGAGGTAAAGCCGACGTGGCGATCGTCGGCTCGGAGAGCCTGCGCATGCTAAAAGAATCGGGCATTCGCGCCACCGGCGACTTCATCCGGTCACTGACCGCCTGAGGTATGGGCCGGCGGCTTCGAACGCCCGGGTTGGGGCTGCGCTACGCGCGCGCCTCGATAGGCCTGTTGCTCGTCGCCTGTTGTGTCGTGTCGAGCGTCGAGTGGTGGAGTGGCATTGCGTACCTGTGGGGGCTGCAGGGCAGCCTCGGCCGCGGCTCGTGGCCAGTGCTGTTTGCGCTCTGGGGATTGTTTTTGGCGCTGACGCTGCCGCTCGGCCTGTGGGCGTCGTGGCCTCTGGTCAGGCACATTTGGCCTTTTGGGCGGCGCGCCCGAACAGCTGTATGGCTGGCGGGCGGGGTGGCCACGCTGAGCTGTCTGAGCAGCTACACCATGGGCCGCGCGACGCCCGCTGTCGGCGGCGTCGCCGAGGAGAAGGTGGCCGCCGCCGTGTCGTCGCTCCGCGCAGTTTCCAGGCGTTTGCCCAAGGGCTCTGAGCCCGTACCGTCCTTGCTGACATTGGAGCGCGCCCGGTGCGCCGAAGCTCCGAGCGGTGGTGTCGTGACTCTTGTCGCCACGTTCGTCGCGCGCGCCGCTCCGGCGCAGCCCATCAGTCGTTGCTTTCAGCACCCGAGCTTGAAAGGGGCGGTGTCTGCCTTGAGAGCTGCATTGCTCGAGGGGGCGCGGCGTGGGCCTGTCAAGATCGATGTCGTGACCGGCTGGCAACGCCTTTCGACGCGGCACGCTTGGCTCGATGCGCTCAAGCTGCGGCCGGGTCTGGACGGCGTGTGCAGCGGACCAGACTGTGTGATGCCGTGGCAACTGCTCGCGCACGGGTCCTTCTCCACACATCGCCCAGTGCACTTCATACCCGATCTCCAGTTCGGGGCCGCACCTGACCAGCTCAGACAAGCGGTGGGCGCGGCAGCCGGTTCGGACCTTGCCGGCCTGCTGCGCCTGACCACTGCCAGCTACGTGCTCGACCTCGCAGCGCCCAAGGCCCGCCTGACGCCCCTGGTCAGGATGCGCCGGCGCCATGTCGCGGTGACCACCCAGGCGCTCAAGCGCGCCGCACGAGACGCGGAAGCCTACGTTCTGTCGGCGCAGCTGCCCGACGGCAAGTTCCGCTACACCCTGGATCCCATGAGCGGGGCGTCGGACACCCAGAGCTTCAACTTGGCTCGCCAAGCCGGTACGACGCTGGTGCTTTGTGAGCTGGGTCAAGCCAGCCTGGAGGTGGAGCGCGCCATCCAGAAGAGCTTGCTGGCATTTCGTGATTTCGAGCGTCAGCGCGGGGATCTGCTCGCTCTCACGCACGACCCGGGAGCCTCTCTGGCACGTCTCAGCGAAAGTGCATTGCCGCTGGTGAGCTTGCTCGGTTGCGGCAGGCGGGTGGGCGCCAGCACCGAGCCAAGCGTGGCGGGCCTGTCCAAATTCGTCTTGGAGCTGCAGCGCGATGACGGTGGGTTCGCTCCGGCGCTCGATCTTCACACCGGTCAGGTGCAGCCGGGCCCGGAACCGCTGTACGCGGCGGGCCAGGCCGTGCTCGGGCTCGTCTTGCTGGAGCGGCGTCAACAGGCGCACCCCAACCCCGCTTTGCCTCCGCACGAGATCGTTCACGCCGCGGTCGAGCGCGCGATGGAGTTTTTTGCGACACGATATTGGTCGCACCCGCTCACCGACTTCTTCTTCCTGGAGGAAAACTGGCACTGCCTCGCTGCGCGCGCGGCGCTGGGCGTGCATCGGCATGCCGGCTACGAGAATTTTTGCTTGGACTACGTGCGCTTCAAATCCCGGCTCATCCTGGAGCGTGAACAGGGGGTCGACGCTGACTTCGACGGTGGTTTTGGCTTTGGCAATGTGGTGCCTCCGCACAACACCGGGGCAGCTGGCTTCGGAGAAGCGTTGGCTGCGGCGCTGGCGGTGCGTCAGGCCCAGGGTCGGCCAGACCCCGCACAAGAACGGCTATTGGGTCGAGTGCTCGGGTTCTTGCTGCGGCAGCAGTGGGGTCGGGAAAACTGCTTTGCTTGTGCCACCCCGGAGGTGATCGGTGGCATGTCCGAGCACACGCATTCGGCATTGACCCGCATCGATTTCGCTCAGCACGCCTGGGCCGCGCTCGGACATGGGGGCCAGGTGCTCGGGCTGCTCACTCGGGCCGAACCGCGCTGATTAGAGCGGCGATACCGTCCTTGGCCAGCAGCTTGCGTTTCTTGAGCTCCCGAGCTTGCTGATACTCCCGCGGCGTCAAGTGGGATTGGCTCATCAAAAGACCGAGCTCGGTGTCGAGGTTGCGGTGTTTGGTTTCGAGGTGCCTGAGCTGCAAAATTGCTGCTTTTTTCATGCCATGCTCTCTTTCATAGGGTCCAAGGCCGTCAGCATCTTCTCGAGCCGGCCATCTCCGGCGTGTTTCTCGAATATGTTTTCGGCGGCACAGCCGATTTCTCCAGAATGCCGTGGGGACCTACTTTGGACAACTCCGGATGGCGCGAAGCTATTCCCTCGTTTGTGATGTGGCGGCCCCTGAGCGCGGTTTTGCGAGAAGGAGCGCCAAGGTATCGTGCCGATCGCAGCTGCGGTATGGAAGCGGGGCGAGCATGGATCGCAGGGTTTTCGTGACGTCAGTATTGTCGCCCGTGGCGCTGGCCTTCGGCTGTGCGGCGCGACTGGACCTCCCCCACGCGGGAACCGCGCACGCCGAGCCAGGCGCGCCTATTGGCAGGTCGGAGGCGCGGCTCCGCGCGCTCGAGGCCATGAAACGAGCGGCCCGCTTCATGAGTGGAACCGTGGCTTACAAAGGGGGCTACGTCTGGGCGTACCTGCCCGATTTTTCACGCTGCTGGGGCGAGTTGGAGGCGAAACGCAGCATGATATGGCTGCAACCTCCCGGCACTCCCAGCATGGGCCACCTGTTTCTCGACGCGTTCCATGCGACCGGTGATGAGCTCTATCTGCGGGCCGCCTCGGAGGTCCAGAGTGCCGTGGTCTCCGCCCAGCACTGGAGCGGAGGTTGGAACTACGTCTACGACGTCGCGGGCGAAACGTCGCTCAACGAGTGGTATGAGACGGTGGGCCGCAATGGCTGGAGACTGGAAGAGTTTCATATCCATCCGGACAACGCCACCTTCGACGATGCGTGTACCGCGGTGGCCACTCAGTTCCTGCTGCGCATGCAGCTCGAGCGGCCCACGCCAGAGTCGAGCCTGGCCCTCGGCAAGGCCATACGTTTCGTCAAGGACAGCCAATACCCGAGCGGCGGGTGGCCGCAACGTTATCCCCTCTCTGCTGACTATACGCGTCTATTGACCTTCAATGATGATGTCCTCGGCGAGAACATCCGAACACTCTTGATGGCGTACGCGGCGCTCGGGCAGGTGGATGTGCTCAACAATCTACGTGCGGCAATGGACTCGGTCTTGGCGCTACAGCAACCTGCGCCGCAAGCAGGTTGGGGCTTGCAGCACGATTTTGACGGCAAGCCGGCGGCGGCCCGCAGCTTTGAGCCGGCGGCGCTCGCCACGCACACCACCGCCAAGAACGTCGAGCAACTGCTGAGCTTCCACGCCTTGACGGGCGACGCCAAATACCTGGCCCGGGTGCCGGAGGCGCTAGCTTGGCTCGACAAGGTAAAGCTCACGCCCGAGCTGGCGGCCGAGCTCGGGGGGACTCATCCCACCTTCATCCAGATGGGCAGCGACCGGCCCCTATACGTGCATCGCCGCGGTTCGAATGTGGTCAACGGAAAGTACTATTTCGATGAGCAGATCGCCCCCCGGCT
Organism: Deltaproteobacteria bacterium; assembly: GCA_031407405.1. Classification (GTDB taxonomy): domain Bacteria; phylum Myxococcota_A; class Polyangia; order Polyangiales; family Polyangiaceae; genus SZUA-265. Next base: position 4,244 of record JANOIG010000204.1, read on the forward strand.
TTCGCACTACACTCCGGCGCGGACCATCGACCTCGATGGCCTGCGTGAGCGGTTCCAGGCCTACAGCGGTAGCGGCCACGCCGGTTGTCCTGTGTTGAAAACCGGCGGCTCCGTTCCCCTACCCAAGTACTTCTCACTCGGCACGCCGACGCTAGGTGAGCTGTGTGCCGGCTCGAGCCAGAAAACCCCCAACGTGACTGACCCGCAAGCCATGCAGGTGGTCGAGGCACTGGATGCCGAAGGCCGCTGGCTGCGTCCGCTCGAGTTCCTGACCAATCCTTACCGGGGCCCGGGTGACGCTGCTGCCTATTCAGAGGCCACCTATGCGAGCACGCATGTGGGAGATCGCACCGACACCTCTCCGTATCGACCTGCGGCGCGGCCCGCCACCTACGCAGCAGAAGCCGCCCTGCTGGGCATCTCGACTCGGACCTTCATCGAGAACATGGCGGTCCTCATCGCTTATGTGGGGCCCAATCGCTGAGGGCTGTGCGGCGTCAGAAGCCGCGCGTCGTTTGGGGGCGGAGCGCAAATGACCTTGAAGATCGCCAGCCTGAATTCGTTGCTGGATGTTGCGGCACGAGTTTCTCGAGCTAACCTCCGAGAGTGTTTCGCCGTGCAGCTCCTTTTCTGGTTGGCGCATCGCTATCCCTGGCGTGCGGTGGTCGTGCTAGTCCAGGGGAGGGGGATGAGGACGGGTTGGGGGAAGGCGAGCCTGGGGGTACCGGGGGGGCGACGTCTCAATGGGGTCGTTCGGGGGCCGGAGGCCGCCAGGCGGTGCAGAATCCGCGGCCCGGAGACCCATTTAATACTTCGGTGCTCGGTGAGTGCATCCCTGGGTTCCCCTCCGAGCGCGCGAATGGTCGCGAATGTAAATATGTTCACGAACGCCTCTGCTACGAGGACCAGGCGTCAGCCTGTGCCTGCGCCTGCCCGCAGGGCAATAGTAGGTGTGTCTTTGGGGGCATTCTATCGAACGACCCGCTCACTGTGAACTGCTACGTCCAGTAAGAGCGGAACGCTTCGACGCTCGAGTGTGGCATTGCGGCGCCTTCTCCGATGCGCGAAGGCCGGCGATTGTTACTTGTGAAGGGCGGCATTAGGATGCGCAGGCGAGGCGAACCATGGCAGGCGACAACACCAATATCGTGAAGAGGTCGTTAGAGGACTTGAAGGCGGCGGCGGCGGCTCGGGACTTGGGTCGGGTGGTCCGCGGTCTGCTCGGGCGCTGGTCTCCAGAGGCGCGTCTGGGCGAGGTGGTGCGCAGTATCATGAGTCGCAATGTCGCGACGTGCTCGACGAGTGACACGCTGCATCGGGCGGCTCAGCTCATGTGGGAGCGCGACTGCGGCGCCATACCCGTGGTGGACGCTGAAGGTCGCTTGGTGGGTATCGTCACCGACCGGGATCTGTGCATGGCGGCCTACACTCAAAGCCGGCCACTGACGGACATCGGCGTCGCCAGCGTACTGTCGGGGCGCGTGCACAGCTGCTTGCCTTTGGCCTCGCTCGATCATGCGCTCCAGATCATGCGTGCCGAACGCATCCGGCGGCTGGTCGTGGTGGATGGAAGCCAAAAGGTGGTGGGTATGCTCTCGCTCGCGGACCTCGCGCGGTACGTGGCTGCGCTGCCTCCCACGCGGCGAGACGCCTCGGTTCTGTTGTCCGATCTGCTGTCCTCCTTGTCCGAGCGGCGGCCGAGCAACGGGTCGGCGGAGCGCGCCGCAGAGTAGCGTGTCGAAGTTACGGTCGCCTTGAGCCAGGTGCTGGTTAGAGAGGCCGGGAGTCGCCCCGCTTCGCTCGAAGCTCGGCTACCCCCGGTGGGGGAAAAGGTCGACGCTGACCGGCTGTTGGAGCTGTTTCTCAGCTACATCGAGGAGCTTGGCGTCGAGCTATATACGGCTCAGGAAGAGGCAATTCTCGAGCTTTTCTCTGGGCACAACGTCGTGCTCAATACTCCTACCGGCTCAGGCAAGTCGCTGGTCGCCCTCGCCGCCTGTTTCAAGGCCCTCGCCGAAGGCAAATTTGCGTTTTACACCGCGCCCATCAAGGCGCTAGTCACAGAGAAATTTTTCGAGCTGTGCTCTGCGCTCGGGCCGAGCCACGTGGGCATGATGACCGGGGACGCCTCGGTCAACCGCGATGCCCCAATTCTGTGCTGCACGGCGGAGATCCTGGCCAACCTGGCGCTTCGGCAGGGCAGCCTCGCCCAAGCAGATTGGGTGATCATGGACGAGTTTCACTACTACTCGGACCGCGATCGCGGAGCCGCCTGGCAGATCCCCATCATCACGCTGCCGCAAGCACGCTTCTTGCTGATGAGCGCCACGCTCGGCAAGCCCGAGTTTTTCGTGGAAGAGTTGCACAAGAGGACAGGCGCTCGCACCGCGCTCGTGCGCTCCTCGGAGCGTCCGGTGCCGCTCGATTGGGAATACAGCGAAACCCCCCTGCAGGAGACCATCCAGAAGCTCGCTGCCGCCGGCAAGTCGCCCATCTACATCGTCCACTTTTCGCAGCGCGCTGCGTCCGAACAAGCGCAGAACCTGATGAGCCTGAACTTTACCTCGAAAGAGGACAAGCAGCTGATCAAGGAAGAGTTGCGTGGCTTTCGGTTTGACAGCCCTTTTGGCAAGGAGCTTTCGCGCTTCATTCCTCACGGCATCGGCGTGCACCACGCTGGCATGTTGCCGAAATACCGGCGCCTCGTGGAGCGGCTGGCGCAGAAGGGTGTGCTGCACATCATCTGCGGTACGGATACCCTCGGCGTGGGCGTCAACGTGCCCATTCGTACGGTCTTGTTCACCCAGCTCTGTAAGTATGATGGTGAGAACATCATCATCCTGTCCGTGCGCGATTTTCACCAAATCGCCGGGCGGGCGGGGCGCCGTGGCTTTGACACTCGCGGCAGTATCGTGGTGCAAGCCCCCGAGCACGAGATTGAAAACAAGCAGCTCAAGCAACGTGCCGAAGGCAATCCAAAGAAGCAAAAAAAACTGCACCTGAAGAAGCCGCCTGAGCGGGGCTACAAGCCATGGAGCGCAAAAACCCTCGCGCACCTCAGGGATTCGGAGCCCGAGCCGCTCGTGTCGCGGCTGTCGATCAACCATGGCCTGTTGCTCAACGTGCTATCGCGCCCTCTGGGCTGCCAAGCCGCGCGTCGCATCATCAAAGATTGTCACGAACCCGCGGCCCGAAAGCGCGTGCTCTTGCGCCAAGGCCTGGAGCTCTTTGGCTCACTCGTGTCCGCGGAGATCTTGTCGGTGGAGGGGCGGCGCGTCAGGGTCAACGCCGACCTGCAGGACGATTTTTCGCTCAATCAGGCGCTCTCCCTGTACGCGGTCGAGACCTTCGAGTCACTCGACCCAGCGCTCGAACAACATGCGCTGTCGATTTTGAGCGTGATCGAAGCCATCATGGAAAACCCATCGGCCATTCTGCATGCTCAGGTGAACCGGCTGCGAACCGAGCGCCTGATTGAGCTCAAGGCCGAGGGCGTGGAGTACGACCAACGCCTCGCGGAGCTCGACAAGATCGAATACCCGAAGCCGGAAGCCGAGCTGATTTACGAGACGTTCAATCTATTTGCGAAACAGCACCCCTGGGTGAGCGGGAACAACATCGCACCCAAGTCGATCGCCCGCGACATGCATGAGCGGGTCTTGAGCTTCAATGACTACGTCAAGGAGTACGGCCTGGCTCGCGCGGAGGGGGTGCTCTTGCGCTACCTCACGGACGTGTACCGTGCACTACGCCAGACCGTACCGGAAAAATACAAGACCGACGACGTGTTGGACCTCGAAGAGTGGCTCGGGGCGGAGGTTCGACAAGTCGATGCCAGCCTGATTGACGAGTGGGAACGCCTGGAGCGCTCCGGGGAGCGCGCCCAAAGCGCCGAGCTCGCGCAGCCGGAGCTGCCCCCCGACATCACGCGCAATCAGCGGGCATTTGGCATCTTGCTGAGGAATTCATGTTTTAGGCTGGTGCGCGCCATGGCTAGCCGAGACATCGCGAGGTTCCTCCAGGTGCTGGCCGAGCTGGCGCCCGATGGCGCCGAAGCGGGCTTGGACCCCTTAGGTGAGCCCTGGACAGCGCCCAAAGTCGAGACACTGCTTGCCCCGTATTGGGAGGAGCACCAACAGCTGCTGGTCGACGCTGACGCACGCAGCGCGGCGCGGCTCGGTATCGATCGTTCCAACCCGAGCAGCTGGGAGTTGCGGCAGATCCTGAGTGACCCGGAGGAGAACCACAACTGGTCACTCTGTTTGCGGGTCGATATCGATGCGTGTCGCCAGGCGAACCGGCCGGTGCTCAGCCTGCTCGCGCTCGACAACGCTTGAGGTGAACCGGAGCGGTACTTGCATTTTGAACACGTCGCGTTCAAAATGCAAGTATGCCGATGGTCGCGAGGACGGAGCTCGAGCAAAGGGTCGTGCGCGCCCTGCGGCGCAGTCCGGTGGTCGCGATCCTGGGCCCGCGCCAGTGCGGCAAGAGTACATTGGCCCAAAAGTTGGCAGACGGAAAGCCTGGCGAGTTTTTTGATCTGGAAGACCCGAGGAGTCAGCGGCGCCTCGAGCAACCTTTGCTGGCGCTCGAGTCGTTGCGCGGGCTGGTGGTCATTGATGAAGTCCAATTGAATCCGGCTCTGCTGCCCATTCTCCGAGTCCTGGCTGATCGGAAGCCCGTTCGCGCAAGGTTCTTGATTCTCGGCAGCGCCGCTCCCGAGTTGGTGAGAGGTGCCTCCGAGAGCCTGGCGGGCCGTGTGGAGTTCGTCGACATGGGGGGGTTCGAGCTCGGGGAAGTGGGCGCCACGCTGCAGCGCAGACTGTGGTTGCGCGGAGGTTTCCCGCGCTCTTTCCTAGCCAAGAGTGAGCGCGGCAGCTTTACGTGGCGAGAAGACTTCGTGCGCACATTCCTCGAACGCGACCTGCCGCTGTTCGGTATCGGGGTGCCCCCAGCGACGTTGCGCCGCCTGTGGCTGATGATTGCGCACTATCACGGGCAGGTCTGGAACGGATCCGAGGTTGGGCGCTCGCTCGGGGAGGCTCACACCACCGTCAAACGTCACGTGGATATTCTGACTGGTGCGCTGGTGGTCCGACAGTTACAACCGTGGTTCGCCAACCTGGGGAAGAGGCAGGTCAAGTCCCCGAAGGTCTACGTTCGGGACACTGGCCTCTTGCACGCCCTCTTGGGATTGGAGTCGTTTCGTGCCGTCGAAGGCCATCCGCGATTGGGCGCATCGTGGGAAGGATTCGTGGTCGAAGCAGTCGCCCGCATCGTGGGTGAGCGAAATCTATATTTCTGGGCGACTCAGGCCGGCGCGGAGCTGGACCTTCTGGTCACCATCGGCGGCAAGCGTTTCGGCATCGAGATTAAGTATGCGGACGCCCCATCTCTCAGTAAATCCATGCGCGTCGCGTGTACGGATCTAGAGCTCGAGCGGTTGTGGGTCGCCCATCCGGGCCAGGGCACCTACGCTCTAGGGGGTGGCATTGAAGCGCTCGGGCTCGTCGAGTTACAGCAAGCCCTGCGCCAACAGCTTCGGCCGGCACCCCTGCGCTGACCGCGGCCTCGGCGTGCGGGCTGCATCACGTCGTAGTGCACTAGGGTCGTGCCAGATGGGTACGCCGCGTGATCGCGGAGCTGCAGCTTCTGCGCTGACCCGTATCGGTAAATGACGGCTGATCGTCAGCTCCCGATTGCTTCCTGGAATAAGGTATTTGCACTAGCACACTGTTGGACAAACTCGCATCGATCCTATCTTGACGGGCGCTGGCCTAGGGCGTCTTCTGGATGCGTTTGAGGGTAAACCTGCACTGGTCTTCGCTGACGGCCACGAAATAGATGTGCGTCTCGTCGACGGATATCGCCCTAACATATCCGTTTTCGTTCGGTTGCTCGTAGAGCGTCACGACTTCGGAACCGTCTTTGGCGACTCTGACGATTTCTCGCCGGACGCGGTATCCGTCCTGAGTAGTCAGTTGCCGGTAGGCGTAGACGCTGGTTGCGTCCAACGCGAAAGCGGTGATGAACGGTCGGAGGCTCGTATCGTCTGGACGGGGCAGGACCGTGGAGACCTGGCCGTCCTTGTCCATGCGGGCGATGGTTTCGTAAGATGCAAAATAGATGTGGCTCGCATCCATGGCCACGTCCTGAATTTGAACGCCTTCCGACTGGTAGAGCACGGTGACCTCCTGGCCGCCGCAGTCCTCGTAGAAACCGGGCGAACCGCCCGCCCCGGAGGCGAGCCCAATGCCGCCGGCCGTCTGACAAGAGAGTCCCGAGCTCGGGGCCGTTCCCGCGCATTCGCAGCTGCAGCGCTCGTTCTTATCGACCGCACTGATGACCCCCTCGGAAGACCAGGAGTAAAGCCGGCTACCGTCCGCGCCGAAACACGAGTTGGTGTGACCCTGGAGAAAGACGCTGGTTGCGGGGACGCTCGTATCCTTGTCGAGCCGCAGCGTCACGTTTTGAAACGGCAGCGCAGATGTCGACCAATAGAGCGAAGTCGAATCCACGGCCAAAGCAAACGTCGTTGACGGAAAGCACGGCTCAGCGAGGATCTCTCCGCGGGCGCCACTGGTCGTCTCCGTGCGCCCGACTCCCATGGCACCCGCCCAGTACACGTAGGGCTCTTCGACGAGCATGGTCATTACGGGCGCATTCGCCGTGTCTACGACCGTGCCCACACCTGGCTCTGCCTTGTCGAAGCGAAGGATACTCCCCATATGAAGATAAACGGCGTCGCCACCTTGCTGCAGGTTCGTGCCTCCGCGCAATGGGCCGCAAGCGATGTCTTCTGCGGCGCTGCCTTCACAAGCGTGGGTTGGGGGAGTGGTTTCGTTGCTGCAAGGAATTGGACCTCGACCAGCCGACGACGTGGCTGCCCCCGATGTTCCGTTGAGCGTCGCATCCGAGGGCGCCCCGCCACCCCCTCCGAGGCCGCCACCCCCTCCGAGGCCGCCGCCACCCCCACTGTCCCCGTTTGGATTCGGCGTGCCCAATTCCTCCGACGAGCAACCGCACAAGGCAAACAGCAAGAGTAGACCGTGTCTCGAGACCAGCGCGGCGGGCATGGCAAGATTGACGACAAGCGGCGTCTTGAAGGGAGCAACTCTGGAACGGCGACGGGGTAGTGTCATGTGTGTTGGGTCGAGCCTCGACCGAAGATATTCTCAGTCAGGCTCGGGTCTCGTGGAGCAACACGTGTGCCAGGAGCCGCTCCGTCAAATTTACGGCACTTTCTGGTTCCCGCTGAAGGTGCCGCAGAGACGTTGCGCAAGCCCCAAGGGCTTGTGGCACAGAGTGGCACAACGCCGGAAACGAGCGTTGTGGCCCAGCGCTCATCATCACTGGTGCAATGGGGCTGCGGCGCGGCAGCAACAGGACGCCCTCGCACGGGACCACTTACTCCAAACTCGCAGGCGACGGAGGCACCCTCGATCGGAATTTCCGCGAACTTCGTTCCATCGTGCAACAGCTAGCGCTCAACCTCGTGACGTACGGCGCGCCTTTGCGCTGCGGGGTGGTGCTGAGCGCGGAGCAGCGCCCTCTCCATCACCGAGCTGGGGTCGGCAACGACTACCTCTTCCAGGTCCTCGCCGCTGGCCCCGCGCTCAGCCCGCTCGCGCTCGACAACGCTCGAGATGTCGGCGGTCAGACGCAACTGAGGAGCAGCGATACATTGGTACCGCCGAATCCAAACGAGTTGCTGAGCGCGTGTTTCATCGCGGTTGGGCGAGCGTCCTTGCCGACCACATTGATCGCGCACTCTGGATCTGGCGTGTCGTAGTTGATGGTGGGGGGGATGATCTGATGCTTCAGCGCCAGCGCGGTGAAGGCCGCTTCGACGGCACCGGCGGCGCCGAGCGTGTGTCCGATCATCGATTTGGGCGCGGTGACGGGCACCGAGGCCCCCAAAATTTCGCGGATGGCACGGGCTTCCCCTACGTCCCCCGCGGGCGTGGACGTGGCGTGTGCGTTGACGTGGCCAATCTGGTCCGCTGACACGCCGCCGGACGCGAGGGCTGCTCGCAAGGCTTGCACCACGCCGCGCCCCTCGGGGTGAGGGGCGGTGATGTGATGCGCGTCACACGTTCGACCGTAGCCCCTCACCTCAGCGTAAATGGGCGCGCCGCGTCGGCGAGCGGCCTCGAGCTCTTCGAGGATCAGGATGGCGGCGGCTTCTGCGATCACGAAACCATCTCGATCGCTACAAAATGGACGGCTCGCTCGCTGCGGCTCTTCATTCCTGGTAGACAAAGCGTGCATCGCGCAGAACCCCCCCACGCACAGCTCGGTGAGCACCGCTTCGGCGCCCCCAGTGATCACCGCTGAACATTCACCCCGTGCAATCAACCCTGCGCTTTCGCCGATGGCGTGCGCGCCGGAGGCACACGCGGAGGTCAGGGTGAAGTTTGGTCCGCCGGCGCCATGACGAATCGCAAGCAGACCCGGCGCGGTGTTGGCCAGCATCATGGGCACCATCATCGGGGCCAAACGTTTCGGCCCGCGCGAGAGCAGTGTGGCGTGATTCTCTTCGAGGCTGTGCAGCCCACCCAGCGCCACACCCATGAGCACAGCCACCTCGTGGGCTTTGTCCTGTGGCACGACAAACCCGGCATCAGCCATGGCTTCGTCGGCTGCGGCAATGGCCAGCTGCGAATAGCGATCGATGCGCCTTTCTTCAGACTTGGCCAAATACTTGGAGGCGTCAAAGCCCCGCACCTCCCCGCCGAAGCGGGTTCTGAGGCGTGACGCATCGAAGCTTTCGAGTGGGCCGATGCCACTCTTACCTTCGAGCAGAGCCTTCCAGGATGTTTCTCGGTCCAGCCCCAGCGGAGTCACCAGGCCAATCCCCGTGATCACTACGCGCCGAGTCACAGCGCCTCGACAACGCCAGGCCTCTGGCAAGAGCAAAAGGGACGGCAAAGGTCGGGAAAGGACACCGCCGCTGAGTATTACGATCGCCATCGCCTGGCAAGGTGGCTGTGATAGTCTGGTGCTCGGGCCGTTCGGGGTTTCTGCTGCCGACGCCGGAGTGACACAAATGGTAGAAATCGAAGTTGCCTACCGCGGGCAGTTGCGGTGCGTTGCCACACACGGCCCATCTGGCATGACCCTGATGACCGACCCTCCCGTGGACAACAAGGGCCGCGGGGAGGCCTTTTCGCCCACCGATCTGGTGGCCACGGCTCTTGGCACGTGCATGTTGACGTTGATGGGGATGCGTGCGGAAGAACGTGCCTGTCCGCTGGATGGGGCCGGCATAGTGGTGAAAAAGCACATGAGTGCTGCCGGGCCGCGGCGCATTGCCAGGTTGGAGGTCAGCGTCACAGTCCCGGCGGGCCGTGAGATCTCTGACGCAGACCGGCAAGTTTTGGAGCGCGCGGCTCACACCTGCCCGGTACGGCTCAGCATTCTAGACGCGATCGAAGTCCCCGTGAGCTTCGATTGGGGCACAATTGAAGGCCCCGACCCGGCTGTTCGAGATTGATTTTTGCTATAGAGTCTCCTCGAGAGGCGACTCGCGATGACCCCCATTCAACTTCAGCGGGTGAGCAAGCGCCTCGGCGATACGTTGGCGGTCGATGACGTGCAGCTCGAAATCGAAGCGGGCGAGCTCTTTTTTCTGCTGGGCCCGAGCGGTTGCGGCAAGACCACGCTGCTCAACCTGATCGCAGGGCTGATCGAGCCGAGCTCGGGTCGCATTCTGTTTGGCAATCGAGATGTGACAGGGTTGCCGACGAATCAGCGCAATGCCGTGATGTGCTTTCAAAGTTATGCACTTTGGCCGCACCTCAGCGTAGCTGACAACGTACGTTTTGGTCTGAGCGTGCGGCGCCTCCCGCGCAAGGAACAAGACGCTCGTGTTGGGCAGGCGCTCGAGCTCGTACGGATGAGCGAGTATGGCAAACGCAAGCCTGCAGAATTGTCGGGCGGACAGCAACAGCGAGTGGCCATTGCTCGTGCGGTCGCCGTGCAGCCTGCTTGCTTGCTCCTCGATGAACCACTGAGCAACCTGGACACCCGCCTCAGGCAGCAGATGCGCGGGGAGATTCGCAGCATTTGCCGTGCCACCGGCTTGACGACCCTGTACGTCACCCACGATCAAAAAGAGGCGCTGAGCATCGCCGATCGGATAGCCATCATGCGAGCCGGTAAGGTGGTTCAGGTGGGCACGCCCGAGGCGCTCTACACGCGTCCAGAGACAGCGTTCGTGGCCGAATTTTTGGGTCAGGCCAACATGATCCCGGGGCGGATCGTAGACAAAACCAGTGTCCGCGCACCTGCCGAGCAGAGCGAATCGGCACGAGTCGAACGCTTGCGAGTTGAAACACCGCTCGGTGAGCTGGTGGCGTTCACGCGTGCCGCCTTGCCCGCCGACGCATCGCGGGTGACCCTCAGCATCCGCCCCGAGCAAGTCAAAATCGTCCTTTTGCCAGAGTCCTTGGCAGCTGATGCCGCTCCAACGAATCGCGTCCGGGCGCGTGTGCTCGAGTCGTGTTTCTTAGGGGATTCGAGTGAGCACCGCCTGGTCAGCGGCGGTCACGAGCTCAAGATGCAAAGCGTCCCCCCCCGCCTGGATCTCCCGGCCAACGTCACGCTGGAACTGGCACCGGCAGAGCTGGTCGTGCTGGGCGAGGCGGGTTAGGAGCTGTCGTTTGCTGCGCCGATACGCGTATCTGGCCGCTTTTGCCTGCGTGCTGCTCATGCCCTTTCTGTTGCGTGCGCTATTGGGTACGAGCGACCGCCGCGAACAGCTCACGGTGCAAAAGGGCGCACTCGAGCTGCGTATCATCACGCCTCACAACCAAGACATCCGACGCGTATTCGAGCCGGCGTTCTCGGACTGGCACAACGACCACTTCGGGCAGGCCGTCGCCATTACTTATCTCTCGCCGGGTGGCACCAACGAGATCGTCCGCTACTTGAACGATCTGTATGGAACCTATCGCGACGCCTCGGGCCAGCTCGTCCCCGAGGAACAGATCAACTCCGGAATCGATCTGGTATGGGGTGGGGGCGACTATGCATTTGAGCGCGATTTCAAGCCGCTTTTGAAGCCATTGGCCCTGGCCCGCTCGGTGCTCCCTGCCGCCTTCCCAGACATCGATCTCGCGGGTGTACCGCTGCTCGACCCCGAATCGGAGACTTCTCCCAAATGGGTGGGAGTGGTGCTGAGCAGCTTCGGGATCATCCATGCGCCCGAGTTCTACGAAACGTTGGGTTTGCCTCCGCCTCAATCCTGGAACGACCTGGCGCGGCCCGAGCTCCAGGGCCTCGTGGCGTTGGCCGATCCAACCCGGAGCGGTTCGGCCGCCGTCATCTACATGATGGTCTTGCAGCGCGCGATGGCCGCCGCGGAGCAGCGTTGGCTCGAGCAGAACCCGGAGCTAGCGTCACTGTCACGCGCCGAGTTCGAACAGCTCGGGAGCTACCAAAAGGCGCTCGGTGTGGGTTGGAAGGAGGGCATGCGGGTGCTGCTGCTCATGGCGGCCAATGCCCGCTACTTCACCGATTCGGGGAGCCGGCCGTGCGTGGACGTCGGAGACGCCGAATCGGCCGCAGGGGTGGCGATCGACTTTTTTGCGCGCGTCTTTCAAGAGCAAATTGGCAAGCGTCGCATCAACTACCACGCGCCACGGGGGGCCACGGCCTTTACTCCGGATCCGATTGGAGTTCTGTACGGCACCGTTGGTGAGCGCGAGCTTCTCGCCAACCGATTTGTCGAGTTTCTTTTGTCGCCGGACGGACAGCGCCTGTGGAACCTGAAAGCGGGTCAGAGCCCCTACGTCGTTCGCAGCTTGCGACGCATGCCGGTACGTCGTGACGTGTACGCCGAGCGAACGGGTTGGGCCGACGACGAGAACCCCTTCGAGGCTGCAGAGGGTTTCAACATGCGCCAGCGCTGGATGCGTCAACTCGGACGTTTGATCCCGATCTGGGCGGCCGCCTGGATCGACACCAAACCGCAGCTCGATCGAGCCTACCAAGCGGTTCTCGGCGTCGGAGACATGGCACGCCGCGAACGCTTGTTGTTCGAGTTGTCGGACTTGCCGATCGAGCTGGACGACCTCAATCAGGCGGCGACGCCGGGTCAAACCGGAGAGTCGCGCCCCTCACTCGACCCGCGCCTCTTGGCCGCACAGAAGCGCATGGGGTGGTCCGAGCGTTTTCGTCGGCACTACAGCGACGTATTCACTCGAGCGCGAGGATCGGGATGACGCTGCGGGCTGTCGCTCACGTGCTCCGCCAACGCGCGATTGGCCCCAGGTTTGTGCACGCGGCCCTGGCGGCGGTGCTGGTCCTATTTCTCTCCGTAACGCTGATTTGGCCGCTACTGAACGTGGTCGCGGTCGGCTTTCGGACCAGCGACGGCAGCTTCACTACCGCGTACCTGCGTTTGGTGTTGGCGGATCCCGTGCTCGTTCGCGGCTTGTTCAAAGCCACGCTGATCGCGGTCGGTACTACCGTGGTTGCGCTGGTGTTGGCAGTGCCGTTGGCTGTGATAGGCGCGCGTTATGATTTTACGGGACGAACGCTGCTGTCCTCGCTGCTGCTCGTGCCCATGGTGCTGCCACCGTTCGTCGGTGCGCTCGGCACACGCCTCTTGCTCGCGCGCTTTGGGCCACTCACTCAGCTTTTCGGTGACGCTTCGGGCCGAGGAGTTGACTGGCTGGGTAGCCTCCGCAGCTTCGGCGTTGTCGGGGTCGAGGCCTTGGCGCTATACCCGATAATACTGCTCAACCTGCAGGCAGCGTTAGCCAACGTCGATCCCATGCTGGAGCGCGCCGCCGCAAACCTGGGGGCGTCGCGCTGGACGGTGTTTTGGCGCGTCACGTTTCCGTTGGTGCGTCCGGGTTTATTTGCAGGCTGCACGTTGGTTCTAATCTGGAGCTTTACCGAGCTGGGCACGCCGCTCATGTTCCACGTCTACGATGTAACCCCCGTGCAGGTATTCACCCAGCTCACCGAGGTCGACAACCCGCTACCTTACGCCCTCGTGGTCGTGATGCTGGCCTGTTCTAGTTTGCTGTATATTCTGGGAAAGCTATTCTTTGGGCGGAGCTCGGGCGTTCTAGCGAGCAAGGCCAGCAGTCAGAGTGTGCTCCGTCGCCTGTCCGGTATGCGCGCCGTGGCCGCCGCGTTGCCGTCCTTGCTGGTGCTCACACTAGCGTTACTTCCCAACATTTCGGTGGTCTTGACCAGCCTGAGTGCGACGGGTGCTTGGTATCGCTCGATGCTCCCGCGTGAGCTGACCGCGGCTCATTACCTGTCCGCGCTGAATGACGAGCTCGTGATGCCCAGCGTGGCCGAGGGCAGCGTTCAGCTGGGCGCCGTAGGTAACTCCATCGTCTACGCCGGGGTGGCGACGCTGATCGGCGTCGTGGTCGCGCTTTCGGTGGCGTGGGTGGTGGTCCGTTCGCGTGTGCCGTGGCGCGGGGCTCTCGATGTCCTCAGCATGCTGCCGCTCGCGGTGCCGGGCCTGGTGATGGCTTTCGGTTACCTCTCGCTCAGCGTCGAGTTCAAGCGCGTGTTTGGCGAATCGACTCCGCTTTGGCTGGATGTGCAGCGGTTCCCGGTCGTGTTGCTGGTGCTCGCGTACACGACCCGGCGCCTGCCCTATGTCGTGCGGAGCGCGGCGGCAGGGCTCGAACAGGTGCCGCGAGACTACGAACGTGCCGCGGCGAACTTAGGGGCCGGGGCGGCGCGGGTGTTGCACAGTATCGTTTTGCCGCTCATCCTCGCCAGCGTTCTGGCAGGGGCTCTGATGGCATTCGTATTTGCGATGCTGGAGGTGAGTGACTCGCTCATCCTCGCGCAAAGTGCCGAATTTTTTCCGATTACCCGAGCCATTTGGGAATTGTCTCAGCGGCTCGGGGACGGGCTGTATGTGGCGAGCGCGTTGGGCGTGTGGGCGATGGTGCTGCTCACCCTCACGCTCGTGCTCGCCGGTGCCCTGCTCGGAAAGAAGCTCGGCACGATGTTCCGGGTCTGACCAATAACCTGCTATCGGCGGCGTAAAAAGCTGCCCCAATTGCAAAACATATATAAGTTGGCGGGTCGCGTCCGAGCCGCAAACCGGCGGCCGCGAACAGACTCCGCGCCCTATGGCTAGATTTTTTGGAGCGTGGTAACGTGCCATAGCCCGCTAACGGAAGTGGAGTATCGGCCGGTGGTTTCCGCCCGCTCGAGTTCGTGTTCTGCAGCTGGCTGCTCCCAATGAAGGGGGCATTCGGATGTGGCTCATGGCGCCGAGATCGCATCCGAAGCAGAGCGGATACGGCGCCATGCAATCGAGATAGAGAATAGTAATGGGAAACCGGCTGTATGTGGGCAATCTGGCTTACTCGACGATGGACCAGCAGCTTCAGGAGGCCTTCTCCGAGTTCGGTGAGGTAACTTCGGCTAGCGTCGTCATCGACCGGGCTACGGGGCAATCTCGTGGCTTTGGCTTCGTCGAATACGGGTCTAACGAGGATGCTGAGCGCGCCATCGAGTCGCTGAATGGCTCGACCCTCGATGGCAGATCCATCACCGTCAACGTCGCTCGCGAGCGGCGCCC
>JANOIG010000214.1:0-36342 GCA_031407405.1 Deltaproteobacteria bacterium
TCGAGCGGCGGGGCGCCAAGGCCGCGTTGGAGGCATTGCGCCATCGCGGCATGAAGCCCGAAGTGGAGCAGCTGCTGAGGGCGGCGCTGGTCATGCTGGTACCGTGACCGCCAGCCGATCCACAAGAGCTGCGCGCAGAGCAGATGTACCAGCTGGAGCCAACCTGGTGCATGCAGGCGGAGCCGTTTCAGCCGCCCATTGGAACGTTTATCAACGGCTGTCTCAGCGCCCGCTCGAAGAGCGGCGAGGATCCCTGACCCTCACCCGCGTATCACGGAACCTCAAAGGCCACGCTGTCGGAAGCGAGCCCGCCGGGGTTCTGCACGACGAGCTGATGGCTACCGGGCGCGAGTCCCTCAGGCAGAATGACCAGAATTTCTTCGGGGCCTTGCACCTCAAACTCGGTGCCTGGCTCGAGGGGCTCACCAGCGTCGATGCTCACGGCGGCATTTGCGCTGAAGCCCGTGCCGAGGACGCTGAGCCCCGGCGAGTCGGTTCCTGATTGCGTGATGGTTGCCGAGGAGATCATCGACACGACGGGCGCGCTTGGCTCTGGAATGAACTGCAGCATTGCCGTTGCGCCGGTCGAGTCGGCTTGACCGATGTCGCGTCCTTCGGCATCGATGAAACGAACGCTAAATGGTCGCTTGATGAGCCGACCATTGGCGTCGACGACTTGCACGCTCAGCGAAGCCGGCGCACCAGAGGGCAAGCGGCGCGGACCGTTGATGATCGCGCCTGCAGCCGGCCCTGCTTCCACCGTGATGAGGCGCATGCTCGGGCGTACTATCCACGTATCGACATCGGCAGGGAAGCTCCCGTCCGCCGTGCTGAGGTCCACGTCGAGACGCACCAACAAGTTGTCGTTCGCAACCTCGAAGTCGAGGGCTACACCTTGCTCTCCAAGTGTAAAGGCGACATCCACGATTTGCGTCCCGGCGTTGACCAACACCGTGGCCCCTACGACGTCTGCGACGGGCCGCTCGACGAGCGCGGCCAGCTCCTCGCTGGTCAGCACGACGCGCGCTACCTCACCGGACAGAGCGGTGATCCGCGTGATGTCGGGCGCGATGAACCGCATCCTGCCCGCCATGACGGGGTCCGCCAGCTGCCGTAGCTCACCCGCAGCCTGGAGCCCGGCGAGCGCCTCGTTTTGGAGGGCGGCCTGCGAAAGGAGCGACGGAGTCGCTTGACGAAGGTCGTCGAGGCCCTGCCTGGCTCCACGCAAAATCTGTGCAGTGTCGTCACCGGCGGCCCCGATCCGGTCCAGGAAACCCTTGAGCACACCGTCCATCGAGGTGTTGGGAGCCGAGCCAGGGACGCCGGGATCCGAGGAGCTCAGAAACTCCGCATAGAAGTCCGCGTTGCTGGCCGCAGGCACATTGTCGGTGAGCCCGCCTTCTCCAGGGGTACCCAGCGACTCGAAAAGTGGCTCCATGCCCGTGCCCGCTTCTCGAGCCAGTGAATCCTCCAGCGAGCCGCCGCCGCTGCTCGACCAGTTCCGCACCTGCTCGAGTACATATTCAAGTGCGTTTTGGTCCGTGAGGCCCGCCCCGCAATCGTTCCAGGGGCGGATGAAGCGCACCGTGTAGACGCCCTTGTCACCCGAATTCGGCGGCTCGACGGTCTGCGAGGCGAGCTCCACCGAACCGCCCACCGGTAGCGGAAAAGCACTAATCCCGTAAGATAAACCCAAGTCTGTGCGAAACGCCCTGGCGAGCCCTCCCCGTGGCAGAGGCCGGGTAAAGAAGGTGAAACCCACCTTGACACCGATCTGGATGATGGGCAGCGGGAACTCCGTGATGCCATACGAGAAGCTAAAAGCTTCCATGCCCGTCAGCAGGCGAGCCGAGACGGTGCCAGGCCCGTCTCCCGTAACCCCGCCAAACCCGGCGGCGACTCCGTAGCTAAAAAAATCGGGCGGAACGACGAGGGTCTCGGCTGTCTCCACGAATTGGTACATGCCTTCACGGGCAAAGACCGTGGTGCGTTCGATCCCCGCCTCGAACCCCAGCGAGCCCGAAGCGAGGGTGGAGCTCATGAAGATGACGTTGCCATTGATGGTGCCGAGCTCCTCGACCTCGGCACCCGGCATCGGACAGGCTAGAATTCCCTGCTCGATGCGACCGAGGGGGGGTTGGAGCACGTGCCCCGCAGTGGGTGACGGCGCTGCCAAAGGTCCGGACGCGGCGCTGGCTTCGGGCATCAACAACCCGAGCTCGGTCGGATTCGTCGTGAGCTCGACACCATCCACGGTGACGACGGCCCGGATCCCCACTGCGGCGCCGGGCTCGCCCGGCACCAACAGAAATTTTGGCGGCGCGAGCGGACGCGTGCCGATGCCGTCGCCGTACGGGCCCGCGCCGCCGATGGGTGTCCCCGAAGGGCTTTCCTCCCCGCAGCCCAGCGTCATCACCGCGCCTGCACCAAGAACGAGTCTTAAAATCCCGTGCCATCCCGCCAAAGAGCCCAAGCTTACCTCCCGCCATCCGTCGTAATACCAGGCTGAGTCGGTCGAGGGCCGTCGGCGGTTGCTAGTTTTTTTTCATTTCGACGACAGGCTTTTTTTTTCGCAGCGTCCCCCGGACAATGGCACCCTGCGGCAGGCCATGAGCGAAACCCCGCAACCTGGCGCTTTTGCGGGCTATTGGCACCGGCAGATCGGATTCTTTCCCGTGCTGTCGCTCTTTATTGCAGCCTATCTGCTCTACATCGGGCCGACAGACGCGTTCAGAAGCACCGCAATCCTGGCTTACTCGGTGATTGCGGTTTTCATGGCGGCGCTCAGGGGAGCGCTTGCCGTCAAGGTCGGGGACGAGTTCATCGAGTGGTGGTTGGGCCTCGGTGTGCTCGAGTCCCGCGTCTCGCTCGAGGCGGTGGCTCAGGTGGAGTACGTACCGGTGCGCTTTGCCGCGCGTGGCGCGCCGGAGGGTTACTATTATGGCGCTTCGATGCAGAGCGTCGTTGCGCTGTCACTCACCGATGGCAGCCGCGCCCTGCTTCGCAGCAGTGAGCCGGCGCGTCTGGTCGAGGCGATCGAACGGCGCATGGGTACTGTCCCGAGACACCGGGGCAGGCGCGCATCGACCACCCGCTCCAAGGCTCTGGAGGTTCGCTTTTCTGGCCGCCGCCTCATTGCGCTGCTGCTCATCGCCGGCGCCCCCATCATGGCACACGAGCTGCTGTCGCCCTGGGTCCGCATCAAGGGCTGCTTGAGCGTCGGTACGCGCTGGCATCTGACGTACGTGTGCCCGAAGGAAGTCACGCAGGTCGAGCTCCTCGATGACCTGCCTCCGATCGAGCGCCGCCTCGAGAGTTATGCCGTGGGCTGGAACCCACCTGGGCGCTACCTCGTCGCTGGCCTGGGCGACGTCGATCTCTACCTCGCTCATCCGTGGCCGCCCTACGTGCTCGTGCGGTCCGAAAAACATACGCTGATTCTCAACAACCGCTGGCCGGGACGAACGCAGCGGCTCTTCGAACGGCTGATCACTTGGCCAGAAGCGAGCCCGTAGCGTGCTTGAATACTGTGCAGCACGACCGGCTGTCGAGCCGCACAAGCGCCAGCGGTGACTGCATCGAGGGCTGCAAGGCGGCGATGCTCGGCTCTTGTGCACGCCGTGTTTTTGTGTTGGAGAGACGTCATGCTGGGTCGGCGACTCGTCGTGCTCTTCACTGCGCTCGCCGCCTTCGTCGGCTGCAGCGTCACGCGCGACATCACGTATGACACGATGGCAATCCAGCGCGTGTACGCGCGTCCGCTGACTGGCTCGTTGCATGTGGCGACCTTCGTGGACGCACGGCGCACGCATGCTCCGAGCGCGCTGCTCTTCGGTGGCGATCGAGAGACCGAGCTGGGCGAGCGAAGTGTCTGTGTGAACGCGGAGACGCACTACCCCGCTGAACAGGTGGCGGCGCAGGTGACCAAGCTCGCGGCCGCACACCTGGAGCGGCGCGGGCTGTTCCGGGGACCGGTCACGACCGGAGCGCGCGTGCGATCCGACTACGTGTTGACCGGGTTGTTGCGTGCATTGTACGGCGTACAGGAAACGTCGTCCGAAGCGCAGGTGGGCGCAGCATTCGGCCTGATCGGCGCGCTCGCGACGTTCGGAGCCACCGCCAAGGCGCGCATTCACATCGTGCTTGGCGACCTTCGGCTGCTCGACGCGAACGGGCACGAGCTGTCGCGACTGCCGGACGTGGCGGTCGACTTCCAAGGCGAGCTAGAGGCCGATGCCTATTGCTGGGCCATTTACGAACACACGAACGCGAAGCTTCGCCAAGCCGTGGAGCAGCTCGCGGTTACGCTCGAGCGAACCATGGTCGGGGGGCGCGCGGAACCGGCTGTGGTGCCGCCGCAGCTCGCTCAGCCTTTGCCCGCTACGCCGCAGAGACGATTCCGGCATCTACGCCGGTGACCCGCCGCACAAAAACATGGCAAGATCTCGCGGACGATCATCGACCGTTCTGCGAATCGCCTTCCGTCGCCCCGCGCCCCAATCGCAACACCTCGCTACCGGCGAGCAAGAAGCAACCGACGCCGAAGTCCTCGAAGTTGGGGACGATGTCTGGCCCGAGCGGTCCCGGGCCCGAGCACGGTGCGGCGCCGGTGGGCTGCACCCAACCGAGGAAGCCATCGGCGCGCACGGCGGCTCGCAGCATGCCGTTCCAGGCGGCGAGCAAGGGCGCCCCGTACGTCGCCGCGTCGAGCAGGCCGTGGCGAATGCCCCAGCCGAGCCCGTACGCGAACAAGGCGGTACCGCTCGTCTCGGGGCCGTCCTCGCCCGGTTCACCGGCGGCCGAGCAATGCGTCGGATCGGTGAGGCTCGTGTTCCAGAAGCCGTCCTCGCGCTGCAACGGGAGGAGCGCCGCGGCGAGAGCGTGGAAGTCGGCCTCATACGTCGCGCGGTGCGGATCGCCCGCGGGTAGCGCTTCCAGCACCCGCGCCAGGGCGGCGAGCACCCAACCGTTGCCACGCGACCAGTAAATGTCGCTGCCGTTCGGGCTCACAGTGTAGACGTCGCCGGGCGTGTAGTTGGCGTCGCGCCACCAGAGACCACGGCGCTCATCGAACAGGCCGCCCCCTTCGACGTCTCGGCTGTGCGAGTACAGGCCCCACATCGCGTCGAAGTAGCTGGTATCGTTCCGCAGCACGCCGAGGCGAGCCAAGATGGGCATGGCCATCTGCAAGGCGTCGATCCACCACCAGGCCGTGGTGCCCGAGGCGATCAAGTTGCGAATGCTGGCCTCGAGCTGAGCGATGCGCACCGGCTCTGGCTCGATGGCGTACAGATCCAGATACGTTTGCCCGCAGGCGTGATGGTCGGCGTCGAGCGTGTTGACGTCGCCGTAGGCGACCTGCCAGGGATGGCTCGGGCTCTCGCCCCAGCGCACGGCGTAGTCATGATGGCGCGCCTTCAGCGCCGCGTCTGGCTCGACCGCGTACAGGGCCATCAAGCCCTCGAAGTAGACGGCCCGCGTCCACAGGTTGCTCGGTCTCACCTTATCGGTGACGATGTCGATGGTCGGATCGGGCCACTTTGCGACGAAATGGGCGTTGACGAGGCGCATCGTGCCGAGCACGTCATTGGCTGCGGGAAGGTCGCTCGCCATGGGCAGCCTCGGCGTGGAGGACGACGCAGACGAAGCGGAGCACGCGGTGCCGACGAGCGCGCACGAGAGAAGGCGGAAGAACGAGCGCACGGAGTGATTCGGCCGAACGGCCACGGACTGCTTCACGGAAGTGAGGTTATGTAGCCTCGGAACGGAAGACCAGGGCTGGATCGCTTTGGACTTCCTCGAGCGCGACACGGGAATTTTCAGGTTCACCGAGTCCAGATTGCGGCGGGTCAGCGCATGCGACTGCCCTCATGAATTCGTTCGTGGCACTATCACCGCTCTTGGAACGTCAGCACGAACCGGCTCATGACGGAAAACGCGCGCGGTCGCGGGGGGTGTGGTCTTGCTGAAGCTTCGGGGGCGCGAGTTCTTCCGTGGGGAGTCGCAGTTCGTGGGGGTCGAGCCGCGCTCGCCGCAGCCCCCGTTTCCACTGCACGAGCATGATTTCCACGAGCTCATGATCGTCGCCTCCGGCAATGGCTGGCATGTTCTCAATGGCGAGCCTCACCTGCTCTCGTGCGGCGAGGTCCTGTATCTCGAGCCCCGTGATCGGCACGCCTTCGAGGAGGTCCATGACCTGTACCTCACCAACGTGATCTACCGATCCAACGACGCGCTCTTGCACGCCGATCGCGTACGCCCCTATCTTCAGCCGGGGGGCGAGCAGGTGGGG
The DNA here is from genome assembly GCA_031407405.1 of Deltaproteobacteria bacterium. GTDB lineage: Bacteria > Myxococcota_A > Polyangia > Polyangiales > Polyangiaceae > SZUA-265. Next base: position 6,293 of record JANOIG010000214.1, read on the forward strand.
GAGCGACGTTATTGGCAGCTCTCCGCTGACGCGCTCGGCCGGCTGAAACCGCTCCTCGCCGCTCTGGCGGAGGAGTCGAAGAAATCCGACGCGGCGTCCGAGCTCATGGCGCAGTCCCTGTTCGTGCAGCTCATCGTCAGCCTGTGGCGCGATCGCTTCGCCACCGACGCCGAGCACCTCTCGCCGGCTGCCCGCTTCGCACATGCGCTAGCGTACCTGCGCCACCACTGCACGCTGCCGATCGATCTCGATGAGCTCGCTCACCGCTTCGGCTACTCGCCACGCAATTTTCGGCGCGTGTTCCGTGAAGCGACGGCGACCACGCCCCACGGCTACCTGGTGAAGCTGCGCCTCGGCCGTGCCATGCGGGCTCTGTGCGCGAGCGATGACAACGTGACCGACGTCGCTCTCGCGTCGGGATTCAATGACAGCAACCACTTCGCGTACTCGTTCAAAAAGGCGACGGGCATGTCACCGAGCCGATATCGACAAGAGGCCCGCTGCCGCGAGCCCAGGAGCCCGCTGAACGGGTGATCCGGTGTCCTCTAACACATTTTTGGCCAGCTTCGCGCTCTCGCTGTCCAATTCTCAATGGCGCCGGCGCTCGGGAAGCGCGAGCATCGCTGCCGGAGCGTGATGATCCAGAGGAGCTGCGCAGCCATCGATCTAGGGGCGAGCAGCGGGCGCGTCGCGGTGGTCCAATGTGACGGCGAGCGGCTCTCGCTCCGCGAGGCGCGGCGTTTCGATACGCCGCAGCGACGCGATCCCGAGACAGGCTACCAGGCCTGGGATCTCGACGGCATCGAGCGCGAGATTCGCGCCGGGTTGGCGACCGCCGCGGCCATGGCGCAGTTGGAAAGCGTGGGCGTGGACGGCTGGGGCGTCGACTACGTCCTGCTCGACGCGGAGCAGCAACGGATTGGTCCCGCTGTCTCTTACCGCGATGACCGCACGCGCGGCATGATGGAGCAAGTGTTCGCGCGAGTGCCGGCCGACGTGGTCTATCGGCGCACGGGGATCCAGTTCCAGCCATTCAACACGCTCTACCAACTCGCGGCGGCGGCCCGCCAGCATCCGTCCTGGCTCGCGCGCGCACGACACCTGCTGATGCTCCCCGACTATTTCCATTTCCGACTCGGCGGAACGATCGCGAGCGAGTACACCAACGCCACCACCACCCAGCTCTATGGCATCGCGACCGATGATTGGGATGAAGAGCTGTTGGCTCTGGCCGGGATCTCGCGCGCGCTCTTGACCCGCCCGGTCAGTCCCGGGACCTGCCTGGGCGAGACGAGCGGGCTCGCGGGTAGCCGGCTGAAGGTCACGGCGCCGGGCACGCACGACACCGCTTCGGCCGTGGCCGCGATCCCGCTTTCGAGCGACAGAGAGGCGTTCATCAGCTCGGGCACCTGGTCGCTGATGGGCGTGGAGAGCCAGCGCCCGATCGTGAGCGAGAGCGCCCGTCGCCTCAACTTCAGCAACGAGGGGGGTGTGGAGCGGCGCTACCGGATCCTCAAGAACATCGCCGGGCTCTGGCTGACCCAGTGCATTGGCCGAGAGCTCGGGAAGTCCGACCTGAGCCTGCTCGACGCCGCTGCCGCTGCCGCGCCTTGGTGCGCTTCGATCGACCCCGAGGATGCTCGGTTTCTGAACCCGCCCTCGATGATCGAAGCCATCAAGAGCTTCTGCGCCGAGACAGGCCAACCCGAGCCGGCGGATGCGGGCGCCTTGGTGCGTTGCGCGCTCGAGAGCCTGGCACTGTCCTACCGGCGGGTGAAGGACGAGCTCGAGAGCTTGCTCGGGCTTCGCCTGACGCGCATCCACATCGGAGGCGGGGGCGGCCAGAACGGGATGCTCAATCAGCTCGCTGCCGACGCCTGCGAGGTGCCGGTGGTGGTCGGCCCAAGGGAGAGCTCGCTCCTCGGCAACGGCTGCGTCCAGCTCATCGCGCTGGGAGCCGTTTCGTCTCTCGACGAGGCCCGGGCGCTGGTTCGTCGCTCGTGCAGCGCGCCTGAGCTCCAACCGCGCTCCCCTATACCGGAGCGCGTGCGCCAGCGGTTTCAGATATTTACGCGCACATCAGCCCGAGAGAGCCCACCGTCATGAACAAACCTTCCTCCACCGAACGCGCGTATCAACTGGCTTGCGAGGCCTTCGCCGGCATCGGCGTCGATGTGCAGGCGGCCCTCGAGCGCCTCGACCTCATCCCCATCTCGCTGCACTGCTGGCAAGGAGACGACGTCCGCGGGTTCGAGAACCCCGACGCTCTCCTGACCGGCGGCATCCAGACCACCGGCAACTATCCGGGGCGGGCTCGTACCCCCGACGAGCTGCGCGCCGACGCGGACCTGGCGATGGCCCAGATCCCGGGCCCCAAGCGCTTCAACCTGCACGCGATCTATCTCGACACCGATCGGCGCGTGGAGCGGAACGAGCTCCGACCAGAGCATTTCCAGCGCTGGGTCGACTGGGCCAAGCAGGGCGGAATCGGGCTAGATTTCAACCCCAGCTGTTTCTCTCATCCACTCAGCGCGCAAAACATGACGCTGAGCCACCCCGATGTGAGCGTGCGCCGCTTCTGGATCGAGCACGTGAAGGCGTGCCGTGCGGTGAGCGCCCACTTTGGCAAATCGCTCGGGACTCCGTCGGTGATGAACATCTGGGTGCCCGACGGCTCCAAAGACCAGCCTTTTGATCGATTCGGGCCGCGGCACCGGTTGATCGAGTCCCTGGACGAAGTGCTCGCCACGGCCATCCCACGCGAATTCCACCGCGACGCGGTGGAGGGCAAGCTGTTCGGCATCGGCGCCGAAGCCTACACGGTCGGCTCGCACGAGCTGTATCTGGCCTATGCCATCAGCCGGAAGCTCATGTTGTGCCTAGACGCGGGGCATTTCCACCCAACCGAGGTCATCTCCGACAAGCTCTCGGCAGTTCTCCCCTTCCTCGATGGGATCCTCCTGCACGTCACTCGCGCCGTGCGCTGGGACAGCGATCACGTGGTGCTGCTCGACGACGAAACGCAGGCCATCGCCAATGAGCTGGTCCGCGGCAGAGTGCTCGACCGCGTCTGCATCGGCCTCGACTTCTTCGACGCCAGCATCAACCGCGTGGCGGCTTGGGTCATCGGCACTCGCAACATGCGCAAGGCCCTGCTCAGGGCGTTGCTGGAGCCGGCTGCAGCGCTGGCGGACGCCGAGGCGCGAGGCGATAGCACCGCGCGACTCGCGATGTTCGAGGAGCAAAAATCGATGCCCTGGACGGCGGTGTGGGACTACTACTGCGAGAGCCGCGGCGCCCCGGTCGGCCTCGGTTGGTTGGAGCGGGTGCGCAAATACGAGCGGGACATCGCAACCCGGCGGGCGGCGTGATGACAGTTCACTGGCAAAAATGGGCGTTCTTGGCGCTCTTGCCGCTTGTCTTGGGCGGGGTCTGGCTCGCTCGGAGCTCCTTGCTCTCGGGGAAGAAGGCGGGGGCGACCGAGCTTCGAGTCGCGATGGTGGTCAAGAACCTCGGCAATGGGTTCTTCGAGGCGGCGCGAGCAGGAGGGCTCGAAGCCGCCCAGGAGCTCGGCGGTGTGGAAGTGATCTACACGGGGCCGACCACACCCACGGCAGAGGGGCAGATCGAAATCGTCAGCGCGCTGATCGCGCAGAAAGTCGACGCCATCGTGATCTCTGCCAATGACGCGGACGCGCTGGTCCCGATCTGCAAGCGGGCCATGAGCCGCGGCATCAGCGTGATCTCGTTCGACTCCGGGGTCGCCCAGGCGGGCCGGCTCCTCCAAATCAACCCCTCGAACCCCACTCTGATTGGAGAGAAGCAGATCGAGATGGTGCAAAAAACGATCGGCGGTAAGGGCGAGATCGCCATCCTCAGCGCCACCACGCAGGCGACCAATCAAAACACCTGGATCAAGATCATGCAGACGGTGCTCGAGAGGCCCGAATACAAAGAGCTCCAGCTGGTCGACGTCGTCTATGGTGACGACCAATCCGACAAGAGCTACCGCGAGGCGATCGGCCTCTTGCGCAAGCACCCCAACCTGAAGGCCATCATCGCCCCGACCACCGTCGGCATCACCGCCTCGGCCAAAGCGGTCACCGACCAGAACTTGGTCGGGAAGGTCTTTGTCACCGGCCTGGGCCTGCCCTCGGAAATGGCCGGGCACGTTCATTCCGGGGCCGTCGACACTTTCGCCATCTGGAACCCGATTGATCTGGGATACACGGCGGTCTATGCCGCACAGCAGGTCGTGTCCAAGAAGGCCACTGGTGCGCCGGGTACGACGATTTCCGTAGGCAGAATGGGCACGCTCAGCGTCGACGACAGCGGCGAGGCGGCGATGGCCGAGCCCTACGTGTTCGACAAGTCGAACGTCGACCAGCTCGCCAAGTTCTTCTGAGATCCGCCGGCCGCCATGAATTCCCCCGTTCCGGTGTTGTCCCTCGCCGGCGTCCACAAGCACTTCGGCGGCATCCAGGCGCTCCGTGGCGTGGACCTCGATCTGTACGGCGGGAAAGTGGTCGCCCTGGTCGGCGAGAACGGCGCAGGCAAGTCCACGGCCGTCAAGATCATGACCGGCGTGTATCGCCCCGACGCGGGGCAAGTCCAGGTCGCCGGCACCCCCGTCGAGCTCAGGAGCACGCAGGATGCCTGGAGGTACGGCATCGCCGCGGTCTACCAGGAGACGGTGATGTTCGACGAGCTTTCGGTCGCCGAGAACATCTTCATGGGCCACCTCGTCACCCGCCGCAATAAGCTCCTCGATTTTCCGACGATGAAGCGGCAGGCTCGTGGGATCCTGGCGAGCCTGGAGGCAGACCTCGGCGTCGATACGCTGCTCGGGGCCCTGAGCGTGGCCCAGAAACAGCTGGTCGCGATCGCGCGGGCCCTTTCGCACGACGCCCGCGTCTTGATCATGGACGAGGCGACCGCAGCTCTCTCCAGCCGCGAGGTGGAGGACCTCTACCGCATCATCCGCCGCCTGACGAGCACGGGGACGGCGATCCTCTTCATCTCTCACAAGCTCGACGAGATTTTCGCCATCGCCGATCGCTACACGGTGTTTCGCGACGGCAGCTCGGTCGGACACGGGGCGATGGCCGACGTGGACGAGGACCGTCTGGTTCAGCTGATGGTGGGCAGGACGATCACCGAGATCTTTCCCAAGACGACCGTGAAGCTGGGTGAGCCTCTCCTCGAGGTGCGCGATCTCGGCAACGGCACCGAGTTCGCCGACATCTCGTTTAGCCTGCACAGAGGCGAGGTACTTGGCTTCTACGGCCTGGTCGGCGCGGGCCGCACCGAGCTGATGGAAACCATTTTCGGGCTCGAGCGCGCCACCCACGGCACGGCGACGATGGGCGGCCAAGCCTGGGGCAGCTCACCGCGCGAGGCCATCGAGCGCGGGCTCGTGCTGGTGCCGGAGGATCGGCAGAGGAACGGCACCATCCTCGAGCTGTCCATCCGAGAGAACGTCACCCTGCCCTCTCTCTCCCGCCTGGCACGGGGCTCCTGGGTCGACACGGCGGCCGAAGCGGCGCTAGCGCGTCAGATCGTGGATCGCCTGAGCATCAAGTGCCAGAGCCTCGAACAGGCGGTGAGCGAGCTCTCGGGCGGCAACCAGCAGAAGGCCGTGCTCGGCAAGTGGCTGGCGATGCAGCCCAAGATCATCATCCTCGACGAGCCCACCAAGGGCATCGACATCGGCTCGAAGGCGGCAGTCCACGCCTTCATCGGCGAGCTCGTCGCAGAAGGAGTCTCGGTGCTGCTGGTCAGCTCGGAGCTGCCCGAGGTCATGGGCATTTCTGATCGCATCGTGGTGATGCACAAGGGCCGGCTGGTCCGCGTCTTCGAGCGGGCCGACTTCGACGCAGGAGCCATCGTTCGTGCGGCCGTTGGGGCCGGCCTTTCTTCTTCCGAGAGCGTGTATGCAGAGCTTGCTTCGGCGACGTGAGACGGCCCTGGCGCTGATCGTCGCCGTGCTGCTCGGTGCGATCGCGGTACGTGCGCCGGTGTTCCTCGCCGCGAGCAACCTCGACGGTCTCCTCAACGACGGCGCCATCCTCGCCATCATGGCGCTCGCGCAGATGCTGGCGCTGCTCACCCGGGGCATCGACCTGTCGATCGCCGCCAACATGGCGCTCACCGGGATGCTCGCGGCTCTGCTCTCCAAGGCGCATCCGGACCTCTGGGTCGGGCTGACGATCGCGTTGTCCCTGGTTCTGGGCCTAGTCCTCGGCGCGTTCAACGCCGCCCTGATCGCCTGGCTCACGGTGCCGCCCATCGTGGTCACGCTCGGGACCATGAGCATCTATCGCGGCCTCACATTTTTGGTCAGCGGAGGCGCGTGGGTGAACGCACACGAGCTGGGGGAGCGGTTCGTCGCGTTTCCCAACCAACGCCTCGCAGGGCTCACGCACAACGTGTGGCTCGCTCTACTGGTGATTGCCGTCCTGGTCCTGTTCCTGCATCATCTGCGAAAAGGGAGGGAGCTCAACGCCCTCGGCGGTAACCCCGCCGCCGCCCGCTACGTCGGCATCGATGCTGCGCGCGTTCAGCTCTTGGTCTATTTGACCACCGGCGCGCTCGCCGGCCTCTCGGGGTATCTGTGGGTCGCACGCTACGCCGTGGCATATACGGAGACCGCGCTCGGTTTCGAAATGCAGAGCATCGCCGCCTGCGTCATCGGCGGGGTCAGCATCGCCGGCGGTCGCGGCACCGTCCTCGGCTGCCTGCTCGGCACGGCCTTCCTGGTCATCATCTTCAACGCGCTGCCCATCATCGACGTATCGCCCTTCTGGCAGATGGCCATCGCAGGAGCGGCCATCCTCGGGGCGGTCATCGTCAACTCACAGACCGAGAGCCGGCCGCGCGGCAAGCTCATTCTGCAAAGCGCCGTGACGCCAGCCGCGTCGAGGGCGCCATGAGCGTCGAAACGGTGGGCGCGGAGGGAATCGTCGCCGGGCACCCACAGGGGCGTGCGCGTTGGGCCACGCTCAAACGCTGGGAGAGCGTCCTCGCCGTCATCCTGCTCGCGATCTGCGCCGTCAACGCCTTTGCCTCGCCCTATTTCCTGGACGCAAATAACCTGTTCGACAGCACCCAGAGCTTCTCCGAAAAGGGGCTGATGGCGCTGTCCATGGCGCTCGTCATCATTGGCCGCGACATCGATTTATCGGTCGCCTCCATCGTCGTCTTGTGCTCCACGGCCATCGGCTGGCTGGCAACGCAGGGAGTGGGCACGCCGGGCCTGCTCGGAGCGAGCGTCCTCTGTGGCACGCTCATGGGGATGTGCAATGGCGCGATCGTCACCCGGCTCGAGGTGCCGGCCATCGTCGCCACCATCGGCACCGTGTCGCTGTTTCGCGGCCTCTCTTACATCGCCCTCGGCGATGGCGCGTACACCCAGTTCCCCGACGACTTCTCGGTGCTGGGGCAAGGATACCTGTTCGAGCTCATCCCGTACGAGTTCCTCGTGCTCCTCGTGCTCGCGGCGGGGTTCACCGCCGTGTTACACCGCACCAGCATCGGCCGTAACCTCTACGCCTACGGCCACAACCCGGAGGCCGCGCGTTACAGCGGCATCAACGTCGCTGGCCACCGCTTCTGGTTCTTCAGCCTCAACGGGGCGATGTCCGGCCTGGCCGCGGCCTTCCTGACCTCGCGGGTCGGCGCCACCCGGCCCAACATGGCCCTCGGCTGGGACTTGGAGGTGATCGCGATCGTGGTGCTGGGCGGTGTCAGCATCGCGGGCGGAAGCGGCAGAATGACCGGCGTCATCTTGGCCATCTTCGTCATGGGGATGTTGACCTTTGGCCTGGGTTTGCGCAACGTCCCCGGGATCTCGATGAGCATCGTCATCGGGCTGCTCTTGATCACGGCCGTGGCCTTGCCGATCGTGGCTGGGAAACTTGCAAGGCGGCGTGCTCGAGGCCGCCTCATTTCAGAAAGGGAACACTCAGCATGAGCTCCGGAGAGAACCTTCGCTACCTGGAAGACCGCTGGCAAGACGACCGAGCCAGCGAGCTCGATGGCCCGGAGCTCCTCCGCTATCGATCGAACCTGCTCGGCTCGGATCTGCGCATCACGAATTTTGGAGGCGGCAACACTAGCGCCAAGCTCAGCCAGCCGGATCCGCTCGACGGCACGGCGCAGGAGGTACTGTGGATCAAGGGCAGCGGCGGAGACATCGGCAGCATCCAGCGGAGCGGCTTTGCCACGCTCTATTTGAAGAAGCTCCACGCCCTCAGCCAGCGCTACCGCGGGGCCGCGCACGAGGACGAGATGGTCGAGCTGTACCCGCTCTGCACCTTTGGCAGGAACCTCGTCGCCGCCTCGATCGATACTCCGTTGCACGGCTTTCTGCCGTTCGCCCACGTCGACCATCTGCACCCCGACTGGGGCATCGCCCTCGCCGCCGCAGGCAACGGACGAGAGCGGCTCGAAGAGTTCAACCAGCGCTTCGGCCACCGCATGGTCTGGGTGCCGTGGCACCGCCCGGGCTTCGAGCTCGCGATGGTGCTCCGAAAGGCGGTCGAGGCTGTTCCGGGCTGCGATGGCATCGTGCTCGGGGGTCATGGCATCTTCACCTGGGGCGAGACGTCCAAGCAATGCTACCAGAGCTCGCTCGCTGTCATCGATCAGCTGGGGCAGATGGTGCTCTCGCAGGTGGCAAAAAAGGGCGCAGGGCTCTTCGGCGGCTCGCGCTGCGACAGCACGGAAGATCGGCGCGAGCGGGCGATCGACATTTTGCCGTTCGTCCGCGGCCGGGTCAGCAAGCAACGACGCCTGATCGCTCACTTTAACGACTCACCCGACGTCCTCCGATTTGTAAATTCGAAGGATGCGCAGCCCCTCGCGCGGCTCGGGACGAGCTGCCCGGATCACTTCGTGCGGACCAAGATCTGCCCGCTGTACGTGGCCTGGGACCCGAGCATGGATCGAGCCGAGCTCCGCCCCCGCATCGAGGTCGCGCTGTCGACCTATCGCGACGAGTATCGGAAATATTACCAGGCTCACGCCGAGACCGCTTCGCCGGCGCGGCGCGACGACAATCCCAGCGTGGTGCTGATTCCGGGGATCGGCATGCTCACGTTTGGCAAGAACAAGACCGAGGCGCGAATCACCGGGGAGTTCTACCTGAACGCGATCCATGTCATGGAAGGTGCCACCGCTCTAGCCTCTGGGGCTCCTCCAGCTGCGCTGCCGCAAGCGGGCTTGTCCGCGGAGCCCGGCGCGTTTTCCGTTCACGACAACTACGTCGCGCTGCCGCCGTCGGAGGCGTTCCGCATCGAGTACTGGCAGCTCGAAGAGGCCAAGCTCCGCCGCCAGCCTCCCGAGAAAGAGCTCAGCCGGTTCATCGTGGTGGTGGTCGGAGGCGGCAGCGGCATCGGGCGCGCCACCGCCTTGCTCGCGGCCGAGCGCGGCGCATGCGTCGTGGTCGCCGACCGGAACCTGGACGAGGCCAAAGCGACCGTCGAGCTGGCACGAAGACTCGGCGGCGCGGAGGCGGCGACGGCCGTGTCCATCGACATCCGCGATCGCGAGTCGATCCGACGGGCGTTCGGCGAGGTCGTGGCGGTGTACGGTGGCATCGACGTGCTGATCAACACCGCGGGCGTCTTTCCCGCGTCAGCGACGGGTCACATCGACGACGCCACGTGGGCATCGACGCTCGACATCAACGTCACGGCCAACCACCGCCTCGCCGACGAGGCCGCTCGCATCCTCCGAGATCAGGATCTCGAGGCGTGCATCGTCCTCACTAGCTCCGCCAACGCCGTGGTGTCCAAGCGGGGCAGCGAGGCCTACGACGTGAGCAAGGCCGCCCTCAGCCACCTCGTGCGCGAGCTCGCCGTCTCGCTGGCTCCCAAGATACGCGTGAACGGCGTCAGCCCCGCTAGCGTGGTCACAGGATCGACCATGTTCGGGCGCGAGCGTGTGACGGCGTCGCTGCAGAAATATGGCATCCCCTTCGATAGCCAAGCCAGCGATGAACAGTTGGGCGCGCTGCTCGGCGACTTCTACGCACGGCGCTCGCTCACCCACCTAGCGGTCCAACCCAAGGACTGCGCCCAGGCGCTGCTGTTTCTCGCCGGTCCCGCCGCGCGCTGCACCACCGGTCACCTATTCCCCGTCGATGGTGGGCTGACGGACGCCTTCCTTCGCTGATTGGCTCAGATGCAGCGAAATACTGCGGCAGTCGCGCTGATCTGGGCCTGGCTCGCGGCCTGCGGCTCCGCGCAACGGCCGACGCCGGAATCGGCAACCCCGGCGGGTGCCAGCGACGCCCCGTCCGCGCCGACGGATCTCACGGTGGGCGATCGCACCCGTCCAATGAACGTGGAAGGTGCCCCGCTCTTCGGTTGGCTGCCCCAGGATGGTCCAAACGAGCTGCAGAGCGCCTACCAGATCAGCGTTACCAAGACGGGCGATGGCGTCGCCGTCTGGGACAGCGGGAAGGTCGCGTCGAGTGAGCAAGCCTACGTGCCGTATGGCGGCCCCCCGCTCGTCAGTCAGACGAGCCATTCGTGGAGCGTGCGCACTTGGGATCGGAACGGTCAGGCGTCGCCCTGGGCGCCGCTTTCGCATTTCGACACCGGCCTCGGCGACTCGGAGTGGGGCGCGAGCTGGATCCGCCGTGAGTCGGCCGAGGCGGACGACTACACACTCGCGCGCAAGGAGGTTCTCGTCACAGGGGGCCCCGTGAAGCGCGCGCGCGCCTATATTACGTGCAACCACCAATGTGAGCTCTACTTGAACGGCACGCCGGTCGATCGCGGCCCGGCCTTCGCTCATCCCGGCGAGGGCTATTATCAGGCGACGGATGTCACCCAGCACATCCCTTCGGGCCAGCCGTTGGCGCTCGGCGTCATCTACCATTGGTACGGCGCCGGCCAGGGCCGCCCCGCGGGCGAACGCGGGCTGCTCGTGCGCCTCGTCATCGAGCACGCGGACGGCAGCCAGCAAGTCGTCGTGAGCGATGGCACGTGGCGCGTGGCGCGTGCCGCGCAATGGCAGGCGGGCAGCCCGCAGCGCAACAGCGACGGTGGCGACTACGTCGAGCGCGTCGACGCGCGGCAGGCAAGCGTGGGCTGGGACCTGCCCGGCTACGACGCGCGCGGCTCCGCCTGGACGGCGCCGCAGGTGATCGGCCCGCACCCGGCAGGCGTGTTCACGCATCTGGTCGGTAGAGAGGCGCGCATCACCTCGACTCTCGTGTCGCCCGTTTCGATCACGACCTTGCCAGACGGCGCTGTCGTCGCGGATTTCGGCCGGGTGATGTCCGCGCGGCCCGTCGTGCATTTCGCCTCCGGAAAAGCCGGCAGGAGCCTGCGGATGCTCGCCGGCTACCGCCTGCTCGACGACAGTCACGTATCGACTGCTCGGGAGCATACGCAAGACACCGATCTGTCGTTCAACTACATTCAAACCGACGGCGCGCAAGACTTTCGCGCGTTCCATCACCTCGCGTGGCGCTACCTTCAGATCGCAGCGCCGGGTGAGGTGCTGGGGGCCGACGCCATCAAGGCCATCGCCGAACATGTCGACGTGCCGCTCGGAAAGGCAGCGACCTTCGAGAGCGACAACGCATCGCTGAACGCCGTGTTCGAGCTCGTTCGGCATTCGGCGCTCCACTCCGCCGCGTACCAGTTCGTGGACACGCCCACCCGAGAAAAGGGCCAGTTCTTGGCAGACGCGATGAATATCTCCTTCGCCACCATGGCCGGCTACATGGAACGCGATCTCACGCAGCAGGCCCTCGTCGAGTTCGCGAATTCACAGGCACGACACTGGCCCGACGGGCGCTTGAACGCCGTCTACCCGAATGGCGACGGCAAGCGAGACATCCCCGACTTCACGGAGATGTATCCAGGTTGGGTCTGGCACTACTACCTCTCGACCGGGGATCGCGCCCTGCTCGGGAAGCTCTATCCTGTGCTGGTGAACATCGCCGAATACGTGTGGAGCTACCGAAACGCAACGACGGGGCTCATCACCCAGCTCGCCGGCGGTGGCGGCCCCTATCAATACGGCATCGTCGACTGGCCAGCAGTCGGGCGCTACGGCTACGACATGAACACGACCGCGCGCACGACGGTCAACGTTCTCGCGGTCGACGTCATGCGCAATACCGCGGCGGCCGCGGCGGCGCTCGGGCGTCCCGCCGGAGAGAGAGAGAAGTATGCCGAGCGCGCGACCGAGCTGACGACAGCCATCAACGCACGGCTGAGGCGCCCCGACGGCATCTACGTCGATGGTCTCCGTGAAGAAAGCAGCCAGAGCTCGCATGCCTCTCAACACGCCAACTCCTTTGCGATCGCCTACGGAGTGGCGCCGGCCCAGGATCACGCAGCACTCGCGGCTTACGTCGCAGGCCTCGGCATGCAGCAGGGGCCCATGACGGTGCACTGGCTGCTCCAAGCGTTGAGCGACGCGGAGCGGACGACCGACGTGGTGACGCGCCTCACGGACGCAAAGGGGCCGGGGTTTGGCAACGTCTTGGCGAACGGCGGTACCTTCACCTGGGAGAGCTGGACGCCGACGGGCAACGAGAGTGAATCGCACGGCTGGGGTGCACAGGTCCTGGTCGACTTCATGGAGACGCTGCTCGGCGTCCGCGTCACTTCGCCGGGCGCTGCGACCATTGCCATCGTGCTGCCACGGACCGGCCTCGGCGCTGCGCGAGGGAGCGTCCCCACGCAGCGGGGCCCGGTTCGAGTCGACTGGCGGCGCGGAGCGAAAGGCGCCCTGACCGTGGCAGTCGACGTGCCCGTGAACGTCCGGGCCCGGGTCTCGCTACCTGTGAGCGCTGCGTCGACCCACTCCGGAAGCGGTGAAGGCGCGCCCGTCCTCTCGGGTGTGGAGGGCGGACGCGCCAACTACGAAATGGGCTCGGGCCGCTCGGAGCTCAGCGTGCACCCGCTTTGACGTAGGTGGGCCTAGCCGGAGAGCGCCCCGAAATGCCGCGCGCCGACGTCCAAACGGCAGCCCGGACCCCAGCCAACTGCTCGATGCCCTCGAGCGTCGCCCTGCCGGGATCGTCGCCATGGCGCTTTCCTGCCGTGCTCGGCGCCGTACTGCAACATGCGAACCATCCCAGAATTGCTCGTGGCAAAGCAAGATCGGGCTATGGAATGAGCATTACCGGGATGGTTTCGCCTTTACCGCTCGGCGACGGTGGCGCATATCCATAAGGCGAGGTTTGGCTCGCCGAGAGGTCGCTCATGTCAGAAGTCACTCCACTCCCGGTACGTCCCACTCTGGCTCGCAAAGCTCGAGGCTTTGCGCTGTGGGCCGCTTTCGGCGGGTTTGGTGCCTGCGGCACGGAAAACGCGAGTGAAGGCTCCATGGGGGCTCGCGTCTCGCAGGCGTCGAGCGACACCGAGAGTACGCAGGTCAACGGCCAGTCCGGCACCGAGTATGGCTCGGGTGGCGGTGGCGATCACGTAGGCTGCCCCTGCGGGTTCTTGGGCAAGCCGCTCCGGGGAACCGTCCTCGAAGTAGTGCGTCACATCGAAGGGGCGGATGGGTTTCCCCTCCGCCTCGGCACCGTTCGCCTCCGGGTGGATGAGCTGCTCGGCAGCACTACGGGTCTGGAGATCGGCAGCGAGATCTCTTCGCCCTGGTTTGGTGAGCTCCCCTGTTTCTTTGGCTGCGCGTCGATCGAAGTGGGCGACGAAGTCCTGGCGTTCTACCGATTCCCCGAGCCCTGCATCACCACCGACGGCAACAACTGCCCCAACGGCGACACGACTCCAGGCAACATCGCGCTCACGCCTTGGAGCGATCCGCCGGTGCTGGCCCGACTGAGCGGGGGCGATCTCACGCTGGCCGTCGAGGACATTCCGCTTTTGGAGAGTCCGGAGTGCTCTGAGCAGATCGGAAACTGGTCTGATTTCCTTGGCCCAGAAGAAAACGAGCCTCGCTGCTACGAGCTCGAGCAGCCAGCCCCCTGAGCCGCGCATCGCTTCATTCTCGCGGCCCCCAGCGCACGAGCTGAAGGTTCACCAGCGCTGCGACCTCGTCCTCGCTGGTATTCGCAACAATCATGCGGATCTCGCGGAACGTCGCGCGCAAGAGCGCATCGATCCGCTCCACGTCGGCGCGCGACGCAGACAGCACGTTGTAGCTGAAGACATCGTCCGAGCGCGGCGCCCGCACGCGCTCGGCGGCGACGCTTGCCCAGTGCTCGCGCAGCTTGCCGATGGCGCGGGTATCTACCGTCAACGCTTGGACCGGCTCGTACCGCCCCCCTCGCCGAGCGATAATGCAGGCAGCGTCGAGTTTGTCGACGCAGCGCTGGACGGTCTCGAGAGACAGGTCGAGTGCGTCCGCAACGAACCCGCTCGAGTGCGCGGGCAGGTCCCGGTATGGCCTGCTCTCGATGACGCGCAGGATCGCTTCGGTCCACGGTTCTTCATGCGCGAGCGAGCGGGCTGCCTGGCGGCGCTCCCAGTCTCGAAGCGCCGACGGGACACGGTCGATCGGGACGAGCTCGGCGACGAGATCCGTGGCACGTCCGGTGATCGCATCGAGGACGCGAAGGAAATCGGGGAGGCGCGGCTGTGTTTGCCCTCTGAGCCAGCGCGAGACCTGATGCCGAGACAACTTTGCTCGCGCAGCAATGTCCTGCGCCGATGCCGAGCCCCTCAACGCCGAAAGCCAGGACGCCATATCCAGCGTACCGTCAATTAGACGAGCGGGAGTGCTGGGATGAAAGCGCGCAAAGGCGTCTACGACGTCACCCGCGACCTTCTCGTAGGCTCGAAGCATCTCGAGCGCGGTGGGAAACCGGCGGCCCGCCTCCCAGTCGGCGACCGGATTACCTTTATATCCGAGGCGACGAGCGAACACGACTTGCGACCGTTGTCCGCGCAGTGCCCTCAGCAGCTCTCGAGCCATCCGCTCCATGCCTCAGAATATCAACTCTCGGCGTTGCCGGGCAGCCCGGCCGACCCTTTCTTCGAAGCAGACCTGGAGCCTACCGTTCCGGGCGAGGACCAGACGGCACTGCGCGACCGCGATGGTGATGGTAGTAGCCAAGCAGCAATCGGCGATCCCATCAACACCTGGCGTCCGGTATCAGTGGCAAGCCATGTGCAGTACGAAAGCGCCTCGGCCTGCAGCAGGGGCCCATGACGGTGCACTGCCTGCTCCAAGCGCTGAGCGACGCCGATCGGATTGACGACGTGGTGACGCGCCTCACCGACGCGGCGGGGCCTGGTTTTGGCAACGTCCTCTTGAAGGGCGGCACCTTCACCTGGGAGAGCTGGACGCCGACGGGCAACGAAAGCGAATCCCACGGCTGGGGTGCACAGGTCCTGGTCGACTTCATGCAGACGCTGCTCGGCGTCCGCGTGACGTCGCCGGGCGCCGCGACCATTGCCATCGTGCCGCCGCGTACGAGTCTCGGCGCTGCGCGAGGTAGCGTGCCCACGCAGCGGGGCCCGGTCCGGGTCGACTGGAAGCGTGCAGCGAACGGAGCCCTGACCGTGGCGGTGGAGGTGCCCGTGAACGTTCGGGCCCGGGTCTCGCTACCTGTCAGCGCTGCATCCACCCATTCCGGCAGCGGCGAAGGCGCACCCGTCCTCTTGGGTATCGAGGCCGGACGCGCCAACTACGAAACGGGCTCGGGCCGCTCGGAGTTTGCCGTCTATTAGAGATCGCGAAGGTGGCGGACCTTGGCTTACGGCAGCTCGCCTTCGAGGGTCGGCGTCTCCCAGTCAATAAACTGATCCGGCGAGGCTCGAACCGGTTCCCAGTCAGTGGTGAAAGCGCCTGTCACGGCGTTGTTGCCCAGCAGGAACCGGCCGGCGCTGGCCTGCACTGCTGCAGTGAACATGTCGGTGTTCGCGCAGTGGGTGACATTGCGAGAGTCGTAGGAGATGTGGGTCGGGACGCCGAGGGCCGTGAAGATTTCCTTGCCCGCGACGGCCGTGGCGTGCTCGGCGAGGAAGTCCAGGTTCAAGTAGAATTGCCCGTTGCCACCGGTGTTCCCCAACACCAAGAGCCCGCGCGGAGCGACCAGGCCGATGATTTCGTGGGTATCGACGGGGAGCCTTTGGAACTGCCCCACGAGGGAGGTGCTCGGCAACCAACCGTTGTTGATGGCGTGCTGAGGCTGCTCGGGACCCGTTCCAGAGTTCGTGGGATTGGGCTGGAGCACGGGGACGATCTTGTACGCGGGCACGCCGCCGATGCCGGACTCGAGGGGGATGGTCAGCGCGATGCGTTCGTCGAGGGCGCCGGCCGCAAATGCCGCCTTGCCCAGGAACGAGCAGCCCGTGACGGCGAGCCTCGTGGTATCGATGACGGTGTTGCCTGATGCCTGGAGCACGTCGATGATGCGGCTCACCCCCCAAGCCCAGGCGGCGAGATCACCGGCCGTATTGTTTGGGTAGAGGTTGCCAAAGATACCGGTGTTTCGGCTACCGACGGAGCCCTGGTTGAAGTTGATGACCGCAACGCCCATGCCGGCGAGCAGCTGGCGCACGCCGCCGTTGCTGAAAGCAATGACGGCCGGGAATGGGCCTTGTCCCGCGGGGGTCGTAATGTTGGCGCTGAAGGTTACGTTCTGGTTGTTGTGCGCAATGTTGACGGTGACCTGCGTGTTGCTCACCGTCCCGGTGACGCTGTCCGGCTTCGGCGGTTTCTGGCCGTAGATGTACTGGAAGGTTTGCCGCAGAATCTCTTCCCGGCGGCAGACCCAGTCGCTCTTTCGGGTGATGCGAGCCCCATCCAGCCTCGTGAACGGATCGGGGAGAGTGGTCGTGTTCGGTAGGGTGTTGCCGGCTGGAAGGGCCGGGACCTGACAGTCAGCCCCCCGATTCTCTACCTCGCCAACGGGAATGAAGTCGCCGGGCTCGGGCTCGACTTGACCGGAGCCGCCAGCGCCGCCAGCGCCAGAGCCGGCATTGCCGGAGCTCGTGTCCGGGTTCCCGTCCGGCTGAAGTGGGGTTTCAATGCCGGGCGGCCCTTCGCCGCTGCCCGTGGTGCCTCCCCCGCCGATCGTCCCCGTATTGGTAGACCCGCCGGATGAGTTGTCCGTCGTTTCGGGCTGCAGCGTGCCCGTGCCTTGGTCCGTCATCTCCTGAAAGGGGGACACCGGCGCGCCGTTGCTCGGGTTGTCGTCGCTCGAACAAGCCGCGAACAAAAATGGCGCGGCAAAGGTCACGAGGGTGAGGCGTCTCAGGTGCATGGGGGGTCCTCCTGTAAAGCTGAGCTGCTGCGAGCACGCGTGGACCGACTGGCTCCACTTCTCGCAGCTGCCCTAGTTTGTCAGGAATGTCGCCCCTGTGGAAACGTTTTCATGCGCAGCAGCTAGCTCGCGCATAAGCCTATGATTTCCCTGGGTTTATTTCAAGGTACCACGGAAATTACGGTCAGGACCGACTGGCTACTAGCGCGCGCTCACCGAGAGCTTGCCGGCACCGGAGAGCCTCCCGAGCTCGGCATTCACGCCGGCTGGGGCTATGGTTCTGTACGCGTAGTCGTCCGCCGGCTTCCAGACGTCTTCGGTCGAGGGCACCTCGGGATCTTCGTCCGCCATGATTTGCGCTTGGACGACGTCCATCAGCTTCGCATCCACAGCGGCAGCCGGGGGGATGATGAGCGAGGATTCGAAGTCGAAAAAGTACGTCTTCTGGCCAACGTCGGGCGTGTCGCCCTCCGTGGGCGGCGCCCGGTGGGCGGTCGAAACGACGTCGTCGGCGGTGGGCGGGTCGTCACCCATGTACGGCGTGATGTTGAAGACGTTTCTCTCCGAGTAGACCTTTGCGAGGTGGCCGACGGCGAGCGCGGCGCTCATCGGATAGTCGGGCAGGCGCTTATTGACACGGTCCTCCGCCGTCTCGATCTGCGGAAAGACCGAGCCTCGGATGAGGTTATTGTACACGTGCACCTTACCGAAGCGCACGCGGGGCATGCGCTGCCCGCAATTGATGAACTGGTTGTGATGCACCGTGACGCTCAGGTAGCCCCAGCCGTTCGTTTCTCGCACCGTGTCGCTGCCGCCGATCAGCATGACCTTGTCGTGGTTCCGGAATACGTTGCGTGACACGGTGACGAAGTCGGAGGTGCCATTGATGTCGAGCAAGCCATCGTGGGGCTGGACCCGGTTCTGGTACAGGTCGTAGGGGGCGCCCCAGATGGAGGGGATCTTCTGGGTCTCGCGGTCGCCGTCGTTGAACGTGTTGTTGTCGATCCAGACGTGGCGGGCGTTCTGCACCGTGATGTTGTCGTAGCTGGAGTTCCAGCGGCCACCGGGGCACTGGTGCGGGCCGGCAATACCGTCTGCGGCCAGGGCGAGCTGGCACAGGGGGTAGAGGCCTTCCAGATCGGGTTCTTCGGGCGGGTCCGAATAGGAATCCGCCGGGTCCCACGCCGGGAAGAAGTCGAACGCATCCTCGAAGGTGATGTTGCGTACGATCACGTTTTCCGCGGTGGGTTGGAGGGCCGCTGCCGGGTCCAATGCAGGCGGTTCCGGGGGCTCCGTGGCAGGCGGTGGGATCTCGCAGTCTTCAGCGAGCTCTGTAGTCAGCGGGAGAATTCCCAGCTGCGGGGGAGCGCCGGTAGGTACCCCTCCGCCGATGATGATGTGACCATGGACGATCTTGGCGTCTTTGCCGACGCCGAAGAGTGAGGTGTTGGAGCCCACCCTGAGCTGGACGACCGCCCTCTGGTTCCTCCTCGAGCAGTCCCGCAGCTCCTCCGGGGTGCCGGGACATGGAAAGATCTCGCGCAGCTCGCCGTCGACGAGCGTCCTGTTCCACCTGGTGGGGTCGTAAAAAGTCTTGTACGCCTCGAAATCGTAGCCTTCGCAGGCGTAGTCCTCGAGCGTGAGCTCCTCGCCGGCCTTGTTGGTGCTCAGGCTGATCTTGCCCTGGATGTAGATGATCTTCGCCGTGTCGTCGGGGCCGTTCGCCGACGTGAAGGTTCCGTCGTCGGCGATGACCGCGTCCGGGTAGAGCGCTTCGACGAGCTCGGTCCGGTTCGTCACGGTGTAGGTGTGAGCCGCGTCCGCGTCTGCGCCGCCCTTCGTGACGGCACCCACGTTCGCCCAGCCGTGAGCCGGCTGCTCGGGGTCAGTCCCCACGAAGCCAGCGGGCGCGATCGGACCAGGCTCGAACGTCGATGCCTCGCCCGTATCGGAGCAGCCCGCGCCGAGCGAGGCGACGATGGCCAAGAGCGACGAGACGAGCCCGCCTGACATGGTTGAGTTCTTCATGGGTCTCCCTTTTTGCTTCTCGCGGATGGTTCGGCTGATGCTGCTCGCGGTGCTAGAGACTGACGCGCGCACCGAGAATGAAAATGCGGCCTGTGTGGTTGTACACATTGGGACGCTGCGCATCGACGTCGACTCTGGTGTTATTGGGCGTGGGCAGGAGATTGATCCCCTCGAGGGTGAACCTCAGGTACTCATTCAGGGTATAGCTCGAGGAGGCGTCGAGACGCGTGTCCGATTCCGTATACTCCCAAAGGTTGTTGGCCGAGTTGGGACCGTTGGTCAGAAAGTTACTGCGATGCGCGACCGACATGCGGGCACCGAACTTCGCGTCTTCGTAGTACAGTGTCGCGTTGTAGGAGTTGTTCGACAAACCCAGCAGGCGTTCCTTGATGGTGACCTCATCATCGTAGGTATAGTCGACCTCAGAGTCTACGAGCGTATAGTTAGCCACGAATCCCAGGCCATTGATCACCGGTGGCAGCTCGTCGAAGAACGCAGTGAGCGGCGCCTGGAAACCAACCTCTAAACCCCTCACGGTTGCACCGGGGCCATTGGTCAGCTCGCTGATGTCCCAGCAGCCCTCGGGGACGCCACAGGTCCCTTCCGCGCCCGGCCCTGACACGTCAGCGGGAGATCCGCCTTGAATCACCGAACGAGGCAGGGTGGTGGATGCAAAGGTACCGGTCCGCGCCGCCCGGATCGGAAATGACTCGATGTCTTTCAAGTACACGGCGAGAGACAGCACGGAGCCGTCCGCAAAGTACCATTCGGCACCCGCATCGAGCGCAAGCGCCCGCGTCGGTTCCAGGTACGGGTTCTGGTTTTCAATCTCGAAGTTGAAGCTGTCGACTTCTCCACCGGGGCTCAGGTTGTCCAGCGCTGGGCGTGACATCACCTGTGCAGCGGCGAGGCGAAGGACCACGTCCTCGGTGAGCCAAAGGGCTGTGTTGGCTGACGGCAGCCAGTCGTCATACATCGGGCGGTCGATCGTCACCTCCACGCCGGAGTTGAAGCCCGTGGACGATTGACGGGTTTGAACGTACCGGACACCGGCGTCATACAAGAGGCGCATGTCGCCCACGCCGAGCAGGATTTCGCCCTTGGTTTGCAGGTAGTAGCCGAGGTTCTTCTCCCTGACCGAATAGGTACCGTCCTGATCGACGTTCAGCGGCACGTTGCTATAGCCGAGCTCGGCAAACCAAGCGTCGACCTGTGGTGATGCCCAGCGTGTGTTAGAGCCGGCACCCACGTCTCCGGGATACTCAATCACCTCGCTCAGCGCCGCCTGCCCCGGAGGGCCATAAGTGCCACCGCCCGTATTACACCCCGCATAGAAAGGCACGGACATGCCATCCGGCCCGGGCTGTTGAAGGCTGCAGACCAAGCCGTCCCGATTCTCCGCGTGGGTGTCGAGGGTCGCTCTCTTGTAGTTCACGCCTGCGGCGAGCTTCAGCTCCTCGATGATGTCGTATTGCAAATCGAGCTCGGCGGTATCGAACCCGCTTACGGTCCGGCGGTACCGGTCGCGAAGCTCCGACACTTGGAAGTTAGTAGCATCGGTCACGTCCGGGCCGTTGTACTGCAGCAGCGGATACTCGGCGTTCGTATAGTCGTAAGTGAAGCCGTTATAGTTGCGAATATCGTAGTTTACCGTGGAGTCATGCAGCTTTCCCCTGGACCGCGCCGTACCGCCCAGAGCCTTGGCGCGGAAGCTGTCGGTGAACGAATGGTCCATGGCCAGCGTGAGTTGGTGGAACCTGGACTGCGTTTCGATGGGGTTGCGCTCGCTCCGCACCCAGGCGTTATCCACGCTCGCAGCGATCAGCGAGTTGTTGGGTGCACCAAAACGCTCGGGGAAGGCTTTCAGCCTATAACCGGTGATATCAAAGCCCGGTTCGTTGCCGCGGAACAAGGTTTCGAGCCACCTGCGATCATTGACCCGGTCGTAGTATGCATAGAGACCGTCCAAGCGGATTTCCGTCTGATCTGTTGGACGGACTTGAACACCAGCGGTCAAACCGAGGCGCTCGTTGGTGTTGACCTCTTCGCCGTAGCGCGGGATGCGCGGATGCTGAGCAGCATTCACCTCCGTGCAGCCCGGATCGTCGGGATTGTCGGCGCAGATCACGCCATTGACGGAACGGAAAGGGCCCCTTTGCCAGCGCACAGTTTCGGCGGTCGCGGCGTCGGAGCGAATTCCGGCGTAAGCGACCGATGCCGTTGCGCCCCATATCCCTCCGGGGTCGCGGTAGCCGACCAAGCCCGTCAGGCGCGGCCTCACCGTGCCGCTGAGGTCGTTGTAGGCAGCCGCGGCACCCCCGACGACCGTAAACCCCTCGTCGTAGTTGAAGGCGCGGGCCGTGTTCAGGTCTACCACGGAGCCTAGCGAACCTTCATCCAGATCGGCCGCCGCGGTTTTATGCACTACGATTGAGTTGAACAGCTCGGAGGCAAACACATTGAAATCGAAGGCCCTGCCGCCAACGTCGCCGTTGCCGCCACCATAGGACCGGGTTTCCATCCCGTTCACACGCACCCGCGTGTACTGACCGGAGAGGCCGCGCACCGTGATCTGTTGGCCTTCACCGTAGTTGCGCGAGATCGAAACACCAGGAATGCGCTGCAAGCTTTCCGCCAGGTTCAGATCCGGGAAGTCGGCGATGTCCTCGGCGACAATCGCGTCCACCTGCCCGGTGGCTCTTTGTTTCCGCTGAAGAGCGGCACCCAAGCTGGTTCGAAAACCGGTAACGACCACTTCCGCAAGCTCTTCGTCTTCTCCGACCTGAATGTAGCCTTCGGGCGCTTCTTCGGGCACGGTTAACGAAGCGTCCGCGCTGCCTTCGAGCGGAGCTGGCGAGGCCTGCGGGCTCCCGTCGGGCGGAGGTGCCGCGGCCTCGGGGGTCTCTTCGGGCGCGGGTGCTTCGGGCGGGGGCGGCGCGGCCTCCGGGTTCTCTTCGGACGGGGGCGCAGGCTCGTCCTGCGCGGCCGCCGGCACGGTGCTGGTCAGCACCCCGGCACAAGCCACCAGAGGGGCAAAGCGGGCAAGAGAGAAGAGACGCGCCGTGCCACCAAGCCACTGCGCCGGCAGGGCCAAACGCCACGGCTGCAGGGGACGGGGCGGTTTCACGCTACCGGAGCCGAGCTTGCACGAACGCGTGCGCCCGGAGTCGGAAGCTGCCGGCTCCCGCAGCAATGTATGGGCAGAAATGCTAGATATGTTCATGGATGGGTTCCCGCGCGCTGTATGCGTATTCAGACCCATCCGATCACCCATTCCGGCAACATTGGAGCGGCGTTCCAAAGATCCGATCAAAGATCGGAGCAGAGCGGACGCTGTGTGCGGCGCGTCAAAGGACACGGCTGCGGTCGCCCAGCTCGCTATCGTTGTCGAGCCAAGGCCGGAGAAGAGGCAAACCACTTCGTGAGCATCGAGTCCCTAGCGCGAAATTTTCTGGACAAAGAGCGCGCTCCTTACCGTATGGTATCGGTCCCGGCACCTATCAGCCGGCATCACCCACGTGGGCGGCTGCGGGCGCTGGTCGTCGGATGCGCGGAGGGTGTCCCTCCATCAAGGCGCCGCGAGCGCGCTGCTCGAGGTCGGATTCAAGTCGAAGAGCTGGGCGCAGAACAGGGCCACACATTCGTTCTTGGAGGAAGTGGCGATGATGTCTTGCATGGCTCGGACGTACTCTACGTGCAGATCTCTGAGCCGCACTAGATCACG
Organism: Deltaproteobacteria bacterium; assembly: GCA_031407405.1. GTDB lineage: Bacteria > Myxococcota_A > Polyangia > Polyangiales > Polyangiaceae > SZUA-265. The sequence continues at coordinate 29,251 of JANOIG010000214.1, forward strand.
CTTACCGATGGCAAAGAGGCTATGGCCGCAATGACCGGGCGCGTCAGTTTCCATGCGCTCGACGGCAAGACGCGCTCAGGTGACGCGCAGAGCGTTCGCGCCGCGCGACACTGCGCCAAGCGGCGACTTACAGGTCATCGGGTTCGACGGCGAGGGGCACAATCGTCTCTACCTGCACTGGTGCTCGGGCGAAGACTGCGCGACGTTCCCGCGACCGAAGGATCGTTACTGAGCTGGATCAGCCCACGGTTCAGTGCTACCCTGGTAGTACAATGTCGACTCCAGCAAAGAAGGCTTCGCGGGCCGGCCAGACCGAAAAGATTAGCGTGTCTCTGGGTCGCGCCGATCTCGCGGCACTTCGCAAGCGTGCCCGGCGGTTGTATGGCGGCAATCTTTCGGCCGCGGTAGTCGAGGGTGTGCGGCGCATACACGAGGAGGAAGGGCGTGAGGCCCTCGTTGCCTGGTTAGGTAAGGCCGGAGAGGCCTCCGTTGCTGATCGCGACGCGCTACGCGCGGAGTGGCTGGGCAAGAGCGCACTGCCCGCGAAGCGGCGCAAGGTCCAGTGAAGGGCCTTACCTTCGACACTGGTGCACTGATCGGCCTCGAGCGTCGCCGTCAGCGCATTTCGCGTATCTACACGACAGCGGTGGCGGACGGGATCATCGTTACCGTTCCAGCAGTCGTCATCACTGAGTGGTGGCGTGGCCGTTCGGAGGTGCGAGAAACCGTTTTGCGAGGCCTGCGGGTCGAGTTGGTAGACGCCGAGCTGGCAAAGGCAGCTGGCGAGGCTCTGGCGATCGTGCGGAGCGCGAGCCCGGTGGACGCCCTCGTCATGGCCTCCGCCGCCAGGCGTGGCGACGTGGTCTACACTTCGGATTTTGAGGGCTTGGATAGGCTTCGCTCACATTTTCCCGATGTTCGGGTACTGGGCGTCTGAGGTTCATGCCTATTTTCTGTCGCGTTCGTAGTGAATGCCCACGACACCACTCGGATAGGAGGTCACCTCTTTCAGCTTGAAGGTAGCGTGGACACCTTCGGGAAAGAGTCGTTTTCCGCCGCCCAGGGTGAGCGGGTAGAGCAGCAAGTGCAGCCCGTCGACCAGGTCGTGCTGAAGCAGCGTGTGCACGAGTTGGTGGCTACCATCGGTGAGGATGTTCTTACCGGAGGCCGCCTTGAGCTTCTGGACCGCCTCGACGAGGTTGTCGCGAATGATGGTCGTGTTTCGCCAGATGGGCTTTTCGAGGGTCTTCGATACCACGTACTTGGCTGGGCCGTTCATCATGTCACCGAAGAAGTCGCCCGGCGGCATCGGCTCGAACGCTTCAGCGTGTGTGACGTACGTCTTTCGTCCGAGGAGGAACGCATCGGTGTGCTGCATGAGCGCGCCGAACGCCCTGCCGATGTCGTCATGCCAGTACGGTATCGTCCAGCCACCGTGTTTGAAGCCACCTTCGGTATCTTCGGCAGCTCCGCCGGGAGCCTGGATCACACCGTCGAGGGACAGGAATTCTGAAACGATGAGCTTGCGCATGTTCTTGCTCCTAAATTTGTTTGTCCGCGCGCGGCATCATGCCTCGCTGCTGACATGGCGACGAATCAACTCGGGTCGGATCGACATGCACTCCAACTTTTATCGTAGTCTGACGTTTTCAACAGAACACCCGTGTTTCGATGGCTTGTGGGTTTGCCTCCACTCGCCCCGTTTTTACGTATCCGTATGATCCGACCGGTGGTCTCGGCCGCGTTAGCGGCCCAGCGGCCGACACTTGATGAAACCCGCTTGCCGGGCATCTCCGTTGGCGCATGCTTCAAACGCCATGCAGCCTGCCCGCTCGATCAGACGCCATCGTCGACCTTGGCGCGAGGCGTGTTGCAGTGCCCTGTTGCTCGCCGTCGCGCTAGCTTGTGGAGGCCGTGCCGTAGACGGCAGCGGAGGCCCGCTGGCGGTTGATGGGAACGGAGCGGCGCGAGGTGGCGCTGGTGGCAACGCGCCGTTCATCGCGCAGCCGATGACGGATCGCGTCACCTCGATGCCGGAGCCGGCACCACTGCCCGATTCACCGCCCATTTCCCAGCCGCCGTTTTCCGCGCCGCTTCTCTGCGGCACCCCCGTCCCGGGAATTGTGACGAACGGCATCGAGGTACGAAGCCAGGCCGAGCTCGAGGCCCTCCGCGGGTGTACTGCCGTCTTCGGTGACCTTTCGATCTTCCCGTTCGACGACGCGGACCTGACGCCGCTGGCGTCGCTTCAATCCGTTGGCGGCACATTCACCGTCGGCGACCTGTACGAAGACCCACCGCGCCTCGCGTTCCCGTCACTAAGGGGTTTGGAATCACTTCGAGAGGTGGGCGGTCTGTCTTTACGCGGCGTCATCGCCCCCACTCTCGCGAACCTGCAGGGGTTGGCTCAGGTCACGCGCAGCCCCCAGACCTACTCGCAGTTCGTCTACATCGATCAATGCCCGATGCTGACCGACCTGCACGGGCTGGAGAACCTGGCGGGTATGAGTGGGTTCGTCGCAAAGGGTAACCCGAGGCTCACCAGCGTCGCTGGCCTTCGAGTGCCCGCCGACCTGGATCAATTCGAGATTTGGGACAGCCCCGTGAGCGATCTCGGCGCCCTGCAAGCGCTGACTGCGGTACAAACACTCTGGTTGAGCAACACCGGGTTGACGCACGTCTCAGGGCTCGAGCAATTGGCAAACGTGAATCAGCTACACCTCTCGGGCAATGCCGCTCTGGTTGATCTGACGGGCCTCCAGGCGCTCAGGTCTGTGAGCTACATACTCATCATCGAGAATCGTTCGCTCGAGCGCCTGCCCACGCTCGACCAGCTCTCCGAGCTGCAAGTCTTGTCGGTCTACGACAATCCAGCGTTGAGCGAGGCGCTACCGTGGCCCGCGCTTCGTGGTGTCAGCAGCGTCGAGTTCCGGAGAAATGCAGCGCTCTCGAGGCTGCTCACCTTGTCAGCGCTCGAGACCGCAGACGAGATCCATGTCGATGCGAACCCCGATCTAGTCCAGCTAGATCTCGGCCGCCTGGAGCGCGTCGGCTACCTGCGCGTCACGCACAACCCACTGCTGGACAGTGAGCTCGTGCCCCGTCCCACCGGTACGGACGCCACCATCGGCGGCAACCTTGGTGAGGCCCTCGGCCTCGACCCCTGTCCATGGTCCGGCAACAGTCGGTGTGAAGGTCCACCCCTCGACGACCTGTGCGCCCTGGGTGCCGACTCGGACTGTCGATAAGCCAGAAGTCTACGCCACGGCTTTCGCGCTCGCGACTTAAATTTGGCTCAGGGGCACACCTATCGAACCGTTCCGCTGTCATTGGCTTCCGCGAGAGTTGAGCGAGTGTGATCCGGGGTACGCGGTGCGGCACTAGGTCGGCGATCGAGTGGCACGCTGCCACCGCAGACGACATCGTCGCGCTCAGCGTGAGCGTGAACCTCGTGGGCTCGGGCCTGCGTGAGAACAAGGGGTTTCGGGGGGCCGTTCGCCGGCCGTTCTCAACGGAGTCATGAAAGCAATGGTTCCCTCTCGCATCAGCTCTAGGCCAGTGACCAGGAGGGCAGCTCAGTCTCTGCGTCTCGTCACATCACTGAGCGCCGCGCTGCTGTCGATGGCGGTAGGGTCGACGCTGGCCCAAGCCGCCGGCAAAGACTCAGCGGTCGCCGCGCAGACCGTCCAGATCACGGAGAAGGCCCGCGAGCTCTTCCGCACCGGCGTGACGTTGCTCCAAGATCCCGACGGAGCGCGCTACGAAGAAGCGTACCAGCAGTTCAAGGCCGCCTACGCGGAATCCCCTTCCTGGAAGATCCTCGGCAATCTCGGCGTCACGGCGATGAAGCTCGAGCGTGACGGTGAAGCGATCCAGGCTTTCCAGGGATACCTCGAGCAAGGCGGCAAAGAGCTGAGCAAGGCCGAGCGAGCGCAGTTCCAGAGCGACCTCGACACCCTGTCCGCGACCGCGGCTACCGTCACCGTCGTGGGGCTCCCTGCCGGAACCCGCCTGACCGACGTGCGGAGCCCGAACAGCGGTTCCGACGTCAAGAATTACTACCAAGTACCCGAGGGCGGGCCTCTGGTCTTGCGCGTTCGTCCCGGCGCTCATCGCTTCAGCGCGCAGTGGGGTGGTCAGGAACCTCAGACCCACGAGCTCCAGGCCAGCGCCAGCGGCAGCCACGAGGTGAAGTTCGAGGCGGTGCAGCTCGCCGTGCAGCCCGAGGCGGTGGTGGCCCCCACGCCCGAGCCAACGCCCCCGCCCCTGTCGATGTCGACCAGCGACGACGGTTTTTTTCAGTCGCCGCTTCCGGCGTACGTCTCGCTCGGCGTCGGTGCGGTCGGTGTCGGTTTGGGCGTGCTATTCCTGACGCAGCGTTCTTCGGCGACGTCGGACGCCGACAGCAAGTTCACCGCGTGCCTCGAGTCGCAATCGTGCGGCCCGTCCGACCAGACCGACATGGAAGAGCTGGATGAGAAGGCCGCCACGATGGGCACCCTTTCCGCCGTGTCGTTCGGCGTGGGTGCACTCGGTTTGGGAGCGGGTGTCGCGCTCCTGTTGATGAACGGCACGACCGAAGAAGGGCCGCCGACGGCGGCCGGGGGGAGCGTCCAACCCTACGCATCTGCGAACGAGCTGGGCCTCTGGGGGCGATTTTGAGAAATTACTATCTTCGAAGTGCGGTCACTCTGGGTACGGGTCTCACGGCTCTGTTCCTCGTGGTGCGTTGCTCGGTTCCCGAGCGCGACTATTCCCAGCTGGGCATCGGCGAGAACGCGGGCTCCGGGGGAGGCGCCGCTGGCCCCGGTGGCTCTGGTGGGGACGGCCCCGAGGGGGGCTCCGCGGGTCAGGGTGGCCTGGACGGCCTAGGTGGCCAGGGAGGAACGCCCGTTGAGCCCGTCCCCTGCAACGCGGCCGTCAACGACGCGGGCAGCGACGACGCGGGCGCCAACGACGCGGGCACCAGCGACGCGGGCACCAACGACGCGGGCACCAACGATGCGGCGTGCGCGTGCGTCGACGGATTCATCCGGGCGGTCGACGCCGACGGGGACGGCGACGGGAGCCGCGCGTGTAGCGTCGCTCCTGGACTGGATTGCGACGACGGCGATGCCGCAGTCACGCATAACAGTTGCGGCGGATGCACCGCCCTGCCCAACGCTATCGGCGAGGACTGCCTCGACTGTGGCTCCTACGTTTGCGGTGGCCCGGATGCCCTCGTTTGTGCCTCGAAGCCAGACCCCGTCGTCGACCCCGACTGCCAGTGCCAAGACGGCCTGATCGCCGCGCGCGACACCGATGGGGATGGCCAGGGGACGAGGCTCTGCGAGGCCAATCCGGGCATCGACTGCGCCGACGGCGATAACGCGTTCGTCACGAACGCGTGCGGTGGATGCGCCGAGCTGGGCGGCACGGTCGGCGCCGCCTGCAATGAGTGCGGTGTCTACGCCTGCAACGGCACCGCGCTGGCGTGCGTGCCGAGCACTGGAGCCGCCGGCCGGCGCTGCCTGAACACGACCACTCGCCAGACCTGCGTGGGGACTGGTTTCTGGAGCGGCGACACGGCCTGCACTAACGTCTGTTACCAGGGCAACTGCGAGACCTGCACTCCGACTCCGCCCACCTACCAATGCGGTACCCCTGTCGGCGGCAGCGCCATCCTCTATAGATGCGTCACGGATGCTTCGCTCGGCAGCAGCTCGTACGGCATTGGCTGGACCTCGTGGGCCAGCTGCACGGGCAACACGTGCAACGCGACCACCGGCGGCTGCACCGGCTATCTCCTGCTACCGCGTGACCGGAGCTTCGATGTCGTCCCACTGCTGGAGCGGGGCGGCCTGCCCTGGCACGACATCTTGAACACAGCCAGCGACTCCGACTACGGTTGAGGTGGGCCTGATGCTCGTGTACGGAAGCCGGGCGCTGCGCTATCACTTCCCGCAGTTTCGCGAGCCCAAGGACTGGGATCTCGTCGGCACTCGCGCCGATGTGGAGCGACTGGACCAGGTCCTGCCGCGACGTGGTCACCAGAGTATGTACAAGGTCCACTTCGAGTACGATTCGAGGATGGTCGAGGTCGACATCGCCGAGGAGCGTCCGTTTTGGGGGCGAGCCATGCACGTATTTCGTGACGCACCCATTCTGGACGAGAGCGTGCTCGGGCCCCTTCGGGTGCCACCGCCCGCGTTCATGCTATTCACGAAGCAGTGCGGGCTCATCTACGGGGTCATCCACTGGCACAAGAACCTCGAGGATATCTATCAACTTCAGCCCTGGATCACGGAGGTGCCCCCGGAAGTCCGAGACCTCCTCGGTCCGCTGCAGGAGATCTCACGAGTCATGCACGGTGAGGCCCACGCCCAAGCGACCCGGTCGCAAGCGGATGCCTGCCACCCCAAGATGCCTGCTCAGCCAGACGCCGAGCCGCATCGTCGGCTGCACGAATGCATGAAGCTCGGGGCAAGGCCGCTCGTCGGCATCGACGGCGCCTGGCAAGCCTTCCCGCAGCTCGAAGGCGACGAGAAGCTGCACCATATGCGGCTCCTGTTCGCCGAGGAGGCGATGGTGCTCGCGGCCACCCTTCACCTGCAATCGCCGCGTCAAATGACGCATCCTCCGGCGCAGCTCAAGCGCGGCGCGCTGCGCCGTCTCATCCAGAGCGCGCTGCCCGAAGCCTGGCGCTACTTCGGCCTCAACAACTACCGAGAGATCTCCGCGCTGATCCCCGAGTGCTGGGTGGAACGCATCACCGAGCTCGAGCACCTGCGCCGGGATGCGTCGAACGCTTGCCACGTCGCGAATGCCCCCGTCGTGGAAGACATCCTCGACCACGACTGAGAGCTGTTCGCAGCTCGGCGCGGAGCAACGCTTTCGAATGCCACGCATGCGCGACGAAACCCTTGGTCGCGCGCACCAATGACGGAATATTCCACCCAAACAGGATCGCCTAGGCGGGCTCGAGCGGCAGGGGTCTTGTCTGACGTGGAATCGTTTCCACGTGGGCCGCAAAACGTTTACACTGCGGGTGATGCTGCCCACGCCCCGTACCCCACGCGACCGCACTGCCTTCTTCTGCCTGGCCCTGCTGGT
>JANOIG010000215.1:0-57753 GCA_031407405.1 Deltaproteobacteria bacterium
TTTGCCGCGCGCGGGAAGGGTCCCTGTGTCCGAGCAAGCAAGCAAAGCGCAGCGCGCGAGTCCGGGGAGGGGCCCGCGCGCGGCAAAATGCATCCCCAGCGCGCCGAGACTGATCGCCTCCCACCTTGATCCGCCGCGCGAGTGCGCCATAACCAATGGCAGGCATGGATTTCCTCGAGTCCGAAGAGCAGCGCTTACTCCGCACATCGGTCCACAAGATCGCCGCGAAGTATGGCCACGAGTACTACGCGCGCGAGTCGCAAGGCGGCGGTAAGGCCGACGCTTTGTGGAAAGACTTGGCGGAAGCCGGGTTCTTGGGCATCAACCTGCCGGCGGATTACGGCGGCGGCGGCCTCGGGATCTACGAGCTCGCGGTAGTCTGCGAAGAGCTGGCCCGAGTAGGGACGCCTTTTCTCCTCTTGATAGTTTCGCCCGCCATCTGTGGCACCATCCTCGCGCGCTACGGCACGCCGGAGCAGCGAGCCAAATTTCTGCCGGGCTTGGCGACAGGCGAGAAGAAGATGGCCTTTGCCATCACCGAGCCGGACGCGGGCTCCAACTCCCACGACATTGCCACTCGGGCCACCCGAGACGGTGACGGTTACCTGCTGAACGGCACCAAGTATTTCATCTCGGGCCACGACGAAGCCGAAAACGTGCTGGTGGTGGCCAACACCGGTGCCGCCGCAGACGGCAAGCGCGCGCGCTTGTCCTTGTTCGTCGTAGCCACGAACAGCCCAGGGCTCAGCGCGTCGCGCATACCCGTCGAGATCCAGTCGCCAGAAAAGCAATTTACGTTATTCTTCGACAACGTGCGCGTCGACGCCGACCGCCTGATTGGCGAAGAAGGGTCGGGCCTCAAGCAAGTCTTCACCGGTCTGGTCCCGGAACGCATCACGGGCGCCGCACTCGCCAATGGCCTGGGCCTGTACGCGCTCGAGAAAGCCTCCCGGTATGCGCGCGAACGCAAGGTGTGGAAGGTGCCCATTGGGGCTCACCAGGGCATCGCCCATCCGCTCGCCAAGGCCAAGATCGAGGTTGAACAAGCGCGGCTGATGACCTGCAAGGCGGCCTGGCTCTACGATCAGGGTCTCGATGCCGGCGAAGCCGCCAACATGGCCAAGTACGCGGCGGCCGAAGCCGGCCTGGCTGCGCTGGATCAAGCCATTCAGACGCATGGCGGTAATGGCATGGCCACGGAGTTCGGTTTGGCCGATCTCTGGGGCATGGCGCGCCTGTTGCGCACAGCCCCCGTGAGCCGCGAGATGGTCCTCAACTACGTGGCTCAGACCTCGCTCGGGCTACCGCGCTCCTACGGGGAAAAAAACAGCCGGGATTAGCGCCGCGCGCTAGCGCGGCTTGGCCCGTGCAACCCGAGTGGCCTGGCGTTCCTTGGCTTCGGCAAACTGGGCCCGCTCTTCATCCGTTTCGAGCTCTAGCTGAGGCACGTGGGTCGCCGCCCCCGCCTCGTCCAGAGCCACGAACACGAAGTAGGCCGAGTTCGTGTGTGTGACCGTGCCACTGATTGGATCCTCGGCGTGCACGTTGACCCGGATTTCCATGCTGGTACGCCCCACGTAGATCAGTGACGCTTGGAGCGCCAAGAGCTCCCCCACGTGCACCGGCGAGTGAAACGACACTGAGTCGATGGCCACGGTGACGCACGGGCGCTGAGCGTGCCGCATGGCGCAGATCGCCGCTGCTTCGTCGGCGATCTTGACGATCACACCGCCGTGAACGTTGCCGCTCGGGTTGGCATGCGGAGGCAACATGAACTGGTGCAGGGTCACCTGCGAATCTCGAACGCGCTTCGTCGACCCACGTGATGCTTCGGACACCTGCGCAGGTTAGCAAGCTTTGGCTCTTGCCAGTGGCGCATTTCAGCGGGATTCTGCGGCTGACTTGCCCTTGTCGACTCGGAACCCGCGCGCCAGAAGGGCGCCCCGACCCCTCGTACTCGCTTGCTCGAGCATGGCGTGGGTGTTCTGCGTCAGCGCAGGGACCGCCGTGGGCGCGGGATCCGAGCCCACTCCCGCCAACCCCGCTGCCGAGCGACCCGCGCTACCACCCGAAGTCTCGAGCGCTCCGGCGCGGATGCCGCTCATTCGCTACCAACTCTCGAACGGCCTGCGGGTCGTGCTGGATGTGGATCCTGCTGAGCACGGGGTAGTGACCTGCATGACCTACCCGCTCGGCTCGCGCCACGAGCCGGAGGGAAAGGAGGGCGCCGCTTGGCTTTTGCAACGGCTGCTGAGCTCGGGCACACCCGGCTCGCTGCGCGCTCTGCAGCTCGGGCGGCTCGAGGCCAGCGGAGGCTCATCACAGGCCACGGTCAGCCCGGACTACACGCAATACCTGACGGTCGCGCCCAGCTCGCTCTTGCCCCTGGCGCTAGAGCTCGAGGCCGATCGGTTGAGGCTGCCCCCGGTGCCCATCGCCAGCTTCGCCGAGCTACGGCGCGTCGCTGCCGTCGCGCACGAACAGGAGCACGCGCCGGGGCTCGACGGGCTGGGGGAACAACGCCTCCGACAACTCGTGTTCCAGGGCTACTGGCCTTACGCCCATGCCGTGGCAGGCACCGCGGCTGGCCTGAGCTCGCTCGCGTTCAGCACTCTGGTCCACCTGCACCAGACTCGCATGCGCCCGGATGCTGCAGCTCTGGTCATCGCTGGCAATTTCTCGGAACACGACGCGCGGCGCTGGGTCGACGAGTCGCTCGGCAGAAGCGTTTCGAAGGGCAGCGCCGAAGACGTCGCGGTCCCCGCGCTGCCTCGACAGACGAGCGAGCGGTTCAACGCCCGCGTGGATCCGAGGGCGAAAACGCCCGTGGTGTTTTATGCTTGGCCGGGTCCCGGAGCGCACACGAGCAGCCACGAAGCCCTCCGACTGTTGGTCGAGCTGATCAATCAGCCCAACGGCTCGCGGCTCCAGGCAGAGCTCGCGCGTGGCGGTCACGCGCTCGAGGCGAGCGCCTGGATGTTGCCGCACGACGGACCCGGCGCGCTCGCGCTACGCCTTCGCATCGACCCCCGCTCTAGCGTAGACAAGGCCCGCGCCGTTCTCGAACGAGAGCTCGAACGCCTTCGGTCCGCCGGGCCGAGCCTTGCGGAGCTGGAGAGCTCAAAAGTCGCTCTCGCCTCCGCCTTCGAGCAAGAGCTGGGGCGAGCGGTATCTCGGGCTCCGCTGCTCGCCCGTCACGAGCTCGGCCGTGGCGACGCGCGCCTCGCGCTCACTGAGCCCTCCCGCTACGCGGCCGTGACCCGGGCGCAGGTACAAAGGGCCGCCGCGCAGTACCTGATAGAAACGCGGCGCACGAGCGTGGAAATGTACCCGCCCGGTTGGCCACAAGATCTCCCTCCGACCATCGTGAGAAAGCAACACGTGGTCAAGGCGGGTGAGAATCTGATCCAAATCGCCAAACGCTACCATTCGAGCGTCGAAGCCATTGCGGTCGCCAATCGGATCCGCAGCAATCGCTTCATATTTCCGGGCCAGGAGCTCATCATCCCCATCAAGGCCAAGGATGCTCAGCGCTCGAAAGGCCGGACCTACCGCGTCAAGCCCGGCGATAGCCTGAGCGTGATCGCCAAACGCCACGGGGTGGCCACCCGAGCGCTGGCCGAGGCCAATGGCCGGCGCCGCGATCAACGCATCGTGATCGGTGAAACCCTGACAGTTCCGGCTGCGCCATCCAAGCTCCAGGCAGCTCCTGGACAGAAAACTCAGCTCAGGCAACACCGGGTGACGCGCGGGGACACGGTCATCGGGCTCGCGAAACGCTACGGGGTATCCGTTCAGAGCCTTGCGGCCGCGAATGGTCGAGGGCCCAAGTCAGCCATCTTTGCCGGTGAAGTGTTGATCATCCCGACGCCAGCGCCTGAAAAGAAAGGCCCATGACCAGCGCGGCCTGCGACGAGAACCGCGATTGCGAGGGACGCAGCTGCCCACTAAGGTGACCCTCATGCGGATCGGGCCGGGGGTGCTGATGGCCGGTATCGCGCTCGGGTGCGGCCGGCCTGTGGCGACAGACCAGCCCTTGGTGCTCACTCCCTGCCGGCTCGAGGGGTTGGGCATGGAGGCTCGTTGCGGCGAGCACCTAGTCTTCGAGAACCGCGGGTCGCGTCAGGGGCGGCGGCTGAGCTTGCGCGTGGCGGTGGTGCCGGCCCTGGCGGCTAGTCCCCGGCCTGATCCGCTATTTGTCATCGTAGGTGGGCCTGGCCAAGCTGCGACGAAAGCGGGCGTCCAGGTTGCGGAGGCGTTGCGGGACGTCCGCCGCAAGCGAGACATCGTGCTGGTCGACCAGCGCGGCACGGGAGGGTCACACCCGCTCGACTGCGAGGACGACAAGGAGCAGCCGCTCGCCAAACGCTTTGCGCCCGAGCTCGACCTTGCCGAAACGCGCGCCTGCCTCAGCGGCCTGGACGCCGACACGACCCAGTACTCGACACCCGTCGCCATGGACGACCTGGACGAGGTCCGGCGCGCGCTGGGGTACGCTCAAATCAACTTGTGGGGCGGCAGCTATGGCACGCGTGCAGCCCTGGTTTATCTGCGTCAGCACCCCGCCGAGGTGCGCAGCCTGGTCTTGGATGGGACGGCCCCTTTGGCCATCAAGCTGCCGTTGTTCGTGGCTCGAGACGGGCAACGGGCGCTCGACCTGCTGTACGCCGACTGCGAGGCTGATTTGGATTGCCGCGCCGCCTTTCCTGGCGCCAAAGCCAAGCTCGCCGCCGTGCTGGCCAGGCTCGCGGAGCAAGCTCACGTAGCCACCGTGACGCACCCGCGCACGGGCGCCCCCGAGGGCCTGCGCATCGAACGCGAAGGGCTCGCCAGCGTGCTCCTCAACTTGCTTTACGTACCCCAGCTCGCGGGGCTGATCCCGCTCGGCGTGGAGCGCGCGAGCCACGGGGATTTCAGCGTGCTCGTGGCTTCGGCCGAAGCATTTTCCGGCGCCGTCAGCCTGTCCACCGGCATGTTCCTCTCCATCGTCTGCGCAGAGGACGTGCCGCGCATTTCCGCGCTCGAGGCCGCCGAGCAGACGCGTGGCACCTTCCTCGGAGGCGAGTGGCTCGCGCGCTTGCACGACGAGTGCGCCGAGTGGCGCTCCGCCGAGCTCCCAGCGTCCTACTTCGACCCCATCACGTCGGCAGTGCCAAGCCTCGTATTGTCGGGCAACCTCGATCCGGTGACGCCACCGGTCTGGGGCGAGCTGGTGAGCCACCAGCTCTCGAGCTCGAGACACATCGTGGTGCCCGGCGCGGGACACGGTGTCACCTCGCTCGGTTGTATGCCCAGGCTGATCGACGAGTTTCTGGACCTGCCCGAGCCCGCACTGCTCGACGTACAGTGTATCGAGCGCCTGGAGCGGCCCGCGTTCTTCACCAGCCTCGCGGGGCCAAGCCCGTGATTGTGATCGAGAGCCTGGAGAAGCGCTACGGCGAAGTCATCGCGGTCAACGGCGTCAGCTTTGGGGCAGAAGATGGCAAAGTGACCGGGCTACTCGGCCCCAATGGTGCAGGCAAGACAACGACGCTACGCATCCTGTCTTCTCTCATCAAGCCGGACAGAGGGCGCGCCCTGGTCGACGGCATCGACGTGGCAGAGCGGCCTCACGCCGCGCTCGAACGGCTTGGCATATTGCCCGATAGCCGCGGCCTCTACCCCCGGCTGACCGCGCGGGAACACCTGGCCTACTTTGGAGCGCTGCAGGGGGTCAGCGATGCCCAGCTCGCTCAGCGCATCCGCGAGCTCGTGAGCCTACTCGACATGACCGACATCATCGATCGGCGTGTGGCTGGCTTTTCCCAGGGGGAACGCACTAAGGTCGCGATCGCCCGCGCCTTGGTCCACCGTCCCAAAAATGTCGTGTTGGACGAGGCCACCAACGGGCTCGACGTGATGAGCACCCGCGCCATGCGCACGCTGATTCGCCAGCTGGCTGCGGAAGGCACCTGCGTGCTCTTTTCCAGCCATGTCATGCAGGAGGTCTCTGAGCTCTGTGACCACATCGTGGTCTTCGCGCGAGGCCAGGTCATCGCTCAGGGCTCTCCCGCGCTTTTGCGCCAACAGGCCTCGGAGGACAACCTCGAGAATGCATTCGTGAAGATCATCGGGACGGACGCGGGCCTAAAATGATCCGCCTCGTATTCATCAAAGAATTCATCGATCACCTGCGGGACCGGCGCAGCGTGCTTGGCTCGTTCATCCTGCCCATCATGGGGCCGTTGATCCTGTGGGGGGTCTTCCAGCTCATCCTGGACTTACAGCGTGATCGTGAGCTCGAGGTGCCCGTGGTCGGCAGAGAGCACGCGCCGCGCTTGATCAGCTACCTGGAAGCTAACGGGGCTCACCTCTTGCCTGCCCCCACCGACCCAGAGGGGGTGGTGCGGCGGGGCGAGGCCGACATGGTGCTCGTGATCGACCCCGACTACCCCGCGCGCTACTCGGCGGGAAAAAGCGCAAAAATTCAGCTCATCGTCGACGACTCGCGCCACGAATCTCACAAGAACGTGCGGCGGGTCGAGCGCATTTTGCTCAGTTACTCGCAAAGCCTGGCAGCCTTGCGCTTGATCGCTCGCGGCGTCTCGCCCGAAGTGGCCGCTCCGGTCGAGCTCGAAGAGATCGACCTGGCCACACCCGAAAAACTGGCCGCCAACCTGCTCAACATGGTGCCACTGTTCTTGATGCTGGCGGCGCTGGTCGGAGGCATGAACGTGGCCATCGACACGACCGCCGGCGAACGGGAGCGCGGCTCACTCGAACCCTTGCTGCTCAACCCGGTGCGCCGCATGTCGCTAGTGTTGGGCAAGTGGCTGGCCACTGTAGCCGCGTCCACGCTGGTGGCGCTCGCGACCTTGCTGGGCTTCATGCTCACGGTGCACTTCCTGCCGCTCGAAGAGCTGGGCATGAAGATGCTATTCGGGCCATACCAAGCGCTCGTGATGTTTGCAGCAGTCTGGCCATTGGCCTTGTTTGGCTCGGGCCTACAGATGCTCATCGCCACCTTTGCGCGCAGCTTCAAGGAGGCGCAGACGTACCTCAATCTGCTGAACCTGCTGCCCATGGCGCCCTCCATGTTCTTGATGCTCAAGCCCGCGCAGAGCCAGTGGTGGATGCTGCCCCTGCCCACCATGGCTCAGGTCGGCACTGTCGTAGACGTGATGCGCGGTGAAGCCGTGCCCGGTTGGCACCTGGCGGTGATCGGCCTGAGCTCACTGGTTTATACGGGCGTATGCCTCGTGTGTCTGGTGCGGCTACTGGGGAAGGAGCGCATCATTTTCGGGCGGGGCTGAGCAAATTGAGAGCGCCAGTGGCGTTCCACGCATCCAGCTTCAGCCGACTGGGACTTGCTGAATATAGACGGCATTCTCTTTGAACAGGGGCACCAAAAGCTGGCGGCGCTTCGGGTCATAGCCGAGGTCGGCAGGCGAATTCAGGTCGGTGATCAGGGGTTCGAAGGCCCCCGCTGGCGCTGGTGGCGCCTTGCTGATGTAGACTGCCGACCCGTCCCACGACGAGACGACCAGGCGCCCTCCGTCGAGCAGCGCGAGACCGTCCAGGCCGGCTCCGGGCAACCTGGCCAATACCTGCGGCTGACCTTGTACGGTCACCCGGGACAACTGCCCCACCTGGTTGACCACCCACACGCCTGCGTCGTCCGCGAGCAACCCATTGGGTTGGCCAAGCTCGGTTCCTTTGAGCAGGACACCCACCACACCGCGCGGATCAACCGTATAAATGGCGTCGGAGCCCGTCTTCTGCACATCGGCCAGGCCTTGAATCTTGCCGAACCCGGAGTCGGAGGCGTAGAGCGTACCGTTGGGGCCGGCGCTCACATCGTTCAGAAATGTGGCGCTGACGATCGCGACTTTGGCCAGGGGCTGGCCACTTTTTCGGTCGAAGCTACGCAGGACGTTGATGTCCGCCACGTACAGCTTGTCCCCGACGAACGCCATGCCTTTGGGCGCATCGAGCATGACGCCCGAAGCCTTGCCATCGATCCACTTCAGATTCAGCACCTTACCATCCGGCCCCAACCGCGAAATGAAACCGTTACCATCCGCGTCTGCTAGCCCTCCGTTGACATTGCTCACGAGGTAAACGTCCGCGAGCTCGTCATACAGCACCGACTCTGGGGACTCGAAGCCGACACCTCGTACCAGGATCGGCGGGACCGGCGCGAACGGCAAGACGGCAGCCGGCTCAGCCGCGGACTGCGCGGGGGCAACGGGTGGCTGTGGCGGCGCTTTTGGCGCGGGTTTGCCGCAGCCCCCCGCGCCCAACGAAACTGCACCGAACGAAAACGCCGCCAGCAAAGCCAAAAGCGGCCCTGGCGTACCCCCCCTGCCCCGTCGCATTCGTGCCAGCATGCTTGACCTGAACACGGCGCAATGAAAAAAACAAGGCGCCCTCCGTAGCCTCCTCCCTGTTTCACCCAACCATGAACATCATCCTGCTCGAAGCAAATGAGCTCGACGCCGCTTCTGAGGTGAGGCTCAGCGACTACCGAGCGCGGCATTTGAGCAAAGTTCTCAAGGTCAAGCCCGGTGACCATGTGCGGGTTGGCGTGTTAGACGGCGCTCAGGGCCAAGCCGAAGTCATCGGCATCGAGGGCCACTCGGTCCGGCTGCGCTGCGCTTGCGACCAAGCGGCGCCGCCCGCCGGCGCGGACACGCTGCTCTTGGCTTTCGCCCGGCCCAAGGTGCTGCTGCGCTGCCTGGAACACGCCACGGCGCTCGGCTTCGGCAGCATCGTGCTGTTTCGAAGCCGCCGCGTCGAAAAGTCTCACCTGTCGAGCCATGCGCTCGACCCAGCGGTGATCGAGGCTCGCCTGCGCCACGGGCTGGAACAGTCCCGGCGCACCCAGCGGCCCAAGGTGTGCTTCGTGCCGCGCTTCCGGCAGTTAATCGAAGAGCAGCTCGACATTCTCGTCCCGAGAGAAAACCGCTTCGTGGCCGACGGCGATGCGCCGAACGAAGCCGCGCTCGCGCACGTATTACCCACGCCGCTCAGCTTGGTGATCGGCCCAGAGGGTGGGCTCATCGAGCATGAGCTCGAGCAATTCGGGGCACAAGATTTCCAGCTCGTGCGCGCGGGGCGGCAGCCGCTGCGCGTAGAAACGGCGCTCGCCTACCTCAGCGGGCAGCTCCGCGCGGCGCAAGCGCGCGGAGTAGAATGCGCGCCAACAGCGGGGGCTTGAAGCCGCACGGTGCTCGTGTCATGAGTGCCAAGTGAAGCGCTTGTTCGTCTCCGATCTGGACGGTACGCTGGTCGATCGGAACGCGCGGCTGAGCCCGTTCACACGCCGGCATTTACTCGAGTTGCTGCGGGCGGGCTTGCCGTTCACGGTGGCCAGCGCACGCAGCATCCATACTATCGCCCCTATTTTGGAAGGCTTGCCCATCGAGCTGCCGATCGTCGAGTTTAATGGTGCATATGTCACTGACCTGCGCCACAAGCGGTCGCTCATCTGCCATGCGCTCGAAGCATCGGTGGCTGAAACGGTGATGGGCTGGGCGCTGTCGTGCAACGTGCCGCCGTTCGTGTCGAGTTACACACGTGGCCAGCAGCGCTTGTACCCGCCGCTGCAATTGGCCAATGCGGGCATTGCCTGGTACGACGCGAGCCGGCGGGAGGCGCGTGATCCGCGCCTGTGTGGCGCCGTCGACCCTCGCTCGCTGCTCGATCAGCCGATCGTTTGTCTCACGCTGATTGCTTCGCAGGCGGTGCTCGCTCCCCTCCTTCGGGCGATTCAGGCCACCTTCGTCGGGCGCACCAGCAGCCTGCTGTACGAGAACATGTACCAGCCAGGTTGGTATTGGCTCACCGTGCAATCACAATTTGCTACCAAGGCGCATGCGCTCGAGGAAATAGCTGCGCGTGCCGGCGTCGAGCTGGCACAAACGACCGTATTTGGAGACGAGATCAATGACATTCCAATGTTCGAAGTCGCCGGTCATGGAGTGGCTGTGGAAAACGCGGTAGCCGAGCTGAAACGTGTCGCCAAGCAAATCATTGGGCCTCACCATGAAGACAGCGTCATCCGTTACCTGTTAGCGTCCGGCTGAGCGCAGCGCCCTGCGCTCCGGGGCTCCGATTGAACCTCCCCACTGCGTCGCGCAAAGCCCCGAGTTGCCGCCTCCGCCGAACAGTGCAGGGCCGGCCCACAAACCCCTCGCCCTCGGAGCGTCCTCGCTCAGGCATCCTCCACTGGCGCCGCCCTCCCCAGGCGATTCGCTATCCAACCCTGGGGTGGGCGAGAGGACCTTGTGCTAGGGTCCGCCGCACCTCGCCATGCTCAAGCTCACTCGCCGCGATCTCGCCGCGATCTCGCTCCTCGCGCTGCTAAATGTGCTGGTTTTCGTGCGGCTCTGGACCGTGGTGGCAGGGAAGCCTCCGCTGGCGCTGATCCCCTGGGATTTCAGGTCGATCTTCGCCCCCCAACTGGTCTTCATCGGCGACTGCCTCCAGGCCGGGTTTCTCCCGCTGTGGAACCCGTACAACGCTGGCGGGACGCCGTTCTTCATCTACCCGCAAAGCCAGATGTATGCGCCGACGACGCTGCTGATCGGGACATTGTTCGGCTACACGGTCCGCGCCGCGCAGGTGCAACTGCTCGGCACTGTCCTGTTCGGAGGGATCGGCGCGTATCTCCTCTCACGATCCCTCTGGGACAGTCGATGGGCTGGCCTGATCACCGGCATCGCGTTCCAATTCACGACCGCGATCTTTGGCAATTTCCAGCACATGACGATCGTGAACTGCGACGTGCTGATCCCGTGGCTGCTGCTAGCGCTGCGTCTCTCCGCGCAATCGCCAACGTCAGCGGCGCGTTACCTGTTCGCGCTGTTCCTGTTTCTCCTCATCAGTACGGGATACCCTGGCGTAGAGCTCATGGTGCTGGCCTGGTGCGGCGTCTACGCGGTCTACCTCTACGTTCACGACAGGAAGCCCGGTCTCGAACGGCGAACGTTTCTTCGACACCAAATCGAGGGCTGGCTGCTCGGGATGGGCTTCGCCGCCGTTATCTGGCTGCCGGTGGTCATCCATCGGAGCGATTTCACGCGCGGCGCGGCTCTGGGCATCGACTACGTGCTCAGCCCGGAGCGCAGCCTGTCGTTCAAGCATCTTTGGGGTACGCTGTTCCACTTCATGACCCTGCACGGCCTTCCCGGCGTGGACGTGGATATCTCCATGCGCGGCGTCTATTTCGGCATCGTTGCATTCGCTCTGGCTATTACGGCCGTGATCTGGGGGCGAAGCGAGCGTGTCGTGCCGGCCGTCGTGCTTGCTGCCGGTGGGTTCTTGATGTCGTGCGGAGGATCGTTCTTCGGCCGCGTCGCGGTCCATGTGTTCATGCCCCTATTCAACTTCTCCCGCTTTCCTAGCGGCGACAGCCGAGCGTTAGCGGTGCTTGGCGCCTCCCTGCTGGCGGGCGGGGGGGCCAGCCTGGTCGCGCAGTCGCACCCAGAGGCGCGCGGCACCCTGCGTCGAGTGCTCCTGGGGTTCATCGGCGTGCTCGCGTTCGGTCTACTCATTTGGAGAGGGCTGGTTGACACGACAACGTACACCGACGTGGTGCTCGCCTATGTGTCGCTCGAACTGGCCATCCTGGGTGCCGCGATGCTGGCTTGCCACCGCCTGCCACCAAGGCAAACACTGGGGGTGCTCGGGATCCTGTTGGCGCTCGAGGTAGGAACCGGCGTGCTCGCCAACCACCCCGTGAGTGGCCATGACATCAGCGCCTCCGAGTGGAAAGCCTATGTGGGGCTCCACAACCCGAACTTCACCCCCGAACGGGCACGAACACCTCGCCTCGAGATCCCGGGCGATCCGACGCACACGGCAGAAACGCCCGAGGCTTACCTGGCCAAATCGTTCTACGTCGGCGACTATACCTTTCGCCTCGGACGTTTCGACACCCTTGTCGAGGGCGGGTTCATGGAATGGTTGCGCGATGGCGCCCGGATGGTCGCCATCCCTCCCAACACAGACCCAGGACCGTCGTTCCCCAAGCTGTCCGGGCTCATGTACCCTGTCGAGCACCAGATCATCGAGTACTTTCCAAACCGAGTTGTCTACACGGTCAAGCTTTCCGAAGAGTCGCTCCTCGTCTTCAACGAGGTCTTCTTCCCGGGCTGGCGGGCGCGAGTCGACAGCGGCGCCGAGCAGTCGATGCTGGAGGTTGCAGGCGGTCTGCGAGCACTGCGTGTACCCGAGGGTGAGCACCGGATCGAAACGCGGTTCCGCCCGCGCTCATTCTTCGTCGGCCTGGCGGTCTCGGGGTTGGCCTGGCTCTACGTCGGCGCTCGCCTAGTCATCGCGCTGACGGCGCGCCGCCGGAGCCGCTCGGCTGTTCAAGTTAGTCCAAATGGCTAGTCGCCACTCAGCTCGAGCCAGCGGAGGTTTTGGGACCGAAGCGCTTGAACGCGTTTGCTTTGGCCTTGGCGGCCTCGGCCTCTCGAGTGCGAGCCTCTGCGTTGGTCACGAGGGAATCGATCAGCTGCCGGGATACGTGAAACGTGTCGTCTACGGCGCGGTTGAAGGCGACCTCATTGGCCTTCGACGGGGCGGTGAAGCCCGCGAGCTTGCGTACGAACTGCAGCGACGCAGCCCGGATCTCCTCGTCTGTCGCGGGGGGCTCGAAATTGAACAAAGTTTTGATGTTGCGACACATGGCGGGCCTCGCACCGCCTGACCTTAAATAGCAGGGCAGGCAACCGAGCTTAGCCCAATGAGTGCCGCCCGCTAGTAGGACAAACCCGAAGTCCGCGCCGGGTTGTCCCAATGTAAAGGAAGGGCCGAGCACGCAATCACGCGTTCGAGGGTTCGCTCGGGGCCCTCACTCGTTGGGGCCCCGGGCGAAACCCGCACGAACTCGAGGTGCGAGGCACTAGTCCAGGTTTTTGACCAGAAATCGTGCCGGCCCACTGTCATTTCACCCCAAGCGTGACCAGGGTGCGATGCCAGAAGCAGATCCAGTGCGGGTACTAGGGGTCCCGCTCTTGGTCAGCGAGGTAGCTCTGATAGTCCTTGATCAGGGCTTGGTAGATCCAATTACCAATGATGTCGGCTCCCACCGAGTTGGGATGGGTCAAGTCAGCCTGGCCAAGGCCGCGACGGACCCAGCGCGCCATGGACCCGCTTCCACCCATCGCCTCGTAGGTGTTCCAGAAGGCGCAGCCCACGTCCAAGGCAGTTTTTCGCTGTTGCTCCACGATGTGCGGAATAATCGGCACGGTGATCATGCCCCATTCGGTGCTGCGAGCCCGATCCATGGCAGAAAGGATCAGGCAGCTCGCGTTCGGCAGTGCGCGTTGCACCTGCAGAATCACCTCTCGCATCGTTTGATGGTAATCCGGCATCGAGTACGCGAAGCCATCTCCGCTTTCGTTGGCTCCAAACTGAAAAACTAGCAGGTCCGGCTTCCGCCAGTTGAGCTGCGTGGCCCAGTGTTCGTCATCTTGCTTGTCCAGGAAACGAATCCGCGCCCCCTGCACGCCAATGGCATCGAGCACGACCCCTGGCCCTTTGCGCTCCAGGACGACACCGAATGCCCTGACCATGTTCCGCTCCGTCACCAGCTCGAGCGTGTGCTCGCCGTCCGGCACCTCGACCCGGTAGAACCCAGAGCCCTTCTCCGGAGCATCCGTCGCGATCAGCTCGCGAAACTCTCCATCGATGTTCACGCGTATCGAGCCCCCGCTCGGCTGCTTCAGGTATGCCACTTCGAACACCGACACGTTGCGTCCGTAATCGCCCTCGCGGGCGGTGCCAAATTGTGCCCGAATCCCCGGCGGACCCTTGAACGAAACACCCCCGAGCCCGTAGAAGCCGTCCTTCAGATAGGGTCCGACAATCCGGCTTACGCTCCAACCCCGGGTCGAAAAGCGAAACACGTCGCTGTGGGAGTAGGACGACCAGGCGTTGGCCATCAGCACGAAGCCGTGCCCGGCATCGCCGAATTGCTGCTGAAACTTACGACGCAAGGTGCTAGTCACGTAGTCACTCGCAACCAGTGAATCACCGTGATACAGAATGCGCGTGATCGCATCCGGCTCCTTCCGGGCCGAGCGGGCCAGCGCGCGGTAGAAGGCACGCATCGCTCGGCTTGGATCGACGAGCTCGACCGGTGGCGCGTCGACATTGATGGCTTCGAGGGGTTCGGACGGGGCCGCCGCCGCGATTGGGCTCCCCGAAGCGCGCCGCTGCGCGGGAGCATCGGGACCCACCCAATCGGACCGCTGCAGCGTTTCTTCGTCCAGCAAGGCTTCGCCGATCGACGGGGCGGCGGGCGCCGATGCGGCGTCCGGCGGGGGCGCTCGATCGGGCGGTGAAAGCACCCGCAGCGGCTCAAAGAATGGCACAATCTCGCACACCACGGCCGCAACCGTCGCCGTCATGACCGCCCGAACCGGTCGCGACAGCAGCGTGCAGCGGTTGGCTGCCAGCGACCTTCGGACGGAGTGGGCGAGCGAGTTGGCTTGCACCGCGGCCAGCGACGAGAACGCGCGGCGCCTCAGAAGGGGCTATCGCGGATCAGCTCCGAATCGGGCTTGGCTGGTTCCTGAGGCGGCTTTGGCTTGGGCGCGGGCGGCGGCGGGGGATCGGCGGCCTCTTTGGTCTGGCTACCCTCGTCCCCTTCGGAGGCGGGAGGGGCCGTGACGGTGGGTCGGACTCCAACTTTCTGAGTCTTGGCGACCGCGGGTGAGCCGGGTTGCACGCGAGCACGGCGCGGAGCCGTGCCGTGGATGACCCTGGACTTCCCGTTCATGACCACGGTGCCGGGCTTGCTCCCTCGGGGACGAGCGGACCTCGTGTCGGCGCTCGGCAGGTCTGCGACGTCCATGGCTTCTAGATCGTCGCCGAGCTTGGCCAGCTCGCTCGCCGCCCTCAGCCGACGCTCCGCATCCACCTCAGGCGTCTTGGCCACTTTATCCAGGAGGCTACGTCTCTCCTCGGGATCCGGAGATTCGTCCGCTGTCTTGAAGATCTCATCCGCCCAGCGCTGCTCGATGTCCCTGAACGCATCGGTTTGGCGCAGGGTGCTGTCCTGCGGGATCTCCGACAGCTTGCGATGCGCCATGACGATATTGCCGCCGGCCGCCAGCTCCCGGGCTTCGTCGAGGACCTTACCGGGCCCCTCCGCTGCTCGCGCTGCTGCAGCGCCTTCGGACAACTCTGCAACTTCAGCCGCCTCGACCTCTACGCTGGTTGCGGTTGGCGTTTCTTCTGACGGCCGCATCGCCAGCGCAATGCCGACGCCGGCCACGAGCAATGCCCCGACCCAAGCCACCGTGCTACGTCGCCCGGTGGTGGGCGGCAGACTCATGGGCACCGCGTCGGAGACACGGCCCATGACCGGGGCCGCCTGCATCACCACGTCCTCCACCCCCGCTGGCACGAATTTCAGCCGGACGTCGCCCAATTCGACCACGTCCCCGCTGCGCAACATGGCGCTCGGTAGATCCGCGCCGTTGATTCGCAGCCCGTTCGAGCTACCTTGATCGAGAATCATCAAGCCGTGCTCAGTGCGCAACACCTCCACGTGCACGCGGCTGACCGAAGCGTCGTCGAGCGCGATCTGGCACTCTTCACCGCGCCCAACGAGCAGCTTTTGCTCGAGCAGCGGAAATACCGTACCTAAGTTAGGACCCTGAACGACGACGAGCCGGTCCGGTAATTGCGCCGCCGACACTGCTTCATCGAGCGCCTTGGCATCGACCGCCTGCTGCGTTTCGTCCATGAGCTCCAAGCGGTAGTCGCCGAGCTGAATGGTATCGCCGTGTTTGAGCGGACGAGATCCGGCGACCCGCTCGCCATTGACGAACGAGCCCGTGTAACTGTCCTTGTCCTCGATCGTCCACTCGTCGTCGCCGTCTCGAAACAAGCGAGCATGTGCACGCGAGATATTACGTTCGGTCAGGCGGATGGTGCTGTCTTCGGCGCGCCCTACCGAGTAATCGCCCCGCACCAATTTGACCACGGTGCGGTTCGACTCGTCGTCGACCACGCAAAGCTTCCACATCACCACCCATTTTATGCCTTGAAATACAGCTTCCGCCAAGAACACGGAGCAGCCGATTTGAGGTCTGGGCTCACCCTGGGTGTTTTTGGCGTACTTCCGGCCCAACTCGCAGGTCAGCCGCAAGACCGAACAGCTCCCCGTGAACGTCCGGCCGGACGCTTCGAAGCCGGATGTTGTCGCGAGTTGGAAAAACGCGGTTGGTCAGCAGTGCCACCAAAACCTCGGCATCGGGGTCGCACCACAGGCTGGTACCGGTGAAACCCAAGTGACCGAAGGCGTGCGCTCCGAACCGTGGCCCTGCCGAAGAGCCGCTGTCCGCTTTGCCATCAAAGCCGGCGCGGAGCGACCCGCCGGGACGAGGTCGGACCAGAAATCGGGCTTCGCTGGCGGACAGCCACCCCTCCCTGCGACCCCCGAGCGCATCCAGCACCGCCATGCCGAACAGGCCTACGCTCGCGGCCGTCCCGAATAAACCGGCGTGGCCCGCCATGCCGTAACCGGCGAGCGCCCAGGCATTGTCGTCATGCACGACACCCCGCAACGCTCCGCCCCGTTCGGGTACGACCTCCGAAGGCGCTACCCGTTGCCGAAAGCCCTCGCTTCCGAGCTGCGTCGCCCAATAGGCGGCAGACCCCAGTTGGAGCGACAGCGGGACGCAAACTTCGCGCTGAACGAGCGGATCGAGCCCAAAGCTCACGACCGACTCGAGCGCGCCGCCGAGCAGGATGTAGCCGAGGTCGCTGTAGACCGGAGCGAAACCTGCACCAGGCACTCCGCCACTACAATCGGCCCTGCGGGCATTGGCACAGCGCATCATCCAACCGCCCACGTTGCCTGCCAATCCGTCGACCCGCTCGGTGAGCGTCAGGTGTGCTTCCAACCCTGCGCGGTGAGCCGCCAGAAACTCCAGCGCCGTATTCTCGCTGGCCGTTCCCTGGGCGGCGCGCAGCACCGTGCCGAGGGGGGTGGCCCAGTCGAGCGCCCGCTGACGGCAGAGACGGGCAGCGGCGCAGGCCACGACCGGCTTGGTCAACGAGGCCAGATCGTAAATGGTTTCGGGCCTTACGGGTGTGGCATCCTGGCTCGAAAGCGCACCAGCGACCCCGATGGCGGTGAGCCATTGGCCCTCGTGGAAGGCAGCCACAAATGCGCTGGCGCCGGGGGCGGCACCGCTGAAAACCACCCCACGCTTAAGGACTTCGCCGATTTCGTCGTGGATCAAGTGACCAATGGCTGAGTTTTCCTGGGAGGCTCGCGGGCGCACGGGGGAGCTGCGCGCCGGCGTAATGGTTGCCGAGAACATCGATGCGGTCAACACACGCCTAAAAAAGCAGAACCTCAACCCGGTCAAGGTCAAGAAGAAGCCCCTCTCGATCAACCTCCAGATCGGGACGGGGGTCGACACCAAAGACCTGGTCACTTTCACGCGCTTGTTCGCGACCATGATCGACGCCGGCCTTCCGCTGGTCCAGTGCCTGGACATCCTGGCCAACCAGCAACCCAAGCCGGCCTTCGCCAACATACTCAAGGAGATCAAACTTTCGGTCGAGGGAGGCTCTACGTTCAGCGACGCCTTACGCAAACACCCGAAGGTGTTCGACGAGCTGTTCGTGAACCTGATTCAAGCCGGCGAGGCCGGCGGCATCTTGGACAGCATCCTGTCCCGGCTGTCCATCTACCTGGAGAAACGCCAGAAGCTCGTCCGCCAGGTCAAGGGTGCGCTCAGCTATCCCACCATCGTGTTCGTGATCGCAATTGGCGTCATGGCTGTGATGTTGACGTTCGTGATCCCCGCGTTCGAAGGCATGTTCGCCGAATTCGGCGGCGGTGCGGACAACCTGCCCGTCCTGACCCGGTTCATGGTCGCCCTTTCGCACGGGTTCATCACCTTCCTGCCCGTTACCGTCGTCGGCGTCATCGCCTTCAGCGTGGCCGCGACGTACATTTTGCGCAAGCCGAAGGGCAAGCGCATCTTCCACAAAACCCTGCTCAAGCTGCCGATCATGGGCAACGTGCTCTCGAAGATCTCCGTGGCCCGCTTCACGCGTACCCTGGGGACCCTGCTCCAGTCCGGCGTTCCCATCCTGGATGCCCTGGAGATCTGCGCCAAGACTGCTGGCAACGTCGCGATCGAAGAGGGCATCATGCATGTCCGTCAACGGATCAGCGAGGGTCAGAACATGGCGGAGCCGCTCACGGAGGCCAAGGTGTTCCCGGAAATGGTCGTGCAGATGATCGGCGTGGGCGAGCAGACCGGTGCGCTCGATCAGATGCTCAACAAGATCGCTGACTTCTACGAGGAAGAAACCGACGTGGCCGTCGCATCCATGACCAGCATGCTCGAACCCATCATGATGGTCGGCATCGGTGGCATGGTCGGCGTCGTGCTGGTGTCGATGTATCTGCCCATCTTCGAGCTGGCAGGCAACATCAAAGGCGACTGACTTTGGTCATGGACTCGGCGACGCCGCCGCTCCCGGCCGCTGCACCGCTCGCCCGACGCCTGGCCTGGGCCACTGGCTTCCGGCTGATCCTGCTATCGCTCCTATTGGGGCTCTTGGGTCTATTGAACTTCAAGAGCCAGCTCGCCTGGGCGACCTTTACGGTCCAGACGGCGCTCGGGACTCTCGCGCTGGCGTTCGCGGTGACCGCGCTGTACGCGGCGCTGCTGCGCAACGGCCGCCACATGCAGCGCCTGGTGGTGCTGCAGCTCGTCGTCGACCCGATGCTGTGGACGATGATCGTCTACCTGTCGGGTGGACCTTCCAGCGGAGCCACGTCGCTGTACGGGCTGAGCTGTCTGGCCGGGGCCATGCTCACTGGGTTCCGCGGAGCGGTGCTGGCGTTCAGCGTGGGCGTCACCTGCTTCGGCGCGTTGCTCGTCGGGCTCGAGAGCGGCATCATCCCTCCCCCTCCGGATCAACCGGCGTACCTCTATCACGCAGAGTCCGATGAATGGGTGTACGCGGGAGTGGTCAACCTACTGGCCATGCTCGTCGTGACGGTGCTGTCGGGCAGCCTGGCGGAGCGTTTGCGGGTCACCGGCGGGCAGCTCGCCCTGGCCGAAGAACGCGCCGATCACGCGGAACGGCTGGCGGCTCTCGGACGCGTCTCCGCCGCGCTGGCTCACGAAATCCGCAATCCTCTCGGCTCCATCTCCGGCTCCATCCAGCTGCTTCGCGTCAGCCATGCGCTCAACCGAGAGGAGCAGCGCCTGTGCGCCATCATCGCCCGGGAGGCAAGCCGCCTCAACGACTTGGTCACGGACATGATGAACTTGGCGCGGCCGCAGCGGCCGCAGCTGGCCTGTGTCGATGCGGCCGCGACGGCCCGAGAAGTGGTTCTGCTGTCGGCTCAGTCGGGTCGGGCCGTCTCCGATGTCAACGTCACTTATGCTGGCCTCGAGCGAGCCCTGATCTGCGCAGACTCGGCCCAGCTCAGGCAGTTGATCTGGAACTTGGTTCGGAACGCCGTCCAGGCGAGCGGCGCAGGCAGCGAGGTGACAGTGGCGGTGAGAGCCGAGGCGAACGACGCCAAGTACGCCGAGCTGTGTGTAGAGGACCATGGGGTTGGGCTGAGCGAGGAAGCCAAAGAGCGCATCTTTGATGCCTTCTTCACCACACGTGCACAGGGGACCGGGGTCGGGCTGGCGGTGGTCAAGCGAATCGCTGACGACCATGGCTTTTCGATCGCGGTGGAGAGCGAGTCGGGGCGTGGTGCCACCTTCACCGTGGAGCTCGGGCCCCTCATCGATTTGCCCGTAGGAGCGGCAATTGTCCCCGAGGAGCGACGCACCCTCTTCCCGAAGCGGGCCTGATGAAGCGCTACCCCCGGCCAGCGCGACGGAAGCCGCAGATCGTTTCGCCCCATTGTCGGCTGGCTGCTAGGCTGGCCGAAGTGGGCCCACCGCCTAGAAAACGCGCTTCTCGGCAGCCGAAGGCAGCTCCCGAAACGGGTGTGCGGCAAAGCGTGCCCTTGCGCCTGACGGTGGCAGGCGGCGCGCTCGGACTTGAAATCTACGAGGAGATCCCCCTCGACCCGCTGGTCATCGACGATCTTGCCTGGACCTTGCCGAATCTGCGCTTTCCCGTCGACCTATCGGGAGGCGTCGACGTGTTCCGCCATCGCCGGGGTGAGCTCACCCACCTGAGCCTCCGGGCCAGCTTCGCGAGCTTGATGGCCTACGCGCGTCCCCGCCTGCGTGACGCCATCGGGAAAGCCAGCGCGGCGCCCACGCTCTGGCCCTTGACCGACGGCGTGGGTATTGGGCTGGTGGGTGAGCTCGGCGCCCTGGCTTTCGACCTGCAATGGGCCCCGAGTGGACAGGATGCACGCTGGGTGGTCAGCCACGCGCGCGGCGTCGGCCGCATGAGCGTGCCATTGTCTCAGGCCCTGCGCGTAGCAGACACGCTGTTTGCTGGGCTGGCCGAGCGCCACGGCCGCGTGCTGACCGTCCCGGATCTGGGGCGGCGCTTGTGCCGCCAGCTCGCTCCGTCGCTCGGGGCACGTGCGCCCGACGGGGGCGCCACGAGCATCGAGTCTCTGGACGTGGATGCCGAGGGCCTGCGGCTGCGGCTGTGTGAGGGTGCACAGCTACCCGCCCTGTCGGCAGACGTGGTGCGTGTCTTCGAGCTCGCTCGCCTGTGTGCGGACGCCGATGATGCCCTGGCCCGTGGCGACATCAGCTTGGCGCGAGAGCGCTACCTAGTGGCTCTCGAACAGGCTCCGCGCCACCCGGAGCTGGTGGCGCTCGTGGCACAGATTGATGCCGAACATGCCGATCGGGCGGAGGCAGCGCTGGGCATGCTCGTGGATTGCATGCCTGCGACGCAGTTCGGGCTGACGGGAGCTGTATTGCTCGCGCGGGTCGGTGATACACGTGGCGCCCGTCAAGCCGTGATGAACGCGGCAGCGAGCGAAGTGTATGCGCCGCTGGCGGCAGGCTTGTGGCAACGGCTTGCCGAGCTCAGCACGGGCCCGGAGGAACGCCGGGATGCGCTGGACCGCGCGGTCGCCAGCGCGCCGGGGGTCGCGAGCGTGCGCTGGGCTCGCTTCGACGCCAGGGTGGAATGGGGCGACGAGCAGGGAGCGCTCGCGGACGCCGAAAGCCTGGAAGCCGCCGAGGCGGGCGCGCGGGGTCGACACGAAGTACTGCGCCGCGCGGCGAACCAGCTGGTAGCCCGTGGGTTTGTGCGCTCTGCGGGGCGGCTATTCGAACGTGCGCTGCGCTACCTGCCGGATGACCCCGATGCCAGCTTTGGTCTGGCGCGCGCGATGCTCGGCTTGGGACGTTCACGGCGTGCGATGGCCTTGCTCGAGCGGGCCATCGAGCTAGCCGAAGCGCAAGACAGCATCTGTGCCGATGCGCTCGTGGAGCTCGCTAAGCTGCTCGCCAATGAATGCGGCGATCAGCCACAAGCCATTGCCCGCGTGGCTCAGGTCCCCGCCTCGAGTGCAAGAAGCCTGGAGGCACTGGCGCTCGAAGGCCGCTGGCGAGCATCCCTCGGTGATTTGCGAGGCGCTTCGCTGGCGTTCGCGCGGCTTCGCGACGCCTGTGAGCTGTCGGGGCGCGCTCAATCCATCCCCGAAGCCACCTCGTGGCTGACCGAGGCGGCTCAATTCGAGAACCGAAATCTGGGCGATGTTGCCGCGGCCGAGCGCCACCTCGCGTCCGCCCTGCGCCTGTCGCCGCAAGACCAAAGAGTCCGCAGACTGTATCGTCAAACCGCAGCCGCGCTCGCGAAACAGACTCGCTAAAGAGCCTATCTATTTTCACTGAGCGTCATCGTCGGGCGTATTGTCGGCTTCCTCATCCGCTCCGGGGCGTGCACCGGGCAAGCCCTCGAACGCGGGGAAGCGCTCGTCGTCCCAAACCCCCTCATCCGACCCATCGAGCTCCGCGCTGGCCGCACCTTCGGGCAGCAGAATGTCCCTCAGCGCACCCACGGCGAGAGGGCTCTCCGCAGGTCCGAGGTCGCGCCCGAGCGCGTCCGGATCCAGCTGCGCGCTTTCCTCAGGCAACAATGTAAGTAATGATCCGACATCCAGATCCACCACTTGCACCAGCTCGTCCAAAGTCTCGGGGCCGTTCAGGTCGAGGGTCAACCCCACATCAGTGGCTGAGCCGCGGTCATTATCGACCTCCCAGAGCTCGATGGTCCGCTCGAGCAAGTTATCATCGAGCAAATCGGCCTCCAGCAGGTTGGCCTCCAGCAAGTCGGCATAATTGGGCATGTCTTCGAGCAATGCCTCGGCATCTTCCACATCAACCTCCGGGAGATCTGCTTCGGGCAGTTGGATATCGCCCTCTTCTTCCGCGTCTTGTGGACCAGTGTCTTCAGACGCAATGTCTTCGGACGCCATGTGCACATTGATCATCCCAAACTTAGTCACGAGTTAATCACAGCCTACCACAAGTCAGGGTTGGGCGCGCTGCTCAGAGAGCCTCCTCGAGCTCGAGTCTTCTTCGAGCAACGCTGCTTTTTAGAAAGACCCTTCCAGAAAAAACAGCTGAGCTGCAGAAGGCCCCGGAAAAGGCCGCGTTTGGCCCTGAGGCACGCCGGCCGGCAGACGATTGGATCAGGTTTCTTCTTCTCCGATTGCGACAGAGCACGCGATGATTTATGGGGCTTGCTTCATGCACGTTCAGCCGACGGACGAGTTGCCCAAGAAGCGCACGATCGATAACCTGGCGGCCATGACTCCGTGCCCACGTAGCGTCAGAGCCTGGCGCGCATGGCTCGGCGCTCTGGCGAACGACGCCGAGGCTGCACAGGCCGCTGCTTTGGCGTACGAGCAACTGGATGACTCTGGGCGCGACGCCTGGATTGATAGCTTGGCTTTGGATGCGATCGAGCTCGGCGTTCCGCGCATCGCCGTATACGCACCGTTGCTCGCCGTGGAATTCGACTGCACACGCCGCCAGCGCATCCAGTCCGCGTTAGGGCCGGACGAATCCGGCGCGGCCCCGCGCCAGACCACACGCGCGCTGGTCGGTTTCGGTCACGGTGAGCTGAAGGTCGCCGTTCTCATCTCACCTCTGTACATGGACTTCGTCCAGGTCATGGCTTGTGGCTATCGTGTCGGTGAAGCTTTTGATTGGGTTCGGCATGATCCGATTGTATCCACACGCTCTACCGTGTGTGCTGGTGACCGCGTCGGCGGAGTCGTCGTGGAAGCGAGTCCGCTCAAGGGAGTCGTCGATGAGCTCGCCCTCACCATCGTTGCGCACAACCGCACGCGTCAGCAGCTACCGCCAACACTGCGCGCCTTCGCTCACGTGTTTGGGCCAAATTTCTCAGGCGTCTGACGCCGGCAGCCGCGCCGAAGGCTCGGGCGGCCTAGGCAGTGCACATCGTGGGCTCGCGAACGCTCGGGAGTGGCGGGCTTTGGTGTTCGCTTCCTGGTGGGCTGTCGTCGGCGCTGCTTGCGCGGTAGCCCCACCGACCCAGCTGCCCGAGGGTCGGGTTCAAGCTTCGCGGCCCGTCGAGTTCAGCTTTCCTGCGAACCAAGACGAGGTCGTGAGCAGCGAGACGACCCGAGGCCGCGCCACGGTCCTCGCCTTCGTCACGACCTATGACGTGGCCTCGCAGCTGGTCCTTTTGCGCTTGGGCGAGGTGATTGCCCGGTTTGTGCCGCGTGCCAACGCGGCGGCCATCGTCATCGAGCCTCCGCTGTATGCCGAGCTGCTGCCGGCGTACCGCGAATCTCTGGCGCTGCCCTTCCCGGTCGTGATGGCGGATTTTGCCACGCAACAGGGGCACGGTGCCTTCGGACAGATCGCCAGTGTCCCAACTTTGGTGGTCCTGGATCGTGACGGTCGCGAAGTGTGGCGTCACCAGGGGCCGCTCACGGCAGAAGAGATCGAAAACGTCTTGCGCCACGCCAGCCGGCGCTCCGGCGGCAGCTAAGGGCGCTCCGGCGTCGATCGCGCTCGAAAACGCGTCGACCGCTCACGGTGCCCATGCTAGCCAGGCGGGTGATGTCAGCATTCCGAACCGTACCTTCGAGCTGCCCTGCTGGGGCAGCGCTGGTGGCGCTACTCTCGTTCGGGCTCTTCTGGTCGAACGAGGCCCGCGCCCAAGCATCATCTTGGCTGTATGTGGGCGGGGGAGCCGCGCGCATCGAAGGCGTGGCTGACGAGTCCCGCTCGCTGCTACAGCTCGATACCGGGCTTGGAACCAGCGCTACTCACCCACTGGTGGTCGGAGGGGTGTTTCGGCTGCAGGGCTACTTCGGCGCCGGCACCGATCTCGGCTTCCTCTCGCGGCTGGTGACGCGGGGTTTCGCGAAAGGTGATTTTGGGGGCGGAATAGACGTCGGGGTGTACCAGCGTTGGTGGGGGCGCAATTCGACGGGTGGCATCGGCAACATCGTGCTCGGCGCACCCTGGGGTCTAACTTTGCTAGGGGGTGCGACGGTGGGTTCCGGTGATCAGAGGCTGTACTTCGCCTCGATTGGCATCGATCTGGCGCGCCTCACCGTGCATCGCCACAGCGGCCTGAACTGGTTTGCCAATCCGATGCGCTCGCCCGGGGAATAGTCCTCACGCACGAGTCACGGCGCAAAGCCTAGGCCCGTATCAGGGCTCGGGCGGTGCGGCCTCCTCCGTTGGAGTTTCCGTCGGCTCAGCGCCGGCAGGCGTCGGCGCCACCGGCAGAGTGCCACGCGTTGCCATCACCTGTGCTTGCGCTGGCGCCTCACATCCCCCGGCGAACAGGATGCCGTCGATCACGCCAAAACCTCGGCACATCAGCGCACGCGTATCGATGACCCGACAGCCTTTGGCGTCCGCAATGTACGGGTTTTCAAAGCCGCAGGTCTCCCCCCCCTTGAAGCTCACCCTGACGGTTCCGCCGCTCAGGATCAGAGGAGCGGGGGTGCAGCTCGCCAGCACCATCCACACGAGCCCCGTCATGCATCGGCGGCAAAGCTTCTGAGCTAACGTAGGCAAGGGCTCCTAGAATATCCAGGCCCTGCCCCCGGGGCGAGTTTTGGCGCTCTCTCGCCTTTTCTGGCCACAAAAGCCGCCACCGGCCCACCGGCGCGCCAGCCTGCCAGCGTGAGCTGGGTACCCTCGATCCCAGAGCGGCCCGTGGCGCCTGCAGCGCCCGAGCCTCGCAGAGTCAGTCAGCCCTCGAGACTCTCAATGTGCTTGCGGTAGGCCGCGGCGTCCATCAGACCAGCCACGGCCCCTGCGTCCGCCGGTGCGATGGCTACCATCCAACCGGTACCCCAACAGTCTTCGTTGATTCGTTCGGGGGCGGTCTCGAGCTCCGTATTCATCCTGGTAATCGCACCGGAGACGGGCGCAAACAAATCACTGAGGGTCTTCACGCTTTCAATCGTTCCAAACCCTTGTCCCCCTTCGACGCGATCGCCTACCTTGACATCCCAATTCACGAGCGTGATATCACCCAGCTGATCCACGGCAAACGCGGTAATGCCGATGAGTAGCTCACCGTCCTTCATCAGAGCCCACTCGTGGTCCTTGGTGTAACGGCGGTCGTCTTTCACGTCACTCGGTTGGCTCATACTACTTCCTCTCTCTAGTGCGCCGATTCCATTGAAGCGATGGGTATTTCGCCGCCCCGGTTGGCGAGGGCGTCGAAATACCCCGCCTTACCGCAGGTCTGAATCGGCTACCTCAATTTTCATTTGTGCCATCGATTCAATGGAATCGAGGCCCTAGCCGTTGCGGCGGTAGAACGGTGTCTTGACGATACGCGCCGCCACGGGTCTCCCGCGACAGTCGATGCTGAGATCGCTGCCGACGGCGGCATGCTGAGGGGGCACGTAGCCCAAACCAATGTTGGTCCCCAGCGTCGGTGACGGAGCCCCCGACGTGCAAATTCCCAGGCTTTCCCCGGTTGGGCTCGAGATGCCGTAGCCGTGCCGGGCAATGCCCCGCCCCACCATCTCGAACCCTACCAATTGACGTGTGAGGCCCCTTTGCTTGGCCGAAGCGAGCGCCGCCCGACCGATGAAGTCGCGGGCGTTCAGCTTCACCGTCCAGCCCAGGCCGGCCTCGAAGGGATTGGTGCTGCCGTCAATTTCGTTACCGTAAAGCGCCAAGCGCGCCTCCAACCTCAGCGTGTCTCGCGCCGCTAGCCCGACGGCTTGAACACCGAAGCCAGCACCTGTTTCGACGAGGCCCCGCCACAGTGCCGGTGCATGCTCGACGTCACACACGACCTCTACGCCGTCCTCACCGGTGTAGCCGGTGCGCGCGATCGAGCAAGAGAGCCCCATCAGCCGCGTATCCCGAACATGAAACGGTGGCACGTCCGCGGGCAGGCTCGAGGAGGTGCCAAGGGCCGCCACCAGAGCTAGCGCGCGGGGGCCTTGCACGGCAATCAGGCAGGTCTGATCGCTGATGTCGCTGTAGTCACAGCGCCCGCGCGCCAGAACGGCAATATGGTTGGATATTTTGGCGCGATTAGACGCGTTGCACACGACCAGCACCTTGTTGGCCGCGCGATTGGTGTCGAGCTCAACCCCGAGCCGGTACACGATCAGGTCGTCTAGAATACCCCCACTCTCGTCGCAACAGCACGTGTAGAGTGCCTGGCCTGGCGCGAGCCGCTGCAGATCATTGGTGATCGCGCCATCCACGACATCAACGGCTTCCTTGCCCTCGAGCAGGAGGCGACCCATGTGTGATACATCGAACAGCCCCACCGCGCGCCGCACCGCGTGGTGCTCTTCGGTCACGCCACGGTATTGGACCGGCATGCGCCAACCCGCGTACGGCACAAATCTAGCGCCCAGCGCTTCATGCTCGGCATAGAGCGCTGTCCGCCTCTCAATCTCGCTCATGGCCGCTAAGTAGCGTCCCCTAGAGCCCGGCGCAAGCGAGGTGCGCGGCTCGAACCACACCGGCCGTTTGGCAAAGCCGCCCGGCGCGACGACGCTTGGACTTGGCGGGGCGACGCTGTAGGCTGCGAGCATGCACTACCGAGCTCTGGGACGAACGGGCTTTGACGTTTCGGTGATCAGCGTGGGGTGCTGGGCCATCGGCGGCTCCTGGGGCAAGGTCAACGACGAGGAAAGCCTCGGCGCGCTTCACCGCGCCCTCGACCTGGGCGTCAACTTCTTCGACACGGCGGACGTGTACGGGGACGGCCACAGCGAACGCCTGATTGCACGGCTGAGGAAAGAACGCAGCGAGCCCTTCTACGTCGCCACCAAGGCGGGGCGTCGGCTCAACCCGCACGACGCCGCCGGCTACAACACGGCAAACCTCACGCGCTTCGTCGAGCGCAGCCTTCAAAACCTACAAGCGCAAAGCCTCGACCTGTTGCAGCTGCACTGCCCACCCACGGGCGTGTATTATCAGCCGGAGACCTTTGCTGCGCTCGACGACCTGGTGCGAGCGGGCAAGTTACGCCACTACGGGGTCAGCGTGGAGAGGGTCGAAGAAGGGCTCAAGGCACTCGAGTACCCTAACGTCCAGTCGATACAGGTCATCTTCAACATGTTCCGCCAGCGCCCGGCAGAGTTGTTGTTCAAGGAATGCCTGCGTCGCAAGGTCGGTATTCTGGCGCGCGTGCCACTGGCGTCGGGCTTGCTCACCGGCAAGCTGACCCAGAAGCAAAAGTTCGAGTCAGATGACCATCGGAGCTTCAACCGTCACGGGGAGGCATTCGATCGGGGTGAGACCTTCTCCGGCATCGACTATGATTTGGGCCTAGCGGCGGTCGACGCCCTGCGCCCGCTCGTACCGCGCGGCGCCACATTGGCCCAATGGGCGCTGCGTTGGGTTCTGATGGAAGAAGCAGTGACCTGCGCCATCCCGGGGGTTCGCCGTGCGTCACAAGTCGAAGACAATCTGGCCGCGGCCGAGCTGGATGAGCTGAGCCTAGACGTGATGCGTAAGGTGCGGCAAATCTACACTGACCAGATCAAGCCCAAAGTGCACCAGCTCTGGTAGCCGCTAGGGCCTGGAGCTGAGGTCCAGGCGTGAGCATGGGCAGAATGGGCCTGGCCCCCCGCGCGCGCTAGCGTATGCTGCTCGAACGATGCGGGCTCAGGCCGCAAGGCCTCATTCGAACCTCGTGGCCGTGCTGGGGCCGACCAACACCGGCAAGACGCATCGTGCCATCACGCGCATGCTGGAACACCCGAGCGGCATGCTCGGGTTGCCTCTCCGCCTGCTAGCGCGAGAAGTCTACGACCGGCTCACTCGGGAGATCGGCGAACAAGCGGTGGCGCTCGTCACGGGGGAGGAAAAACGTGTTGGGCGACGCGCTCGCTACTGGATCTGCACGGTCGAGGCCATGCCGATGACACAGGAGGTAGACTTTCTCGCCGTGGACGAGATTCAGCTGGCGGCCCACCCCCGGCGAGGACATGTCTTCACCGACCGGCTACTGCACGCGAGAGGCCGCGTTGAGACCTGGTTTTTGGGTGCAGATACCGTGCGGCCTCTCATCCTTGCACTGATCCCAACCGCCAGCATTCAAAGCCAACCTCGTTTGTCGACGCTGGCCGCGCGAGGCCAGTCTCGACTCGAGGCGTTACCTGTGCAGACCGCGCTAGTTGCGTTCAGCGTGCCCGAAGTCTACCGTTTGGCCGAGCGCCTTCGGCAACGCAAAGGCGGCGCTGCCGTGGTTCTGGGAGCGCTATCACCGCGCGCGCGCAACGCGCAGGTCGCCTTGTACGAGGCGAAAGAGGTGGACTATCTCGTCGCCACCGACGCCATTGGCATGGGCCTCAACCTTGGGATCCGGCACGTCGCGTTCGCGGGTCTGCGCAAGTTCGACGGGCGTGACGAACGTTTCCTCTTGCCTGCTGAGCTGGCGCAGATCGCCGGGCGAGCTGGGCGCCACCTGCAAAACGGCACGTTCGGAACGCTCGCTCCGCTGCCAGCCCTAAACGACGGCCTGAAGCGCTGCATCGAAGAGCACCGGTTCGAAAGCGTGCAGCAACTGACCTGGCGCAACAGCGACCTGTGCCTGGACAGCATCGCCGCACTACTGGAGTCACTACGGCTGCAGCCGCCTCGAAAATACTTCAAGCGCCTGGCTCAGGCAACGGACCTCGACGCTCTCGAGCGCGTCGAAACCGATAGCGAAGTGCGTCGGCGCGCTCGCGGCAGCGCTGCCGTGCAGCTGTTGTGGCAGGCATGTCAAATCCCCGACTATCGTCAGCGGGTTCCGGAGCTGCATGCCGAGCTGGTCAAGCAGATCTTCCTCCAGCTCAGCGGGCCGAGTGGCGGCATCGATCCAGACTGGCTCGCCGCTTCCATCAAACCGCTCGATGATGTCTCGGGCGACATCGACGCACTCACGTCGCGCATCGCGTCGGTTCGGACCTGGACCTACATTAGCAACCATGGCACCTGGCTCCCGAACGTCGAGCACTTTACGGAGCGGACTCGGGATCTGGAAGATCGTTTGAGCGACGCTCTACACGATCGACTCGTGGAACGCTTCGTGGCGCGGCGGCGCCACTCCGTAGACCTGCGGGTGCGCCGGCCATGCGCAGCCGAGGCAGGCCGGTTGGAGGCCAATGGCGATAGTCCGTTCCGCGCGCTCGAGAAGCTGCGTGAACAACTGTTCGAAACGTCGCAGGGGCCCTCGATCGAACGCTGGGTGGAAGATCTGGTCGCCGCACCACACCAGCGTTTTCGAGTGGATGAGGCGGGCCAAGTCTTCGATAGAGAGCGCTGCTTGGGGCACCTCGCAGCCGGAACGAGCTTGCTCAGACCCGAATTCAAGCTGACCCTGACAGGGCTCAGTAGTGGGCAACAACTTCGGTTGTCACGGCGCCTCTTGGCGTGGTCGCGTGACCTCGTAGAAGACATCGTGGGTCCGCTGCGCCATGCTCCCGACCCGCCTTGGTCCCCCGCAGCGCGTGGGCTGCTATACCAACTCGAACAGAACCTCGGTTCCATGCCGGGGCAGCCAGCGGCGCAGCAGCGCTCCGCTTTGCTACCGAGTGATCGAGAGTCGCTGGCCCAGCTCGGGATAAGAGTGCGGCGGGAAGTGATCTACTCGGCGCAGTCACTGCAGCCAGCGCAACGACTTGCGCGGTTGGCGCTCTGTCGAACGTTCACGCCGCGCGCAGTCGTGGGGCTGCCAGGCCTGATGAGCCGCGCGTCTTTTCAAATGCCCAAGGAGCTGGACACGGAGTGGCTGACCCAAGTGGGTTTTGTAGTCCTGGGCGGCCGCGCCATTCGCGTGGACGTGGCGGACCGGGTGTGCACGGAGCTGTGGCAGCGCGCCGGGAAAGGCCCGTTCGAGCTGCCTGACAAGCTGGCGCGATGGCTGGGGTGTGGTCTGGAGCAGCTGCCACCGCTGGCCCGCGCACTCGGATATCGATGCGGCGACGATGGATTTTATCGTTGCCGCCACCGGCCCCGCAAAAGCAGGCGCAAGCGCCCCGCTCGGTCCGCCTGATGAGGGGGTGGTTCAGCGCACTACACCGTCGCGTCGGGGGACAGCTGTAGCGGGCTGTGACGGGGTCATGTCGAGCCACACCAGAACATTTTAGCGGACCCGTCGCCTGAGGACATTTAAGGGGCGAAATGACCCCTGCGATTGCAGAATCATGCGCTTCAGCTCACCATATGTGTTCGCTCGCGGATATCGAATGAACCCTCCCGCCGCGCTTCACTCGCAGGCCTTGTCCAAGCTGCGATGTCCAACGCTGCGAACCCTCGAGCCAGCCAATGCACATCACAAGGAGCCACACATGACAGAGTTGAAAGCTTGGGCCAACCGCCTCCCACAGCTCGTGCGACCGGGCCCAACTTTGGGTTTCGACTTGGTGCGCGCGTACCTGGGCATTGGGCTGTTCGTGCGCGGCGTGCTCTTCGTGTCGCGGCCCGAGTTGGTCCTGGGTTATTTGAGCTCGAGCGACAGTTGGTTCGTGCCCTATGCCATCGCGCACTATGTGGCCATTGCCCACCTGGGGGGTGGTGTCCTTTTGGCCGTGGGCCTCGCGACACGGCTGGCAGCGGTGGTTCAGCTGCCCGTGCTGTTCGGGGCCGTGTTCATGGTGCACTCGACCGATAGCCTGCTGACTGCGGGTCAGTCATTGGAGTTCTCGGCGCTCGTGCTGATGTTGCTCATCGTCTACTTGGGCGTCGGTGCAGGTCCGCTATCGGTCGACGCCTGGCTCGGCGACCGTGTCAGCCTGCTCGGAGACGAAGGGCACCGCAACCTGCAGCCCGCCACGACGCCGCATCGAGCCTTCTCACCCGCCACGTCCAAGCTGGTCTGACAGGCCCAGCACCTCACTCCAATCCGGGTGAGTTGCCGAATCGGGGTCCGCCCTCCCCCTCACGCGGGGTCGGACCCCGATGCTTTTTGTGCCCGCGAGTAGTTTTCGTTGACGGGCGAGTGCCGCGCGGACAAATGGCCTCCAATGATCACCGTGTCGGGCGTCGCGAAGGGGTTTGGCGGCCGAACCCTATTCGAAAGCGTCACGTTGCAGCTGAACCCAGGCTGCCGGTACGGCGTCGTGGGCGCCAACGGATCGGGCAAGAGCACTTTCTTGAGAATGCTGAGCGGGGACGATACCGCCTCCGCGGGATCCATCAGCATCCTCAAGCAAGCACGGCTGGGGGTGCTCCGACAGGATCGGTTCGTGGACGACTCGGCGCGCATCATCGACGTGGCGATGCAGGGCGACCGGGAAACGTTCGAGGCTCTCGCGGAGCTGGATCGCCTCGCCCATCAAGATCTGCCCGACATGAAACGGCAAAGCGAGCTGGGCGAGCTCGTGACGCAGCGAAACGGTTATGCGCTGGAGGCACGCGCCAGCCGAATCCTGAGCGGCCTCGGCATCGCCACGGAAATTCAGAAGCAGGCGCTCGGTACGCTGTCAGGGGGCTACAAGCTACGGGTGCTCTTGGGACAGGTCCTGGTGGGGTTACCCGATGTGCTGCTCTTGGACGAGCCCACGAACCACCTGGACATCATCAGCATTCGTTGGTTGGAAGGGTTCCTCCGGGAGTACCCAGGCTGTCTGGTGGTGGTCTCCCATGACCACGAGTTTCTCGACCGGGTGTCTACACACGTGCTCGACGTCGACTATCAAACCATCCAGAGCTACACGGGCAACTACGGGGCCTTCCTCGTGCAGCGCCAGGCCGTATTGGAACAGAAGGCGAAGGAGATCGCCCGCGCAGAAAAGATCTTGGCGGAGAAGAAGGCCTTCGTCGAGCGTTTCAAGGCCAAAGCCAGCAAAGCTCGGCAAGCTCAAAGCCGCATGAAGCAGATAGAAAAAATCGAAATCGAGGAGCTGAAGCCGAGCTCACGTCGGTCACCGCACTTCAGCTTTGCTATCGCCCGCCCTAGTGGACGGGATGTGCTCGAGACCTCGGGCCTCGCCAAGGCCTACGGTGACAAGCGCGTTCTGATGGGGGTTTCTTTCAACGTGAGGCGTGGAGACCGCCTGGGCGTCATCGGTGTCAATGGGGCGGGTAAAAGCACCTTGCTCCGGCTTTTAGCGGGCCGGCAGTCACCTGATGCGGGGACGGTAAAATGGGGCCACGAAGCACATATCGGCTACTTCCCACAAGATCACACCGAGCTACTGCGTGAGCCCCAGCAAACTGCCCTGGACTTTCTCTGGCAGACCTGCCCGCTGGAATCGACTGGCTTCGTGCGTTCACAACTCGGGCGCGTGTTGTTCTCAGGCGAGGATGTCGAAAAGCCAGTGGGGGCTTTGTCCGGCGGCGAAGCCGCCCGGCTATTGTTTGGCCGCTTGTGCGTCGAACAACCCAATGTGCTCTTGCTCGACGAACCCACCAACCACCTCGACTTTGAAGCCATCGACGCACTTGCCTCTGCCCTGGAGAGTTATGCAGGCACTCTCATCCTGGTGTCTCACAATCGCTGGTTCGTATCGCGTCTTTGCAGCCGCATCATCGAAGTGACGTTTGACGGCTTGCGAGAGTTTCCCGGGGGCTACGACGAATACATTCAGCACTTTGGCGTCGACCACCTCGACCGCGAGGCCGTGGCGCGAGCGGCACAGCAATCAAAAGCTCAACGGCGCGCTGAAGTGGAG
Source organism: Deltaproteobacteria bacterium (assembly GCA_031407405.1). Taxonomy (GTDB): domain Bacteria; phylum Myxococcota_A; class Polyangia; order Polyangiales; family Polyangiaceae; genus SZUA-265. Next base: position 33,050 of record JANOIG010000215.1, read on the forward strand.
CTCACGGAACCCAGCCTGGAGCTGACTGCCTCGTGGGAGGAGCAAAAGAGGTTACGCAATCGAAAGAAGCTGCTGCCAAAACTGCGGTCTGACTTGGAAGCGTCCATCGACGTCGCCGAGCGGCGCCAGAAAGAGATTCAAGCCGCCTACGCTTCGCCTGGGTTTTACGAGACCAAGACACCCGCCGAGCTGGAGCTGCTGCGTAAGGAGGAAATAGCGCTCGCAGCACAGGTCGAGGTATTGATCGCGCAATGGGAAGCCATCGAAGCCGAGAGCACTGAGCTGGAAGCTCTGTAGGTTCCAAGCCTGTCACCTAGCCAACGATTGGGCATCGCGAAAAGAGAGAAACAGGCGGCGATCCGCTTGGATCCGACCGCCTGCCTCCTCGCTTCCGCTAGACCTTCCCTAGACGATGCCCTCCCTCGCTAGACACAGCGCTGCTCAGTGGAGCGCTTGCCTAGTTGAGCTCTTCGATGGCAAGATCTGGCTCTACGACGGGGCGAGAAATGAAGATCCAACGCACACGTCCGTCGGGAAATCGAACGCCAATATGCTCTTCTGGTGTCGCCACAAGGGCAACGGAAAGCTCGCGCCCTTCTTCATCGTCAAACTCTACGAGGGCAAGGTCTTCAAGCAAAGCCAAAGCTTCGCCCAGGTCGTGGTGCTCCAAACCCGTGTCACGTGCAAGCGCACCCACCGTACGTGGGGCCGTAACCTCCATGGCGTCGAGAACGAGCTGCGCGCGATTGAAGCGTGAGCGCTCTTCAACGTCAAAGCTCAGCCAGCGCGCCATGGGAAACGCCAAGGGCAAAGTGGCGTCGGAGTGGTCTGGGACTGAGCGTGGGCCTAGCATCTGCATGTCCTTGGTCCTCCTGAACAGACAACCTAAGTTCGGACCGGCCAATGTCAAATGTCGGCCCACCGATCGGACAGGCTAGCATCGCGGCCTAGGTGCTTAAGCAGCGGTATTTTCGCTGAAATTTTTGCGCATCGGCACGCTGCCTTCTGTTTGCCAGCGAATGAAACGATGCCAGGGGACGGCGGGCCGTGCTCGTCTCTCCGCGGCACGATTCACGTCTTCTAGTTGCCTACATCCGGCGCCCGACGGGGCTGGGGTCGCATGCGCTGCGGCTCAGGCCGAACGGATCAGAGCGTGTAGCGAATCGCCAAAGCGGAGACCCATACGAGGGGCGGCTTCTCGCCATTTGTGCGTTCGAAATTTTGAACATAGTCGCGCGCGCCACCGTAAAGCGAAAGCGCATAGCGCGGGCTAATCTGAAACCACTCGATGCCGAGCATGCCACCAAAGAAGGGCCGGATCCGATCCGCGTCCGGGTAGCCATAGGTTGCGAGCACGTCCTGGTCCACGCTGGAAAGCCCGGCCTCGCCCTGCAAATAGAAACCCAGCGCCGTGAGCGGCTGCCAGGCGAGCCGCACACCGGCACCCACGCCGAATAGAGCGTAGCTGCGTTTGTCCGGTGGGCTTCTGGCAAAAGCCGTGCTGGATAGCGCGACATCACCCGCCCCGAGCAACATCAGCCAATCGAAGAGCTCATAACCCAGCTGCAACCGAAACCAAGGCGAGATGGGTGACACATGTCGCATGTCGCCGACATGGCCGAGGGCGCCAGCACTACCTTCGACGACCAAACCGCGTTTGCGGGGTGCGGGCGGGGGAGGTTCGAGCTCGGCGCTCGACACAGCCGCGTCAGGCTCTGCCGGATCGGCCGAAAGCCACGCCTCGAGCTCCAGCTCAGTCGGCCCCGAAGGCGCTGGCTCGGCGGCAGCCGCGGGGGGTGCCCAGCCGAGCCCAATCATCCCCAGTACCCAACCCGCTCGATTTCCCACCCTGAACGGTAGCCGGCGCAACCCCCCGGCTCAATCAGATGCTGTGAAGTAAGTGCGCGGGTGTACGCCGCAGTCGCAGGCCAGAGCGCGAGAAGCCTGCGGCAACGCAGCCGAGCTTAGGCAACGCTGCCCTCGAGGCCGCCCTTGAATTGCAGCGGTCAGCGCCTCGACAGCTTCTTGCGAGCGCGGGCACCCGGCCTCGGCGCAGTGATGACCGGGGGGGGTGGCTGTTTCTTGAACGCAGGCTTGGGCGACGCAGCCATCTGAACCCCAGCCGCAGAGCTGGCAGGGCGCTGCGCGGAGGCCTGATGGACTTGCGCGCGCGGGGCATTGCGCTCGGAGGGATTGCGCTCGGGGGCATTGCGCTCGGGGGCACTGCGCTCGGAGGCACTGCGCTCGGCGGGCGCCGCAGCGGGCCTGACTTCCGCCGCACGCTCGCGCTGCGCGGAGCCGCGCGGACTCGCGGGGGCCCCAGTGTTTCCGTCGGTCCGCACGCTGCCTCGCACCATGGCCCCTTCGCTCATCCCGATCCGCGGAGCTGACAAATCGCCAACCACACGACCCGTCTCGGCAATCAGAACGGCTTCGGTCCCGGTCACGTCCCCTTGCACGGAACCACCGATCAAGATGCGAGCACCCGATATGGCGCCGAGCACGACCGCCTCGCGACCGAGCGCGAGATCACCGGTGACGCCCACGTCCCCTTCCACCCGACCAAGAATCTCGAGAGAGCTGTCTCCTCGTACATTGCCGCGGATGACCGCGGAGCTACCAATGACTGATGCGTACGCCATGCTTGTTCTCATACATCCATGTCGACATTGCCGCGGAAGGATGCCCCGTCGGCGATGGTCAGGCGGCTTGCCTTCACGTCCCCGATGAGGCGCCCCCCGGCCTGAATGTCCACCCGGGCACTGGCATTGACATTGCCGGTCACTTGCCCTGCTACCGTCACCGAGGAAGCCTGCAGATCGGCCTCGACCACGCCTTCGCCTCCGACCGATATGGCTTCGCCCGTGGTGAGAGTGCCGCGGACGGTTCCGTCGACGATCACCTCTTCGTCACTCGTGAACTCGCCTTCGACGATGAGCCCCGCCCCCACTACGCTGCCTGCCATATCACCTCGTTATTAAGCGGAAAACTTCCCAGTCGCTGCCCAGGTTTGAGCCGGGAGCCGACTTGGTAGCCCATCTTCAAAGCGGGTGTCGAGCCCTATAGCGGCCATTGCCAGCGATGACCTCTCCTGGGGGTCCCCGTTTCTGTAGTTTCGATGCTTTCGCGCAATCGCGAAACACACACGGGGTCCGGATGCTGGGCCGTTGACGCACGGCGAAGCGGCTCGAGCAAAGTCGCATACCAGGCAGACGCCGAGCCAGCTATCGGGAGTTGAACGCGTCGAGGACGGATGCCGCGCGAGGCACCGAGCAGAAAAGCGCACGCGCGTACAGATGCCGACGGGCGAGCGGCTCTAGATCTCCCTTTCGGCCCCGGGTCGCGGCCGCCAACAAGACAGCGGCGGATACGCTCACGTTCAGGCTCTCGACAAAACCTCGCATGGGGATCCTCACGCTGCGACGTGCAGCGCCGGCAAAGACTGCATCGATCCCCCGATGCTCGTTACCTAAAATGAGGGCAATGCGCGGCAGGCCCGCCAGGTCATCGGGCACGAGCTGCCCCTGCGGGTGGGTGCCGATGAGCTCGAAACCCCGGCTGCGGAGGTGCTCGACGGCCTCACCCGGGCCGCCATGGGGGTTGATGTCGACCCAGCGCTCCGTTCCAGCAGCGACACCGTGATGCACGGCGAACTGACCCGCGGGCTGCAAAGCATGCAGCTCTTGGACGCCAAAGGCGTCACACGAGCGGACGATGGCCGCCCGATTGTGGGGATCAGCCAGCTCGTCGAGCAGCAGCGTGACGCTCCCCAGACGACTTGCAATGACCTCGGCAATACGGGCGCGGCGACGCTCCAGCACCAGGGGCTCGAGGTGTGAGATGACCCGCTCTGCCGTCCAAGACGCGTCCCAGGGAGTGCTGAGGCCCGCGAGCTGCCCTGCACCGCCGCTCCCCGGAGCAGGCAGCTCCGAGCTCCTTGGATCGCCATCGCCGAACATGTTGACGGCGCCATAGCACGCTGTGCCCTGATTCGGTCGGGAGCGGCCCACACGCCCCAGCTCCAGCACTAGCTGTTTGTCTCAAAATGAGGCGGAACATACGCCCATCGGCCGACACCGCCGCTCGGACGTCAGCGCGCCGCGTCGTCCCCGCGCCGCCGGGGCGCTGAAGCCACAGATGCGAGGGAATTTCAGGCCCGCGCGCGCGACTTCGCGTGACATGCGTTGCGGCCGAACGGCGCGTGCTTATATTATGCGGAATGCCTGCGGCGCGGCGCACCTGCCGCTGCACACCCTGGTGCAGTCGTCGGCCTTCACCACAGAAATAACCGGGAGCAAATATGGCAAGCGACAACGTGCATGTCTTCAACGACATGAATTTCGATGATGAAGTTCTAAAGTCGGGCGAGACGGTGCTCGTAGACTTCACGGCCGCGTGGTGCGGCCCCTGCAAAATGCTTTCGCCAATTGTCGAAGAAGTCGCCGAAGCAGTGAAGGGAAAGGTGAAGGTAGGCAAGCTCGATATCGACGATGCGCCGCTCACTGCCAGCAAGCTCGGTATTCGAGGCGTGCCCACGTTGATCGTCTTCAGAGATGGCAAACCCGCTGGGCAGCATGTCGGACTGACGACGAAAGCCAAAATCCTGAACTTGGTCGGAGATCAGTAGGCGTCGGTTCGGCCCGAGTGGTTCGGTCGCAGGCCGTGGGACGCTGGGCTCCCTTCCGCGCCGCGTTGAGCACCTCTGCGTTCAGCGCGGCGTTCGGCGTCGCCGCGCTTGGTGTTGGGGGCAGCTCCGGTTGCAGTGCGCCGGGTCGAACGGTTTCGACTCGGCCCTCATTGCTCGAGTCTTCTCGGCCTCTCGAGCCCGAAGTCGGACCGGCCGAGTGGCGATATCATCCGCGCCAATCGGGCCGGCTCACACGCTCCTATGACCTCGGCGAGGGCAAGCGGCTATTCGTCGGGGGCTTGGGCGAACGCTGGCTGGTCGACGGCAAGAGCGGCCCAGCCCAACCCGCGTCGATACTCGCCCCGGAGCCCTTGGTGGGGGCCCTCACCTCGCGCGGCGCGCCGTGGAGCTTTGTCGGCCAAAGCGGGACGACCTACGAGGCAGATGCACCGCTTGGACCGCTGCTGACATCGAGCACGCCGTTGGAGCGCCTGGCGCGGGTCGATGCAGGTCGCAATAACTTGCTCGGGGTCAGCCGCGATGGCCAGCTGATGCTCAGTGAAGATGCTGGCCTGAGCTGGCGCGCCGTGGGCCCCTCAGGCACCCGTTTCTCCGATGTGTTGCTCGCCCCCCCGCACGCCCTCGCGCTCGCAGTACCCGAGCGGCTGTGGTGGTCGGAGACAGAGGGCAGAGAGTGGCTGGCGCTGGACATCCCACCTTTTGGAGCCGAACGCTTGGTCCGAGATGAAGACGCGGGCCCGGTGGTGGCCTCGGCGATCGGCGCGCGCGGCGTGCGCTTGGAAGGAGTACCGCAGCTCACACCGCTCGGTCGTTCCATAAGGTTGGACGAGCCGGAGCTGAGCAGGCCGCCCGTCGATGGGCCAAGCGCCAAAGCCATCGCAGCCGGGCGCGCCTTCGTGACCGATGGTGTCTATTTCGAGGTAGCGCTAGGATTAAAGGCGGAGAGCCTGGCGGGCCAGTTTTCTGGTTCGCTCACTCGACGCCCATTACCGGTATTTTCCGCCTGCCAAGACATTCAGGTGGCCGGTTTTGGCAGCTGGGTTTATGCCGCCTGCACGCGTGAACGCGCTGGAGTGACACGGCGTTTCGAATTCTTCCGCAGCGAGGACGGGGGACGGCGCTTCGAACGTGAAATGTACACCGCGCTCGGCAACCCCGACCAGGTCAGGTTAGCGGTGGGGCATGCGGGTGCACTGCTCGCCACAGGGCTTTGTTTACCTCAGGAAACCTTGGCTGGCTGCCGCGCGCAGGGCATCAACGAGCGGCGTGTCGGCGAGGGAGATGCAGGAGCCAAGGTGGAGCTAAGAGCCGTGCCGGTACCTGCGCTCGAAGAAAGTGCGATGGCCATGGCGTTCTCGGTCGATGGACTGACGGCCTACGCCGTCGGACAGCGAACCAAGAGCGATGCGCTGTTCGTGTTTGTTTCGAGCAACCTGGCGGCGGGTTTTACGGCACGCCCGATTTCGCCCCTCGAGCAGGCGGGGGCTCCGGAGCCCGATCAGGTTCACGGCTTGACTCCCACGCGAGACGGCCTGGTCTCACTCATCCTGGGCCAGACTTCCGGGCCTCAGCGCATCGTCATCCTGGATGCAGCGGCGCGGACCCTGTCGATGAACGCCGCGCCGCTCGACGCTGCAGTCCTCGGTGCGTACGGGGGCCGAGCCCTGGCGGTCAGCCCGGACGAGGTATGGGAGTCGTTGAATGGAGGCGCCCAATGGGAGCGAATCGGTCGGCTGCCGCGCGCCCTCTGCTCGACCTCGGGGGGTCGTTGCTCGACGTCAGTGCATTGCCAAAGCGAAGGTTGCGCCATCGGGGACGTGCTCTCCCGAATCGGCTGGCGGGGGCAAGTCCAGGCCACGGCCACCCTACCCGCTCCCGCCCCTGTGAGTGCCAACAACGCTCGCCGGTCCGTCGGTGTGCCGCTGAGCTGCGAGCTGTCCCATGCCGAGTGGAGCGCCCTCGACGGGGTCGCTCGCCTTCCCGATGCTTCTCAAGCCGGCATGGGTGGGGTCGCTTGGTTTGCGTTGTCCACGGACGACGCCACTGCGGCGGCGGGGGTCTGGATCGCGGAGCACGGCCACAAGCCCTCAGAGCGCACCCCGAAGCTCCGCTACGCTGAGCTTTTGGGGCCAACCGAGCGACCGTCGGAGGTGGCGTACCATGCCGCGCTGCAGGTCGAAGGCGCCGCCGCGCTGCGGTATGCGCTACCGGGCAGCGCAGGCGCCTCCAAAACGCACCTCACGCGCATCGAGGTGGCCTGGGAAAATCTGCTGGAAGGTCAGCGTGCACGCGGGCTCATCGCGGACGCCGGCGGACATGTGCCCGGCGATTTTGCCAAGGGGGAGGGCATGGCGCGACGCGCGAATGCAGACTTGCTCAGTATCGCCAGCGGCGGGATCTATGTGCGGGTTCACCGCCACCCGCAGCACGAGCAGACCAGTTACTTTCTGGACGGATCGACGGTGGAGGAGATCCCTCCATTGCGCTGGGAACCGCCCGCTCCCAAGGGCTCGAGCAGCGAAATGGCCCGGCTAGGTCGTCGACATTTCCCGCTGCTTTTTGTCAACCAAGGCGCCACGGTGGTGCGCGCCCGCTGGGGCGACAGCCGCTGGCACTTCGATGCCATGTCGGTCGGCTTTACCGACGTGGAAGACTTCTCCATCCACCAAGACCGCTACATCGTCTACGTTCACGGCCAGGTTGGAATACATCTGACGACGCGCGGCGGGAAGGCGGACAGTGACGGACAGATTTTCCCCCTGCAAGCCCAGGGACCTGTATTTGGTGCTCCCATCGCGGTGCCCACGCAGGGCGACCTGGTCGAGTCTCCCCTCGGTTGCACACCGCGTCAGCGGCTGGATTCCCCGCGCATCGTTGCCCCCCATCACCCAGGCGCGCGGCGCCCGCTGTTGATTCACGATGCCGTGGAGCCGCTGCGCGTGATGTTGACCGATTCGGCCACTCTGCATGGCACACGGGACAAGGCCTGTGTCGAAATCTACGACGCCGACGCGGTCAAGACCCCGCTCACGCCCGCAGCTCCGCGAGAACGCGCCCTGGTGAGCACGCGCGGGCCCTCATGGCTGTTTCGCATGGCGCCCGACGCGAATCGGCGCGACGTTCGCGTCGAGTACCGCACGATGCAGTGCAAGACCGACCCCGGGCTCGAGGTCCCGTCGGAGGTCTACGAAATGCCGGGCACCCGCGGCGGTGGCTAAGAGTGCAGCTCGGCTCCGAGGCGTTGCAACGCCGAGAAAACCCACCTGAGGCCACCCGAGACTCAGCGACCGAGCTCGGCTCCGAGGAAAAAATAAGCGGTCTCCCGCAAGCCGTTGTCGGCTGAGTCCGAGCCATGCACGGCATTGCTCGTGAGATCAGCGCCAAACAGACGACGCAGCGAGCCGGGCTCCGCTTTCCTTGGATCTGTCGCACCAATGACCCGGCGCCAGTGAGCCACTGCGTCTCTCCGCGCGAGCGCAGCCAGAATGACTGGCCCACTCGTCATGTAGGCCACCAATTCTCCGAAGAAGGTTCGCTCGCGGTGTACGGCATAGAAGCCTTCCACCGACGGGCGCGAGAGCAGCGCCTGCCGCAACGCCACGATCTCGAAGTCCTCGTCAATGATGCGCTGAATAATCTGGGCCTGATGCTTCTTCATGACCGCATCGGGCTTGATGATACAGAGCGTCCATTCGTCAGAGTCGTTTGCCATTGAGAACTAGTGCCTCGTGAGTTGATGGGCTTGCCGCACCCGGCCCGCAAGTGTGGGGGCCAGGCGCGGCAGCCCCAAACCATACTGCTACTCAGACCAAAGTTTTTTCTTGGGCGGCGCTTCGCGCCGAGCTCTGGGTGCCATTGCCCGTCCATTCAATAGAAACGTGACAACTAGTGCCTCGATTCTACTGAATCGATTAGAGCATGCTCTTCAGCGTCTTGCCCATGTCGGCCGGCGTTGGAGCCATTTTTATTCCGGCAGCTTCCATGGCCGCGACCTTCTCGGCGGCGGTGCCCTTGCCTCCAGAAATGATGGCACCGGCGTGCCCCATGCGCTTGCCCGGAGGGGCCGTCCTACCCGCAATGAACCCCGCGACGGGTTTCTTCATGTTCCGCTGGATCCATTCGGCGGCGGCCTCCTCTCCGGAGCCACCAATCTCCCCAATCATCATCACGCCCTCGGTCCCGGGGTCGTCGTTGAACCGCTGCAGCACATCGATGAAGTCGAGCCCTTTGACGGGGTCACCGCCGATGCCCACGCAGGTGGACTGCCCCATGCCGAGCGCCGTCAGTTGGCCGACTGCCTCGTACGTTAGGGTGCCCGACCGAGATACCACACCGAAACGACCCGGCTTGTGGATTTGAGCGGGCATGATGCCCAACTTGCACTTACCCGGGGTGATGACGCCGGGGCAGTTCGGGCCGAGCAGCAGGGCCGGGCTGCCCTCTAACCCGCGACGCACCCGAATCATGTCCGTCACCGGGATGCCTTCGGTGATGCAGACGATGAGCGTGCAACCTGCATCCTGTGCCTCGAGGATTGCGTCCGCAGCGCCGAGCGGCGGCACGAAAATGATGGAGGTGTTCGCCCCCGTCTGCTTCACGGCGTCTGAAACCGTATCGAAGACGGGTACTCGAACGGCCTTGTCCCCGGGGCCCTTGGCCTCGAAGACCTCGCCACCACGCAGGGGCGTACAGCCTGCGACGATCTGCGTCCCATACGCGATACACTGCCGCGCGTGGAAGGAACCAGCTCCGCCCGTGATCCCCTGGACCACGACCTTCGTGTTGTCATCGACTAGAATGCTCATGCCTGCTCGTTATGGGATGCGCCAGCGGCTGGCGGGAGAATATTTGAGAGTCAAATTGCTGTGCTAGCGGGCCGCCCCGGGGCTGGAGAAAGAAAGAGCCTTCAGCGGATGCTTTCAGCGGATAGCCGCGACGATTTTCTGCGCGCCATCGCCCATGTTGTCGGCAGATTGAATGGCCAGGCCGCTTTCACGTAGGATGCGCTTACCGGCCTCGACATTCGTGCCCTCCAGCCGAACCACCAGTGGCACTTTCAGGCCGAGCTCTTGCGTGGCTGCCACAATGCCCTCGGCGATGACGTCGCACTTGGCAATACCGGCGAAGATATTGACGAAGATGCCCTTCACCTTGGGGCTCCGCAAGATCATGCTGAACGCCTTGGTCACCTGCTCGCGGGTGGCGCCCCCGCCGACATCCAGGAAGTTGGCGGGCGTACCGCCGTAGTAGCCGATGATATCCATGGTGGCCATCGCCAGCCCGGCGCCGTTGACCAAACAACCGATGTTGCCGTCCAGCGAGACATAGCTGAGGCCTGCGGCCTGAGCTTCGAGCTCCACCGGATCCTCTTCATCGTGGTCGACCCACTCGGCCCATTCGCGGTGCCGGGCTGCCGAGTTGGGATCAAACGTGATCTTCGCATCCAGCGCAACGATGTCGCCCCGACCGGTGACGACGAGCGGGTTGATCTCACACAGTGAGCAGTCTTCCTTCTCGAATAGGCGCGCCAACGTGGAGGCCACCGTGACAAACTGGTTGATTGTCGCCTTCGGATCCGGGCTGCCTTCGCCCACCCGCAAGGCAAACGCGAGCTTGCGCGCCTGAAAGGCGGTCAAACCGTGCAGCGGATCCACGTACTCCGTGATGATCTTCTCCGGGGTTTTGGCCGCCACCTCTTCGATGTCCATGCCGCCCTCGGTGGACGCCATGACGGCGATGCGGCGCGACTCGCGATCGACGACCAGGGCCAGGTAGAGCTCGCGTTTGATATCGAGACCTTGCTCGACATATAGGCGCCGCACCATCTGACCGTTGGGCCCTGTCTGCTTCGTTACCAGTGGCTTGCCAAACATTTTCGCGGCCGCCGCGCGGGCGGCAACCGGGCCATCTTTGACCACGATCACCCCCCCGCCCTTGCCGCGCCCACCCGCGTGGATCTGCGCCTTGACCACGACCACCGGCACCTTTGTCTCGTCGATGAGCTTTTGTGCCGCGGCGGGCACGTCGTCGAGCTTGAAGACGGGGATGCCCTTGGGCACGGCGATGCCGTAGCGCCCAAACAGAGACTTGCCTTGATACTCGTGAATCTTCATCGTCCGTCTTCAGGGCTTGGGGGGATAATTGGCGGGGATAATTGGCGGGTGACTTTACAATCCGGCGCTCTTCACTACGTCAACGACCTTGCGTACGCTCGACGCGCTCTTTTCCAAACTGGCCTGTTCGGCAGCGGTCAGCGGGATCTCCACGATTTTTTCGATGCCGCCCGCCCCGATCACGACAGGAACACCGAGGTAGAAGTCCCGGTAGCCGTACTGGCCGTTCAACAGTGCGGCGCACGCCAAGAGGCGTTTCTGGTCGAGCAGATAGGCTTCCGCCATGGCAATCGCCCCGGCTGCCGGCGCGTAGTACGCGCTCGTGCCCATCAGCCCGACGATCTCTCCGCCACCCGTGCGTGTACGCGCGATGATCGCGTCGAGCTTGTCTCGGGCGATCAGCTGCTCTGCGGGGATGCCGTTGATGGTCGTCGCGCTGGCGATGGGCACCATGTCATCCCCGTGACCGCCGAGCACCATCGTGCGTACGTCTTTTACGCTGACCCCGGCCTCGCGCGCCAGGAACAACTGGTATCGGGCGCTGTCGAGAGCCCCTGCCATGCCCGCGACCTGAGTCGAGGGAAAGCCGGTGCGGCGCTGAAATTCGTACACCATGGCGTCCAGAGGATTGCTGATGACGATGGCGAACGCATTCGGGCAGTGCTTCTTGGCGTTGTCAGCCACATTGCGGATGATCGGCAGGTTGGTCGCAACCAGGTCGTCGCGAGACTGACCCGGCTTGCGCGGAATGCCCGCCGTGATGATCAGCACGTCCGCGCCGGCGCAATCGGACCAGCTCGAGGTCCCTACTACCGCGGCGTCACTGCCGCTGAGCGCGCTAGCTTGTTCGAGGTCGAGAGCCTTGCCCTTGGCCAGGCCCTCTTTCTGAGGGATGTCGAACAATACGACGTCTCCGAGCTGCTTTTGCACCAACTGGTTGGCCAGCTCGCCGCCGATGTTCCCCGCGCCAATCAACGCAATCTTCTTCCTTGCCATACTTGCTATCCCGTTCTCCTTCAGAGGCGTGGTTCTCGGGGCCTTAACCCATGTGAGAGATCACGGCCTGACCAAACTCAGAGCACTTGACCTGCTTGGCGCCATCCATGAGGCGCGCGAAATCATAGGTGACCGTCTTGGCGCCAATCGCCCCATCGATACCACGAATGACCCGATCGGCGGCTTCGTTCCAACCGAGGTGCCGTAGCAGCATTTCGCCGCTGAGCGTGACCGAGCCAGGGTTCACCTTGTCTTGGCCGGCGTATTTGGGGGCCGTACCGTGCGTGGCCTCAAACACCGCGTGGCCCGTCGCATAGTTGATGTTGCCGCCGGGAGCGATGCCAATGCCACCCACCTGGGCTGCCAGGGCATCGCTCAGGTAGTCCCCATTCAGGTTCATGGTGGCCATGACGTCAAAGTCCTCTGGCCGCGTCAGCACCTGCTGCAGTGTGATGTCTGCGATGGAATCACGCACCTTGAGCAGCTTCTTCCAGCGCCCGTTGCCGTGCGTCGGCACGAGCTTCATCGCGAGCTCGACCTCGGCCCGCAGCTCGGCTTGAACCTCGGGCGGAGCCATGTCGTAGCCGGGCTCGACCAACTTCGCGTTGGCTTCCGGCGTCAGCTTGGGGTTGGCTTCGAGGTTGCCCAAGATCCATGTCTCGCGCTCGGTCACGATTTGCGCGCGGAACTCGCGGGTCGCTAGCGCGTAGCCCCAATCACGAAATGCACCCTCGGTGAACTTCATGATGTTGCCCTTGTGCACGAGCGTCAGGTTCTTGCGCTGGTTCGTGAGCGCATAGTTGATGGCCGCGCGCACGAGGCGCTCCGTGCCTTCGCGGGAAACCGGCTTGATACCGATGCCGGAGGTGGCAGGAAAACGAATCTTGTTCACGTCCATTTCCTTTTGCAGGAACTGGATGATTTTCTTCGCGCCGGCGGACTCGGCCTCCCACTCGATGCCGGCATAGATGTCCTCGGTGTTCTCGCGGAAGATCACCATGTCGACCTTCTCCGGATGACGCACCGGGCTGGGTACGCCCTGAAACCAGCGCACCGGCCGCAGACACACGTAAAGGTCGAGCTGCTGACGGAGCGCGACGTTGAGGGAACGGATACCTTTTCCAACTGGCGTGGTGAGAGGACCCTTGATGCCAACCAGGTACTTTCGGAACGCCGCCACTGTCTCGTCGGGCAACCAATTATCGAAGAGCTTCTTCGCCTTTTCTCCGGCGTAGACCTCATACCAGGCAATCTGGCGCTTGCCCCCGTAGGCCTTGGCCACCGCCGCATCCAGGATGGCGCGAGACGCATTCCAGATGTCAGGACCCGTGCCGTCGCCCTCGATGAATGGGATGATTGGACGGTCGGGGACGGATAGTACCCCCTCCGTGGATAGAGTGATGGGGTCGCCCGAAGTGGGTCCTGTCAGCTCTGCCATCTTGCGCTCCACCCGACGACAAATTTGAGTGGAAGGAAATGCGTGGAATCAACAGCGTAGAATTTGTTGCCTTGGGCCGCCGGGCACCCGCGCAGTACCCTAAGAGGCGAAAGAGAGCAACCCGTGAGTGCCCCGGCGAAAGCCGTGATTTGCTTTCGCAAAGTCGCTGGTCAGGCTGCCCCAAGGCGATGGGGCGAACGGCTGAAGCTTTCTCGCGGAGTCAGATTTTTGACCGCGCCCGCTCACCTGCTCGCGAGGTCTCTGAACGGTTGGCAAGGCCCGGCCGGGCGGTCCACGTGGCCGAAAAACGAGCGGTAGGCGGGGTCGCCGAGCGACCAGGACGAAAATCTGACCCGCGCAGAAGAAAAAGGGTCACCAAACCGAGTCGAATGCTATACAGCCGCCCCCTTGCTTTCAGAGGCCAGCGTCTCCACGAAGGCGGGGTTTCGCGAGCTGACTCGGATCGACCCATCTGATATCTCACTAGGATTCGAGCAGTCGTGAGAAAAACGACTCGGAGGAATCATGCCCAAGATGAAAACCTGCCGTGGCGCGGCCAAGCGCTTCAAAGTAACCGGCTCGGGGCGTGTGCGCCGGCCCCACGGGGGCGGGCAGCACGGAATGATCGGCAAGTCACGCAAGCGGCGCCGCCGGCTTCGGGACAACGGCCTCGTGAGCCCTGCGTTCGAGAGGCGCATCAAGCTCCTCCTCCCCAATCTCTGACCCGGCGACAGTCGGATAAGGATCTGAAGCAATGTCTCGTGTAAAGAGAGGGCCCATTCCCCGGCGGCGTCATAACCGCGTCTTCAAACAGACCGAAGGGTTCTTCGGTAGCCGCAAGAACCGCTACCGTGAAGCGGTTCGGAGCCTGTTCAAGTCCTGGGAATACGCCTATGTGGGCCGGAAGCTGCGCAAGCGCGACTTCCGAAGCCTATGGATTCAACGCATCAACGCCGCCTGCCGGCTGCACGGTACCACCTACTCGCGTTTCATCGCGGCGCTGAAAGCGTCGGAGGTGGATCTGGATCGCAAGGTGCTCGCCGACATGGCAGTGCAGGATCCCACCACGTTCGGAAAGCTGCTCGAGCTCACCAGCAAGTCAGTCTCCAGCAGCCAATCCGCCAGCAGCCAGTCCGCCTGAGGCGGAGCCGTCCTGAGCCTCCGGGACGCGGCACTTCCCGAAGTTGCTCGAGGTCAGCGTTCACGCACGCTGGGCGGCAACCCGGCTCGCCCGCGCGGCACCTGGCCGAGGTCGCGGTAGCGCTCAAATAGCTCGGTCTGGCGCGAACGCGTGCTGGCGCTCCGACCGCGGATCACCACCTCGATCGCCCATGTCCCGAGCTCGAACGGGTCCCCGTTCCAGATGCAGAGATTGGCGACTCGGCCCGCTGCCAAGAGGCCGTAGTCGGCACCCTGACCAAAGGCGCGAGCCGCCTCGAAGGCCAAAGCGCGGGTGGCCGCAGCACGGCTGAGACCCGAAGCCACCGCGTTGCCCGCCAGTTGCCGCAGATTGTGCGCGGAATAGGCGTCAAAGCCGCTGAAGATGAGCGGCACACCGGCGGCGCCAAGAATCACCGCGTTGTCGCGTCGAGCCTGCAGGCTCGCAAATGACATGGGCAAATTGCGCATTGGATCGAGGATGACTGGGACGCGCGCCGCAGCGATCTGATTCGCAACGCTCCAGCCCTCCTCTGCCCCGGACAGGATGAGCCGCAATTGATACGACTCGGCGAGCTTGAACAGCCGGAGGATGTCCACGCCTCGTGCCACCCGGACGACGAGCGGTAGCGCACCGCCGAGCACCTGAGACAGCCGCTGCAGATCCAGCACCGAGAGCGAGAGCTCGCGCGTCTGGCCCTGATCGTAAGACTGCGGAGATCGTGCGTAGAGCCGCGCGCTCTCCAGGGCGTCACGCAGCTCGGACAGGAGTCCGGGGCGGCTATTTTCTGCCGTTTCCAAAAGGCTGGCGTGCAGCGCCACGTTTTCTCGCACCAGCGCCGGCTCGGGAAAGCGCTCGACGAGGTCCACCCATGCGCTAGTGCCCGACACCAAGCCACCTTCCGGTGAGCTCACCGCGCTGGTCACGCCTTCGCGGCGCGCCACCCCGATCAGAGTAGAGAGCTGGTTATAGCCATCCGCAGCGGAAAACGCGGCGCGGATCGCGTCCAAGCCCCGCCTTGGCCGGGCATCCACGGTGGTCGCCTCGAGCTCGACCTCGATGAGACCGAGCGCGGTTTCCGTGGCGACCCAGCCGGGAGTAATGATGGCCCCCCGGGCGTCAATCACCTCTGCACCTCCGGGAACAGGCCCTGCCTTCGACACCACGGAGATGCGGTCTCCCACGCTGATCAGCAGGCCGTCTTCGATCACTTGACCGTCGCCGGTCCAGATCGTGGCGCCCAGCCAGGCGCGTGCTCCGCCCTCGGCGCGCGCCTGGCTGGGCAGCAGCAAGCCCGGCAGCGCCAGTGCCGCTGTGTGTGCGCCCAGCCCGAACAGGGCCTCACGCCGCTTCACGGCTTGACCTCGGTGGGCGACCGGGTCGCAGGCGCCCCCACGCGCAGCTCCAAACCCTGGCCCAACTCGAAGTCGCTCGGTCGCCCGCCGCCGAGGGCACGCTCGTACACGTGCTGCCCGTCGACATACACGCTATCCACATGCGAATAGACGGACAAAGGGTCGCCGGACCAGACCACCAGATCTGCCATCTTGCCCGGCTCGAGACTTCCGGTCTGGTTGTCGACCCCGAGCGCCCAGGCCGCATTCGATGTGATCCAAGCCAATGCCACGTGCCGGTCGAGCATGATGCCCGCCCGCCGCCCAGCGCTCAAGCTCTTGGCCGCCTCTTGATTGAGACGCTGCACCAACGCGGGGCTATCGGAATGCAGCACGGCTCGCACCCCGGACTCGGTCAGCAGCGCCAGATTCTCGCGCACGGTATCGTAGGCTTCCAGCTTGAAACCCCACCAGTCCGCCCAAGTGGCCACGCCGACGCCCCGAGCGGCCAAGACATCACGGATCTTGTAGGCCTCGACGGCGTGGTGGAAGACACGCACTTTCAGACCAAAGTCCTGCGCCAATGCCAACATGCCCAGCATCTCATCGGCGCGATAACAATGGATCTGAACCAGCACGCGCCCTTGAAGCGCGCCGAGCAAGGTTTCTAGACCAAAATCTCGGGTCGGCATGCTGGGGGCCGGCTCAGCTTCTTCCTTCCCGCCCGCTGACGCTTTCTTTTGCCAGCTTTGGTGTTTGGCTTGCCACTCGGAAAACTTGGCGCCGTACTCGAGCGCGCTCTGAAAGGCCTCGCGGTAGCCAGCCACATTGCCCATGCGGGTGGAGGGGGCCGTGTGACGCTCCCCATACACCCGCTTGGGGTTTTCCCCACACGCCATCTTGAGGGTCAACGGGGCGCCCGGAAACTTCATATCGGCGACGCTGCGGCCCGGCAAGAGCTTCAGACTGACGCCCTGGCCACCGATCAGGTTCGCCGACCCGGGTAGCACCAGAACGCTGGTGACGCCGGCTGCCAGAGCATGTGAAAGAGCTGGATCCTGCGGCCAAAAGCCATCCGCCGCGCGTACGTTCGCCGTGACGGGCCGCGTCGCCTCGTTGCCATCAGCGTGAGCCGCTACCTCGGGCAACGGGTACACGCCCATGTGGCTGTGCGCATCAATCAGCCCGGGTGTCACGTACCGCCCACCCACGTCGACCACGCGGGCGCCGGGCGGGATGCTCACGACTTGGCGAGGGCCTAGCGCCTCGATGCGACCATCCTGGAACAACAGCACGCCATCGACAATTTCCGAGCCCAACCCGGTCATCAGAGTGCCCCCCACAAACGCGGTGAGCGGCGACTCGACCTCGGGCACCACGGCAGGCTGAGACTCCCAAGGCAACGCCGGCGTGGTCGGTGTCGCCGGGTCACCGCGCGTGACTGGCGGGGCGCATGCGAGAGCAACCCACACCAGTCCCCAAAATGAGCCGCGCATGGCGCTCACCATGCCACGGCACAGCGGTGGGTCCAAGCCCATCCGACGCAGCCGCGTTCAGGCGCTCCGACCTGGAGAGCGCATGGAGAAGATGGTGTCGATGCGCGCATAGTCCATGTAACCCAGGCGCGCGATAGGGCAGGCCTTGGTTAGATCGATTCTGCCATTTTCGATCACACGGTCATCGATATGCACCCCGACGACCCGACCCAAGACGAGCGCGTTGCGTCCATTCGGGTCATCATGCGGAAGCTCTAGCGTCTGATAGTGCTGGCACTCGAGCTGGACCGGTGCGCCGCTCACCCGCGGCGGTTTTACCAGCCTGGATGGCAGAGCTGCGAGGCCGGCATGCGCGAATTCATCGACCTCCGGCGGCAAACTGGCACTCGAGGCGAGCATCGCCACCCGCTGATCCCACGTCGCCATGTTGACGACGAACTCGCCCGTCTGGGCGATGTTGGTGATTGTATCTTTATGACCGTGGTCGGTGCGGCCACAGCTAGCGTACATGTCGATGCTGGGGTTCGTGGCCACCAGGTTGAAAAAACTGTACGGGGCTAGGTTTACTATGCCGCTAGCGCTCAGCGTGCTGATCCACCCGATGGGCCGCGGTACGACACAGCTCTTGATCGGGTCGTGGGCTAACCCGTGATCGTTCCGCGAGGTCTCGTAGAACATGCTCTGTCCTACAGGAGCCGGCTGACGTCGTCCACGACAACGGCCGCGCATGCTTCTGGCACTCAGAGCTCGCCCGCGCAGGGCCAGGCTCGACCCGGCGTGCCCCAAAAATGCCGCCAAAGGCGCACGCTTGCCATGGTCCTTCGCCAGATACTTGGTTAAGCTCACGGCGCCCACCCGGCCTCGCCCATGAAATGCTGGTTTTCTCCACCCCTGGCTCATCGGGCCCGCACCATCCTGTCCCGGGGAGCGGGGTTGGCGCTCGCGTTGGCTCTCACCAGCCGTTACGGGCAAGCGCGTGAGCGCAGCAACGCAGAGCTACCGGAGAAGTACCAGAAGTCGCCTTTCGCCATGATGTCGCTGAGCGTGGGCTTGCCCACCGACGGGTGGCAGATTCGCGCCAAAAAACTGAGGCCCAGCGACCAGCTTTGGATTCAGGACAAGAGCGTTCCTCATAGCTATGGCCACCCCGCTCTGGTCTTGATGCTTTACCGCACTGCCAAGCAGATTGCCCGTCAGAGCCCGGGCTCCGTGCTCTTGGTGGGGGATCTATCGAGCGAGTTCGGAGGGCCCCTGTACGGGCACAAGTCGCACCAGAGCGGCCGCGACGCTGACGTGGGTTTTTTTGTCACGGACCAGGACGGCAACCCGCTCAATTCGCGCCGCCTGGTGGCCTTTGACAAGGACGGGAGAGCTCGCGACGGTAGTCGTGTGCGTTTTGATGATTACCGCAACTGGCTGCTGGTCCAGCTCTGGCTCAAGGACAGCCGCGCCAATTTGCAATACGTTTTCGTCGCCAGCCAGCTGCGGCGTCGGCTCCTGGATTTTGCGCAAGCTCGGCCCGCTTTTCGTCACCATGTCGGTTTTGCTTCAGAGTTCTTGCGCCAGCCCACCAACGGTCTACCACACGACGATCACTTCCACATTCGCATCGCCTGCCCAGAGCGGCAGCGAAGCCTATGCTCTACTCAGATGGCTAGCCGGTAACCGCTGATGAAGCTCGCGCGCTTGGGTGAGGGTCCGGAAATCTTCTTCAGCTTGCAGGGTGAGGGCAAAAACCAGGGCACGCCGAGCGTGTTCGTGCGCACGAGTCGCTGCAATCTAAATTGCAGCTGGTGCGACACTCCGTACACATGGAACTGGAGCGGAACTGCGTATGTGCACGAAAGCGCGCCGAAGTTCGACTTGGCGGCAGAGACGGTGGAGCTCGACGCGCTGGAGGCCGCTGGTTGGGTGCTGCGCTGGCCCTGCCGGCGCCTCGTGCTCACTGGCGGCGAGCCCCTGCTTCAAGCGTCCGAGTGTCGGCGCTTGATCGAGCACCTGCGAAGCGTCGACGCAAAGTACGTCGTCGAGGTGGAGACGAACGGAACACTAGTCCCGCCACCCGAGCTGGATTCGGTCGTTGACCA
Organism: Deltaproteobacteria bacterium; assembly: GCA_031407405.1. Lineage (GTDB taxonomy): Bacteria > Myxococcota_A > Polyangia > Polyangiales > Polyangiaceae > SZUA-265. The sequence continues at coordinate 52,321 of JANOIG010000215.1, forward strand.
ATACACCGTGTCGCCCAAGCTTTCTAACTCTGGAGTGGAGCGTTCGCTCCGCTTGCGGCACGAGGCGCTCCAGTACCTGGCCAGGAGCCCAAAAAGCGTTTTCAAGTTTGTCGTCGGCGACGCCGCAGATGCCGAGCAGGTGGAGGAGCTAGAAGCGGAGTATCAAATCAATCCAGATCGGATCTATCTGATGCCTCAGGGCACGACACCGCTCGGTCTGGAAGGCCTCCGGCCCAGTATCGCTGCGGCGTGCCTGGCGCGCGGGTATCGCTTTTCAGACCGCCTACACATCCACCTGTTCGGCAACCGGCCCGGAGTATGAGCGGCGTGGACTACGACGCGACGTCCATCCCGCTTGCAGTTCGAATCGCGTTTGGCTTGGCGGATACAGATGCGGCGCTCGAGGCGCGGCACGTGCCCAGCTTGATCAACTTGACGTTTGTCGTGCAACGGGACAGCGCGGCCGGGCGAGAGTCCATCGTTCTACAGCGGATGCACCCAGTGTTCGGGCCTGACGTGCATTTCGACATCCAGGCGGTCACCGCTCACCTCCGTCATCGGCAGCTCGAAACACCCCACCTGCTGCGCACCCGGTCAGGCCAACTATGGGCCACGGAGGATTCGACAGGTGAGCCTCGCGTATGGCGAGCGCTCAATTACATAGATGGCGTCACCCTCCACGCCAGCAAAGATCCGGGGCGCCTCGGCAGCGCCGCTGAGCTCCTCGCCCAGTTTCATGGTGCGCTAGAAGACCTCGAGCATGAGTTCATGCATGAGCGCCCGCTGCACGACACCCCGAAGCACCTTTCAAACCTAACCGCCGCGCTGGCTTCCGAGCGCGGCCAGGGCGACCAAGAAGCGCAAGAGCTCGGCGCGGAGATCCTGGGGCAAGTGCACGGGCTGCGTCTGGATTTCGGAGCATTCCCACGCCGGGTCATCCACGGCGACCCAAAGCTCTCCAACATTCTATTCCAAGCGACGCCACCCCATCACGCCCTGTGCATGATCGATCTGGACACCGTTGGGCGAGGATACTTCGCTTATGAGCTCGGAGATGCGCTGCGCTCCTGGTGCAACTCGGCCGGCGAGGACACCCGCGCTGCTCGCGTCGAGCCAGAGACATTTCGCGCGGTCATCTCGGGCTACATGCGGGCGTGTCCGTCGACCCTGACGCCGGGGGAGCTCCTGTCGGCCATCGACGGCCTGGAAACCGTGAGTCTGGAGCTCGCCAGCCGCTTCGCCACGGACGTCATTTGGGACCGTTATTGGGGCTGGGACGCCGCACGCTTTGGCAGCCGGCGAGAGCACAATCTGGTGCGAGCCCAGGGCCAGCTCGCCTTGTCACGTAGCGTGCGAAGTCAACGCGCGGAGCTGCGTGAAATCTGCGCTGACGCGCTGGCTGCGAGCGCCCGGGGCCAATCATCCCATCTCTAGCTTGGCGCGCGCGCCGCGGAAAGGTATCGTGACTTCAGCATGAGATCTCTCTGGTACGTCGTGTGCGTGGTCGTGGCTGGCAGCCTGATGACAGGCATCGGCTGCAAGAGCGATGCAGACCGCGCCTGCCTGGACCAGTTCACGACTAGCCAAGCCACCGTGCTGGAGGTCAAAGCCGAAGACCTCGCCAGCGTGGACGGATCCGTAGCAGCCATCGCCTCCGCGCTTCGCGCGTGCGAGGCCGCCGGCCGCGGCGGCGAAGTGGACGAGCTGACCCAGGCGCACAAGCAGCTGTCTGCGCATAAGGACCGGTTGGTTCGGCGTGCCGAAATGTTGGCGCAGCGGACCGAGCTTGCGCCAGGAGAGTTGGAGAAGCTGGTCAGCACAGGCGATCCGAAATGTCCGCGCGGGCAAGGGTACCTGCATGGCAAGAGTGGCAAACGTATCCGCTGCGTCGGCCCTCAACCGATCGACATGAGCTCTGAGCAGGCCGAGCAGTACTTCAAAGGCCGGGGATACAAGCTTTCACGAGGCGCGTCACCACTCGAGCTACGCTTCGAGTATGGAGCGGAGCTCCTGGTTTTCAGCTACTCCGAGCCCCTGCGCGCGGGTCCACCCCGATGCGTCGTGCTCTATCCCTCGCCCGACATGTCCTGGCAGGAAGCCACGGCGCGTCTCACTGGCGTATCCCCCGCGCGGCTCTCGCCAGGCCGCCCCATTGCGGGAGCTGCACGACCGCTCGCGTTGAAAGTAGAGGAAAGCGCCCAAAAAGTCAGCGCACACATCGGTGACTGCAGCGGCTAAACACGACTTCAGGCACGCCCGATCTGGAAAATCGTCCTCCCAAAACGGCGGCAATCGTGGCTAGGATGTGCTGTGCCGAAAATCGAGTTCCTGGCGTCCGTGGCAGGCAGCGCCAAAGAAGCCAGCACCCCTCTGGGTGGGCCACTGCTCGACATCTGTGACGAAGTGCTGGCTCCCATTCCTTTTTCCTGCCGTTCAGCCAGCTGCGCGACGTGTCACATAGAAGTGCTGGAAGGTGGCGAGTTGTTGGAGCCACCCGAGGAGGCCGAGCAGGATCTGCTCGATGTCGTGGGCGGGCCCGAGGGTAGCCGTCTGGCATGCCAAGCCATCGTCAAGGCCGGACCCGGGCTGATCAGGATTCGGTCGCTCGACGCGGGCTGAGGCATGCGCAGCTGAAGCGGTGCCCATCGCTCAGGCGCATGAGTGTTAGCGCTCGGCCCCAGCCACAACCCGTATCGAGGGCGAAGACGTTCGCAGTGTCCGTTTGCCCGTTCAGCGCCGCCCAATGCCCAAAGATCACCCGATCATCACGCGTCTTGCGCCCGGGATGGGCGAACCAGGGCAAGTAGCCGCTCGGAGCTTGCTCCGGCGAGCCTTTGAACGCTAAATCGAGGCGCCCTGTCGGGGTGCAGACGCGCATGCGCGTAAAGTAGCTGACGATGACGCGGGCCCTACGGGCAGGGCTCAAATCCGGGCTGAGCTCCGTCGGCTCAGCCTCGAGAGCGGCTGCGACCTCAGCAAAGCCGGACACGCCCAACCAGGCTTGCGCCTCGCGGGCCAGCTCGGACGCTGCCGCCAGATCCCACTGCGGAGGAATACCCGCGTGCACCATGCAGTAACCTAGATCGGCATCCACGTGCAGTAGCGGCTGCCGACGGAGCCAATCCATCAGCTCTGCTCGATCTCGGGCCTGGAGAATGGGCCCGAGCGTGTCGGCGCTGCGGAGGCGACGTGCGCCCTCTGCGACTGCCAAGAGGTGAATTTCGTGGTTGCCCAGCACCAACGTCGCGGCCGGCCCCAGCGATCGAACAAAGCGCAACACGTCGAGCGACTGGGGCCCGCGGTTGACGAGATCCCCCACCACCCAGAGCCGGTCTTGCTCTGGATCGAACCCCACTTGATCGAGTAGGGACTCGAGCGCGTCGTGGTGGCCTTGGACGTCGCCTACCGCATATACCGCCATGAGAAAACCGTGGGCACGGCCGGCAGCCGCGCTCCCGATCTGATAGCATCAAGACGTGCCTTCCGCGAGGACTCCGAAGGTGTTTCTAGGCCTGGCTATCGGATGGACGGTGCTCGGCGCGCTGTGCGCTCGGTACGATCTCACCATCTCGCGTTGGGTGGTGGACAGAGATGTGGGATGGGCTGCCTTTGGTGAGCGCTATGGCTCACTGCCTGGCGTTTATGCGCTGGCCGTTGCCGCTTTGCTCTCGTACCTAAAGCCGACCCGCACCAGCTCCCGGAGGGCGCTCAATCAGGCCGTGCTCGCCTGGGTCTGCTCGGTGTGCGTGACCATGGCCGTCGCGGTCAGCGCATATCGATTTGGCGGGTATCGTTTCTCCATCTTTCAAGGGGTCGTTACCTGGGTTGCGGTGGCGTGCCTCGCCGTCATCGGCCGTTGGCGTTTGGGAAACGGTTTGCCCTTGAGTCGACGCGTCGAGCGGACCTGCTCCTACACCGTGCTGCTCGGAGCCTTCAGCTGGCTTGTCGTTCACGCGATCAAGCTGCTGTGGGGCCGAGTTCGATATCGAGATCTCGATATATTGCAGGATGGTTTTACAGCCTGGTATCTACCCCAGGGTGCGACAGGCCACGCCTCCTTCCCCTCTGGACATACCGCGATGGGATGGGTGCTGCTGCCGTGCCTGATATTGTGGCCGAGAGGATCCGTTGAAAGCCGAGTCGCCGCGGTCCTCAGTGTGGGTTGGGGATGTTTCGTTGCCGCAAGCCGCGTCGTCATCGGCGCCCACTATGCTTCCGACGTGCTGTTCTCCACGGCGTTCGCGGTCACCTTCATGGTGTTCGCGCTCGAGCAGGAGCGGACGATTTCATCAGGACCGGCACACGTCGAAGCCCCAGCTCAATGAGGCCCCGGCGTCTCCTAGCTAACGCTTGCTAGCTGGCTGGGGCCCCGATGATCCGGACATGCGCTGCTCGGTGCGATCGGGCGGAAGTACGACAAATTTCTCTGCAAATGCTTTCAACTCTGCCAGCTCCGACTCGCTGATGTCGGTTTTCTGAACCCGCGCCGCTAGCTCCCTTGGATCCGCTGCCACCTTTTGCAACTCGGACATTTGCTGGATGACTTTGGGCAGCGCAGCCGGCAGAGCCTGGTGCGCCGGCGTGGTTCCTTCCGCGCGCGACAGCGTCGCGCCTTCCACCTGCGGTGGCTCCGGTGATGCCTCGGAGTCAGCCGCGGCACCGTGCGGGTCGGGACGAGCCCCCGCCACCGCGACCGCGCTCGGGGTCCGTCGAACCTCTCCGCCGCGCCTTGGGTCGCCCTGTTTGGAAACGACTGGCGCCGCTACGGTCGCCTCCCCGGGTGCCATCTGGTACCAAGCAGCCCCATAGACCAGCAGTGCACCAAGCACGCCCAACAGGAATTCGCGCATTCCCTAATATACGGTTGGCGGCCCACATGCCGAACCCACCGCGCTTGGATGAGAGGGTAGAACGCAGCCAGCCGGCGTTACGCGGCTGGTCAGCCAGCAGCACCCGGGACACATAGAGCCCACGGGAGCTGCCGCCTGCCGCAGAGGAGACATGCCCCACGCGGCGTAACGTGTTTGAATCACTCGCGTGAGCGACGTTTGCGTGGTGGTTCCTCAGCGGGAACCTGAACCAAGCAAACGGCTCACCCGAGATCTTAACGGACCTTGCCTGAGTAGAGGCTACTGACGCCGGCCGCGACCGCCGCCCCCACCACCGCCGCCCCCACGAGGCGGCCCAGAGGAACGACCACCGCCGCCCTCGCCACCGAACCTGCGGCCGCCGCCACCGCCGCCCCCTCCTCTGTCACCACCACCCCCGCCACCTCCGCCGCCACCGGCGGAGGGGCGCCGCTCGCGAGCGACGTTGACGGTGATGGATCTGCCATCGAGGGTCGAGCCATTCAGCGACTCGATGGCGCGCTCAGCATCCTCGTTAGACCCGTATTCGACGAAGCCAAAGCCACGAGATTGCCCCGTAGCCCGG
>JANOIG010000229.1:0-3187 GCA_031407405.1 Deltaproteobacteria bacterium
GGCGCTCATGCCGCGCGCGGCGGTTTGGTCGGCGCCTGTATCGAGCAGCACCGCGCCGGCCTCTGCGGTCCAGCGGAAGGCGCGCGCAGACGTTGCATCCGGAGCCGCACCGAGCGTGCCGACCAGCACCGTCCCGGAGTCGTCCAGCAAGACGTCAAAAGGTGGGTCTGCGCTACGCGCGGGTGCGACTACCGTGAGGCCTGCCTCACTGGTCCAATGAAACAGCTCGAGTTGCGAGCCGAAATTGTTCGGTTGCGCGTTCGTGAAGCCGGCAACCGCCGAGCCATTTCGGCTCACCGCCAAGGCACGAGCACTGAGGGCGTTAACCGGGCGTGGTCCGAGGAGCTGGAACTGCCCCGCTGTCCAACGGAACGCGTCGTCACTGCCTGGCGTGAGGCGTGCGCCAACGACGACCGCTGCATCGGGCGTCATCGCCGTCGGCCAGTGTAGAAGCGCTGGAGTGTTCATCTCGCCAATCGGCACCTCACCCGCCTCGCTCCACACCCAATTTGATAAGGATGAGTTCCATCCCAGCACGCGCCGGCCATCCTCGCTCAACGCTAGCGGGTAAGCCGGCAACGCGACGACCGAACCGCCTCGCCACAAGCCCGGGCCCTGGGTCACTTCGGCGCCAGACAGTAGGATGGCCTCACCGTCAGAGCTCACTCCTAACACCCCCGTCCCGAAGAGGCGTACGCTACCCGTCGCCGCCGTCCAGCGGAAGGTATTTTGGCCGCCAGTCGACCTAAAGAAGTCGACGACAACGGTGGCCCCATCGGGTGTCACAGCCGCGTACGGATACTCCGACTCAGGCCCACAACCGACCGCGGTGAGCTGCTCGGAATCCGCACACGGACACGCTTCCAGAGTGATGGGGCAGGCCACGCGTGGTTCGCTGGCGAGACAAACGCCGCCGCAGTCAACGCCCTCTTCGTCCCCATTGCGCACGCCGTCGCTGCACGTCGAAGCCTGACACACCGCCCCCAGACACTGCAGGCTCAGGCAGTCCTCGTGGCGACTGCAGCTCGCGTTCGGCACACACGCCGGGCAGTCTGGGCCGCCGCAGTCGAGGTCGGTTTCGGCTGCATTCTTCACGCCATCTTGACAGTTGGGCTCAACGCCGCCGTTGCCCCCCTGGCCGCCCGCGCCGCTGCTGCCGCCCGTCTCGGCACCATTGCCCGCCATGCCAAGGCCTGTGCCGACAGTGTTGGCGCCCCCGCCGCCGACCTCGTCTTCGACGACATCGAGCCGTCCGTTGCAAGCGAACAGCAGCGTGAAGCCGCTAGCCAGCGCGGTGTATCCATGGATGTTCATAAAGTACCAAGCTCCTTGCACACGCCATGTCCCGTGCTCGACAAACTGATCACTCGCTCGAACCCCGCTCGGGCGAAGCTTGGCCTGCGTCGTCGCGCATGAAGTTGCGCGCGCGGTCGCTGAGCGGGCTGTTCGGGTTCTCCGCCACGAAACGCCGCGCCAGGGCGCGAGCCTCAGCGTGTTGCCCGAGCGCAGCCAGCGCTTCGACGCGCAAGAGGGTCGCCTCGGCACCCAGGTTCGTACCGCCCGCTTCGCCCGCGTGGCGCTCGAGCAGCGCCAGCGCTGCTCCGGGGTCACCCGCCCTCAGCGCAGCGCGCGAGCTCTTGAGCAGCTCGATTTCGCTGCGCAGCGGGCTCTGCGCCGAATTGGGATCGGATGCAGGCGCTGGGGGAGCCGCTTTCGAGGGATCCCTAGTCTTGCGCGATACGTCGGGCACATCGACCTCGGCGGGTGGCGCGCCCTGCCCCTCGGGCGGCACCAGCTCGGACTGCGACGTCGGCTCATGGCTGCTCGGCGGCCCCTGCCTCGACGCCTCGAGCCCGCGCTTGCGCACAGCTTCGGCGGACATCGTCACGTAGCCGTCAGAGCCCTCGCTCAGCACCAGCAGCACACCACCCAGCGCGGCTAGCACCACGGCCGCGCTGAGCCAGCGCACGAGTGAAACCCGCTTGGGCGCCGCCGACTCCGCTGCCCCTCGAGCCTGATCGAGCTCCACGCGCCGGAGCAGCTCCGCATCCGGCAGCTCGGCGCGCCCCGCGGCAAACAGCCGCTCGGTCAGCTCATCCAGACGCCGATCAGCACTCACTTGGACCCTCGAGAAGCAAAAGCGCCGGCCTGAGGGTGGGCGGCAAGCCGCTCTCGAAACGCCGCGCGCGCTCGCCGCAAGCGGGACGCGGCAGTGCCCGCTGGGATGCCCTCCAGCTCGGCGATCTCCGCCAGCGTGAGCTGCTCCACATCCGACAGCACGAGCGCACGCCGCAAGGGCTCCGGTAGCTCGGCGAGCAGCTCGTCCAAGAGCGCACGTTCGCGCTGCCGTTCCAACACCTCGTACGGCGTGGGCCCGGCGCTTTGACGGGCGAGCACGGCCTCGTCCTGCACCTCACGCCGACGCTTGATGCCGCGCCGGGTGTTGGCGGCCACCCGCAGCGCAGTGCCGTAAAGAAACTTGCGCTTCTTGTCCTCCAGCACCTGCTCCCCCTTACGCGCGGTGACCAGAAACACCTGTTGAGCCGCGTCGTCGGCGTCGGCGCGGGATAACCCCAGACGGCGCAGCACCCTCCAGACGAACGCGAGCTCGTGCTGAAGCAGGCTAGAAAAACCGCGTGGAGGGTCATCGGTAACCGCACTGGGAGGGCTCCGAACCGGAGCGCTCGGCCGCTCAGAAGCCGACCTCATGTGCGCGCCATGTCCAGGCCCCCGAAAATTGATCACGGCTGCCAGGAAAAACCCAAGGCCGCCCGTAAACCCACGGGTTCAGAGCGAAACACCTCGCGCCCGCCGTCCGAGCCCAGCCGGTAACGAACGAATGGGAAGAACGCCCCCGCCTGAAGCTCCAGGGCCAAGCCGGCCCCCATTTGCACGCTCCCCCGAGCATGAGCGCCAGCGCTCGACCAAACACCGGTGTCCGCCAACCCGCGTTGCCCAGCGCTTTCCGCCCGCAGCGCCCCAACATCCAGCCCCGCGCAGGGAGAAACCGAGAACGCACCCAAGCCCCACGCGCGCACGCAGCCCTCGATGCGGGCCGTGAGCAGAGAGACGTCGAGCGACAAGCCCCCGGAGCTGCTCTCACTCCGAGCGCCGGCCAGGGACAGGCGCCCGTACCATGCCGGTGCCGGAGCAAACTGCCCAAACAGGCTCACCCCCGGCAAAACGC
>JANOIG010000251.1:0-2078 GCA_031407405.1 Deltaproteobacteria bacterium
CACCCCTTCCATCTCCACGGTATGTTCTTCCAGGTGCTGGAGGCGCCCGGCATGCCGCCCTCACTCAGCGGCTGGAAAGACACGGTCAACGTGCCGCAGCTTTCAACCGTCCGCTTTGCCGTCAAATACGACCCGCCCGGCATGTGGATGTTCCATTGCCACATTCTCGAGCACGCCGAGCTCGGAATGATGGGCGACCTGATGGTGATGCCGTAGCAGTAATACATCCCCCGGCAAAGCCGGGACCGACATTTCGTCGGCAGTCTTGAATGGGGCTCTTGGCGTAACGAAGGTTGCGCGCCACGTTCAGACGTGGGTTGCACGTAGACGCAGCGCGTTGGCAATCACGGACACCGAGCTCAGGCTCATGGCGGCGGCCGCGATGACGGGGCTGAGCAGAAGTCCGAAGGCTGGGTAGAGCACCCCTGCAGCGAGCGGCACGCCGGCCGCGTTGTAAATGAACGCGAAGAACAGGTTCTGCCGGATGTTGCTCATGGTACGTCTGCTGAGCAAGCGCGCGCGCACGATGCCGCGCAGGTCGCCACGCACGAGCGTCACGCCCGCGCTCTCCATCGCCACGTCAGTTCCGGTACCCATGGCAATGCCTACCTGCGCCTGGGCAAGCGCCGGCGCGTCATTGATGCCGTCCCCAGCCATCGCTACCGTCCGGCCTGCCTTCTGCAGCTCCTTCACGACCTCAGCTTTTTGATCCGGCAGGACCTCCGCGCGAACGTCATCGATGCCGAGCTGCTTTGCGACGGCGTCCGCCGTCCTCTTGCTGTCGCCGGTCAGCATGACGACGTGGACGCCTTGCTCGCGCAGCTGGCGAACGGCGTCCCGCGCGGTCTCCTTGATCGGATCGGCCACCGCGAGCATGCCCGCGAGCGCGTCGTCGATCGCAACGAACATTACGCCTTGGGCATCGGCCCGCCATTCGTCCGCCTTGGCACCCAAAGCAGAGGTATCGACGCCTAGCTCCGCCATCAGGGCGGCGTTGCCGAGCGCAACCCTAGCCCCGTCCACGCGGCCCTTGATGCCCTTGCCGGTGATGGACTCGAAATGTTGCGGGCGCAGGACCGCGGCGCCTCGCTCTTCCGCCCCCTTGACGATCGCCGTGGCGAGGGGATGCTCGCTGTCTCGTTCGAGCGCCGCGCTGAGCGAGAGCAACCGCAGCTCGTCGACCGCACCGGCCGTTGCGACCGATACGAGCTTTGGCTTGCCCTCCGTGAGCGTGCCGGTCTTGTCGACCACCAACGTATCCACTTGGCGCAGCACCTCGATGGCTTCCGCATTCTTGAACAGCACCCCCAGCGTTGCCCCCTTGCCGGTGGCCACCATGATCGACATCGGCGTCGCGAGGCCGAGTGCGCAGGGGCAAGCAATGATCAGCACCGCCACCGCGTTCACCAGCGCATAGGCAAGCCGCGGCTCCGGCCCTACCGTTGCCCAGACAGCGAAGGTGGTCGTCGCCGCCAGGAGCACGATGGGCACGAAATACGAAGAGACAACGTCCACCTGCCGCTGGATGGGAGCGCGGCTGCGTTGCGCCTCGGCCACCATCGTTACGATGCGGGCGAGCAGCGTATCCGCGCCCACCTTCTCGGCGCGCATCAGCAGCGCACCGGTGCCATTGACGGTAGCGCCGACCACCGCATCGCCAGCCTGCTTTTCGACCGGGATCGGCTCTCCACTGATCATCGATTCGTCGACGCTGCTCCTGCCGTCGAGCACGACACCGTCCACGGGAACCTTCTCACCGGGGCGAATACGGAGACGATCGCCTGGCTGAACTTGCTCGAGTGGCACGTCTTCCTCGTCGCCGGCTTCGTTCACTCGGCGGGCCATCTTGGGGGCTAAACCCAAGAGCTTGCGGATAGCGGCGCCCGTGCGACTGCGGGCGCGGAGCTCGAGAACCTGGCCGAGCAAGATCAATGTCACGATCACACCTGCGGCTTCGAAGTACACGCCCACTTCGCCGTGATGGGTCCGAAAGCTCTCGGGGAAGACCCCCGGGAACAGCGCCGCGACAACGCTAAAACCATACGCGACGCTCACTCCGAGCCCGATCAACGTGAACA
>JANOIG010000294.1:0-10600 GCA_031407405.1 Deltaproteobacteria bacterium
GGCACTTCGCGGCCCTTGGACGAGACCACCACGCGCCGATCGCGATCGAGGCGCACGGCACGCTCCCCCAGATAGAGCTCGATGTTTCGTTCCGCGTACCAATCCGTGCCGGCCAGACACAATGCACTGCCATTCTTGCTGGAGAAGTAGTCGGACAGGTGAACGCGATCGTACGCGGGCACAGCCTCCTCCGAGAAGGTCACCACCCGCGCCAAGGGAGCGTCTCCCTCCGTCATCAGATCGCAAAAGCGCTGGCCCACCATGCCATTGCCCACCACGACCACGGTCGGCCGATGCCTGCCCTCGGATGATCGTGCCTCGGACGACAAGGGGACACTGATGCGGCTCGGGGGTTGTTCGATATTAGCGACCATGGTTAGCTCTCATCACAGCTCAATAGACCTCTTCGACGTAGCGCCCCTCGCGGCGCATGACGTGTACGAAGTCCGAGGCTTCGGTCCGGCTCATCCTGCCCTGGCGCCCGAGGACTTCAATCAACGTGTCACTCAGCAGGGCGGACACCTTGCCTTCACCGCACGCATAAATCACCGCTCCGCGCTCCAACCAGGAGGCCACGCGGCGTGCCCGCTTGCGCAGGATATCCTGGGGCCCGACACAGCCTCCGCGCTGCCCGAGCTTGAGCACGTCGAGATGCTCGAGCACCCCGAGCCGAGACCAGGCCCGAAGCTCAGCCTCGTATAGCGTTTCGTCTCCGTCGAAACAACTCGCCATGATCAGCCAGGTGTTACCCCTGCGCCCGCGTGCCTCGAGCTCCTGCAGAAACGCGCGGTGGCGGGCCACACCCGTGCCAAACCCCAACATGATCATGGGCCCCGATCGATCGTCGGGCAGAACAAACCGATCTGCAGGGTGCACGTGTACGGTCAGCTCGTCACCGATGAACACACCACTCGTCAGGAAGTGTGAAGCGACGCCTCTGCGTTCCCGGCCGCCACGTTCGGTCCGAACGATGCGCACGGCGATGTGCATTTCGCCGGGATGGGCAGCCGGGGCGGAGGCGATTGAGTAGAGGCGCGGCTCGAGCACACCCAACGTGGCTACGATCTGATCGATGCTGGGGCGCGCGCTCGGGAACATGCCCAACAAATCGAGGAGATCAAACCCAGTCGGTGTTCCCTGCTCGGAGAGATCGCCCAGCGCCCGCGCTTCACGGCTGTCGGTTGCTTCGAGCTGAAAGAGGCGCAAGGTTTCTTTCGACACATGGCTGATGTCGACATCTTCCAGCAAGCAGCGCCACACTTCGCACGAACCATTGGGCGTCATGACGACCTCTTGCCCGCGTGCTCCCACCGCGCGCAACAGCGCGCGCACCAGATCCGGATCGTTATGCGGAAACACAGCCAGACTATCTCCTGCGCGATACGGGATCTGGCTTCCTGACGGCTCGAGGATCAGCTCCCGGATCTCGGAGCCAGCTTCGGCGAGTGTGAGCTTCCGCTGGGATTTGACCCGCACCCGCTGAGCCGCTACCTCCCCCCGTGCGCCGACCACGGAAGCTCGACCCGCCAACGCCTCGGTCGAGGCAGGCAGCTCATAGATTTGCCCGCGAGCGGGTCTGCGCGCGGCTCGGAGTGCCCACGCGCTCGCGCTCCGAGAGCCACGAGCCTGCCGCTTTTCATGGCTTTCAGCCTCGGGTAGTCGGACGCGTTGCGCCGGTGTCGATGGGGTGTCCCGCGGCAGCGAGCCCGCCGCCTTGCCAGCCGGTGGTACGGGGCGGAGCTCAACCGGAAGGCGCGCGGCATTGCTACCGGCAAGGCCCAAGAGCCCCGCCAAGAAGCCATTTAACCAGGCGCGCTGTTCTTCATCGAACGGCGCATCGTCCGGAACCAATTGCTCCGCAGGCGCCCCACTTTCCCACGGTGCCTCAGCCACGAGCGCCTCGGCCACGGCTCGCTCGCCGACGGCAGGCTCGGCCCCTTCGCTAGCTGCCCCGGCCACGGTCGCTTGGGTGACGGCCTTGATCACGACGTACCCCGGTCAATGGCGCCTTCGGTGCGAGCGCTGCGCTGCTCGGCCGCCCAGAGCTGGAGATCCGGCGGTGCGATGCGGCCCACAAACTGCTTGAACGTTTCGTGGGCATGACGCCGCTCGAAGTAGATGTCCACGACACCCTGGACCACTCGCGGCACGTCCCCAGCAGGCACATTGCTCGCGAACTCCCGTCCAAAACACGCCCTGTGCGTCGACTGCCCGCCCAGCCACAACTGGTAACATTCCGCCTCGCTGTCGCCTGCTGGGCCGCGCATTGCCAAGAGCCCAATGTCCGCGATCAGGTGCTGCGCGCAGGCATGGTGGCAGCCGCTGATGTGAATCGTGAGCGGTTGTGAGAATTTGAATTGCGACTCCAAATGGCGCACCAGCTCTTCGCCCCGCCGTTTGACGTCACCTGCGGAAAACTGGCAGCCAGCACTGCCCGTACACGCCACGAGCCCGGAGCGAAATGAGCTCGCCGACCAATTCAAGGCCAGCTTCGCCAGTGCATCTTTGACCCGATGCAGCTGCGTATCCTTGAGGCCTGGAACGAGTAAATTCTGCTGGGGCGTGAGGCGCAGCTCGCTCGAGCCGAGCTCATCGGCGATGTCCGCAAGCCCGCGAGCTTGGGCCAGACTCAGCTGTCCGCGCGGCATCACCACCCCGACGTAGCTCCTACCGCGGGGCTTTTGATTGTGGAACCCAACGTGTGCGAAGGGATCGGGCGGAGCCGGTAGCTCACACTGCCCGAGGGCCAGTGACGGGAGCGGGCTTTCACTGCGTCCCGCCCAGATCCGAACTAGGCGCAGCTGTAGCTCGGCCACGAAACGTGGCATGCCCCAGCTCTCCATCAAGTACAGTAACCGTGCGCGCCTGCGATTGGTGCGGTCGCCGTGCTCGATGTAGATGTGTAACACCTGCTCGAGCACGTCCAGGCATTGCTCTGGGGCGACCAACACACCTGCGTCACGGCCGTACCGCCCGTGGCTGGTGGCTCCACCGAGCAACAAGCGGAAGTAGACCCCGGGCGCCACGCCAGCGCCCTCCCGCACGGTGACCGCTCGAAACCCGAGATCACAGGTTTCAGGCAACGCACTGATCGAGCCGCCGCCGTCAAAGGCCACGGTCAGCTTGCGAGGCAGTGCCTGCAGCCCGCGATGGGATAGGACCAGGTGATGGGCTTGACGCGCCAATCTGCCGGCATCAATCAGCTCGCGTCGATCGAAACCGGCGGTGGGGCTGGCGCTCACGTTGCGGACCCCATCCCCCCCTGTGCCGCGGCTGACGATGCCCAAGTCGCTCAGGCCGTGCAGCACGTCCAGCGCCGAGCTTGCACCGATGCCTCGCAGCTGCACGCCGCTGCGGGTGGTGAGCTGCAGTATCGGATGCCCGTGGCGCTCCGCCAGGTCCGCAACCCCGCGGAGCTGGTGCGCGGTGACCCGACCGGCCGCGAATCGCAGCCGACACATGAACGACTCTTCGACCGGGGAAACGTAAAAAAGGCCTTGAAACTTATAGAGAAAGACCTCCTCCGCTTCGGGAAAGCGGCCATCCCGCGCCAGGCGCCCAATGACCGCCCACAGATCTTCGGGCGGTTGACGTCGCTTGGCCTTCTCTTCCATCGACAGCCGCTGACCGGCTAAAATGAAGCGATCCTGCGCGTCCCAAAGCGCCTGATCGGGATGCGGTGCAGAAGGCGGAGCCGGGGCCGCGCGCAGGGGGGCTTCGGCCGGCGAGCGGCTGTTTCTCTGCGACAGTCGCAAACCGCTGGCAAGGCCTTCGAGATACTGTTTCTGAGTTCCTGTGAATCCTTTGTGGGCCATAGGGCTGCGGAGGCGAAATGGCGGCAACACCAGAGTCTTCGAATGAAAAATTGACCGAACCCCACGCCGCACGTGGCGTTCGGTTGCCGGCCCTGCTCAGAGCGATCCGGGCCCGTGCGGGCAGCAGCGTCGTTGCGACGAACCGGGAGCATGAAGCACCCTTGGTTTCCTCGAGGTAACCAGGGCGTAACGGCACGAGCCGAACCTGGAATTCGTTGCGCTACGGTGTCGATTCCCGAGCTGGATTAACCGTTTGCGCTGGAGGCCGGGTCGCCGAGGACCATGTCGCTCGGTCGGTCCCAATCGCGCAAGGCTTGCCATTCCGCCACAGAGAGGTCGAGGCCGGCGGCCCGGGCCCCGAGGCGGTCGAAAAGTGTTTGCAACGAGGTGCTCCGCTGAGCCAAGGCGACGTCGACCTCGGGCAAAACGACATCTGGAAGGAAGCGGGCGAACAGCGGTTGCCAGCGCTGGTTCTCACGCGGCGCCAGGGCAGCGGCCGCCACGTTCTCGAAACACAGTCGCTCGAGCAACCGCGCCGTGAGAAACGGCAGGTCGTTTGCCAAAGCTACCGCCGGCAAGCCGAGCCGCGCCGCCTCCCGAAGGAGCGCCCGTAGCCCTCCCATGGGACCCATCCCTTTCGGGTCGTCCGCCAAACGCTGGACCCCACTTGCCGAGTACGCCGAGCTGTCACCCACCAAGTAGAGGTGCACAGCACTGCCCCCATCGGGACAGGCGCTGTGTGCAACGGCCCTACACGACTCCAAAGTGCGGTCGAGAATGGAGCGCCCTTCGAACTGCAAGTTACCCTTCGGAACCCCACCCATGCGGCGGCCCTGGCCCCCCACAAAAATGCCGATGGCCGGCAGCGGCACGGCCTGTGTCAAGTCTCGGCCTTGGGCGCGAGCTCCGGTTGCCGGCGGCCAATGAGCAGTAGCCCCAGCCCCAGCATGATCTGCACGTCCGCCACGTTGAAGATGCCGGTTCGCACGGGGCCCAAGCCGAGATTCATGAAGTCGATGACGTGGCCCTCGCGAATGATGCGATCCACGAGATTGCCCATGCCTCCGGCCGCGATCAGCAGCATTGCCCAGACGGCCAAGGCGTTGTGCTGTGGCCGGCGTAATTGGGAGACGACCCAGCCCAGGCTCGCCACGACGACGGCCAGAGCCGCACCCGTGAAGACGAGCCAGCGCACCGGTTCCGGCCACCCCCCTCCGAGGCCCAAGAAAGCGCCGCGGTTCTCGGCATAGGTCAGCCGAAAGATGTCGCCCAGGAAGGACAGCGTCTCCGTGCCTTTCAACACCTCGGCTGCGACACGCTTGCTCGCTTGATCACAGCCAACGCAGAAGACCGCGACCAAAATCATGGCCACGGCGGGCCCAACCGAAAACCGACGAGGGGACGAGTGCATGCCAACCTCGACTCTATGTCAGCCAACGACGTTCGGCCACACACTGACGGCCGCTTCAGCTCCAAAAAACGGGCCCGGCGGCCACGCTCGGCTCGCCGGCAGTCATGTAGGGAACAGTAGTTACGCGGTTCGAGACACCCGGCAGAAAACTTGACCGAGAAAAGAACTTCCGATCTACTTACGGGGCATGAATCCGGGTGGCTCGAGCTCGCAGAACCTTAGTGTGTTGGCGAGCGGAGCCGTTCGAATCACGGTCGATGACCAGCAAAAAAACTAGGCGCCACGCCAGAGAGGGAACGCCATGAAACGGCAACTGAACGCAAACCGCATGTCGACGATATGGAGCAATGTCCTGTTGGGCAATATCCATTGGATTGCCATGGCAGCGGTCCTGGGGTGCGGCGGCACGACGACTTTCCAGGACACGAGCCCGATCCGCATCGCGGTGGCACCACCCCCAGCGCCGCCTCCTCCCCAGGACGCACCGCAAAAGCAAGTCAAGATCCGGGATAACCGCATCGAGATCAGCGAGAAGATCCAGTTCGCTTACAACAAGGCCGAAGTGCTGCAAGTCTCGTTCGGCCTGCTCGACGAGCTAGCGAAGGTGATCCAGGAAAACCCGCACGTGCAGAAGGTCAGCATAGAAGGGCACGCGAGCGACGAGGGTGAAGAGCAACACAACTTGCTGCTGTCCAAGGCTCGGGCCGAAGCCGTACGGGTGTATCTCATCGCCAAGGGCGTCGCTGCCGAACGTCTGAGCTCAGCGGGTCATGGCGAGTCGAAGCCGCTAGCTAGCAACGACAGCGAAGAAGGGCGAGAGAAGAACCGCCGGGTAGAGTTCCACATCACCAAACAGGAGGTGACCAAAGAGAAGGTGGAAGTCGACCCGGCAACCGGCGTAGAGAAAGTGATCGAAAAGAGCTCCATGAATGAGGGAGGCGAAAAATGACCAAGAGTAGCCTGGGCACATTGAACGCGAGCTTGCTGGGATCGCTCTTCTTGTCTTTGAGCGCCTGTTCTGTTTCCTACCACGCGCGCAGCGCAGAGGATTACCGCCAGGCGACCCGCGCTCTGCTCGAGTCTCGCCAGAGCGATTTCACGCAGTGCTATCAGGGTGTGCTGGCCACCACTCCGGATGCCGCCGGTACGGTCGCAGTCCAATTCGTCGTGGAGGAGAAGACGGGCAAGATCCTCACCCCTTCGAGCTTGCCTGAAAGCACCGCTCCCGAGCCGCTGCAACAGTGCGTCGTAAATGGCCTGAACGGCCTGGCCCTCGATCCTCCGGATCAGCGCAAGGGCATGGCGACCATGACGTTCGACTTCGGCCGCGGTTAGACCCCTGTCTCACACGTACAATCGCTAACCGCGCCCGGCCCAGCGGGGTGAGGCCGGGCACGGTTAGCTCGTTGTACCGGTGTAGACAGGCTCTTCAGTGTTGTTTGGCGGCGCCGAGGGCGCCGCTTTTTTTTGGGCTTCCTCTCGCAATGTGCGTGACGCTCAATCAGCGGCAGGCGGAGCTGGCGCGGCTGGCGCAGGTGCGTCTGGAGCGGGCGTAGGCGTGTCGCTCGTTACGGCAGGCTTGGACTTGGCTCGTTTCGGTTTGGGCGCCCTCTTCTTCGGCAGGTTGAAGAGCTGGCCCACCCGATTGCGATTGGGGGCCCCTTCCAACCAGTTGTGCCAAACCGAGAACTGAAACGGGCTGGTTAGCGCGTCTTGGACATGAAAGCAGCTGACCAAGAAGGCCCCGAGCACCAGCGCCCACGAGATGCGCGTCATTCTGACCCGGTCGAGCCACACGCCAAAATAGAGCAGCAGCAAGGGCATGACGGGGACTAGCCAACGCATCCCCACGCACCACCCTCCGTAGTTGCGCGACCTGAAAATGTAATAAACAAAGAAGGCGGCGAGTGCGCCCGCGCACACCAACGACTCGCGCAGGTAGCACCGGTGTTTGAGCGAACGGATGAGCTCCCACGCGCCGAAAAGGTAGAGCGGCGTCATGCTGAAAACGCCGTGGTGCCCGAACAGGACATTGAAAGCGTAGATGTGCTTGGGCTCGCGCAAGCCGTCGATGTCACCCGGATTGCGAAAGTGAAACCCCTTGAACGCCTTGATCTCGCTGTTTAGATAAAAAGGCCTGAACGACCCACTGATTTGGTAGGTGAGCGCGAGGTGGGTGACCAGCCCGGGCAACAACGCCGGCACGAAGGTGAGCAGAGTCTTCCTCCAGTCGTGGGCGAGTAGATAAAGTGTCACCAATGTGGTGATGGCAACCCCGGACAGATCGACGGCGGGCAACAGGCCCAATACCAGACCTGCCAATGGCCCGTGCCACCAGCGCTCGTCCTGCTTCAGCCGAATCCGAAACGCGTAATACAACCCGCAGACGGCCAGGGCCGCCGCTGTCGAGTGGTTGTTGATATGCGTGGCGTATCCTACGCCCAGGTACGCGAAGCAAGCGCCCGCCATGGCCACGGTGATCGCCAAGCGGCGCCGAAGCAGGAGCTGGCATAAGCGATAGAAGAAGATCAAAAATATGAGGTGGCACAGCCCACCCGTGAAGAGGCTCACCACACGGACGACATCGCCCTCATGGTGTGAGATCTTCTTTCCGGTCAGCTCTTGGTAGGCCCAATACACGCCGGCGCCCAGCGTGGATAGCGTGGGGGGCTTGGATGAGATGTAGTGGGCACCGACCTTGTACTTGTCGATGGTGTGTACGTAGCGGCTCTTGTTGATGTGATAGGTCCCGTGGTCAACCAGGGACTCGATGGTGGCATAACGGCTACCCGTATTGGCGTTGGTGAGGGAGCTATCCTGCAGGTTCCACACCACCATGATTAGGCTGACGCCCATCATGAGCGAACAGATCATCGTAACGTAGCTGAAGCCTTTCGCCCGTTTGCGAGCGCATTGCGTGCCGACGACTCGAGCGGGGCTGCTGGCTAAGCTCACGTCCCCCTCGGCGGCCTGCGCCTGGCTGGACGCCCTGTCATCAGTCTGGCTACTCACTTGTGTCTCGATTCGCTTTCCCACATTGGATGACCGAGCGCGACTTCTTCGTCGCGGTCCGGCCATTGCACCGGTCTCGGGCACCGAGCCATGGGGGCGTAGCGGCGTAAAGCGAGATACCGTTGCTGAGCGCTCATCTTGGAGCACTGCGCAACGCGCACATGGCGCGCACCGTATCAATCGTGTCGGCTTCCAGCGCAGTCTTGTCGGCGCGATAGCGTTTGACACGCGCAAAGCGCAGCGCCACCCCACCCGGGTAGTGGGGGCTCACCTGTACGTCGTTAAACGCAATTTCTACGACGAGCTCCGGCCGCACCTCGAGCGAGTAGCCGTCGCGCGCGACTTCCCGCTCGAAGAGCGCCTGGGTCTGCCAGCGCAATAGCTCATCGGTCAGGCCTTTAAAGGTCTTCCCCACCATCACGAAGCCTCCCTCCGGGTTCCGAGCACCGAGATGCAAGTTGCTGAGCCAACCCTGGCGCCGCCCGCTGCCCCACTCGACCCCCAGTACCACGAGGTCGAGCGTGTGGTGGCTCTTCACCTTCAGCCAGGCTTGCCCGCGCCGGCCCGCGGCGTACGCGGCGTCGAGCGCCTTGGCCATCACCCCCTCGTGTCCCGCCTCCAGCGCCCGCTCGAAAAACCCCGCGGCTTCGCCTGGGTCGGTGCTGACGAGCCGCGGCATGCGCAGCTCCGCGCCCACCACCGTGTCCAAGACGGCGAAACGTTCGGAGGTGGTGTGGTCAATCAGGTCTGAGCCATCTCGATGCAAACAATCGAAGAAGAATGGGCTCAGCGGCTGCGTGCGGCGCATCTGCTCGAGGTCGAGCTTGCGCCCAAAGCGACGCATCGTCACCTGAAATGGCTCGGGAGCGCCATCTGCTCTCAGCGACAACACCTCCCCATCGAGCACGAGGCTCGAGCTGGGCAACCCGCGCACGACCTCTACCACCTCTGGCACGGCCAAGGTCACATCGGCGAGTTGCCGCGTAAACACTCGCACGTCGTTACCCAGCTTGTGTACCTGGATTCGAACGCCGTCGAGCTTGTATTCAAAAGCCGCCGACACGAGCTGACTCAAAGCAGCTTCCGGCGTTTCTGCACTTTGCGCCAGCATGGGTTGAATGGGCCGAAACAGCTCGATCTGGTAGTGGCCCAGGCCGCTCTCCCCGGAGGTCATCGCCGCACGGGCGATCTCGGGCAGCGATCCCGACAACATGAGCGCACGCCTCACCGCCTCGGGGCTCACGCGCGCGGCGCGGGCCACGGCGTCCGCCACCAGACTCTCGAGCGCACCTTGCCGCAGCTCACCCACTACCAAGCGACGCAGGAACTCTTGCTCGCGGGGCGTGCCGCGCTCGAGCAGCGCGGCCCACAAGCGCAGCCGCTCCCCCACCGCACCCGATCCCCGCACGGCGGCGATGGCATCAAACGTGCGGTCGACCTCTGCTACGTGCAGCAGCGCCGTTGCCTGCGCCGCAGGCAGAGCCTGCTTGAAAACCGCGCTCGGCCCGAGCCCGATGCGGCCTTGCGGCAACTCGCCCGCCAGATAAGCGACTCCGACCTCGAGACTCCTATCCCGCTCCGGCCCTAGACCTGCTTCGGTGGCTGACCCCTGACTGGCTAGTTGTTCGATACAGCGCGCCAGGTGCTCGAGCTTTTGCTGGCGGCTGCGCGTCTGCTTCACTGCCTCGGAGGCTTGCACCAAACATTCGAACAACATGTTGCCCGAGCTCCAAAGTAGCATTGGACTCGATTCACGGGAATCGAGGCATTAAGCTCCGGCACCATGCCGGGCAAGCGAAATCATTGGTTGATCAAGACGGAACCCGAACTCTACTCGATCCAGGCGCTCGAGCGCGACGGTCGAACGCACTGGGAGGGGGTCCGGAATTACCAAGCCCGCAACCACATGCGGGCCATGAAAGCCGGAGACTATGCTCTGTTTTATCACTCCAACGCCAAACCACCAGGGGTGGCGGGCGTGGCTCGGGTGTGTCGCGAGGCCTATCCGGACGAATCGCAATTCAAGCCTGGTAGTCATTACCATGACCCCAAGAGCCAGCGGGACGACCCCCGCTGGTCGATGGTGGACGTCGAGTTCGTGGAGGCGTTTCCCACGCTCGTGCCGCTCGACGCGTTGAAGGCGGACGAGAGCTTGGAGGGCATGCTGGTGCGCCAACCCGGCATGCGCCTCTCGGTCCAGCCCGTCACGCCCGCTCACTTCAAACGCGTCCTCCGCCTAGCGGGCTCCAAGCTGAAAACTTAGTCTAGAAAGAGGCCTTTCGCGCGGGTCTGCTTTTTCCCCGCGCGGGAGGGGGCCCTGTGTCTGAGCAAGCAAGCGCCAGCGCAGCGCGCGAGTTCGGGG
>JANOIG010000354.1:0-16504 GCA_031407405.1 Deltaproteobacteria bacterium
TCGGGCGGCGCGACGTCCCACTTCTGTCGCATCTCATCGACATCGGCTTGCATGCTGCGCCTCTCGACATGCCCTTTGAGGACTTCTTTCGCGCATGAGCTGCGGGTGGGTTCGAGCCGGGCTCCTGGTCGGTGTGCCCTCGATGGGTCTGTGCGGGGCGTGCGAGTGCGGCTCTCGGCACGGCCCCCCGCCGAGCGAATCGGCTCAGGTCATGCAGAACGCGTCACCGCCTGTTGCTCCTCTGCCTTCGGCAGGTGATGCCAGCGCGTCAGCGAAAGCCTGGCAGCCCCGGGCGTATGAGCCTGTCGAGCCGAAGGAGCCCGAGGCCGCCACTCCGAGCGGGCCTGCGGCGTCGGACGCGACCGATGTGTCGGGTCGCAAGATCGGCGCATTCATCATCGATGCGTTGGTGGACGTCGCCGCGGCGGGCCCCGCGACGGCCACGGAGCGTGGGGTGGTCATGGTGAATCGCAGCAATCAGGTCCAGCTGGCCCGGCTGACTGCCGCGCTCGACTCGGCTGCCGCGCCGCGTGACACCCCCGTCGCCGGGTTGCGCGACGGCGCGGGCCCATTTCCGCTGGCACGAGGGCCAGCGGTACGCCGCAGCATGGCCTATTGGGTGTCTCGCGGGCAGCTGCTCCGGCAAGATGCCAATGCCCCTGGCGGTAGCGCTGCGGCCCAGGTATTGACCGAAGACGCACGGGTCGGGACGCGCGTGGCGGTCCCGGTGGGGCCCTCGGCGCAGGTGCAAACGCTGCCGGAGGTGGCGGCGTACATCGCACGTCCCAAGGACCCCGATGCTCCGCTGACGGCAAAATTATGGGTCGAAGGGCAAACCCAGCCCCTCGTGTTGACCGACGATACGGCCTCCGCGCTCAGCGTGGCGCTCGTCGGCACCGTCTCGGGGCTAGCCGTGATGTTTCTCGAGGCTCGCACGGGGATGTCGTCGATCCACCTGCGCCTGGTCGACTTCTCGAAGTCACCGCCCCGCCTGGGCGAGGATCGGGTCGTATGGGTGGGAGGGCCGAGCCGCCCTTCCACCGAGCTTCAAGCGTCAGGCGCCGACGCCGTCTCCGTCAGCGGTCTGCTGACGCTGGAGCGGGACATGACTCACTTCGGCCTGGCTGAGCTGCGCATCCCGCTTTCGGCGAACGCCTTGGCGCTCGAGCCCAACTGGTCTCTGTATGCGAATGGCATCGAGCCTGCCCCGTTCGCCGCGGCCACCGTGTGCGGGCGCTCTGTCGTCGCGCTGGCACGCCCCAGCTCGGCTTTGCCCCACGCTCCACAAGAGCTAGTGCTGATGGATCTAGTGCCCGATGCGACGAGCGAGGCGGTCCTCCTGGCGCGGTCCTCGGCCTTCTTCGATGTCTCGCTGGCCCGGGTAGGCCGCGGGGCGCTCCTCAGCTATGTGGCGGACCACCGCACGTGGGCCCGCAGCATTCGCTGTTCGAGCGGTTAGAGCGTATCCCATCGACTGGAAGCGCGAAAATTCCCATCGCCTTCGTGGGTCCCGGGAACTAGAACGGTGCATCCTCAGCCAGCCTTCCCGGGCGATTTCTCAGGCGACTTAGCACATGACCGAAAAGCGGCGACGCACCTCCAAATCCAAGAAGCGAAACTACAAGTACACGGCCGCCAACGCGGACAAGCACGAGCTCTACCAGTTGAGCGTGCAGGATCCGGTGGTCGAAATCGCCTTCGTGCATCGCGTGTACAAGAAGACCTTTGGTCGCTCACCCATGAGCCTGCGCGAGGACTTCTGTGGCACGGCCTTTTTTTGCGCTGAATGGGTGAAGAGCCACACCGAGCGGACGGCCATCGGCATCGATCTAGATCAGCCCACACTGGACTGGGGCATCAAACACAACCTCGCCTCAATCGGTGAGCCCGGGCAACGCGTGAAGCTGCTCCGGCAAAATGTGCTCGACCCGGTGGCGGACAAGTCGGACATCGCGCTCGGCCTGAACTTCAGTTACTGGGTGTTCATGACGCGCAGCGAAATGTGCGCGTACTTCAAGGGCGTGCGCGCCTCACTGAACCCGCAAGGCCTATTTGTTCTCGACGCCTACGGCGGCCCCTATTCGATGGAGCCCATGGGGGAAGACGACATCGAGCGCACCCCCGTCAAAGGTGGCTTCACGTACGTGTGGGACCAGCACGAGTTCAACGCCATCGACCATTCGGTGGTCAACCACATCCATTTCGAATTCAAGGATGGCAGCAAGCTAGAACGCGCCTTCACCTACCAGTGGCGCTTCTGGACCTTGCCGGAGCTGCGCGAGCTCTTGGAAGAAGCCGGCTTTTCTCGCAGCCACGTGTACTGGGAAGACGAGGACGAAGACGGCGACGGCACTGGCGTCTACCGCGCGCGCAAGCGCGCCGACAACGGTGGCGCCTGGGTCGCCTACGTCATCGCCGAAAAGTGAGCTGCTGAAAAATGAGCGGACGAAAAGTAAAGCAGAGCAGCCCTCAGCGCCGAGCAGCGCGCGGCGGGCGGCGTTGGCTCAGCCGGCGGCTGAAGAGCAGCGCGAACAAGGCGGCCAGCGCGGAGGTTGGTGTAGCGCCGCCGCCGCGCGGGCCCAGGTTGCAAAAACCGCCCGAGCCTTCCGCACGCGGCACTGTGGCATTGTAGTCATCGAGTCCGCTTTCGATGTTGTCGCTGAAGTCGTCCACGACCGCGCCGGGGCCGGACGCGCTGAGCTCGAGCACGCGGAAGTTGGGGGGTTGGCTCGCCATGGCCGTGGGCCAGATGCCCACGTCATCCGCGGTGCCGCGCAGCACGCCACCCTGAGGCAGCTCGATACGCCACGTCGCCTCGAACTCTTCGACGCCGTCATGGCATTCGATGATGCGCTCGGCCGTGTGCACGTTGCTCAGGTCGGGCAAGTCCGGGTTGACGGCGAAAACCGGATCGACCGTCATGTCGCCCGCGGAGAGCGTGGAGTAAAGCCGTGTCAGATACGGCTGACGACCAATCAGCGCCTGCACCGCTTGCACCGGGTCGATGACGTCCGCTTTCAGGGCGGCGATATACGCGCTGGGCGAAAATTGGAGGGGGGTGCCCTGACAGTTTGGGCAGAGTCGAAAGTCCTCGAAGCTGACGCCTGCGGGCAAGGTGACCGATGCCTCTACCGCATCCCAGAAGCCGTCCCAATCTCCATACAGCGACAAGGAGGTGTCGAAGATCTGCCGGAAGTTGCTGTACACCCGTGCGCTGAAAGCTTGCCAGTCGGCTTCGTCAGAGGGTGTCCAGATGATATTGTTCAACGTCTGAGAAGCTCCGGCGAACTCGGTCACGAAGCCCTGGCCGCCGGCGTCGTCGGCCGCGGCGGTCACGACCTCTGCGTAGTTGCTCGCCGGATTGAACCAGTTGATGCGAGCCTCGTTCAGCTCGAGGCCGAGATAATTGAAGGGCACGGCGCGCGATGGGCCCGATACCCAGGCCATCACGCCCATGTCGTCGTTGGCGGCGACCGCCGTGAGCTTAATCGGGATGCTCGGCAGCTGCCCGTCGTAGGTGAGCACGATGGGGCGTATTGAGCCGACGCTCGAGCCCTTGGTCAGCTTCAACGCCAATAGGTACATGCCCTGCTCGTTCAGGTAGGGCCCGAGCAGCCCCGCGGAGCTTGGTGGCACGTCGTAGCCGTTGGCGGTGAGCCAGCCCACCGCGGCATCAGCTGGCTCGGGCAGCTGTGGGTCGAGCGCGAGCGTGACCCAGTCGAAATTGCCCACGACGCCCGAGGCCGCGACGCTCACGCCGTCGTCAGGCCGCCCGAAACTAGGTGTCGCCGTGGCGCCGCTGCTGTCCGCCGAGACAGTGACGGCTCGTTCACCGTCACTCCCGCACCTCCCTTCGACGCGGGTGATGAGACTATACTGAGGGTTGGTGGCTTGCTGCAGGCGCTGGAACGCAATGTCACTGGCGACCGCGAGGTCACCCTCTGCGGGCACCGTCGAAATCGGCAACAGCCAGGAGAAGCTCTCGGCGGGCCCTTCGTACATGATCTGGATCACTGCGGTGACGGTGCCGTCGCCATTGTTGGCGAAGATGATGCGCTCGGCGGCTTGGTTCACCGGCTGCGTCTGCGAGCAGAAGAAGCCGCCACAGGCGTGAGCTGCGCTGGGCTCGAAGCTCATCAGCCCGGTGAGAAGGGCGCTTGCGAGCGCGGAAGAGACGATGAATTGAGACCTCATGACGGTAAGCTCCTCATGCCGCCGGTTCGGGGGGCGGTTCCCGTGCGCCAAAGGCTGGCACGAGAACGAGCCGTCCGCCCGCACGGGTTTTGCCCCACAGAGCCTTGCGCTTGCCTTTTGCGATTGCGGAAACCCACGCTGGGCCTATACTGAACTGATGAACAGCTCAGGTCAAGACGAGGCTACCCCCGCGGCCAGCTCGAATCGAGAGGCGTCAAATTCAGCGGATTCTCCGGTCAATTTCGATGAGCCGGCCTTGGTGGAAGTCGAAATCGAGGGCACGGATTACCGGCTCGATTCCGGCCGCGCCGGCACCGCGCTGTGTATTTCGACTCGCCCGAGCGGTAGCTGGGACTGGGCGTTTCGAGGCGAGGCGCGCTGGCAGGCGAAGGTGCTGCGCTGCAAGGCGTTCGACAGGGACGTGCTGGTTCAGCTCTCGAAAGCCCTGGCCGAAGTGGCATCTGATTCCGACTGACAGGTGATTCGCTGAGAGGCGGCGTGCCGCCGGCGTCGCAGCAGCGGCACCGCCAGCAAAGCGAGCCAACCCAGGCGCGTGCGGGGGGCGGGAGCTTCAACGGCGCAACTGCCGCGCACGGAGCCATTTGTTGCGGAGCACGGCAGCGCGCTGCGGGTCGCGTCCTCGGGGCAGGCGTCGTTGCAGTCGGCTGTGCCATCTCCATCGCCATCCAATGCCGGGACGCCGCAGCCACAGGCACCCGCCAGGCTGCTCTGCGCGTCCTCGGGGCACTCGTCCGTGCAATCTGGCGTAGCGTCCCCATCCGTGTCCAGGTCGGTGTTGCCACAACCGCAGGGCCCGGGCTCCTGCTTCGAGCCGTCATTCGGGCAGCCGTCGTCGCAATCGGCTCTGCCGTCCGTGTCCGTATCCACGTCGGGAGTGCCACAGCCGCAGGCGCCGGGGGCCTGCTTGTCGGCATCCGCCGGGCAAGCATCGACACAGTCTGCCGTCTCGTCGGCGTCCTGGTCGCTGTCGCTGGCGTTGCAGCCGCACGCCCCGGGCTCTGACTTGGCCGGGTCATTGGGGCATTGGTCGACCAAGGTGACGCACGTTTGGTCCACGCATTGGCCGCTGTCGCACAGCACGCCGTCAATTACAGTTGGGCCGCCGATGGTGACGCAACCGGTAGGCCCATTGCCGCACACCACTTGATTACAGCTCGCCTGGCAACGTGGGCCGGGCGCACCGACATCATCGAACCCCTGTTGCTCGGCGATTTGTTCGCACTGCGTAGTGCGAGAGCGGCACTCGCCGAGGTAACACGCGCCCGGGTTACCGCGCTCGTCCTCACAGGCACCGGCGGCCGCTTCAAATCGGTCCGCAGGGCAGCTCTTGGTCAAGCCCGTACACGTCTCCTCGAAATCACATTCGCTGCGGCGCGCCCTGCAGACCACGTCCGCTGCAGCCGGCACAACCTCACAGCCCTGGCAGCAGCCATCATTGAAGTCGCTACAATCCGCTCCGGCTTCGAGCTGGCAGGTGGCGCCGTTGCAACAGGGGTCGATGTCGCCGCAATCGTCTGCGCCGCAGTCGCACTCCTCCCCGGCCTGCACGACCGCGTCGCCACAGCTCGCGACGCCGCCTGCGCTCGGCACGTCGTCGGCACAGCGGGCACCTTGGGCATAGGCGGGTCCCTCCAGATACGCCTCGAAGTCCTCCAGGCTGCAGCTCGAGAACCGATTGTCGGTTGGGCAGTTGCCGCAGCCCACCGCGGCCATGATGAAGCTAGTCTCCGAGCACGCCACGCCGTCGTCGTGGTTCATGCCCAACGTATGCCCCAGCTCGTGCACGGCCGAGAGCACGGGGAAACCTCCCCCCGCATCACCCGCTTCGACGATGAAGCCGTTCGACTCGGCGGTGCAGGCGACGTCCAGTCCCGCAAAACCCACAGTCCCGCCCAAGAAATCGAGCCCGCTGAGCAGCATGTGCTCATCATGCGGCGGGAGCTCGGCCTGGTTCGCCCAGCCGAGGAATTCGTTGATCAGGCTCTCATGGTCGACCTCGTCGCCGGAGAATGCGGGCACATACGGGTCCTCCTCGAACAGGACCTGGGCGCGCAGGGTGACGCGCAGCCGCGGAGTCAGCCCGCTGTCAGCCAATAGCGCGTTCATCGTCTCGACGAAACGCAACCCCGTGGCCTCCGTCTGGCCGCCGCTTTGCGCCACCCGCGCGGCATCACTCACCACCACCAGCTCGACGTACTTCGTTTCCTCGGGCGTGCCCTCGCGAAACTCGAGCCGCGGCGCCGGCGACTCGGGCTCCCGATGCAGCGTGGTACGCCGAGCCTGTTCGGTGCCCACGCCGCTCGGGCTGCGCTGAAGCGGCAAGGCCCAGTGTCTGATGCCGTCGGACGCGTCCCGGTCCGAGGCGTCGGGGCTCAACCGCCAAAAGCGTCCGGCAGCGCGGACCACACCCAATACCGCTTGCCCAGCCGGTAGACCCGTCGCATCCGTGCAAGCGCTCACTGAAGCGAAGCCAGAGTCATCGGCGCTGCTCGACGCCGCGGAATCGACGGGCTCGGCGCGGCCCCGATAGGAACAGGCCTGTAGCGTCGCGGGCAGAGGCACGAGTGCGCCGTCTGCGCGGCGCCGGAAGCTCTGATAGTTGGCCGTCGTCGGCGGCCGCCCGAGCTCGAGCGCCAGACGGAAATCCTGTCCAGCGAGGTCCAGCCTGAACGCCAGGGTGTCCGGCGCTTCCACGCTCAGCGCCGCGTGCTCGAGACCGATCTCTGTAATTGGGCCGCCGACAGCTGTCGTGTTGGCGCCGCCCGGCTCAACGCTGCACGCGCCAAGGGACAGCACCAGAGCCGCGCTGCCGATGATCACGGACGAGTTGAAGGGCAGTGCGCGCCGGCTCCGGGCCTCTGGCATGAGCATGATCCGGATAGTGTAGGCCAGACGCGCCGACGTGCCGGGCAATTCGGAGACCGTGCATTCCGGACGGAGGTCTCGAAACGGAACTGCCACAGCAGAGCGCGCGCGACCGAGGTTCCACACCTTCTCCAGGCCTGCCGCATTATTTCAGAAAATGAGCAGCTTGTAAATGATCGCCCGATCGCTCGAAAACAGCCTCGCTTGGCGGATAGCGATCCCACCGCCAGCGATTTGGAGCGCACGCATGACCCGCTTTCGGCCCGACATTTATGCGATCGATTTTGGTACGAGTAATTCGCTCCTCGCCGCCTCGAATCGATTCGAAACACATCCGCCCATACCGCTCGATGCGCGGGCGGAAGATCCGACCATCTTGCGCAGCGTGCTGTTCTTTTCCGACGAGCTCGGGCCGGGCGGGCCTCAGTGCTGGCTAGGGAAAGCGGCGCTCGACGAGTACGTGGCCCAAGGCTCGCGTGGTCGCTTGGTGCGGTCGCTCAAGCGCTTCCTGCCCATGCGTGGCTTCGTGCGCACACAGGTCGGTTCACGCACCTACACGCTAGAGGATCTGATCGCGGCGCTGTTGCGTGAGATGCGGGAGCGCGCTGATCGGTTCTTCGACGCGCGCGTTACGCGAGCCGTCTTGGGGCGTCCGGCGCGTTTTTCGGCGCACGCCGGCGATGACGCATTCGCGGAAGAACGCTTGCGAGCGGCGGCCCGCATCGCGGGCTTCACGCGCGTCGACTTCTGCCCCGAGCCAGTGGCCGCGGCGCGTGACTTTCGCGGCGAGCTTGCCGGGCAGAAGCTGCTCTTGGTCGGCGACTTCGGCGGAGGAACGTCCGACTATAGCCTGGTGCGCATGCGCGACGGTGGGTTCGCGCTGTCCGATGTGCTGGCGATTGGTGGGGTCAGCGTCGCTGGAGACGCGCTCGACGGCTCATTGATGCGCCACAAGCTCGCTCGGCATTTTCGTGCTGACGTTTGTTATCGCGTTCCGCTCGGTGACAACCTGCTGAGAATGCCGAAACCGCTGATGGAAAAGCTGTGCTCACCCGCCGAAATGTCGCTGCTCGGCCAGCGCGACGCGCAGAGCTTCTTGTCAGACGTGCGCAGCTGGTGCCTGGGACCCGAGGACCGGCGGCACATCGACCAGCTCTTGACCGTGGTGGAAGACACGCTCGGGTTTACCGTGTTCGAAGCCATCGAGGCTTCCAAAAAGGAGCTGTCGCTCGAGGCCCGCACACTCCTGTCCTTCCACGTGCCGGGCATCGACATCGATCAAGAGCTGACGCGGAAAGATTTCGAGGCGGGGGCGAGCCGCGAGCTCGGGGCCATCGTGGCGGCGTTAGATGCCACGATGGAACGCGCGGGCGTCAGCACCGGCGCGGTGGATCTGGTGTGTCTGACGGGTGGAACGGCGCGGGTGCCCTTCGTGCGCGAGGCGTTGAGCCAGCGCTTCGGGTTGGAACGCTTGCACGCGCTGAGCGGCTTGCATGCCGTGACCGAAGGTCTGGCGCGGCATGCGCAGTGGTTATTGGCGCAGGCAGAGTGAAGACGGGCGACCGTCCGTCTTGACACGGGTTCCGTGTGCACGTATTATGTGTATAGTGAACCTCACAATTTCATTGGATGAATCGCTTCTCGAAAGGGCGCGTAAGCTGGCGAGCCGGCGTGGAACTAGCGTTCAGGAGCTGCTGCGCGGATACCTGGAGACGCTGGTGGGGCAATTGCCCGGGGAGCGAGTGGCGGACGAATTACTCGAGTTGATGCAGCTTCGAGGCGGGCACTCCGGGGGCCGGCGTATCTCGCGGGACGAGGCCTACGAGGGCCGGCAGTGAGCGAGCGCGTGTTTATCGATACGAATGTCCTCGTGTACGCGGATGACCTCGACGCCGGGATCAAGAACGAAGTCGCTCGTCGAGTGCTACGTGAGGTTCTGGCCGGCGGCAATGGCGTGGTGTCCACCCAGATCTTGCAGGAGTTCTTTGTCATTGCGACGCGTAAGCTAGGCGTGGATCCGGAGATTGCTCGGCGGAAGGTCGAGCTGCTCTCGGCGTTGGACGTGGTTCGCATCGAGGTGGACGAAATCCTCGCTGCGATAGATCTTCACCGTCTGCACACCATCTCCTTCTGGGACGCCTTGATCGTCCGGGGTGCTGCGGCAGCGGGCTGCGCACGACTATTGAGCGAGGACCTGCAACATGGCCGGACCATCGCCGGCGTGAAGATCCAGAATCCTTTTCTGCCGGCGACAGGCTGAGGCGCCTGTTCATTCGGCTGCGGTCAATGGCCGCGAGTGCGGGTATGCAGGCCGCGGGAGGGGATTACGCTCACTGGGGTGGCGTGGGGACGTATGGGACTGGCGCAAGCGGGCTGCGGCGTGGCGGCCCCCTCCCTCAATCCTAGAGCTCACACGTGAGAGGTCGACCTACGGGTTCGCATAGTGGCCCACGAACAGTAGTGCATTGGTTTCGACGTCGCGGATGAAGAACACGAAGGGGTGATCGAATATGACCGGTATTGGCGGAGGGGGAACGCTCGTCGTGCCGCCAACGAACGCGGTTGCGGCGGCAGCCACGGTGCCTTCTTCGTCGATGCTGATGATGGCATCGTGGAAGGCATTGCTGATGAATACATTTGCTTCCATCGCGCTGAAATTGGCGCGCCCTTCCTCGAACGCTTGCAGCATTCCGAGCGCTTGCAAACGCTGTTTCAACGGCACCTTGCTCTTGATTCCGAATTTGGGGAAACGCAGGTCGATTTGTGTTTGCCGCAGCTCGGCGCTGATTTCGGCCACCGTATCCGCCGTCAGGCTTTGGCTGAATGAATCGAAAGTGCCCTCGGTGGGCATGATGGCGACGAGCTCGAGCTCGTATTTGTCGTAGGGCAACGACACGGCGTCGTAGTCAGGCCCGGCAAAATACGGAGCGCCGAGCTCCACTCGCATCATGGGTACATCCGTGCTCGCGCCCGACTGGGCCTGAAACGGTTCGTTCGCGGTAGTCGCCTTCGGAAACTCGTTGGCCCAGCGGGCCTTGAAGTAGAGGGCGTTGGTCAGCACGAAGACCACGCTCGGCTCTATCGAGCCGGGCGGTAACAGGTCTTCAATCAGCTGTTCGGTGTCCAAGGCCACCTTGTCGTTGATGGCCCGGCGTGACGCTTCCGGGTCGGTGTCGAACGGCGCGAGGAAGGTGCTCGCCCCATAGTACGCCGACAACGTGTCTAGAAACGACTCCGCGGGGCGGAAATCCGGCTGGATCCAGAAGTCGTTCGTGACGCGCAAGGTTTGGGCATTCGCCATTTCAGTGGCGGCGCGGTTGCGGGCGTCGAGTGCCTGCGCAATGGCGTTGCGCGCCTGGTGAAAGGCATCGCCGTCTGACGAGAAGCTGAGCGCTTGCTGCATCTCAGTTTTGGTCTCCCCGGCAGCTCCGGCGACGAGCATGGCCGACGCCACCGAAATGCTGTAAGGGGAAAAGAAAGCGTTCTTCTCGGGCGTGGCCTCCTCGGCGTAGAATTTCCACCCGAAATCCCAGCCATCGTCAGACGCCGAGTTGGGGAGGGGGCCACTCGCGCTCAGGCGCTGTGCCTTGCCCTTCAGCTCTTGCAGCTCATTGTCGCTGTGCTCGTCCCCGGTCTGCCCGCCGTTGCCACACGCGATGATGAGCGCCGCGCCGCACAGGCCGAGCCGGCGCGGGCTGGCGTTGAAAAAACCGCGTGCGGCCAAATTCGAGCTGAGCAAGTGAGTTCGGTTCCAAGCCATGTCTTCACTATGAGCGGCTCCGACCTGCCCGTCTAGTTGTACAACGCACATTTAGTGGTGATAGAGAGCACCGCAATGTGCGATAGTCCATGAATGTCACGTGCCAGCTCCCGCCCCATTGACTATGAGCGGCTCGCCGCCGAGCTGATTCGGGCGTTGCGCGGCAAACGCTCCCAAACTGCGCTCAGCCGCCGCCTCGGATACAAGACCAACATCCTGTACATTTGGGAGGCCCGCAAAGGGGCACCCACCGGTGCCGGGTTTTTGCAACTGGCGGAGCGCGTCGGTGTCGACGTGCGTCGTGCGTTCGAGCAGTTCTACCGCACGCCTCCGCCGTGGCTTAGTCAGCATGCGCCCACTTCAGTGCAAGGGGTCGCGGCCCTGCTCGATGATTTGCGAGGAGCAACGACCCTGGTCGACACGGCCGGCAAGTTGCGCGTTTCGCGTTTTGCCTTGGCGCGTTGGCTCAAGGGAGAGGCGGAGCCCCGCTTGCCAGACTTTCTGCAACTGATCGAGATCGCCTCGCTGCGGCTGCTCGATTTCGTGGCGCTGCTGGCCGATCCGGAGCGGGTGCCGTGTCTGGCCGAGCGCTGGGCAGAGCTACAAATGGCGCGGCGCGCGGCCTATCAGCGGCCTTGGTCTCACGCCGTCTTGCACGCGCTTGGCCTGCAACAATACCAGGTGTTGCCTGCACACCAGCCCGGCTGGTTGGCGAGCATCCTGGGGCTCAGCCTGGAGGAAGAGGTGGCGTGTCTCGAGTTGCTCGAGAGCACGGGCCAAATCGAGCTATACTCGGGCAAGTGGCGCGTGCACCAAATGCGAACCATCGATACGCGCAAGGACCCCGAGGCGGCGCGCCACCTGAAAGCGTGGTGGGCGCGGGTGGGTAGCGAACGGTTCTTGGCCCAAGCCGATGGGGTGTTCTCGTACAACCTGTTCGGTGTATCGAACGCGGACCTGAAACGCATCGAAGCCCTGCAACGCGCATACTTTCGCGAGCTGCGCACCATCGTGGCTCAATCCGAGCCGGTGGAGAACGTGGCGGTAGTCAACCTGCAGCTGTTCTCTCTCCTCGGGTCCGACGTGCCCCCGTCACCACCGACCCGATCGAGCGGAGCCAAAGTATCTAGCCGTTGACCCTCGCGTGTTTCATGTACCAGTCGAAGAAGCTCTGGACACCCGCCTCGACGCTCACTTCCGGGCTGTAGCCGAGCAGCTTTTGCGCCTTGGTGATGTCGGCGTAAGTGAACTTCACGTCGGCGTCGGACATGGGCATGGCCTTCAGCCGGGGCTTCTTTCCCGCCAGGCGTTCCAGCGAGCTCACGAAGTCGGCGAGCAGCACCGGCTCCCCACGACCCAAGTTGATGACTTCATACCCCAGGCGACGGTCCGCCGCGGCCACGATGCCCGAGACGATGTCTTCGACGAAGGTCCAATCCCGATGCATCTGCCCGCCGTTATAATAGGGGACTTCCTCCCCACCGAACGCGCTGTCGAGCACCTTGTACGCCATCATGTCCGGGCGCCCGCGCGGCCCGTACACCGTGAAGAAGCGGAGCGCGGTAAAATCCAATCCGTGCAGGTGATGGTAGGTGAAGCCCAACATCTCAGCCGCGCGCTTGCTGGCAGGGTAGGGCGCCAACGGCAAGTCCGCCCTGTCGGTTTCGACGAACGGCAGCACCTCGGTCCGACCATACACCGAGGAGGTCGACGCCAGGACGAAGTTGGCACCGGGCGCGCCGCTGGACGTTTGCTGTGTGCGCACGGCTTCGAGTAGATTGAGCGTGCCCGTGAGGTTCACGTCGTAATAAAGCCAAGGGTCTTCGACCGAGACCCGCACCCCTGCCATGGCCGCCAAGTGCACCACCGCGTTGAAGCCGTGTTGCACGAACAACTTCGCGAGCAGGGCGCGATCGCGAATGTCACCTTCGACGAACTGGAACTGACCGGGGCTCTGTGCCTCGCGCGCCACTTCCTCCAGGTTTTTCCGTTTCCGCTCGGGGGAATAGTAGTCGTTCAAGTTGTCCAGGCCGACGACGCGGTCGCCGCGCCGCAGCAGCCTGACCGCAGCGTGGCTGCCAATGAAGCCAGCTGACCCTGTCACGAGTACATTCACGGCCATTTCTGTCACACACTTGGTCCGACCTGTCGATACCTTTGGTCAGAACCGCCGGGCCGAACGGAGTAGTGCCTCGTTTCTCTCGAATTGACGGCTGCCGCACCCGACCCGCAGTGTGGGGGCCAGGCGCGGCAGCCCCAAACCATACTGCTACTCGGACCAGCAGTTTTTTCTTGGGGCGGCGCTTCGCGCCGAGCTCTGGGTGCCTTTGCCAATCGATTCAATCGACACGGCACTAGACCCTGAGGGGGGTTTATGCTCGGCTCGCAGCATGGGAGAGAGCTCGGCATCTTTGTGTGCGCCGACCGGCGGTGCCGCGCTCGGGCCGATGCTGGCTGAGCTCGGCACGCTGAACAACGGGCTCGGTTCCATCCGCAACCTCGAGCTTCTGCTCAAGTCGATCAAGGTCGGACAGAAGGGGTTGTTCGCCGCGGTGGCGGCCGTGCACGCTGATTGTGGCCCCATGATCGCCAGCGCTGGGCTTTTGAGCCACGCGCTCACGAGTGTGGGGGCAGATCCACAGTGCGCGCGCTGCCTCTCCGACCTGCTCCGGGCCAGCCTGACAAACCTGGAGGAGGTGCTGGCGGTCGCGGTTCGATCGGGTCGGCTTTCGGTCGCGCAGAGGCTGAAGCTCGA
Organism: Deltaproteobacteria bacterium; assembly: GCA_031407405.1. Lineage (GTDB taxonomy): Bacteria > Myxococcota_A > Polyangia > Polyangiales > Polyangiaceae > SZUA-265. The sequence continues at coordinate 13,596 of JANOIG010000354.1, forward strand.
GCACGATCTGTCGCGCACCGGCGCTGACCTCGGTGCCGCATTGTCTCTCGTCGCGCTGATGGAGCGGGCGTCGCGGCCGCGCCCGGTCGAGCTGACGGCAGCCGGGTTGGTGCACACCGCGAGCTCAGAAAGGTGCGAGCAGAAGGGGGTGAGCGCGGTGCTTTCCTTGCCCGCCGGTTTGTCCGAAAAGGGACTGCAAATCGACCTCGATGCCGCCAAGATGTTGCTCGCGCTCGGGGTGGCCCTGGTGGTGGAAGGCAGCCCGCGCGCTACGGCCTTGGTGAGCTTTGCGTGGCCGGTAGGCGGGGAAGCGGTGACGACCATCACCGTGGCGGCCGGCGCACGGCTCGGCCTGGTGCGCTTGGCGGCAGCGCAGCTAGTACCTCCCAGCCTGCTCTGCGCTCAGGCCGCATCGCGCGGCACGGGGGGCAGGTTCGAATACAATCCGGAGGCGCCGAGAGTGTGCATTTACTGGCCTCATTTTAATGCCTTGTAACCATGATTCCTTACAGGATTCCCGCGGCCCCAGCGGGGTGGGGGCCGCAGGAATCCTGCGACAAGGCGCCATTCTGTTCCATGGCAGATCTTCTTTTTTTATGCCTGGAACTTCCGTTCCAGGGCTGTAGGCTATGTGACACCCATGTTGGAAGCAGAGCTCAGGCCCCTGATTGAAGCCGCGTTTGCGGACCGTCAGTTGTTGAAGGACGCAGCACACAAAGCTGCGGTGCTGAAAACCGTCGCGGCGCTCGACGCTGGCGAGCTGCGTGTGGCCACAGCGCGGGCTCCCGGGGAATGGCAAACACACGCCTGGTTGAAGCAAGCCGTCCTGCTTTACTTCGGCGTTGCCGAAATGGTTCAAAGTAGCGCGGGCCCATTGCATTTTTACGACAAGATACCCTTGAAATCCCAGCTGGAAAAAGCCGGTGTTCGGGTCGTCCCGCCCGGTGCCGTCCGCTACGGCGCTTTCGTCGAGGCTGGCGCCATCATCATGCCCGGCTACGTGAACATTGGCGCGTACGTGGGCGCGGGCACGATGGTGGACACCTGGGCCACGGTGGGCTCGTGCGCTCAGATTGGCCGCCGCTGTCATCTGTCCGGTGGCGTCGGCATCGGCGGTGTGCTGGAGCCGCCCGGCGCTCAGCCGGTGATCGTGGAGGATGATTGTTTCATCGGTTCGCGTGCCATCGTGGTCGAGGGAGTCCTGGTCGAGCGCGGGGCCGTCATTGGCGCCGGTGTCAGCCTCACCGCGTCCACGCCCATCGTCGACGTCACCGGTAGCCAGCCGAAGGAGTTTCGAGGCCGCGTGCCCCCGCGCAGCGTCGTCATTCCAGGCATGCGCGCCAAGCGTTTTCCGGCCGGCGAGTACATGGTGCCGACGGCGTTGATCATCGGTCAGCGCAAAGAAAGCACGGACCAAAAGACCAGCTTGAACGACGCCCTGCGGGACTTTGGTGTTGCGGTCTGAGTCCGGCCTCGCGGCATTGTTGAGCTGCGCGGTGTGTTTGAGCTGCGCCGTGCTTTTGAGCTGTGCGAGCGAAGGTGCTCCGCTGGCGCGGTCTGACGCCGCGGTGGCCGTAGCGTCTGCGTCGGCTCCGTCTTTGTTGCATGACGCAACTGCGCTCGGGCAGGCGCTGGCCCTCGCGACCGGACCATTGCCCAAGCCAATTCGGGCATTGAGCTTACGTGTGTACCCCGATCGGGTCCTCTTACAAGTCCAAGATCCACAGCAACCATCTACGGTAAATCAGTATCGCGTCAGAGCAGGTGACGTGCACGGGCCGATCGCGGTCGAGCTCGGTGGCCCCGGACAGCTCAAAGATAACTTGTTCCCGCTGAGTTACGCCGACTTGAGTGTCATCCCGAGCCTGGTGCAACAAGCCGAGCGCCAAGCGGCCCTTCCGCAAGGGAAAACGCTTGCCGTGAGCCTGGCGCGCAACCTCCCCGCCAGCATGGATATCCGGTTTCAGATCGACGTGGCGAGCCCTCGGGGCAGGCGCGTGATTGATGCGCGCAAAGACGGCAAGATACTCGGTGTCCGTCTCTCACCTTGATACGGCGGCAGGGCTGAGCTTGACGCCCTCGAGAGTGCCTGCCAGGCCCAAGGGTCGACCGGTTTCGACCGCGTCGACGTAACCGGGTCGAAGCACGCCCAGGCCGGCAAAGTGTGCTAATGGGGCGGGCTCATCATGCGCTATCGGCGAGCTTTGTCATGCGTGTCAGCTGCACCCCGGCTGGCACCGAAGGCTGGGCTGTGAGCAAGCCCGACAAGCCAGCGTCGACCTCCACCGACGCGGTCCATGCGGGCTGTGCTCATCATCGGCCCAACAACACGCTGGCGCCGGGCATCGCTCAGACTGCCACCTTTACCTTTCGAAACACAGCGGACCTCGAGCGCTACATGCGCGGTCAAGATCCGGACCCGGATCGCGAGGAATACGGGCGCTACGGCAACCCCACCGTACGCGAGCTGGAAACCCGCGTAGCGGCTCTGGAAGGCAGTGATGACGCGCTGGCTTTTGCGAGCGGCATGGCGGCCATCACCAGCACGCTGTTTGCCTTGACCAAGGCGGGTGATCATGTGGTGTTGTTCAGCGACTGCTATCGGCGGACGCGCCAGTTCGTGGCGCAAACGCTGACGCGGTTCGGCGTGGAGCACAGCATGATTCCGCCGGGTGATCTGGCGGCTCTCGAAGCCGCCTTGCGACCCAACACGCGCTGCGTGATCACCGAGTCGCCTACGAACCCGTATCTGCATTGTGTCGATCTGGAGCAAGTGTCGACCATCGCCCGGCGCCACGGGCGGATCCGCACGCTCGTCGATTCCACGTTTGCGACGCCCGTCAACTGCCGCCCGCTACGCTTCGGCATTGATTTGGTCATCCACAGCGCCACCAAGTACCTTTCGGGCC
>JANOIG010000016.1:0-5260 GCA_031407405.1 Deltaproteobacteria bacterium
CGCGCGTGAGGCGCACGTATTGAAATGGCGCAGAGCGTGCGCGCTGGGCTCCGCCGGAGCTCGCGCGTACGCGCATGTGCGGCAACATTCCGCCCACACAGATCGCTAATAGGTCGCCGTTCGCATCCGTACCCTAGTTAGACGGTGCCGCACGTTTGGCGGTCCGTTTCACTTTGAATCATCCAGCAACGTCGCCCGTCGCGAGGACGACCAGGAGCAGCGGTATGCGAATCAGCAATAAAGCAGTGAGAATCTTCGGCGCCGGCCTCGTCGGCGCGAGCCTGGCGGCGGGCTGCGGTGGGGACTCTTCGGGCAGCGGCGTGAGCACCGGGCTTCCGCCCACCCAGCTCTTGAGCGACGTGACGCCAGAAGAAGGGGAGCAGGCGTGCGAGCGGATGCAAGCCGGGTTCCGCCAGCAATTCAACGAGACCAAGATCATTGGCGCGGTCTGCACGATGGCGTCCGCGGCTCGAGCCAGCACACCCTCGTCCTGCACCAGCATGCGCGACGCTTGCGTCGAAGAGGCCAGCCAACCCGGCAGCGACACCATGATGCAGCTGGATCTGGACGAGATAGACTTCGAGTGTGGCAGCACCGAGAGCATGGCTAACCTGGAGGGCTGCGGTGACACGACGGTGGCCGAGCTCGAGCGGTGCTTCAACGACACCTTGGCCAATATGAACGCGATGCTCAACCGGTTCAGCTGCAATGACGCTGGCACGGTGGACATGGCCGAGCTCGAGGGCTTCGGCGAGGGAGCGTTTGAGCCAGCCCAGTCCTGCAACATCATCGAGTGCGGCGCCGGGCGCCCGTTCGGCTGAGCGTACACATCGATGGCTCGCGGGGGGAGTTTGACCCCCCTCTGGATGCATGCGTGCAGGGCCACGCCTACTCCAGTAGACTCCCGACTCACACCAAGGCGGTATTGAAATCCCTCGCAACATCGGCGCGGATGCGCTCGCGTGCTTCCTTGGAGATGGCCGTCCCGTCGAGCAGCGCGAGCAGCTGCGCTTGAACGACGATGCCGCGCCGAGCGAGCTCGCGGTTGAATGCCAGATCCTTATCTCGCCGTGCGACGTATTTGGCGATCGCCAGGTCGTGAGGGTCCAAGCATAGTCCTTTGACACCTTCCGTGTCCCCGGGCGGCAAGGCCGAGAGCCGCTCTTGCCAGCCCTTTGGCAGCGTGGCAGTGTCCTGATCGACGGGGTCTGCGTAGTACCCGAACTGTTCGTGAAACGGCGAGTCCTGCCCGATCACATTGAGCCACTCTGTGCGCGAGATGTTGCCGGTCGCGAGCAAATCGACCTCGGCCGAGCGAACGATATCGTCGGCCAAGTCGGGGTACTTTCCATGTAGCGACTGGCTGCCGATGATCACGAATTGTCGCTCCCCTGTGATTCTTCCCGCGGCGCGCAGAATGTGATCAAGCTGATGCTTCTTCATTGAGTCTCCTCACCTCCTCGCGAGGGAGCAGGCCGACATAGGGAGGTGACTGACGCAGTCGATTAGAGCGTTCGTCGCGCCCCAGCATGGTGGCAAATAGCGCCCCGTCGTCGCCCGTCGTAAGGATTGCGTGCCATTCATCGTACGCGGAGACCCAAGCTCCGCTCTGCCTCCAGCGATGTAGGTTCGCGAGACAGTGGCTTCGGATCTGGTTTGCGGTACAGTGCGCGGTCACTGCGGCCGCGAGCCTGCGTTTGAGCTCGTCCAACGCGTCGTGCGAGCTCGCTAGGGCTCCAACGGCGCGGATGCCGTGGTCCGTCAACTCGAGATTGTCGCCTTCCTCGAGTCCCCAGAGGTTGAGCGCCTTCCTGGGGATGATTACACCGAGAGAATTGCCGACACGTCGGATCAGGAGCTTCATTGGCCCATGTTATACCATGTTATAACTCTGCGGCAAGGCGAAGGAGAACAGCTCCAGCCATCGTAAATGCTGCCGTCGTGCCCGCCATGACCAGGGATGCGCCTCGCCCCCTGCCCACTCGACGTGTCGGTCGGGGAGCGCCCCGAGGTGGAGCGGAAGTGCCGCGCGACGGAGGTTCGGCCCCACACCCCCAAACGTTTCGTCTTGGCTCAACGCTCCGGCTACGCTTGAACGGAGCGTTGGACGGCGTCTCGCAGGCTCCGGGCGTCGAAGGGCTTTTCGATGCGATGGTTCGGAACCCCATCGAGAAACGCCTTGGCGGCGGGGGTAAAGGCGCCCCCCGACACGAAGATGACTCGCCGCGCGCTCTCGGGAAAGCTGAGCTTCAGCTCGGCGTAGAAGTCCATCCCGGACATCTCCGGCATCATGAGGTCCGAGAAGATGACGTCGAAGTGTTTGCCGGAGCTCAGGAGCTCGAGCGCCTCCTTGGCCGAGGTGACCGCGGTCACCTCGTGATGACGGAGCACACGACGCAAGACGGTCCCGATGGCGGGCTCGTCATCCACGACCAGCACGGCAGCGCACACCATGGCCTCTTCCGGTGAGCTCGCTGCTATGGGCTCGTGTGCACGTGTGGCGACCGCGGCGGGCAGCACGAGCCGGAAGGTCGTCCCGACGCCTTCCGCACTCGTCACCAGGATCTCTCCTCCTAACGCCGTCACGATGGTATGGCAGATGGATAGACCGAGGCCGGTACCGACGCCCACGGGCTGGGTCGTGAAGAAAGGGTCAAAGATGCGACCCATGAGCTGGGCGGGGATGCCGGCGCCGGTGTCGCGAAACTCGATGACGGCTTTGCCGTGCGGGTCGGTAGAGGTCACGATGCGTATCTCGTTGCCCTCGCACTTGCCCACGGGTAGTGCCTGCGTGGCGTTGACCAGTAGGTTGATGAAGACCTGCCCCAGCCGCGCCTCGTCCGCCTCGACCAGCGGGATCGGCCCGTAGTCTTTCACGAGACGCGCTCGGTGGCGTATCTCGTTAAACGCCATGTTGATCGACAACTCGATCAATGGCAGTACGTCGATGGTCGAACGCCTCTCCTCCTCGGCGCGGGAGAACGTGGTGAGCCCACGCACGATCTTGCGGATCCGCTCGGCCCCCTCTTGCACGGCTGCGGCCATCTCGGACAATTCAGAGAACTGTCCGACAGGGATCTGGGCGCTCAGGCCGGGCAGCAGATCGATGATCAGTGCATTGTTCATCGTCAGGTACGCCAGGGGATTATTGAGCTCGTGGGCGACCCCTGCTGCCAAGGTCCCTACGGACGCCATGCGGTCGGCGAAGACCAGCTGGCGCTCGAGCTTCTCCTTCACCCGCTTGGCCTCGGAGAGCTGCGCCTCGGCGAGTCGCTGCTCGGTCACGTCACGCGCCACCGCGTACACTAGACGCCGATCGGGGTGTGCGACGCTCCTCCATTCGAACCAGCGGCAGCCGCCGTCCTTGCACAGATATCGATTGACGAGCGGACCGAGTGGAACCCCGTCTTGCAGCCGCTGGCGCCCGGCCAGCGTGGCCTCGCGGTCCTCCGGATGAACGAATTCCAACGACGGTCTCGACAGCAGCTCTGCCGCGGTCCAACCGAGGGTCCGCGTCCAGGAGGGATTGACCCGCTTGAAATACCCGTCCAACCCGGCAACGCAGACGTTGTCGATGGACATCTCGAAAAATTCGTCGGCGCCCGAGGGCAGCTCCGGGACGTGGTGAGACTTGGGCTCCACACCCCCCGCCCGAGGTGGCTCGCTGTGACGCTGCTCGGTTTCCAGACTCTAAGACTACGGGAAGCTCGTGCCGGCAGCTAAGTGGAACTGGCTAGCGGAGAGTCGGCGACATGAGGGCTTGCTTGCCCACCCCTGCGCACTCGCCCGCTCACTCGCTCAGCGCCACGCGTTACGCCGCAGGGGTGTGCGGAGAGCTGGACAGGGTGTGCACGAACCCGGTCGCTTCTTTCGAGCTCCAACCCCGCAAGCGTTCCACTGCACGCGATTCGAGCAGCCTTTGCCGGCGGAGTCAGGCCTTCCGCTGGCTTTGGGTGAGCTTGGCCCGGGCTGTGCAACGGTAAGTGGGATGTCCAGGCTTCTAGTTTCGGTATGGGTCGCTATCAGCTCGGTTCACTTGGCGTGTAGTGACAGCCCTGCGGGCGGGCCCGCTTCAGGTGGTGCGGCGGGCCGTATCGCGTTAGCCGGAAGCGGGGGGAGCTCGCTCCAGGGTGCATCGGGCTCCGATGGTGCGGGCGGGAGCGGAGCAGTCGCGGGATCGACAGGTACCGGCGGCGCCTCCGGTGCAAGCGCGACGGATGCCGGCACGTCCGTGCCCGACGCGGCTGTCGCAGAGCGACAAAGTCATCTGGGCAAGCCGTTCGACATCGTGAACGGGGTCATCAGCGCGGATTCGAATGAATACGGGTTAGAGGCCTCCTTTTATGTCGTCCACAATCCCAAAGATACGGCCGTCAACGTCAGCACGACCACGGGCCAAGTTTGCGTCAACGGAGCGCTGCGCCGTGCCGTCACGGGCGACTTTGGCAGCTATCAGGGCCTCGACATTGGGTTCTCCGTCGGCCCCACCCAGTTCCGCACGCTGACTGAGACGAGCCTTTCGATCGCGCCCGAGGCACCTGCTTGGCAGCTCGATGAGCGCGTGCTCGGCATCGCAGTGACGGTGACCGGTTTGACGCCGATCATCTTCGGCTTCCTGGCTAGCCCCGGTGGCCAAGATCCGGGAGGTCAGCATGGAGTGCTGATTGACTTGACGCTATTCTCTACCTGTAACCATCCACCCATCACCAGCTCCGGACAAGTCAGCACCGACTTCTTCGCTGACATGAAGAACGTCTGGTGTATCCCCGAGTATCAACAGAGCTGGACCGCGACTAGCGTCAGCGCATTCTTCTGGACCGCCGGCAGCGTGGTCGTCGACCCGATCGCAGATGGCGGCGTCGACGACGTGACTGACCCGTATGACTTCTGCCTGAGCGACATCAGGCCGATCCTCGCGGGTGCAGGCCCTGATGAACCTGGAGATCCGGTGTCAGACGCTGGCGCTGGCGGCGCCGCTGATGCAGGCGGTGAGGAGTAGGTAACAAACATGAGCCTTTGACCTGGGTGGATCTCCCGCGACATCGCAGTAATCATCGTTTATGTTTAGCGCCATGGCCTCGAGACGCGCCGCCCAAATGGCTGCTCCTGTACTGGAAAAAGCGGTCCTGGCTGCCGTGTTATCGCTAGCAGCTGCCTGCGAGGCAAGAACCGTGGGGCTCATCGCGTGCGAGGAGACAGCTGAGTGTGAGGCCGTGCCTGCCTGTGAGGGACTGGAGTGCGGAGACACTGCCAACGACCC
>JANOIG010000061.1:0-10652 GCA_031407405.1 Deltaproteobacteria bacterium
TCAACCGACACAGGCCTGTCGAGGAGGTCCCCGATGACCGCCGAGGCTAGATCAAGGTCCCGCGCGAGCGGCACGAACAGGTTGAAGCAACACGGCTGCGACGCGACCGTGTTGGTCTCCGCGCGGGCTCGATCGCCCGCCTCGTGGCTGTCGAAGCGCTCGGCCAGGGCCGCGGCGATCGCAGGCGCCAAGAAGTTGCGCTCCGAGTCGCCCGGGTGCAGCAGGTGGGCGTAGGGGTTGCCGTTTTTCGCGAGCCCGTAGCGGCGAATGCCGCGCTCGTAAAAATAGCGAGCCGCGTGGGAGTAAGCCCACTCCTGAAACGGGGAGCTACCTGGGTAGATTAGGGTTTCGTCGAGCATCCGTCCTCGATGCGTACGGCTCAAACGCTAGCGATCGAAATACGGGCGCTCATCAGGGCCGCAAAACTGTGTACCCTTAGCCCCCACACGGTAGCTCGAGCGCCGCCTTCGGCTCCATCTCGGTACGAGCCGAGACAGGCGTCGTCAAAATCGTGACGCTGCGCTGACCCGGGCGCCGCCGGGCCGCCGGCGGCGAGTGGTCACCGCCCGAGCGCTTGCGCGCGATTGACGATGCGCGGCGTGAGGAAGATCACGAGCTCGCCGCGCTGGTCCGTGGCGCGCCGGTGCTGAAACAGCAGCCCGAGCAGCGGGATGTCGCCAAAGAACGGCACCTGGTCGACGTTCTTGCCGGTATTTCGCGTATAGATGCCACCGATCACCGCCGTGTGGCCGTCCATCACCAGCAGATCCGTCTCGGCTTCGCGCTTCAAGATGGTGGGATCGCCGCGCGCCGAGGTCTGGTTGAAGTCGGGCTCGTCCCTGTTGATCTTGACGTGCATCGACACGCTGCCGTCGGCCGTGACGTGGGGCTGGACGAGGAGCTGCAGCTTGGCTTCCTGAAAGGTCGTCTGCACGCCCTGAGCGCTGACCTGGGAGAACGGGATCAACGTGCCCTGGCTGATACGCGCCTCGTGGTTGTCCAAGGTCAGAATGCGCGGGCTGCTCAGGATGCGGACCATGCCGCTCTGCTCGGCCGCCGACAACCGCAGGTTCAAGTTGAAGTTATTGTCTATCGAGCCAAGGGTGAGGCCTATCGCGCCACCCGCCCCAGTACCCACCGTGGCCGGCAAGTTGACCGCGAAGTTGGGGTTTTGTGTCTGCGCTTGAAATGGCGACAGACCGGCGGTGGGTGTGTTGTTGTCGCTCGCGCCACCGGTCAAACCCACCGCGCTCGGGAATGAGAGGCCCGTCGCATTGCCCGTCGACGACGAGAAAGCGGCATCGCCACCCCACTGGATGCCAATGTCGCGCAGATAACGGCTGGTGGCCTCGATGATGCGTGCCTCGACCAGTACCTGCGGCGTCTGGGTATCGAGCGAGCGCACGAGCTCCTCGACCTGGTCCAAAGTGCCGCTCACGTCCCGAGCAATCAGCACGTTGGTGCGGCCGTCCACGGCGATCGACCCGCGTCCCGAGAGCACCTCGCGGGCGCGCAGCTGGATCTCCTCGGCGTCGGCGTAGCTGACGGGAATTAGACGTGTTTCGATGGGGGCGAGCTGGAGCTCCTGGCGCCGCCGCGCGATGGCCATTTCGCGTTCCTTTTCGAGCTGGGCCAGCGGTGCCACGCGTATGATGTTCCCGCCCCGCACCATGCCTAGCCCCTTGGACTGCAGCACGACGTCGAGCGCCTGGTCCCAGGGCACGTTTCGCATGCGAATCGTCACCGATCCCGAGACGTTGTCGGCGGTAACGATATTGACCTGGCCGACGTCGGCCAATAGGCGTAGCACGTTGTGCACGTCCGCGTCCTTGAGGTCCAGGTCGATGCGGCGGCCCGAGTAGCCCTGCTGGGCCAGCACATTCGGGGCAAACCCTGCGGTTTCTTCGCTTTGGCTCGTTTCCACGGCTGCGTTGCGCGGCGAACCATCTGAACCGGTCCCGATCACCGGCATGCCGTGGCTCAGCGATTCGTCCACATGCAGGGTACGGGCCTGACGAGCGACGCCGCCATCTGACCCCACACCCGTCAGCGACGAGTGCAAGGCGCCGGGCTCGAAGAACGACCAAGACAGTTGGCCCTCCTGCTCGGACACGAAGCTGCGCAGCTTGTCCGCGCGCTCGACTTCGACCACCACGGCGCGGCGGGCAGGGTCAAAAACGGTCGAAATGCTGTGCACGTTGCCACCGAACGCCCGTACGTCCAGCGTGCGCTCGAGCGCTTTGGTCAGGCGTGCTCCGCGAATGATCAGGCGTGACCGTCCGAGCGCGGGTTGCTCCTCCTCGAAGGAGCTGTAGCCCGAAACCCGGATCTTGATCCAGTCGGAATTGTCGCGGTGATCGTAGTCGACGTCGGACACCAGCGCTTCGCCGCTGTGTTTGGCAGCTGCGCCGGCCGTTGCGACGGGCGGAACCGCCTCGGGCGCCGCGGCGCCCGGCGCGGCCTGAGCTGGCAATGTCGAGTCGAGCTCGCCGGGGGCGGCGGCACCGACGACGGCTTTTTCATCCAGCGGTTGAACGCGTATGACCAGTCGGCGACCGTCCACGCTGACCGAGCCTTGGCCCGGCTGATTCAACGCAATCAAGATGCGGGTGGTCTTCGACGTGCCGGTATCGAAAGCCTGTGTGAGCACGCTTTTGACGATTCCCACCTCCCGAGAGTAGGTGTCGGCCAGGCCGCGGATGTCCGCATCCATGACATCCACGATGAGGCGGCGCTTTTCGTCGCTGAAGCGTGCGATGTAGGTCGGTGTATGGGTGAAAGTGACCTCGACGACCGCCTGCTCCTGCTTGGGATCCGCGGAAACACTCAGTCGAGTGGCGTAGCGCCGGACGTTGTCCGCCAACGCCGGGGCGGCCGACGCCGCCCAGGCGAGCACCAGCATCGATCCGGCCATCCCGGCACGAAAACGGAGCCCAGAGCCCCGGAAATGCGCCCGTCCATACTGTGACGGCACCAAATTGAGCGACGACCTCAATCTCATAGCTTCTGGCTCCCAAGCGTCGCGGGGTTTTACAAATGGCCCGCCCGGGCAGCTGATCCGCCCGACCCAGGACGGTAGCCCGCCCAGTCTGAAGGGACCAACTTTGTGGCTGTTCCGGACTACCTGGACGCGAGCACGTCATCCGGCCTGAGCGGGATGACCCGGGTCGCGCTCGGGACGTCGGGGTTGGCGGGGTCTTCGCGAACCAGCACGATATCGGTGTCGCGGATACGGTCGATGCGCCAGTTGATCTCGTAGTCCGCGCCGGTGGCGCCCCCCTGGACCACCTCCGAGCGCCCCACGAACTGGCCCTCGTGCACCACGTGGCCCTTCTTCGTGGGGTCAATGAGCATCGCTCGCGCCGGCCGCATCCCAGTCACGAGTCCCGCCAGCTTGAGCTCGTCGAGGGAATATTGGTCGAGCACCACTTCGCGTTGAGAACGCACGCGCTTCTTGGCTTCCTCCGCGAACTCCCGGGCGTAGGACAGGAACGGATCGCGCGTGCGTGCGCTCTCATTGAAGTCGATCGGCAGCTCGATCCGAGGCGGAAGCTCTTCCTTGTCGGCCTTCTCGCTGACTTTGTCCTTTCTCGACTTCTTTGCAGCGGCAGGTTTGCCGTCTGTGTCAGCTGCTTTTGCGACGACCTCGTCAGCGCAGCCGAGCGCCCCCACCCCAAACAGGGCGACCATCATCCATGCAGCACAGCGCACGCTCACTTACCTTCCTCGCTCGTCACACGCTTCTTGTCCTGCTTTTTGTCTTTGCCGTCTTTAGCTGATTCGGCAGCCTCAACGACGTGAAACGCCGTGGCCAGGGCCTCGGTCTTCAGCAGCACTTCGTCATCGACCCGCGCCGGATCGGTGATGGAGATGTTCTCCATGTTGATGATCCGATCCAGCTGGCCCACATTGTAAAAGAAGCGGGCGATCTGGTGAAAACGACCGGTCAGCTCCACTTTCATCGGAACTCGCGCGTAGAATTTACCCGGCACTTTCTCGCGCGGCGTCCAGGCCGAAAGGCTCACCCCGGAGACGTTCGCCGCCGACTGAACCGCGCTCAGAAACTGCGGATACTCGGTCGTGGCAGGCAGGATCTGATTGAGCTCTTTTTGCCGCTGTTCTCGTTCGGCAAGCTCGGCCAGGTCCTTCTGGTACGCTTGTTCGGCAGTCCTCGCCTTACCGAGATCTTGCGTCAAGGTGCCACCCTTGGCTGCCGCGGCGCTGAGGCTGTCCTCCAGCTCGGAGTGAAAGAGGAAGAAGTAGCCCGCACCCAGCAACAGCATTCCGCCAGCACACAGCCCTGCCTTGGCCGCGGGCGCCAATCGGTTCAGAGTACTTCGATTGATGGCCATTCAGTACCTCACCTTGGCTTCGAGCTTAAAGGCCACCATCTGCAGGCCGCTTTCCTTTTCAGTCTCACGTTTGGCGGGCAGTAGCTGGACATCGTGGAAGTAGCTCGACAAATTCATGCGCCGCGCCAGCTCGCTCACGTCCTCGCCGTCGCGCGCCATGCCCTCGAGTCGCACGGTGCGATCAGCCTCGACGAAGCGCACCAACCATAGCCGCCGCGCGTCCCAGCTCGAGTTGTAGTCTTGCAGCGGATTCTCACGGCGCAGCTGCGCGAGCTCGTTCGGATCGACACTCGGCCCTCGACCGGGGGTGAGCAGGCGCGCGACCTCCAGCAGCATGGCGGTCGGACCCGTGCGGGCGCTCTGCAGCTTGGCGATGGCGTCCTCGCGGTCCCTGAGCCCGGCGAGCTTCTTCTTTACCTCTTCGTGGTTCTTGGCCACGTCTTTGATCTGCGCGATCTGAGCTTCCAAGGCCTTGTTCTTGGCAAGCTGCTGCTGTAGGTCGTCCTGTTTGCTTCCGTATAATATCAAACAACCCACGACTTCGAGCGCCACCAGCACCAGGCTGATGACCAACCAGAGCTCGCTCTGACCACCCGACGCCTTGCGGCGCTTCTGAGGTAACAGGTTGACGCGAATCATGCGCGGATCTCCTTTTCCTTCCGCAGCGCCAGGCCGAGCGCAACCGCGAGCTGCGGGGCATGCGCCCCGAGCAGCGCTGCGTCGACTCGCTTGGGGTCGACGCTCAGCCGCTCGATCGGCGTCCAGACTTCGACCGGCACTCGGGCTCGCCGTTCGATGGCCGTCGAGAGCGACGGAATCTTGGAGGTGCCGCCCATCACATAGATTCTGGAGATGTCCCCGTCTCCGCTCGTGGCCATGAAGAAGTCGAGGCTGCGCTGGATTTCGGCGGCGATGCCGTCGGTGGCCGACTCGACGATCTGTGCGACCTGCGGCGGCGCCGGCACTTCACCCGTGCCGCATTTGTAAGCCTCGGCCAGCTCAAACGGCACCCCCAGCTGCTTCTGGACCTGCTCGGAGATGGTGTGCCCCCCGTTGGCGATCTCACGCGTAAACGCGCTAATGCCATTCGCAATGATGTTGAGCGACGTGAGGTTGGCTCCGATGTTGATCAGCGCCACGGTCTGATCGGGAGGCAACCCTCGCGACAGCTCAAAGAGGTTCTGAATCGAAAACGCATCGATGTCGCAGACAATGGGTTTGAGCCGCGCGTCGCGAGCGAGCTGCGCGTAGTCGTTGATCTGGTCGCGCTTGGCGGCCACGAGCAAGAGGTCCATCTGACCCGCTTCCGGGTTGCGCTTGAGCACCTGGTAGTCGACTTGCACATCCTTGATGTCGAACGGAATGTGCTGCTCGGCCTCCCACTGGATCTGCTCTTCGAGCTCCTGCGCCGTCATCAGGGGCACGGTGATCTTGCGGATGATGGCCGATTGACCTGACACGCCCAGGCTGACCTCCTTCTGGCGAATGCGAGCCGAGCGCCAGATCTGCTGCAAGGTGTCGGCCACGGTGTTGCCGTCCATGACCTGACCGTCGACGATGGCCTGCGGAGGCAAGGCGGCATAGCCGAAGCTCATCAGGCTATACCCCGTGCGGGTTTCACGAACCTGGCACACCTTGATGCTGCTCGAGCCGATGTCCACGCCGACTAGATTCTTACCTTCGCGCATGTTTCTCGCTTCTGGTGCTGGCTCCGGATGTGCAGCAAGGCTGCACTCGCGGGGATCTAGGCTCGGACGCCGTGCTCGAGCTCATCACCCACTTGCAATGGACGGCAAAAGCCGACCTCTCCCGAAGGGGTCGTGCACCGAATCGATGGCACTGATGGGAATTGTCTGATTCGGCGCCTGCCTCGATTCCAGGAATCGAAGCATTGGTCCCTGCTTCGGACACATCGCATGTGAGACGAACTGCGCCGTTTGGATCACCGCTCCACCGACGCGCTCAGAACCCTGCTCGCCACGTGCAAGCCTTCCCCCCACGCAGGCTCACAGCACACCACATTCGCGAGTAGTTACGGGGCGAACCACAACGCCATCGGACCGGGGGGGGTCAGGAGTTACCCCCGGGTGAATTGTGCCCGTGCCCGCTAGCAAAGCGAGAAAGGGCGACCCACATCGAATCGATCGCGCGCGATTCAGCCTAAATTAACCCTATCCGAGATGATTCTACTCTATCGGCCTGCAGTCCTTACCATCCGCATCTGTCCGCTAGGCGGGTCAAATTAGACCCATCAGACACCCCCCGGGCATGAACAAACAGTCCATGATTTCCACAAGATATGTCGTGGCACGCTCCGTGCTTTTGGGGACGGCGGAGGTAATCAATGGCCCAAGAGCGAGTGCAGGTACAGGGGACGAATGACAATACCGTGGACGCCGCGCCCATCTCGGCGATCGTCCCGGCGGCAGCGTCTCCAGAACGGCAGCGCCGGCGCAATCGAACCCAGGGCAGCCCTCCTGCAACCGCCAAGCGCCAACGTCGCCCCCTGGCACATCCAGTAACGGCCATCGCGAAGAAACCGGTAGAGACCACCGAGGAACAAGCCCGGACCGCGTTGTCCAACGCGCTGATCACCAAATACAGCGGGCTAGTACGGCAAATAGCTGGCGGCTTCCAGCGCAAGCTGCCGCGAAACGTGCTGCGCGACGACCTCATCGCAGCGGGTATGAGTGGATTATGGGACGCCGTCCGCAAGCACGGCCACGAACAGACCGAAAACTTTGATTGGTATGTCCGGGTGCGCATTCGTGGCGCCATCCTCGACGAGTTGCGTGCGCAGGACTGGCTGCCCCGGCGCGCCCGCGCTGCCGCCGCCGAAGCGGCTCAAGCCGAGGGCAAGCGTCCATGTACGCCGGTCGTGCTCCGCTTCGATGACGTGAGCGAGACTGAACAGGCGCGCTGCTTGACTGCCGGGGAATCGACCAACACCGAGATGGCCGTCGAAGCGCGGCTGGTCAAGGCGACGCTGACTCGCGCCATGGACCAGCTGCCGGAGCGCGAGCGGCGCATCGTTTCGATGCACTATTTTCGAGGCGTCAAGTTCAAGGACCTGGGCGAAATGCTCGGAGTGAGTGAGCCGCGCATCTCCCAGCTGCACTCGCGAGCGATGACGCGCCTCAAGGGTATCCTGGAAAGCGCCGCTTAAAAACGGCCCGCGCGGATTGATACTCGGCCGTGGCGACGCGACGGCTCTTGCCGTCGCACCTGTGGCCGACCCCGGGGCCAAAGGGCCCAGGCCGCCGCGCAAACCGAGCATTGATCGCGGTTTCACGTGGCCAGCAACCAGCCTACACTGCGATCGTGTACGACCAGGGGCTGGAGCAAACTTTCGCGTTAGGCAAACAAACGTGGCCGGGCATTGCGCTCGACTTCGACAGCTACCGCACGCACTGTAAGCGTGTGCTGGGCGAGGCGCCCGAATGGGACTGGACCCGCTACGGCGCGGAGCTGTACCTCTGTTGCGCTTGCGCGAGCGGTGACCCCGAGGCCACGCGTGCGCTCGAGACTGAAACCTTGCCCCAGGTGGTCAAGGCGATCTCACGCATCAATTCGGAGTCGCAGTTCGTCGAGGAGGCACTGCAGATCCTGCGCGACAAGCTGCTCGTGGGCCCCCGCGCCAAGATCGCCGACTATGCAGCCCGGGGCCCGCTCGTTGCCTGGCTGAGCGTCTCGGCGGCCCGCGTCGCGCTCGACGCCATCCGCAGCCGCAACGCCCGCAAGCATCACCACGCCGATCTGCCCGATCGGCTAGCGCAAAGCGATACTAGCCCACTCAACGACATCGTGAGATCTCGGTACGCCGGCTCATTCCAGGAGGCGCTGAAGGTCGCCATCAACGCCCTGCCCTCGCGTGATCGCAACCTGCTGCGCCTGCAACTGGTCGGGCGCTGCAGCATCGACCAGTTGGGGCGCATGTACCTCGTGCATCGGGCCACCGCAGCGCGCTGGCTAGAGAGCGCGCGCAACCAAGTTTTCGAGTCTGTTCGCGATCAAATGAAGATCATGCATCACTTGACCGACGGTGAGTTCGACAGCATCGCTCGGGGGGTGCGAAGCCAGCTCGACCTCAGCATCACCGCAACCATCACTGGGCTGGCAGAGTCCGCTTCCAGCAGCGAAACAGACACGCCGGATCTGGACCCGGGTTATGAAGAGGAGCGGGAGAGTCAGCGAACGGAGTAACTCCTGCGGCTAGCCGCGGCGAGGCTCGCACATCCTCCCTTTCAGCCGTACCCCTTTCGGCTGGGCCATCCGTGATGGCACCGCTCATCAGCCAATACAAACAGTGCGCGGGAAACCCAGGCCCACCCGCGCTCGCCGCCGGCCGAATTCGGACCAGCTCGAGCCGAGCCTCCCGCGTCTCGAGCAGCAGCTGATGCTCCCCATACGGCGTTTGTTGCACGCTCCTCGGGAAGTTGTCTCGAAACCGACGCACCCCGACGGATGCGGCACGCGCACGGCCCTCGAGCGCGCCCGGTTTTTCGATGCGAAGATCGACTCGATGGACCATCGAGTGCACACCGAGCAACATCGCGCACACCTCCTCGGCCGCCATTTCGATCAAGTGATAGTGCCGAAAGTCGAGCAGAGCGACGACCTCATGGGCCACCTGGTCATAGTCGACGGTCAGGCTGATGCGGCCGGTGCGACCCGCTTGCGACACATCGGCGTGTAACGCCACGTCGAGTCGGACGCGCTGCCGATGCTCACGCTCTTGAGGCCGTATCCCAACGATGCAGTCGAGCTCCAAACGATGGATGCGTACGACGTCCATCAGTGGGTCACCCGAGGCCGCATTTCGACTTCGCACAGAGCTAGCGGCCAAGCCGCGGATTGACGCTGCCACGCCGCCTCCGCGCCCGACCTACTCTCCTCCACCATGCGAAAGTCGACCTGCAGACTGTACTGACCCAGGACCGGCGGGTACGGTAGCCCCAGCGTGCGCACGCGAAAACGGGGCGCGGTGACCCGATGGCGAAAGGTGTCGCTCAGAGTCTCCAGCCCACTTTCGGCCAAGAGCGCGAAGCGCATCTCGAAATCTCGATGTACCTGCTTGGGAGTGAGCTGAAAATAGGCGTGCACTTCCACGGGTATGAAGCCACGCGGCGGAGCCGCTGCCTTGGGTGGAATGTTGATCTGCTCGACCAGGCTAAATAGCGAAACGTTGTTCGACTGCCGATCGACAGCCGAGCCACTACTGACGCAGAGCAGGTAACAGTGTGCCAAAGGCTAGGGATTCGACATGCTCGAGGAAGAGAAGAGGGAACAGCCCCGATGCCTTCCCATAGCCTTGGGTTGGCGACCACACAAGAGCTAGCGATTAGCCTGGAAAGTGGAGCAGCACCGAACCCGTTGCCAGCTCGATGATGGTGAGCGCTCCGAGCAAAAACAGCCCCGCGCCGAGCGCGCCGCAACACCGCGCCACCCGTCGGCGCGGTGCCAGCTCCCAGCCCAAACACGCGTGGTACAGGCCCTGCGCCATGTGAAAGGCCGCGGCCGCGACACCCAGCAAGTAGCCCACCGCCACCAGTGGGACGCCACCAAACACGGTGCTCGACAAGCTGGCGCAAAGCTCCGGATAGAAATCCGAACGATCCAGCTCACCCATCCACAGGCGCCAGCGGAACTGCCAAAAATGGACCGCCATGAAGCCCAGCGCCACGACGCCGCTCAGGATCTGCAAGGTGTGGCCCCATTCACCCAGCCAAGCGCCGCCAGCACGAATTTGCCGAGCGCGCATCAAGCCGAAGCCTGCGACCACATGAAAAGTGAAGGGTGCGTAAATCCCGACCACCTCGAAAACGATCAATAGAGGCAGGCTGTCAATCGCCCTCATCACCTGGGAGTAAGGCTGAGCCCCTCCAAGGGCGAAGGCCTGGCTGGTGAGGTGCAGCAAGAGATAGCCGGCGAGCGGAATGGCCCCCAAAAGCACATGCAGTCGAACCCAGGCAGGACCAAGAGTGCCCGGGCCAAGCCCTCTGGATGACACGCCCCAGCTGTTAGCAAACCAGACCGGCGAACGGGAAAGCTTTGTGAGCCTCGCCAGCGCAAGGGAAGGCTCTGGACCATCGGCGCATCCGCAAAGCCGCGAAAGGCAGCTGTTTGCTGGCCCGCTGCAACGTCCACAATCGCGGGCTGCGCCCGATGAGCGCCGCACCAACCCGCCTGCAACTGCCGTCGAATCAGGTCCCCGCTGGGAGTGTGTTTTTCCGGTCGCGGGAGGGGGCCGTGTGTCTGAGCGAGCAAGCGCAGCGCAGCGAACGAGTTCGGGGCGGGGCC
>JANOIG010000079.1:0-10743 GCA_031407405.1 Deltaproteobacteria bacterium
CGAGAAACGCTGGCCGCGGCGCTGGTGCGTTTTTCGGGCTGGAAGGGCGACTCACCGGTCTGGGACCCCATGTGCGGCTCAGGTACGTTGTTGCTCGAGGCAGGGCTGTGGGCAGCGCGCCGCGCGCCGGGGCTGAGCCGAGAGAGCTTTGGTTTCGAACACTGGAGCTCGTTTGACGACACGGCGAGGCGCAGGCTGGTGGAGCTGCGCGAAGCTGCACGAGCGGCGGAGCGCCCGGTGCCACTGCTGATCGGCTCCGACGACGATGCGCGTGCGATCGAGCAAACCCAGGGCAATGCCGCGCGCGCTGGCGTGAAGATCGAGCTCCGCAACCTGCCCTTCTCGAAGGTCGAGCCGCGCGGCCCGGCGGGAGCGCTGTTTGCCAACCCACCGTACGGTCAGCGTCTGCAGCGGCCCGCCGAGCTCGAACGCGACCTCGACAGGTTGCTCGAGCGCTTTGCGACCTATCAGCGCACGCTAATCGTGCCGGCGCGCTTTCCCTCACGGCTCACGGCCTCGCGCTGGCAAGCGGTGTTCAACGGCCCCATCGAGTGCGAGCTGCGCAGCTACGACGCACAGGCGCCGCGATATGGTTTCAAGCGGCCGGCGGCAGCGGGAAAATTGTAGTTTCCCGCCCGTGCGACACGGGCTCGAATTGGCTATACTGTTCGACACATGGCGACTCAGGCGCTCACTCAGCACGACGACACACCGGTTGAGGATAAGATTGTGGTGCTGCGCCACGCCACCTGGGCGGACTACCAGCGGCTGCTGGAAGTCCGGGGTGAGGCTTCGTCGCCTCGCATCGCCTATTTGGAAGGCGCGTTGGAAATAAAGGCGCCATCGCGCGATCATGAATCGCTGAAGTCCAAGATTGGCCGGTTGGTAGCGATATGGTGCCTGGAAAATGACATCGAGTTCAGCACCTACGGCTCCTGGACCCTCGAGGCCAAGAACGAAGCGAGCGGAGTGGAGCCGGATGAATGCTACGTCTTCGGCGACGTCAGCGAGCCGGTTCGGCCTGACCTGGCCATAGAAGTCGTGTGGACGTCTGGAGGGATTAACAAGCTTGCCATCTACGCCAAGCTCGGCGTGCGAGAAGTTTGGTTCTGGCGCCGCGGCCGTCTCGGCGTTCACGTGCTCCGGGGCAACAGCTATGAGGAGGTGGCCGGCAGCCAAGTCCTCACTGGCATCGATCTCGTACAGCTCACAAGCTACCTCGACAGTCCCACCACCAGCCGGGCCATGCGCGAGTACCAGGCCGCATTGCGGTAGCACCGCGGGTAACCCACAGGCGCTAACGTGGACCCCCTGGCTGAACACGATTTGAAAGTCGCTCGCGAGGCGTCGCCCAGCGAAAAGCTGCAGCAAGCCCTCGAGTTGATGGACGCTGGGCTGCGCCTCAAGCGCGACATGCTCAGAAGCCTGCGGCCCGATGCCTCCGATGCCGAAATCGACGCGGAGTTCGTGCGGTGGTTGCTCGCCGGTGATTGATGGCATTCATCCTGTACCAATGCGGATGGCGTCTATTTCGCGAGCCCTAGCGGCATCCGCGTCACCCGAGCCATCGCCCCGCGGCACCCGCGTGCGCCCTGGTGGGCTCTACCTCCCGAGCAACAACGACGGCGGAGCGCCTGGGAGTACTTCGGCGACGCAGCCGACGTCACCGAAAGCCACGACGACGGCTTCTCGCTCGCTCCTCGAAAGAGACGCAAAGCTGCTCCGCCAGCTCACGCAGGTTCTCAGGGAGGAGCGATGCCCGCTGTGTCATCGGGGAAAGAATAGCACGCTCTTGGGCCCGTGGCACTGCGAGCAAATCGTGCTGAAGATGCTTGTGAGTAGCTCGCGGGCCCGCGGCGGAATCTGCGGTGCAGCGGGTCACGGGGTCACGCCCGCCGTGCCACGGGCGAGTCGCAGCGATTCAATATCGGCAACCCCCCAGTCGGGCTCGTCAGAGACGTCCTCCGCTTCCCAGCGAGCCAGTATGTCGACGATGCGTTGGGCACGCTCGGCGCGTCTTCCGCAGCGAAGCTGTTCTCGTGGCGCTTGGACATCTCAGTCAGTCGTATCACTCGGCACTCGCCTTCCCGTTGGTGAGAGTAGATAACGGGCACGGTATTCCGGAGGGGCAAGAACCCGAGTATCTCGACCCACCCCGATGGGTCAAGGGCAGTGCAGCGCCAGGTGGCGCCGAGCGATGCGAGGCCCCTGACTCTTTCAGGGCGATCGTCTTTTCCGTTCGGGCCCCGTCCAGTCTTTCGGAAGGCCGCACGCTTTGAGCACCGACGCCACGTAGCGCTCGCTAACGCTGACGGTGCCGTTTTCAGCTCCACTGACCATGGGTTGGCTCTTGCCCAGGCGCTTGGCGAGCTCCGCCTGGGTTAGACCGGACTGTTTGCGAGCCGCCGCCAGAGTCCGGGCCAGGGATCCGCGCGCGTATTCGACCGCGTCGACCGATCCGGCTGGAATTCCGGCGTTCTTCTGCAAACGCAGGTAATCCGCTTTGGGCACGATGACGTATTCGCTGTTGCCAAATTTGACCGTTTGTACCTTTGCCATGATCTAATCCTCGTACACTTGTGAGCGGTGCTGGATGCGGACGACAATCACTCCCGGTGCGACCACTCGAAAGATGACCCGCCAATCGCCGGTACGAATCCTATGGTAGCCGGACCACTCACGCTTCAGCGGCTTTGCGCCAGAAACCTCCGGCCACAGTGCGAGCCGTTCGAGCACACGAATGACCCGCGCCTTGATCGTCGCAGGCAAGCCGTCGAAGTCCGCTTGACCTTCGGGGCTGAGCAGAACCTGCATTAGTGGATACTAGCTTATATTGTTCGCGATTACAATTGTCAAAGCCTCGTTGCAATGCGCCAGCTCAATGTCATGAATTGCAGCCGGGCGTTTCGACGTCAAGCTTCCCCGGTCAGTTGCAATTGACTGCCGCGCACGCGGACGCCTCCTTCAGCAGGAGCTACCGCGCTGGCACCTCAAGGCGGTGATTCGAGACGAGGTAGCCCAAGTTATGCGGAACTAATAAAAGCGTGAGACGTGGGTCAGGGGCTTGGGAGCTGATCGAAACCGTGGCCAGGCAGCAGCTGCCGCTTCATGGCTTCCGTCATAAGGGCCGAAGGTCGGTCCGACGCAAGATGCGAGATTGATGGCTGGCTGGAATCCGGGCTATGGTTACTTGGTGGAAGACATCACCCATACGGTGGTAGGCCGTCGCTCCGCTCGGGGAGAAATGAGGGGGAAGCCGTGAAAGGAGCCTACCGTCAAGGAGCTTTTTGAGGCCGCAGGTCGGCAGCTTCAGCATGAGTTTCGCCAAATAATGGAGACAAATCCCCATCCAGGTGAGAAGGGGAGTGAGCTGGAAGACGTGCTTCGCCAGTTCCTCAATCAACACCTCCCTCAGCGGTTCCGATCAGCTAGCGGAGTATTGATTGATGCAGCCAACAACCGAAGCAAGCAGACCGACGTGATCGTTTACGATGCCCTCTCGAGCCCCATCTATAGGGCGTCCGAGCGTCTTCAAATTTTGCCCGCGCACACGGCCGCGGCCGTCATCGAAGTGAAAAGCTCATTAAACTCGGCGACCCTGCGAGACGGCTACGAAAAGATCCGTTCTTGCAAGCAACTGAAGTACGAGCCGATGCGTTCCATGGATCGATCAGCGACAACTACGAACCTGGACCTAACCCGACCCTTGGGGGTGATCTTTGCCTTCTCGTCGGAGCTTTCACTCGAAACGACGGGCATAAAGATGGGCGAGCTAAACGGAGAATTCCATTCTGACCACTGGCCCGACCTCGTCGTCGTTCTCGATCGTGGTTTCGTGAACTATGGGATGGGCCCCCCTGGGCTTTCGGCGCCGATCAACTGGGTGGGAGCTCGCGCACCAGCGGAAGTCGGCGGCAGGTACCCCCCACCTTTCTATGTTCGGGTGCTGGTGCAAGAGACGGGGGACGCCACCCTGAGTCACTTCTTCCTAATGATCTTGGCGCAGCTCACGTTCTTCCCGCTGCGGGCAGGCTTACCCGATTTCGATTTGATTTTGGGGCGAGGACTAGGGCAGTCCATGGTTCTCGATGCCTACCAGTTCGATTTGAACAATGGACTCCAGGCAGTTCCGCGTGAACTGCAGGGGGTGCCACGACCCCCGGAAGCAACCATTGAAGTCACAGATCCCGCTGGCGCGAAGATTGGAATTTTGGAATACGGCCAGTGGCTGGAGGATGCTGGGTTTGTTTGGTGGCACGGTCGCATACCGCTCGCGATCATACTCAAAGCGGTCCTTGGCGACGTAGACCGGGTGTCGACCTATCAGGATATGGGCAGACCCGGTGTGGAGCACAGCTCACTATTGCCCATCACCTCGCACGAGTTTCGATTGTGGCCGGTCCATATCGCAGCGAACTCGAACCTGATAGCGCGCCTGGCTAATTGAAACGTGGTAGGGACGCCTAGCCAAGTCGTCGCCCGATATGACTCACAGCTCGACCCACCCTAGCCGGGTCGAGCGCTGAACTAGGCCCAGCTAGGAAAGGCCAGGCCACGGCAAATCAGCTCGCGGTTGGCCCGTGCTCCGCCTCGAGCTCCGCGAGCAGCCGCCGCCCATCGGGCGTCAGCGAGTACTTGGCGTCATTACCACCGGAGAGGGGCATGGAGCTGACGAAGCCATGTCTCTGCAAGGCTTGCAGGACGGCAAACGGAGGCGGAATCCGCTCGAGGCCGAGCCGGTCGACTGAGCGCACGATGTTGTACCAGGTCAGGTTGCCGTCACTCTCGGCGATTTTGGACAGAATCGCCGCCGCGACGCGGCTCCTTGGAACATCAGCAGGGCTAGGAGACATCACTTCGCCGATGGATGATAAAGGTCTGCATCAGTCAGGCCATATTCTTCGAGGGTGGCAGTGTGGGTATTGTTCCACAACCGGTGGGCATCGCCAGGATCGGCCGGCACACCTTTGGGGTAACCCAGAGCCTCGTAGCGCTCGAGCTCCCTGAGCTCATGCGTGTAGAAGTTCAGGTCTGCCGGCGTGGCCTCCAGGCGGCCTCGAGCTATGTCGTCCAGCCTCTGGAGCATGACCTCGTTGGGAGCATCAGGACCGAAACGCTCGATGTGACCGCGCACGTCGCCGATGCCCTCCGAGGTTACATTTACTCCGGCGGTGCTGCGGGGTTCAATGGGGATGCCGATCTCGTCCGGGAAAAAGGGCCTGCCGCTGGAGGCGCCCACGTGCGAGCCAAATTCGTCGGCGGTGCCCCTGGGGATGGGGCCTCGACCCCCTTTGGGGCCAAGCCCTCGAGCCGCGTCCGCGCCCGCGTCCAGCGCGTCCGCGGTTCGATCGACCCCGCGTGCGACCGCGCCCGCAGCGCCGACCGCCCCTCCCACGAGCGGCACAATGCCGAGCGCGCGTTCCCACCACGCCAGCTCGTCGCCAGTGATGAGGTCCTTGCCGCTGATGGCTTCCAGAATCCCTTTTGCGGTGCCGATTCCCGGCACGAAGTCGAGCCCGATGCTCACCAGCGTCGCAAAGATACCGAGCGCCACGGCCGCAGCCAGCGCGGCACGCGCTGTATTGTAGCAATCGCTCAAACCGCTGCAGTTGTCGGCCCAGGCGGGCACGGTGCAGAACGTCAGCGCGCACGCAGCCAGCGCACCCGCCGCCCAGCTGCGCGCCTTGGCTGTCGCCTGTATCAAGCACCACCTCTGGCAGGCTCGGGCTGTACGCTACGTCCGGGGTTGAGCAGGTAAAATACGATCAAGGCGACCGCGGTGACGATCAAGAGCGGCCGAAATGTTTGGGTCTGCCGCAGCTCGTAGGCCAGCACCACGCGCGCGACCAGCGAGACGACGACAATTCCGGCGAATATCCTGAGCAGCAACGGAACCTTGACGATCCAACGCGCCCAACCACCGAGCGGCACTGGAATGAGACGCTCGCGTGCCAGATACAGCAGCACAATGAGGGCCCCCATGAGACCCGCAGCAACCCAAGTCTCGAACAGGCCAGAAAGCAGCAAACAGGCCCACGCCGCGCCGCACAGCGCCCGCGGCCAACGCGGGACCTTGTCCAGAAGCGGGCGTTGGAACGGAGCGTGGCTCAGCCGAGCGAGCACAGCATCCACGCGATCACGGCGTGGCCCGGGCTCTGCGGTCAGCATCTGAAGAGTGACACGCAAGAGCGAGCTGGCCCCGGCGACGAGCAACAACGGCCACAGTTGCTCTTGCAGGATTTTCATCGCGCCAACCGGCGGCTGGCCACCATCCCAGGTGAACACGGGCCGGATCAAGATGGGCACGGTTTGCGCCCACAAGTACACGCTAAACAGGGTCACACCGAGGTGGCCCAGCAAGGCCGCGACGACGAAGCTCGGCCTGCCCCAATGACCCGGCGGCCGAAGCTCGGCCACGAGCGTCTTGGTCGCCAAGGGTAATGTCGTGAGCAGCAAACCGAAGAGGGCGTACTCGATGATGAGCGGTACCCGATCTGCGAGCAGCGCCAACACTGGCTCGCGTCGATGGCTCCAGTCCCAGTCTGGATGAGCGAGGAAGAAGTCGCCCAGGGCAAAGCCCAGCAGAAAGGCCAGGCCGAGCCGCGCGCTCATGACCCCGAGAAAGGTCCCGAGCACCAGCATGGGCCACGACTCCGAGAACACGTCGCGGAACCCGAAGTGTTGCCAACCAAAGGCGAGCCCCAGCGCCACACACACGGCGGGTGCGACGACGGCCAGCGCCGGCCATGCCGTCATGTACACGCCATCGACCATCCGTAGCGCGAGCCCCAAAGACAGATTGCGAGCCCGAATCACTGGAGTGATCCAAACCAAGCACATCAGCTTGGACACTGCGGGAGACACTGCGGGAGACACTGCGGGAGTCACTGTGGGAGCAGAACGCGGAGGAGAACGTGAATCAGACAGGGCCATCGCGCTCACCTCGAAGCAACGAGTATCGGGTCAGTGATCCGAGGACTCCGCCATAGACCAGGTGCCCAAAAATCGACACTTGCAGAAATTCATCCAGCGCCGCAAGCCCCAACCAACCGGGGTACACCGACACCATGAGCGCTTCGAGGCAGAGCGCCCACGCGATGCCCGCCCAGAGCCCACGCCGTCCGAACAGCAAGGCATAAGACAGCGCAAAGCCCACACCATTCGCCAAATGATAGCCGACTCCCAGCGCTTGAACCCACCACCCAGTTTGGCCTGCCCCCAGCAACGCTCGCCCAAAAACGCCGAAGATATCGAAGGGCCAGAACCGGATGCCGGTGAGCTCGATGAGAACGAAGCGCGACACATCGTAGGCCAGAGTCGCGGCGAGGCCAGCCACCGCTCCTGCCCGGATGACGGCTGCCAACCCTGCACGCTCGGATGAAAGCAGCTTGCGCAGCACCAGAGTGGCCAACAGCACGGCAACGCAAACCGCCAAAGCCACCGCCAAAAGGAGTGACACGCCGGAAACCGCGTGTACGAGAAGAGCAACCCCGGTCGCGAGACAAGCCGCCGCCAACGGGCGTGCTCCGCGTCGACTTGAAGTGGCAAGCTGAACTGTCACTCATCAGCCTTACATAACTCGAGCGGTCCGGCGCTTCTCACCGGACCCGCCCCCTATAGTACTTCGCCATCCCACACGTCGAGCTGTGTGGGTGGTTGGCCGGGCTCACACCGAACGACGCGACGCGGAGCCTCGGGGCCCTGAGCTCACCCGCCGCGCAGCGCGAGCTCGGGAGTCAAACGAGCTTCGGCACCCGCCAAGAGCACCTCGGCGCAAGGCAGTATGGCTTCGCGCAGGGCGTGCTGGCGCAGCTCCGAGCGCTTTTGGGGGCCCACGACGCCGAAGGCCAGCAGCTGTCGTTCGCGAAGCAAAGCACGGGTCGAGGCCGAGGGATGTGTCGATGTAGCTCCCCCCACCGGGCTGGGAGTGAGCGCGGCCTGGAAGGCGCGGCGCACGCGCTCGGTCAAGGCCGAGGGCGAGCGGGTGAGCGCCCAAGCCACGAAGCGCCACGCCAGCTCCGCGTGCTGAGCTTCTTCGCGCGCGATCTGCTCGAGCACCTGGCGCGTCGGCGCGTCGATGCAATGCTCGGCCGCTTCCGTCGCCTCGAGGGCAGCTGCCGTCTCTCCGATGCAGCCCTCGTGCACGGCCATCAGCACGATGCTCTCCCAGTCGCCGGCGCCGAGTGCCCCTTCGACGTTCAAAGGGCCCGGGCCCACAGCCTTTTGGCCGTAGCGGCTGGCCAGAGCGAAGCAGGCTTGGGCATGCCGCGTCTCGTCCTGCATGGCTCGGGTGGCGGCCTCGAGCAAGCCGGGCGGAGCGCCCAGGCTCAAGAGGTGGAGCGCAAACCGGGCAAACGAAGCCACCGAGGCGTGCTCCATCAGGCCCAGCTCGGTCCAAGCCGCGGCCAGCTCCCGGCGCAAGGCAGGATCGTTGGCTAGCACGGGCTGGACCGGCTCTTTTGCTAGTGCCGCGGGCGCGAGCCAGTCACTTCGCGAGGCGGGCCCCGCGAGACGGAGCTGCGCATCCACCAAGAAGGGACGCCCGATGATGCAAGCCCCATCGGTGCACACGCGCCGCCCGTCCGAAGGCATGCAATACGGCGCAGACGCAGCGCAATCAGTATCCGTGAGGCATTCGTCCGACGGGGTTTGGCACGCTAAGTTCGTGCTCGAGGTTGCGCCACAGCCTGCGTAAGCCTCGTACTGGGTGCAGAGCAAATCGCCGCCGCAGTCGCCGTCCGTCTGACACGCCGCATTGACGCACCTGCCCACTGGCGCCCCGCACAGGCAGACGTTTCCTGACCCGCACTCGTAGTCCTGCGTGCACCCGTAGAGGCACTCCGTCAGATTGAGGGTGCCCGGCCCCGCCACCTCGCAGTGACCGTTCGGGGCAGCGCTGCATTCACTGTCGGCGATGCACGGAAGCAGCAGCAACGTTTCGGCCAATGACAGGCCTCGTTCCTGCGCCATCCGTTCGATTTCGGCGAACTCCGCCGAGTCGAGCGCCTCCGCCCTGGGCAAATCCGACGGGCACTGGCTCTGGCTGAATTCCGGCCGATGCACCACGCCGGTCTCGCATTGTTCGAAGCCGTTGCCCAACGCCATCGGCTGATTGCACGGTCCCGGCACGATGGGGTCAAACGTCATCCCCGTGCCAGCGTTGCCCCCGAAGGCCATTGCGCTGCCGGCGGCCCCGCCCATGCTGTTGAATTGACCGCCATAGGCGATGCCGCTGCCCGCGCTGCCGACTTGCACCATGCCCCCCACACCCCAGATGCCACCCGTCCCGCCACCGCTCACATTGGCCGAGCCGGCGCTGCCACCGAACCCGTTGTCGAAATCGTCGTCGCCGGTCTGCTCATCAAAGAGCGAGCGCCCGCCGCACGCGCTGGATGCCGCACATCCCAGGCTGGCCAGTATCAGGCAGCGCAAGGAGCTCGTCGCGCTCTGTACACGCCAGCGCCCGGTGCCAGTGGCTTGGGGAGCACGGACGGGCGGCGGACGAAACGGAGCGGGCGGTGTCATCGCGGAGATCCTCTCACAGGGGCCGACGTGGCAGGCGACTGCCAAAAATCGACATCACCGGCCCGCTCAAGCACGTTCTATACCGTGACCCTACTCCAATGATTTCAAGAGCATCGAGCACCAGTCAGGGCGTGAGCACAGGCGCGCGGCACAGTCTGGCACAACCGAATGCCCAGCGCGTGGACGGAGCTCGAACTAGAGTTCCGAAGGTGCGCCCACCCGCCGACTTTGCCCCCGCCCGAGGCCGCTGGCTTTGGCTCGCGCTCGGCGTCGCTTGCGGCCCGAGCAGCGCAGGCGCCGGGGGCATGGCGCTTTACCCATCGCTGGCAGCCCCCGACGGAGAGGTGTGCAGCTCCGTGGTCGAACGCGTGCAGCACCCGGCTGAGCCCACCGCGCTCGGCTTCTCGGCAGCGGACGTGTTGGCCCGCCTGGCGGGGCAGACCGCTTCGCCGCTGGTTTGGCTCGAGCCGCCGCAGAATGACGAGTACATCCTCGCCTTTGGTCCAGAGCGCGGTAGCTCGACGCTGAGCTCGAGCGTCAGCGCCGCTGACGGAGACATCCTGTACCGCTACTGGCAGCCGTTGCCCGATGCACCGCCCGACACCGAATGTGCACCGGACCGGCTGGAGGTGCCGGTTCAAGTCACCGTCCAGAGTGGCGCTCAGGCCCTGGACGAAACGTTCCACACGGTGCTCGAGGCCAGCGTGCCGTACCGCGCCTTCTTTTCGAAAACGTTCGCGCCAGGCGCGCTCGCTGGCGGGTTATCCTTCGCCAAGGTCAGCTCGCTCGACCCCGAGCGAACGTTTTGGCTCGGCGCGCTCACGCTCGATGCCGTGCTCTGGCCCGGGGGCAGCTACGGATCTTTGACGGCGCAGCTGGGTGCTACACACGCGAAGCCGTCCAATCGCATGCGGCCACCGCCGCTCGCCGCGGGCACGCCCGGGCCGCTGGCGTTGTGGCCCTCGAGCAGCGCGTGTGAAGTGCCGTTTCGACATCTGCCCAGCGCAGCTAGGCTCATGGGGTTTAGCGCGCTGGATGTGCTCGCCGCGCTAGATGCCGGGGCGGAGCAGGAGCTCGAATGGTCGGACGGCTCGGTGACGCAGCTCGAGCTCGAGCTCATCGAGCTCCCGAGCCACATCTGCCAGGCGTCCGAGGACACCTTGGAGTTTGAAGCCGAGGTCGTCGCGCGCACTCGCGACGGTCGCATCGACACGCGCT
>JANOIG010000108.1:0-3879 GCA_031407405.1 Deltaproteobacteria bacterium
GCGGGCGCCGGAGGCGCCTGCGTGACGAGTCGATTGTCGATGCCTTGATGGTTGCGCTCGAGGTGATAGTGCTGGACGAATTCGGAGACGAGCATTCGGAGGTGTCGCTCGCCGAGCGGGATGACGCGGCTCAGGCACTCACGTCGAATAGACCCGACGAAGCGCTCTGCGTAGGCATTGAGGTCAGGGCTCCTGGCCGGCAGCCGGACACTGCGGACGCCAGCGGAGCGGAGCAGGCGCGAGAAATCCTTTCGAAACTGTTATTTATTAAATTGATGTCGTAGAGCTTTTCAAAATTGACGTCATAGAGTTTTCGGGAAAATGCCGAGCTGAGGTCGTAAATCCGAGCCGAATAGGTCGTAGTCCGAGGTTCGACAGGGGCGGCCAAATGAGCAACGCCGCCGTAGCGCGCGAGGCGACTACGACGGCGTTGGCCGGATGCGATGCTCGGTGGTGCGGAGTTGCTACTGGGGCAAGTCGGCCTCTTTGCGCCAGTGCGGCATGAGTAGGACGCGGTTGACGTGCTTGAGATCGACGGATTTGGTGCGGTCGCGCACGGCCTCGAGTAGTGCTCCGAGGCACAGGTTTCTGGCCTTGCGCAAGCCGCCCTCGGATGAGCGGACGATGAGACCGAGCGCGTCGTCGGTAAAGGTGCCGTGGGAAAGCGCCACCTTGTCGAGCTCAGCTCGGATGAAATCGGCGATGCTGTCGGGAGCCAATTTCTTGAGCAAAACGGAGTAGGTGACCCGATTCTTCAGGTCCTCGTTGACGATGAGGGCAAGGCTTTGGAGCAGCTCGGGCTGCGCAACGAGCACCAGGCAGGTGTTCTTGGGAAAGTCCTCGAAGAGCAGCCGAATTTTGCGCAGGTTCGTGACGTCCATCAGGTGCGCGTCGTCGATGATGGGCGCCAGCATTTTGCCAGCGGTGTTCAGGCGGCGGGCCTCCGCGATGAGCCGGCGCTCGCAGCGCACGTCGTGCCCCTCAGCTTCGATCTGAAATGCCTCGCACAGGATGCGCAGCGTGCTGTGGTAGGTGTGCAAGGTGCGGTTGACGACCGGCGTCATGAGACGCTTGGGGTCGTACCCGCACAGGGCACGCTTCAGGACGCTCTTGCCGGTGCCCGGCTCTCCCACGATGAGGCAGAAGCCGCCCTGCTGGCAGTGCACCCGCACGATGTCGAGCACCTCCTGCTGCTGGGGCAAAAGTGAGATGTTTTCCGCAGAAAACGGGTCTCGGGTGAGCCCGAAGTGGGCGCGGATCATCGCGGACCTCCCGCGCAGCGGCTGGCGCCGTAGCAGCTGGTGCTCATAGCTCCACCTCACTGCCGTCGTACGACTCGTGAGGCGCCGCCTTGGTCTTGGGACTCGGCTTTCGGTCATTAGCAATGAAGTCCACTGGGCGAGCCTCGCCCATGCGCTCGCCTTTGAAATACACGATCGCTCGGTCGAATTTCAAGCGGCTAAAGCGAATTTGCACCTTACGACCACGCAGGTCGCGCGCTGCTTCGAAGCGGGTGTTCTTCAAGGAGAACGTGTTGTCGGCGAGCACGCTGCGGTCTTGTTCGACGAAGAAGAGCTCGTCGCTCACGTCGCCGGGCGAGAGAAACCGGATGCGACTCATGTCGAGCGCGAAGCGGTCGAGCGGCTTCATGCCGAGGGAGCTATGTTCGCGCTGGTGGTACTCGTCCTCGAGCCAGCTGATAAAGGCGCGGTTGAGCGCTTCGAGGCTGGAAAGGTCGAGGTTTTTCGTCAGGAAGCCTTCTCGGACGGACCTAAAAAATCTCTCGACCTTCCCCTTCGCGGCCCCGTCGCGCACTGGAGCGTGACACAAAATCGTGCCCAGGCGCTGGCAAACTTGCGACAGCTCGAGCGACGCATAGTTACTGCCATGGTCGACGTACAAGCACTCGACGAGCCCGCGCTTGTAGAGCGCTGTCTTGAAGCAAGCGAGCAGCGCTTCAGTGTTGTCGTTGTAGAAGAATTCGCCGTGACAGACGACGCGGCTCGCGTCGTCGAGAAACGCGATGAGCTTGGCCTGCACCTTGCCCGCGCCCTGCGCCACGTAGGGGCCCACCATCGTGTCGGCCTGCCAGAGTTCGTTGGCGTGCGCCTTGGCGAAGGCCAGCCGGCGCTTGCTCTGCACCTCGGCGTCGGGCTTGAGCAGCTCGTACTCTTTGACCACCCGCCGAAAGGTGTTCGGGGCGATGCGGTCGCGCTCGAGTAGCCCCTTCTCGATGCACGCCCGATAAAAAGCCTGGATATTGTGGGGCCCGCGGAAGGAGCCGCGCACCTGCTCGATGGCTTCCAGCACTTGCTCGGGCATCACCTTGCGCGTCTTGCCCTTGTCGGAGCGCGGCCTGGGCAGCATCGTCGTGATGCCATCCTTCTTGTACCGGCTGTGCCAGGTCAGGATGGTGCGCCACGTGAAGCGGAAACGCTGCCCGTCCTCGTCGAGAAACACTTGCTCGCTGACGTGGTGGATGCGCGCGATGCAGGTCTCGCCCGGCGCCGACTCGATGGCGCCAAGCACGCGCATCTTCAAATAGCTGCTGACTCGTTTCATGAAATGGGTCCTTTCAGGGCGCG
This sequence comes from Deltaproteobacteria bacterium, assembly GCA_031407405.1. Classification (GTDB taxonomy): domain Bacteria; phylum Myxococcota_A; class Polyangia; order Polyangiales; family Polyangiaceae; genus SZUA-265. The sequence continues at coordinate 2,586 of JANOIG010000108.1, forward strand.
GCTGCGCCCCGGGACGAGCAGTAGGTCAGCCTCGATTCGGACCCGGATTGCCGTCTGCTGTTGTCGGGCGATTGGAGTCCGAGCGCGCCTTCACGTTACGACCTGAGCGCGGGTGCTTGGCGCGACGCGGAGCCGGTTGGCTACCTCGCGAAGAGCCCGCGCTGCAGGCGGTTCTGCAAGGCAGCGAATAGGTCCGCACCGCCGCTACCGACGACGACCACGAGATGCTCCGCGAGCTGTGCCAGCGGCTGGCGCGCGGTGCTGGCAGGTGCGGGCGCCTCGCGACAGAGCTGCGTTCGGAGCGCGCTTTGCGCCGCGCCCAGCCGCCGCCAGAGCCGGTAACCGCTCGACAGTGACAGCGCTCCACCCACCTCGCGCAGCCACGCCGCTCGACGCGTGAGCCCGCCCAGCACCGTCGTGGCGAAGCAGAAGAGCGACAGCGTGCGCACCACGAAACCGCCGAGCACCGTCGACAGCAGTACCGAGAACGTCCGGCCACAGCCGGGCCGGTGTCCCCGATTCGAGCAGAAGGTGCGCCGGCCGCGGACTACCAGCTCCGAGCTCCGCTCGGCGTAGCCGCGCAGAAAACCGTGCCCGATCAGCGCATCGGTCTGCCGACAGTGCGGGCACTGCACGAGCTTGAGGCCGAAGAGCACGCTGGCGAGCGCCGTCTCGTCTCTCACGAAGCGCGGTGTGCAGAACGGCGATGGCAAGGGCCGGCCGCCCTATCGGCGCTGGCCACCCCTGTCCAAGCCCTCTCCACGTAGCGCCGAATTGTCGCTGTCAGCGATGTCCCAACCTGCGACGTCAATTCGGACAGGAAACCACGAGGGCTACGACTGGAGGGCGGCCTTTAACAATTGGGGTTCCGATCGACGTTGCCGACCTCGGAGTGCTGCGAAGCCGTTGGACCAACGTCAAGAAGCAGCTGGCCCTTTTCGCAAACCTCCACTACCGGGACGGCGTAAGGCCCCGCTCCCACGGCGTCTTCGACGACACCAGCTTCGTCGAGGGGCGCTTCGCGGCGTACCTGCACCACTACCGCCTCGTGGCGCGCCGTCGCGTGCGCCGAGGCGCCCAGTTCCAACATGGCGTCGAGAAGCACTGACTCTTCATGGGCTATCTCGCGGGCCGCGATGAGCAGGTCGCGGACGTAGGGAGGACAATCAAGCATGGTGGCGGCGGCCGTCACGGCCGTCAGCGCGAGCTCGTCGTCGTAGTAGTCGACCTCGCCCGCGAGCAGCCGGCACAGCGAGGCAGCGTGGCCGCGCACCGGCCAGAGCGTGGCGCCGTC
>JANOIG010000110.1:0-1738 GCA_031407405.1 Deltaproteobacteria bacterium
CAGAATTGCCGAGCTGACGGCGCGGCTTCCTAAGGAGTGGGAGCCAAAGAAAGAACTGATCGCGAGGGAGGCGACTGCCAGGCTTGTCCATGCCCGTCTACAAAGACAGGTCGAGGAGATCTACAGCGGGACTCACTGTCCCATTGGGCCAACTCGATTGACGTTTGAAGTTGAACACATCAGGGGCGCGCCTCGGGTCGTCGAAAAGCTTGCACTGTGGCACGCTTTGCGCGCCGTATCGATTCCCGTTTGCCCGAACGACGTGGACCAAGAGCGGGACGACAGCATGTCCGCGATGCCTTGCACGTTTCATGGAGCCGACCATCTTGAGCGAGCGGAAAATGGTGTCCGATCTCGAATGGAGGCGCTTGGGCACGAGATCAACTGGGAGCGTTGGGGAACGTCGATCAGGGATGCGCTGTCAGACTTCCGAAGGCGAGCAGTGTACGAGCGCGCACTCGGCCTGTGCAAACCGACAGGCGAGTCGCGATTCGACGAGTCGCAGATGCCGGCAGCGGTCGACTGGATTCGCCAGTGGGAGGTGTGCAACGGATCGCTCGACACGACAGATGCGCAAATCAAAGCTGACCTGATCCGGCTTGCTCGGCCTTCTAGCGAGAAGGGAGGCAACCCGAACAAGGACTTCAAATGCCCAACCGACAGGGATCTGCAACGGCATGCCTTTGTGTTGCTGCACGGCAAGCAGCCGAGCCCCGTTGAGGTGACCAGCTTTGGCGACGCCATAAATCGCCACTGAACCGACCGGCGTATCGCCGATACGCCGATGACCGGGTGACATGATGGGGCGCATGGTGCTTTCGCCATGCCGAATCATGATCCCCAGGTCACCCACGAACTAGTACGACATATCGCCGCTTCGGCAGTCGTTGACCGGCGTACCGTGTGGCGCCAATTGCGCGGTCAGCACGTTGCGGGCAACGCCGGACAGCGCGTCCGCGCCGCCATAGCAGCGCTCGGGCTCGGCCCGCTCCAGTCCCCAGGACCTGAGCACATTGGATCGGTACTCGGCCGTGTGTTGGGTGACCTCGCGGACAGGGTGTCCGAGGAGCCTCAGCCATGAGCGCCGAGCAGCTCCACCGGCATCTCGACGAAACCCGAGCTTTCAAGCACATCGTCTCGGCTCTTCAGGTCGAGGAAGGGGCCGCTTTGTCTGGCGGTGGAAAACATCACCGAATCGAGCTGATCTGCCAGCGCTTCTCGGAAAAGCAGATCGGCTTGCTTCTCGGCGTTCAGATTGCATGCGCAAATTGTGGCTCGCCCATCAATCCAATCAGGGCTCGAAACAAGAAGGCGGGCAGGGCCAAGCGACCCGGGAGATTGTTCGTGGCCGTCGTTTGCGCGCAGGCCCAATCTGTCGGCTGTTCAAAAGGGAAGGCTGCAACTGCGGCCGTTGCACGGCTAGCCAAGGCGATTCGCACCGCTCAGCAGCCAAGCCACACGCCGGCTCCGCCAGAGCCAGCACCCGCCCCCAGGCGCACAGATCAGGGCGACATGTTCAGCACGGCGGTGCGGCGATGATCGGACCGAAAAACGTAATTGTCGTTGCCTCGGGGGCAATGGACGCGACCGAACTGCGGAAGCTGGGCGCGCTCGTTCTGGAAACGACGGACGCGGCGCTTCTCGTGAAACATCTTCGCTCGGCGCTAACCGACCCATGCCCGCCGACGGCTCTTGAGCTGCAACGTGAGCGGAGAATTTGGGGGCGACGGTGAGCGGC
>JANOIG010000360.1:0-9128 GCA_031407405.1 Deltaproteobacteria bacterium
CGGTGGTGTCGGCGTTGATGACTGAAAACCGCAGGGCGGGGGTGCCGCGCCAGAGCGTGGGCGTTGCGTAGCAGGTGCCTTCGCGTTGGATCGCGACGACCAAGTCCCGGATGAAGTCTTGCGGGGCCACGCTGGCGGGCGGCTGTGCCTGCACGACGACTTGGTTGAAGACCACGTCATTTAGCACTTCGAGGCCGGGAGCCTTGCTGAGCTCCGCAGCCATCGAGCGGGCGTGGCTGACACAGCGCGTGACGAGCTCATCGATGCCACTCCGGCCCAATTGGCGGAGGGCCCCCCACAGCGCGAAGCCACGCGCGCGCCGTGACAGCTCGGGAGCGAATGCGCCGGGCGCGGGCGACGCCGTCGTGGTTCCGCTGTGCAGGTAGGCCCCGTGAACCGCCATGGCGCGCCGATGAGAGCGTGAGTGGCGGGTCAAGACGATGCCCGAGTCGTAGGGCACGTTGAGAAACTTGTGGGCGTCGGTGGCCCAGGAGTCTGCCAAGTCGGCGCCGCGCGCGAGCTCGGCGGTGGAGGCGGCGGCGCGTGCCCAGAGCCCAAACGCACCATCCAGGTGCAGCCAGCACGAATCCTTGCCGTGCTCGGCTCGGTAGTCGCCGAGCGCTTGGTGCAGCTCAGGCAGCGGATCGAAGGCGCCGCTGTTCACGTTACCCGCCTGAGCGCACACGATGACGGGCCCGGAGCCGCGTGCGAGCTCGCGGCGCAGCGCTGACGCGACCATGCGGCCTTGCCGATCGGCATCCACGCAACACATGGCGCGCTTGCCAAAGCCCAAGAGCCGCAGCGCTTTGTCGACGGTATCGTGACGCTCTTGTCCGACCAGAGCTCGCACCGGCGGGGCGCCGAACAGACCGTCTTGTTCCACGTCCCAGCCCGCAGCCGCGAGCACGTGGCTGCGCGCGGCCGCGAGCGCCACGAAATTGGCTAGCGTTGCCCCAGTCACGAGCGCGCCCCGCGCTTCATCCGGCAAACCCAGAAGCTCGACGACCCAGCGCAAGGCCGTGAGCTCGAACGCGCTCGCTGCTGGCGCGCCCGCCGCGGGACCGGCGTTTTGATCCCACACCGACGTCAACCAGTCCGCTGCCAGGGCCGCAGGCAATGTGCCGCCGGTGACCCAGCCAAAAAACCTCGGACCCGACATCGCGGTCAGCCCGGGGCTGGCGACGCGCACGAGCTCCTCCAATACTGCCTCGGGGCGGCTGCCCTCGGCGGGCAGGCTGCCCGCCAACATTTCGCGAACTGTCTCGGTGGACGCCGACGCCGCGACGGGGCGGGTGCCGAGCGAGTGCCGATAGCTCGAGGCGTGTCGCAAGGCCGAGCCGAGAAGCGCGTCCCACTCGGAAAGATCTGCCACGCCGCGGTAATGCCGGGGGGTCCGGCCCGGTGCAAGTGCCCAGTCCGCGCCCGACTTCGGGCGGGCGCCCAAATCGTGATCGATGTGGGCCGCTCGGGCATAGGGCCCTTGGCGGTCGACGGCGGAATTTTAGCGTTCCGCGTTGTGCCCGTACGGCCGGGCGCCACTGCCGAGAGAGGCGCATGTGTTACAGCGTACAGTCTTGATGCTGGGTATCGGATGGCTCGTTCAGGCCTGTGCCGCGAGCGAGGAAGCGGGCTCGTCGAGGAGCAGGGTGGGGGTCGGAGACGAGGCCATGGATCAGGGCTTCGTGACCCCAGAGGGCGAAGGCTCGTCAGCGCCGCCCGCCATGGAGCAGCTGTTCCCGGGCGATCTAGGCGCTCCCCAAGGAGCGGGCACGCCCATCCTGTCGGGCCCGCCATTTGGGTGCCCTACTCAGCTGACGGGCAAGGTGTACGATCCCTCGGGGCGCTTGCCGCTTTACAACGTCGTCGTGTATGTGCCGAGCGAGACCTTGGCTCCCATCACCGAGGGCGCGGCCTGTGAGACGTGTGACGGCAACTTTTCAGGCAGGGCCGTCGCTGTCACTTTGAGCGACGCGGCCGGCAACTTCGCGCTCGCGTTGGACACCGTGCCGGCGACTCAAAATCTGCCCTTGGTGATTCAGGTCGGCAAATGGCGGCGGCAGATCACGGTGCCGAACGTCACTGGCTGCGCCAGCAATGCCGCGGCGGATGGCACGGTCCGCCTACCGCGCGACCGCTCCGAGGGTAGCCTGCCTCAGATCGCCGTGGTGCGAGGCGGCTCGGACGCGCTCGAGTGCTTGTTCCGGAAAATCGGAGTCTCCGAGTCCGAGTTTACGACGGACGCGGGCGGTGGCCGAATCCACTTGTATGCGAGCGACTATGGCAGCGCGGAACCCGGGACCAATCAGTTTGCCGATGGCTCGCCCATCCCACTTCAAGCTCCACTGTTTGCCAGCCTGGACAAGCTGATGAGTTACGACGCCGTGTTCATGGCCTGTGAAGGTGGTGGGCGTGGCGCGTTCGACAAGTACGGCCAAGCGGAGTTTTCCAACGTGAAGGCCTACGCGGATCAAGGCGGCCGCATTTTCGGGTCTCACTATCACAACTACTGGATCCGCCCCGAGAAGCTCGATGAGTCGTTTCCACCCTATCCCGAGGTCGTCACCTTCGCCTCGTCACAACACGGCTTCGACCAGGACGTGGTCGGCGAGGTCAACGCGTCCTTTCCGAAAGGTGCGGCCTTGCGCGACTGGCTGGTCAATGTGGGCGCATCGCCCACCGCGGGTCAGCTCACGATTCAAGACGGGGAGCACACGGTCGACGCGGTGCTCCCCGGTGGCGCGCAGTCCTGGATTAGTGTGGATGACCCCGACGGGCACGTGGACGTGGTGCAATACTTCTCGTTCAACACCCCGGTCGGGCAAGCCGAGTGTGGGCGTATGGTGTTCAGCGATCTGCATGTCGCTTCCGGCACTGGTGATTCGGGCAAGGTCGCGTTCCCGACCGGATGTGTGAGCAGTGAGCTGTCCCCGCAAGAAAAGGCGCTCACGTTCATGCTGTTTGACCTGTCATCGTGTGTCCAGCCCGACACGGCGCCGGTGGTCGTGCCGACCATCATTCGCTAGTGCCTCGCCATTCAAACCCGCCACCCCACCAGGGCCGGCGCACGTCGTCAGTCGGGCTCTGGCTTTGCGCCAGTGCGTGCGGGGTCCTGGGCTTGCTCGCGTGCGAGTCGGCCGATGCCCCGGTATCGAACCAGCTAGAGGCTGAATCTGCTGGTGGTAATCTAGGTTCCGGGGGTGCCGCGGATGGGGCGATGGGCAACGGCCTCGCCGGGGCACTGGGCAGCGGTGGCAACTCCGAGTCGATGGACCCCGCTCTACCGCTGTCGAGCCCAGGCATCACCTACATTCAAGAAGACGAGCTCGGGTTCGCTGCGGTCGATGGCAGCATCATCCCACGCCAAGCAGATTCATCGGTCACTGGTTACACGGGCACCGGTTTTGCCGACACCGCGTCCGGCATTGGCAGTGCAGTGAGCTGGAGCGTGCGCGCGGAGTCCGCCGGCACGTATTCGCTCGTGTGGCGTTACTCCTTTGGCGGCACCGAAACCAACCTGAGAGACGGCCGCCTGCTCATCAACGGCGGCGTTCAGGCCGAGTCCGTGGTTTTCCCGTACACTGGCGGCTGGGACCAGTGGGTGGAGAGCACGCCGCTCGAGGTGCAGCTCGCGGCGGGCAGCAATTTCATTCGTCTCGAGGCCGTGTACCCCTCGGGCCTGGGCAACCTGGACTACCTAAAAATCCTCGGCAACGGCATCACGCCAGATACGCCCAGCTTCTCGCTCAGCGTCGAGCCAAACAGCACCGAGGGGGGCAGCGTCGAGGTGTCGCCCGTGCAGGATTTCTATGCAGCGGGCACTCTGGTCACGCTGCGTGCCCAGGCCAATGCCGGTTACTTCTTTCAGAGCTGGTCGGGGACGGTCTCCAGCGCCAGCGCCGAATACACATTTGAAATTGGCCAAAACACCCGAGTCACGGCGCTGTTCTTGCCGGAAGGCACGGTGCAAGATCCTGAGCTGGTCGGTTATGCTGGGGTACAAGACGATCAGGGCACTCCATTCATCTTGACCGGTGGCTCACTCGGTGCGGCGGTCGAAGCCACGACATTGGACGAGCTGGCGGGTTACCTGGAGAGCCCGGAGCCGTATGTCGTGTCCTTCGCGGGGCTGATGGAGGGCAGCATTGCCATTGACATCGCCTCCAACAAGACGCTGCTCGGCATTGGAGATGCGGCTCATCTACGCGGTATCGAGCTCCAAATTGACGGCTCTCAAAACGTGATCATTCGTAACGTCGCGGTCTCTCACGTCGTGGCCGAAGGCGCAGGCGAGGCCAACGACGCCATCGTCATCACCGGGGGTGCCCGGAACATCTGGGTCGACCGTTGTGACCTGTTCTCCGACCGCGACAATGGCGTGGACTATTACGATGGCTTGCTCGAGATCAAGAATGCGGCGGCGTACATCACCGTGTCGCGCACGGTGTTTCACGACCACTTCAAGGTGAGCCTGATCAGCTCCGGCGACCAGCAGGTGGGTGACACGGTGATCCGGGCCACGTATCACCACAACTATTTCTACAACTGTGGCTCACGCATGCCGAGCATTCGCTTCGGGCAGGCGCACATCTTCAACAATTATTACCGCGACAACCCGTCCGGGTCGGGGATCAACAGCCGCATGGGTGCTGTGGTGCGGGTGGAAGGCAATTATTTCCAGCGCTCGGATGATCCGATTGGGTCGTGGGACAGCGCCGAGGTCGGGTTCTGGGACGTGAGCAACAACGTCTTCGACAATGCGGGCGGCAGCCAACCGACCGTGTCGACGGGCACACTGGTGCCGCCGTACCCGTACGTGGTCGACGACCCAGCGGCCGTGCCGAGCCAGGTCGAGCAGCTCGCGGGGGTGGGCAAGCTCTAGGCAACCGAATGCTCTCGAGCTACCCTCGGGCGGTGAAGCGACTCCCGCTCGGCCCTCCAGCGCCGGCCCTGCGCAGCGACGTTTGGGCCCTGAGCCCCAGCGACCTCGATCAGGCTCGGGTGGGCGCGTCCGGTGGTGCGGTATTTGCCGCCTTGCAACGGCCCTGGCGCTGGACCAGCGACGGACCGGACCTGTCGCCCAAGGTCCTCTTGGAGCTGGATGCGTTCGGGCGAGTGCCGCCCAAGATCGAGAGCCGGCAGGCGTCTGCCGATGGCTCTGTCAAGCTGCTGTTGTCCGCTCAGGGAGACGCGATTGAAGCGGTTCACATGCCACGCGCGGTTGGGACGGGCAGGGTGACACTGTGTGTGTCGAGTCAGGTCGGGTGCGCGATGGGTTGTACCTTCTGTGCCACGGCCAGCATGGGGTTTCGTCGCCAGCTGAGCGCGGGTGAAATCGTCGCGCAGGTGCTCGTGGTGGTGCATGCGCTCGGCCCCCGCCATCCGAGCGAGCTGAACCTCGTGTTCATGGGCATGGGGGAGCCGCTGCATAACTTGAAGAACGTCGCGCGCGCGATCCACATCTTGACGACACCCACCGGGCTCGGTGTGACTCCGAGGCGCGTGACCGTATCCACGTCGGGCCTCGTGCCTCAGATCGATGAGCTCGGAGCGTTGCCTGACAGGCCGCTGCTCGCGGTCAGCTTGAATGCCACTACCGATGCGGTGCGCCGCGAGCTGATGCCCATCAATCGGCGTTATCCGCTGGCGGAGCTGCGCGCCGCGCTCGAGCGTTACCCGCTGCGGGTCCGCGAGCGCCTTACCATCGAATACGTGTTGCTCGAGGGAGTGAACGACGCCGAGGACGACGCGGTGCGCCTGGCCGACTTTTGCTCGACCTTCTCGCACCACATCAATCTGATCCCGTTCAATGCCCACGCCCACGCGCCGTTTCGCCCCCCCAGCGAAGCGCGTATCGAGCAATTCATGCGCGCCATCCTCGCTCGGCGCCGGACGCTCGTCACCGTCCGCCGCTCACGCGGGCGAGACATCCAGGGCGCCTGCGGCCAACTCGTGCAGGCTGCTCTCGGAGCCTGAACAGCGCTGCCAACCAGCAGACCACGTCACCTCTCGGCCAATCCGAATCAAGCATGAGGTCCGGGCCTGCGCCGCACGTCCATGCCCGACTCCTCGGGGCTCAGCGGCGTCCGTTTTGCGCGTCGCGGTGGTCCTATTTTTCAAATCGCAAGTAAGTATACGTATTCACATTGGCGTCTGAATTTGAGATGTGCGACGGACCAGTGGCCTCAAAATGGTGTTTCGAATGCCCCGCCCGAGGCGCGCGAAGCGAGTCGAAGTGACCGCTGACGAGATTAGTTGAGTTGACTGGGAGCTCGTGCGTCAGCTCCCCCCAACCGCGAGCCCAGGCCGTGCACGTGCGCGATGAGCCAGGTCATTCGCCGGCACGGGTCGAGCTCTTCGAGCAGCGTTTGCCGGACATCGGGGTCTTCAATCAGCGTTCCAGCCAGGATGTCGGCGCATTCGCCGACGTCGGAGGTGGCGCGCAGGCGAGACTCCAGATCTTTCGCCGGGCCTGACAGATGCGGAGCGGTGCGATGCACGAGCCTGAGCAGCTCGGTACGCAGGGTTTCGGCCACTGTGGCTCCGGGCGGCGGCAGGTCAGGCGCCGCTTCGGCTCGTGCCACGCGGTAGGGCTCAGAGCGCAGCTCTTCGAGCAGGCGCACCCGACCCAGGCCTTGAACCACGATGTTGAACCGCCCATCCGGTAGGCGTGCATACTCTGTGATCTGCCCGACTCCGCACAGCTCGAACAGTGGAGGGGCCCCGTAGTACTCGGCGTCAAACCCTGGTTTGAGGCGCGGTACGGCCAGGATCAGATTGTGCTCGATCACGTCACCAATCAACCGCCGGTAACGCGCTTCAAACACGTGCAGGGACAGGGACTGACAGGGGAACAGAACGGCATTGGGCAGCGGAAAAAGTCCGATGCGTGACAGATCGTGATGAGCAAGGCGTGCGCTCGAGGCGCTCACGGGGGGCATCATGTCCGGTACGGTTGGGCGCTTGTATCGCATCTGCCCGCCGCACTCCAGCTGGGATGGCCGCGCCCGCGGTGTTGGCCTACGGGCCAAGCCACGCTTCGGCCCGCATTTGGCTGGGAATGCCCGGACTGTTCCGGTATGGGAGGCCTGCCGATGCGGATGGGGCCGGTACCGGTAGCCCGCGGCCACGACTCACCGATCCGAGGATGGCTCATGAAAGTACTCCAGGAGTTCAAAGAGTTCGCCGTCAAGGGCAGCGTCGTGGACATGGCGGTGGGCGTCGTGATTGGGGCGGGGTTTGGTAAGATCGTCACGTCACTGGTCGCGGACATCATCACGCCCCTCTTGGGAGTGCTGGTGGGGGGAGTGAACTTTACGGATTTGAAGGTCACGCTCAAAGACGCTGTAGGGGAGGCCAAACCCGTGACCTGGAACTACGGTTCGTTCATCCAAAGCGTGTTCGACTTCTTGATCATCGCTTGGGCCATTTTCATGCTGGTCAAGCTGATCAACCGTCTGAAAAGAAGAGAGCCCCCGGCAGCTCCACCGCCGCCACCGCCCCCTCCAGCGGAGGTTCAGCTACTCACCGAAATCCGTGACGCGCTCAGGGCCCAGAGCCCACGTTGACCGGCTGTGGCCCGATGCCGTCCGACGTGACCTGGCTTGCCGTCATGAAAAAAGAGGTGTTTTGATGTCCTTGATGGTCAAGAGATCTAGTGCAGTTTTGGGTTGCCTTGCCCCCCTGTTTGTTTGCGGGCTCGCGCACGCGCAGCCGGCGGGGCTCGTGAATCAGGCGCCGGCTACGGGCGGCAGCACCGAGGTGGCGAAGGAGGGCTTTCAAGCGCCGGTGGCGCCGCCCGAAGAAAGCAAGGATGCCACGACGCTCAAGGCCACGGTGGGCGGGTTCTTGTCGCAAGGCAACTCGAGGACCATCGCGCTCACCGTTGCGGCGGACTACTTTCTGCGGCGTAGTGAGAGCCAGTTCGCGGCACTCGCTGCGCTCAACTACGGCCGTTCGGCGCCGGCTCAGGGGGAACCGTACGCGACGACCGTGGAAAACTATCAGGGCCGGGTGCGTTACGATTATTTCTTCGCGCCGGGCGTCGCCGGCTTCCTCAGTGTCTCGGCCCGCCGGGATCGCTTTCAGGGTTTGGATCTGCGCCTCAACCTCGACCCCGGGGTGGCGTACTACTTTATCGATGAGAAGGGCCATCGGCTCTGGGCTGAGCTGGGCTATGACCTTCAGTACGACGCGCGCAACACTGACTTCATCGAAGCCGCTGAGGCCGATGGCACAGCGGCGCCCGGTGCGATCGCGGACAGCGAGGTGCGGCACAACGTGCGCGGCTTCGTGGGCTACGACAACCAATTGACCGAGACTGTGAAATTTAGCACAGGCCTCGAGTACCTGCAGAACGTCGAAGAAACCAAGAACGCCCGCTTGAATGCCGACGCTGCCTTGACGGCGCAGCTCAATACGGACTTCTCGGTCGCCACGACCGTTTCGGTCAAATACGACAACAACCCACTGCCCGGCGTCGAGAAGACCGACCTCATCAGCGCGCTCAACCTCGTGTACACGATGAATTGAGCCAGGCGCGGTCAGTATCGGCGCGGTCAGTATCGGCGCTCCGGGGGCATTTCGTTCCAGCCCTGCATGACCCGCACCGCGTCGTCTCGCAGCGCCTGGCGCGTCAGAAGCTTGCGCTGTGCAGGGCCGCGACCGAGCTCGAGGTACAGGAGCTCGTCGTCAAATCCAATGTTCGCCGCGTCAACCCGTGACGCCGCAAAATAGAGCGCATCGAGCCGCGCCCAATAGATCGCCGACAGGCACATGGGGCAAGGCTCGCAGCTTGAATAAATCTCGCAGCCCGCCAAAGAAAAATCCCCAATCAGCCGGCAAGCAGCCCGAATGGCGCCGACCTCCGCATGCGCGGTCGGATCATGCGAGCTCGTGACCTGATTACAAGCCTCTGCCAGCACCTCATCCCCGCGCACCACCAAAGCCCCAAAAGGCCCCCCCAAACCGCTCGCCATCCCCCGTTCTGCCAACTCAATGCTGCGAAGCAAATACCGATGATGCATGACCCATCCTAGCACTGACGTTCATCCATTGGGCCGAAGCATAAAAGAGGCCGTGCCAGAAATGTGATTTTCCGCTCGCGGGAGGGGACCCTGTGTCTGAGCGAG
>JANOIG010000140.1:0-58052 GCA_031407405.1 Deltaproteobacteria bacterium
GGTGAGGGGCTGTCGCGTTGTCGGTCGCTACTTGGTCGCTTGGCTCTTTCTCTCCCCGCGATACGTCGCGCGCCCCTCTCCCCCTGCGCTCCCTCTCCCCGCACTATGTCCAGGCCCAGCACCAGGGCACCGTGAGCCAACGGTTGCACCAGTTGCCCCGTCGTGATCTTGCCTCGGGGCAGCAGCACGACTACCGGCAAACCGGCGGCAGCGCCATACGCGGCTAGCGAAGCACTCGTATCTCCCGTCGAGGCGCAAGCCACGGCCTTGACCTGCAGCCCCTGGCGAACGGCCTGGCGCACCACGCTCACGAGCACGGTCATGCCAAGGTCCTTGAACGAGCCGCTGTGACTGTTGCCGCACAACTTCACCCACAGATCGTCGACGCCAATCTGCTTGCCGTAGCGCTCCGCCCAAAATAAATTGGTGCCGCCTTCATCCATCGAAACGATGAGATCATCGTCGATATTTGGCATCACCCACTCGCGTTTGCCCCATACCCCCGACCCGTAGGGCCAACGAGTCCCTTTGTAGCGCTGGTCAAATAGCTTGCGCCACTCAGCCCCAGTCTGCGAACGCAGCGCCTCGATGTCGTGATTGACCTGCAGCAGGCCCCCGCACTTGGGGCAACTATAAATGGCCTCGGTGACGGGCCAGTGCCCCTCGCAACCGGACAGACAAGTGAATCGTGCCGAGTATTTCACCGCGTGACATACCTCTGGGAAAGCGTGAACCTCTGGGGCAAGCGTGAGCCCGGAAAAGCAGGCTGGGAACTAGCATCCCGAGCAGGCCATGCGCCACCTTCGTGTCCCGGGTCAAAGGCCGGAGATTCCGCGCTGAGCACCGACCCCTCAAAAGTCCGCATTCGTTGAGGTAGGCTGCAGCGAAGTGGCAATGATTGGAGTCGTGGCAGCGCTCATGCCCCTTCGGGCAGCCAGGCGGGTTTTGGGCGTCGCCACGTCGACGTTTTTCGCTGGGCTCGCTGTGCTGCCGCTCGGCTGTTCCCGCCAGCCCGATCTCGACGAGGTGTTCGAGCCGCCACGCCTCGCGGAGCCGACAAACACCACCCCGCCCGTCGTGTCGGAGTTTCGGTTGACGCCCGATAGCCATGTGGAGCTGACGTTCGGCTCCCGAAAGCGGCGAGTTCAAGGGCGCGTGGGGGTCACGCAGGGGCAACTCCAGCTCGACGTGATGGACCTCGCGAGCGCGCGTGGCAGCCTGACCTTTGATTTGCTGACGACTGTAATACACGAGTCGGCTGACAACGAGATTGCGTCCGCGGAGTCCGAACCAGTGGGCTCTAGTTTGACCGAACAGTCGCTCAGGTGGCTTCAGGTCGCTGACCCGGTCCTGCTCGCAGAGCAGCCCCAGCTTCGGTATGCGCAATTTTCCATTCAAAAAATCGGCAAGCTGAGCGCGCCGTCCGCCCGCGAGGGGCAGGAGGTCCACCCGGCACCAGTGGGAATGCTGTTGCGCCGAGTGCAGCTCTGGGCAACCGGTGAGCTCGAGCTACATGGGTTCCGGCTTTCTCATACCGCGCCGTTGAGCGCGGTCTTTCAGTGGCGGCGCGACGCGACGCTCGACAGCCCCCCCGAACGCATCGAAATCGTCCTCTCCCAAGCCGTGTCTGTGGACTTGCTTGCCCACGGCATCGTGCCTCGTGACGCTCGCGGCGACCTGCTCGCGGAGACCTTGGCCGAGCTGCGTAAGCTTTCAGCTACCGAGGCCCGCCTGACGGCCCGATGGACCGCCACACGAGTGCGCATCCCATGACGCTCGGGCTCGAGGCGCGCGCCCAGAGAGGGTACCAAGCCAGGCGTCAAGCCGGCCGTCGCTTGGATACTGAGAAAATACAGAGCAAACTACGCTTCGCGCAAAGGACTTGGTACGGTGGCCGGGGATGCCTCCCACCAGTCCACTCGAACAACCTGAGTTGCGCCAGATCGAAAAGCTTCTCGACGAGGGCAACACACGAGAAGCTGCTGCGCGGCTTGGCGCATGGGTGGACGCCCGCGACCACAAGCTCGCCATAGATTTCTTGACGACTCGACTCTTGTTCCAGCGGGGTCGGATCGATTCGCATGGAGCCGCCGACCGCTTGGTGGCGATCTTGGACCAGGTCGACCCATTTCCCGAAGCGGACGATTGGCTCGCCGAGCTGGAGGCGCGCACCGAGCGCAGCGCCCTGGACGTGCCGGCGTTCGCCGAGCCGGTGGAAGCAGAGGATGAGGAGCTGGACGAAAGCACCAGCCCCACACAACCGCCGCCTTCGCGAGCACCCAGCGTACCACGCAGAGCCGAGCGCTTTCACCCGTACGTCGACGCTACCCAAGCGGGCGATGATGATGAAGTCACACCCACCGAAAGCCTGGGCACCGAGCGAGATGTCATCAAGGGGCTCGTTCTCGATAGCTCCGAACCACCACCTCGCCGCGACGAGAACGCCGTTGGGCTCAAAGGCGAAGAGCCCACTCGCCCCGGCCGCGCAAGGACTCGACCGGCGCCTCCGGAAACGCCTCCCCGCCGCGACCCCACTCGGTCCGAGCCGATCGGGTCCGAACCACCCACTCGTCCATCCCACATGCCCTTCGACAAGTTGCGCGCCAAAGAACAGCTGTCGGCACAAGCCGGTCGCTATCGCGGCGCGAGCAACCGACCCGGTGAGGTCATGGGCGGGGCCAGGAAGAGTCGCTCCCCAACGCGTGACTCTGTGGGGACTCCGCCAGACCCAGAGCGCCGCATTCGCGAGGCCCTGCAGCACCTCAAGGACGGTCAGTGGGACGAGGCTCGGGCGCTGATCCCCGACGAGCCCCTACCGGCCAACCTGCGCCCGGAGGCGCGCACCTTGCTCGCCCGAGCTCTGCTCGAGCTGGGCCAGGCAGAGCGAGCGTCGGTGCAAGCCTCGCTTGCTCTGGAGCAAGCGCCGCAAGCCACAGATACACGCCTGGTATTCGTCTGGTGCGCAGTTCGTTACGCCCGTCAGCGGGATGATGCCTGGTCGCTCGAGCGGGCTGGCCGCCTCCTGAAAGAGCTTCCTCAAGCTGCGGCTCTCGACGCCGGGCTCGTCGATGCGCTGACCGCCTGCATCGAAGCACGCGTGGGCGTTCCCGCCGTAGCTCTACGGCTCGCACAAAGATCCCTTCGCACACATGCAGATTCCATCGACGGCCTAGCAGCTCTGGCCGAAGCAGCGGCGCTCTGCGGCGAGGAGCGCCGCGCCGAAGCAGCCCTCGAGCAACTGTTCAACGTCTCCGAAAGCGCAGCAGCGCAAATCGCTCCTCGCTTGCAACGCATGGGGGTCGGCAAACACGGCCCCGCTTCGTCGGCATCCGTGTGGTTACCGCTCGAACACGCCTTGTCCAGCGGCGCGCGCGAAGCCGCGTTGGCAGGGCTCGAGGCACTCGCCGACGAAACGTTGGCAGGGTTGGTCCTCGAGCGCTTGGAAGACGCGGAAGCTTCGGCGAGCATTGCGCGCAAGTTCTTCACACTCGCGCCCGTGCTGCGCCATTTTGGTCCCTACGACGGATCGCTCCGGAGCATCGAGCGTTTGGAGGCAGGGCTCGGCCTGGTCTACGGCTCGGGCCCTCGCGCGCTCGACGTCGCCGGTGCAAGCCAGGGCCTGTGGCAAATCGGCGGCCTTTACTTGGGAGAGACGCTGCGGCAATGCTGCAAAGGCCACTGGCATGAGAATCCGGACCTCTTGAAGGATGCCGCGCTCACGGTGCTCGGGTTTGATGTTCAGCCCTTTCAGATCGTTCGGCATCGCATCGCGCACGGGCGGCGCTCTACCCTGAAGGCCGCGCTCGCGGGTGTCCTCGAGGCCGCGCCGAGCGCCGCCCGCGCTTTTCATTCCGCCGGGAACCTTGCGCCCTCTGTACCGTGGGGCGAACGCCACTGGCCCGACATCGAGGACATGCCACACCTCGGCCGGGCCCTGGGCCATTCAGTCATCGCCGTCTATGCTGTAGAGCGCGGCCACGCCGTGCTCGACCGCAGCAGTAGGAGCCTGCGCGGCCTGGATGAGTACCTCGAGCTAGTTGCCCCGGCCGGAGCGCCTTCGAGTGAAGGTGCAGAGTGGGCTCGCTGGTTGTCGGTGTTCTTGGGCGCTTATCTCGGCGAGGTGATGTGCAAAGAGTTTAACGCCGTTTGGGTTGCCGCGGACCAGCCGAACGCAGAAGCCTTCGCCGTCCAATTGAGCGATCGCCAAGTCACCCCGGTCGCATTCATTCTGAAAGCTCTGGGTGCGCGCCAGCCCGTCTCGCTGGCCGACTACGTGGAGCAACAGCGCCAGGACTTCGGCCCAGCCTGATCCCGGCTGTCTTGGCGGCGTCCGAACGGGCGTGCCCCATTGCACAATTTGTCTTCACAGCCGGATTTTGGTCCCATAGAGTGCGCCGCTTCGCTGGTGCGTGCCAACCTAGCTCTCGCGTGACGAGAATCGCGCCTATTCCAGGCGGCGCTGTTGCCCCGCTGTCCGGCTCGAGGGCGGTCATATCACCGCTGCTAGCAGCGCAGGCCCCGCTCCCCGGACCACCCCCTACCGCTTCGAATGTTTAGCAAACTGAAACTCGTCCGGCTGCCGGCTCGCTTCGGCTTTCTACGGTCTACACCCGCCCGCCACGCGCTCGACGCTCTCGCGCTCGGGGTGGTTGCCCTGGTGCTGACGGCCTGGCTCAACGTGCGGTATCCGTTGCCGATCGAAGTCAGCGACCATTTTCTGCTGGCGCTCGAGGT
The DNA here is from genome assembly GCA_031407405.1 of Deltaproteobacteria bacterium. Lineage (GTDB taxonomy): Bacteria > Myxococcota_A > Polyangia > Polyangiales > Polyangiaceae > SZUA-265. Next base: position 4,735 of record JANOIG010000140.1, read on the forward strand.
GCCGGTCGCCTTCGGCCTGCTCGCTCTCGCGCAACGCTTCGAGGTGCGCCTACGGTGGTGGTTCTTCGCCCTGGTGAGCGTCGTCGCGGTGCTCGCGCGGTTGTTCATTACGGCCGATAACATCTCGCAACGGTTTGTGTTTCGAGAGTTCCGAGTCCCTCTCGATTTGCACCTCGTACCCGAGTTCTTCCGACTGATGTACGACACGAGCCCGGCGACGGCGCTCGCCAGCTACGCGGCATTGTTCGTGGCGATTCTGCTCAGCAGCTTTGTGCTGGTCGCCCTGGCGCTCGGCTACGTGTACCGCAGCTCGCAGCGAGCGAGCGTTGGGCGGATGATCGCTGGCTTCGTCGTGCTCACGGCAGTTGCCGTAGGCGTGCAGGAGCTGGGTGGTCCGGTCGTTTACACGCGGCAAGTTTCGTACCGGATCGGCACCGAGGTCCGTCACGTCTGGAAGCTACCCGTCCAGCGTAAGAAGATTCTGAAAACCATCGCGGAGGTCGAACAGCGGATCGGCGACGGCACGCACCTGGACAAGCTGCAGGGTAACAACGTCCTGTTCTTCTTTGTCGAGTCCTACGGCCGCACGGCGTTCGAGCACCCCGAGCACAAAAGGGTTCTTGTCCCACGTTGCGAGCAGATGGCGAGGAATTTGGAGGCGGAAGGCTTTCACGTCGTCTCGGATTTCCTTACTTCGCCGACGTACGGTGGCTTTTCGTGGTTCGCCCACATGACGCTGAACACCGGCGTGAAGATCATCAGCCACCTGCATTCGCAGCTGCTCGACGAAAACCGGCCAACGGCATTCGCGGACCGGTTTCGAGCAGCGGGTTACCTCCCGATTTGGGTTGCTCCAGGAAACACACGGCCGTGGCCCGGGATGGACAACTACTTCGGCTTTCGTAACCACTATTTCTCCTGGGAGTTTGACTATAGAGGGCCACGCTATGGCTGGCCCGTGATGGCCGACCAATTCGTCCTCAACCACATCCACCGGAGCGAGATCGCGAGGAGCCAGCAGCCGCTCTTTATCGAGTACGCGTTGGTCTCGAGTCACGCGCCGTTTAACAACCTGCCCCGCTACGTGGAAGACTGGTCCAGCCTGGGAGATGGCTCCGTCCTCCACCGAAACGGCAATGATCAATTTGATCTGACGTTGCAGGGAGGCGCGCCCGACGAGATCGCCCGTGGGTACATCGCCGCCATCTCGTACGAGCTGCGCGTGATGGAGGGGTACCTCACGAATTTGATCAACGATGACTCATTGGTCATTTTCGTGGGTGACCATCAACCGCATCAACTCGTGACCGGGCCCGACAACCTCACGTGGTCGGTGCCCATCCACATCGCCAGTCGGAATCCCGATTTCGTGGCGCCATTCTTGAAGCGGGGCTACATTCGCGGCATGGTGCCCACGCAACCCCTGCCGCACGTGGGGATGGAGCGGTTCATGGAAGAGTTCCTGAGCGACTTCAGCACCGAGCCACTCGCTGTCGACCCCGGCATCTGGCCTCCCATCCAGGAGCGGCTGCAGGCCGAAGAAGCCAAGCTCCGGTGAGCTCCGCACTCAGCCCCTCCAGTGAGCCGCGCGACGGACCATTGACGCCTCCACGACGGCCCGGTGCGTTGGCTTGGACGAGCGTCGCGCTGAGCGCCGGGCTGATGCTCGCGAGCGTGGTCCTCGTCGACTCGAAGCAAGTGCTGGTGCGGCTGAAGGCCACCGACACCCGCTGGCTATTTGCATTTTTTGCGGTCTATTTGCTGCAGATTGTTCTGATCGGGCTCAGGTGGTCCACCATCTCACGCCAGCTCGGGGTTCCGCTCAGCTGGCGGCGAGCCAGCGCTGAATACTCCCTCTCCATCCTGGTCAATCAGCTTCTGCCTACGGGCTTCGCGGGGGACGGCTTACGGGCCGTTCGGCACGCCAGGCGTTGTCCCAGCCGCGGCTTCCTGAAGGTCCTGGAAGCTCTGGCCCTCGATCGCGTGTCGGGCCAACTTGGCCTGTTTTTGGTTGTTCTATCCAGCTTGCCGCTCACGCTCGAGGCGGGGCTGGTCGACCCCAGGTCGGTGCTGATCGCACTGGGAGTAGCGGCGGCTGCCCTGGTTCTCGCAGTGCTGATTCTCAGGCTGGTCCCCAGCTACAGGCACCTGCTCATACCCGTTCGCTCGTTTGTCGGGCGAGCGGGGGGCCTGCTCCTCAGCCCGAGAAAGGCCGCCCTACATCTGCCGCTCTCGATAATATTGATTGGTACGTTGCTACTCCAACTGTACTTCGCCGCCCGTGCCATCAGCGTCCCGCTCGACGGGCATCTCCTCTTCTGGCTCGGACCTCTGGTGCTGTTGGCCGCTTCGGTGCCGAGCTTCTTTGGCGGATGGGGCATTCGCGAGGGCGCCAGCGCCATTCTGTTCGCTAGCGCAGGGCTGCAGGCAAGCACCGGCGTGGCTGTCTCGTTGCTGTTTGGCGCGTTTGCGCTGGTGTGTGCCCTACCGGGCTTCATCGTGCTGTTGCTTGACGGACAGCCCTCCGCGCGACGATCGTCTCGTGCAGAGGCGGAGGCCTCATGGACCCACGCGCATGCGGTGGGTATGCTGATTGGCACGGTGATGGCGCTGGCGCTCGATCTGCCCCCGCTCTTGACCTTCGTGGGCGCCCTGTCCTTGTCGTTCCTGGTCGTGCAATCGCGCGGCGTGTGGACTCCAACTGGACATTTTGGCATCGCCAACGCAGTGACGACGCTGCGATTGTTTCTGACGGTCGCCCTGTTGATAGGCTGCGAGAAGCAGCGTGGCGAAGTCCTCGCCGCAACCGCCATCGGCATTCTCCTTCTAGACTTGGTCGACGGCTGGCTAGCCCGTCGCTCCGGGGCAGACAGCCCATTTGGAGCGCGTTACGACATGGAAGTCGACGCGGTCTTCGTGCTTTCGCTGACCTTCGCGCTCGCGGCGAGGCACGTCGCCGGTCCATGGATCTTGCTCGGAGGTCTGTGGCGGTACCTGTACGTGTTGGCCCCATTGCTCGTGCCCACCCCGGTTGGGGAAGCCGCGCGCTCAATCTACTATCGCCTGGCCTATGTGTTGATGGTCGCCAGTTTTGTCGTGGCGCTGCTTACCCCGCCTGTCTGGGGCACATTTTTGGGGCTGCTGGGTACCTCGGTCATCAGCCTGTCTTTCATCCACTCGTTCTGGCGGCGGTACATGCGGCCCGAGGTCGCCTGAATCGCGGCGCGAGCGTCCCCTGAGGAGAGCAGCATAGAGTGATCGACTATTCGAACGTGCGTTACCTGCTGGCCAAGCAACCCATCGACGATCGGGCCATCAACCGCCAAGTGCTGGCTGCCCTCGAGCGAGAGCTCGGACACGCTTCCACCGCAATTCGGGTATTGGAGCTGGGGGCTGGCGTTGGAACGATGGTCTCGCGCTTGGCCGATTGGGGCGTTCTTGGCCGTGCACAATACACTCTCATCGATCGCGACGCGGAGAGTCTGGCCAGCGCACGCCAACACCTCGAGGCTTGGGGCACTCTCAGCCAGTCGAGCGCGAATGCGATACGCATCGAGAAGGGCGGGGCCGTGCTCGACGTCGAGTTCGTGCGCACCGACCTGTTCGACTTTTTGACGGCAGCTCGAGACGCGCCGCCCTACGACTTGGTGATTGCCAACGCCGTGCTCGACCTGACGGAGCTCGGCGCCACGCTGCCTCGCATTTGGCAGGCGCAAAGACCAGGCTCACTTTTTTGGTTTACCATCAACTTCGATGGCGAGACCATTTTCCTACCCGAGCTCGGGCTCGACGAACACGTGATGCGGCTGTACCACGAGAGCATGGGGCCAAACGCCGCGGGTACCCGCAGCGGGCACAGCCAGACCGGACGCAAGCTCATGGAAGCCATCCCAGCCAGCGGCGCCTCGTTGTTGGCCGCTGGCGGATCGGACTGGGTGGTTTTTCCCCAGGCGCGCGCCTACCCCGGCGACGAAGCTTACTTTCTGCACCACATCGTCGACACCGTTCGCAGCGCCTTGATCGAAAATCCAGAGCTCGAACGGGGCGCTTTCAAAGCATGGGTCGCCGCTCGGCACGCGCAGATTGAGGGTGCCGAGCTCGTGTACATTGCCCATCAGCTCGATGTGTTTGGGCGCTCCCCGCCCCATTCCGCGGTATCTATCTAGTCGCGCTCCCGGCTGCCTTTGAACCAACTGGCGGGGCGAATGATCAGCTGCCGCTTGCGGTCGGTAGCGCCCTGTGAATAGCCTTCCAGTCGATGGTTGAAGCGGCGCGCCAGACGACGAGAGCGGTCGCTCTACGGACCTGGTTGTGGTCCCGGCGTGAGGCGCTCGTGTTTGGCGCCATTGGTCTCTTGGCATTCGCCGTCACGGTCTACTTCTGCGCTCCAGGGTTCATGTCGCGTGATTCGGGCACGCATCTGGAACAGGCGCGTGCCTTCGAATTCTGGGACGACCATCCCATCCTGATGGCGCTGATTTGGCACTTCACCGACCGGATATTGCCAGGGCCATTGGGCATGCTGGTCTTGATGAACGGCCTGTGCTGGACAGGCCTTTCCGTCCTGTTCTGGGCCCTGCCTGGGCCGCTCTCGTGGCGTGCTCTCGGGCTTCTCGGCGTGGGCTTCTTCCCGCCCGCATTCTCGACTCTGCCCGTCATCATGAAGGACGCGCTGTTGCAGGGAGCACTGCTCGCTGGCTGCGCTTGCCTGGTGGTTCCATCTCACCGGGCACGCGGCGTGCGCCTGCTATTGGCGGTAATGTTTTTCCTGATCGCGATCGGCGTTCGGCACAATGCCGCAGCGGCCGCTTGGCCCCTCTTGACGCTGCCCCTGCTGCGGTTGCGCGTGTGGGTCGCAAAGCCCCGCTGGCTGCGCCTGGTCTCGGCCTCGGGCGTCGCTCTCGCCCTGACCTTCGGGATGACATTGGGGCTGGATCGGGCGCTGTCACCCATCACCCACAAGACCGAGTTCTGGCAAACGGTACCCACCTTCGACCTGGCCGGCATGTCGCTAAAAACGGGTGAGGTGTTGGTCGAGCCCGAGTCTCGGGTACTCAGTGACGGAATGGGTCTCGAGGAGATCCGCAGCCTGTTTAGAGTCGAGTACGGCTCCATGCTCTACTATTGCATCGCGTTTGGCGGCCAGCGCTGCGTGCCAGTCTTTCGGCTCACGCTGGATCATCGTGAGCTCCGCTTGCTTTCCGAGAATTGGCTGCGGGCCATCCTCGCGCATCCGGGCGCCTACCTCGCGCACCGCATCGAGTTCGCCAAAGCGCTACTCGCCATATCGGCGCGCCCGAAGGAGCTTTACTTCGTGAACGCTGCGCCACACCACCTGCTCGCCAAGGACTATCCACCGACCGAGCGATCCCTGCGCGTGCTTGCCTGGCTCGAGCAGCACATCCGCTCGGTCATCTGGTATCGGCCTTGGGTCTACCTCGCCCTCAGTTGCGTCGTGCTGCCGGTCGCTCTGGTCCGACACTTGCGCGGCGGCTCGGTGCTACCAGTGCTCTTCACGCTCTCGGGCGCTGCGTATCTGCTGAGCGTCATCGTCGGCGCAACCAGCTCGGACTTTCGCTACACGGTCTGGAGCACGCTGGCCTCTGTGCTCGGGCTCATCACTCTGGTCGCGTCCTTTGCGGCAGGGCGGCCCAAATTAGCCGCGACGAGCCGGGCGTGAGCGCAGCCCTGGCCCGAGCGCGCGCCGCGCTCCGCCGCCTGTCCGCAGACGGCCGCTGGCAGCAGCACGCGCCACTCGTGCTCGTGCTCGCGCCCGCGCTCTGGGTCGTGCAACCGCTGCTGAGGCAGACGCCGCTCAGCTACGACCACGCGAGCCACCTGTTCAAGTCCTGGCACTTCTGGACCGAGATGCTCGGGCGCGGCCGCTTGCGCGGCTGGAGCCATTTCTGGGCGTTCGGCTTCCCCTCGGGCGAGCTCGTCCCGTTTGGCGAAGAGCTGTGGGTCGCCATATTTCGCGCCGCAACGCTCGGCCAACTCCCCTGGACCCGCACCTACGCCCTCGCTTTTGGCGCCTTCTTGCTGCTCAAGGCCCTGACCGCGTACGTCTTTACGCGCCGGTATTTCGGCACCGGCGCCGCCGTGGTTTGCTCGTGGATCTCGCTGTTCGATCCAGGCGCCATGCTCGAGGGCGGCTGGGATTGGCATACGTACTGGGGGGTGTGGCCGGTCCAACTGTCGATGTGCTTCGTCCTGCTTGCGTATACGCGCCTCGAAGACGTGCTCGAGCTCGGCCGAAAGCGCGCCGTGTTCTGGGCGGGGGCATGGCTCGGGGCCTCGCTCTTGATCCACCCGCTCGCGCTGCTCGTGTTGCTGATTACGGCGCCGCTGTTTTTCTTGGAGCACCTGCTGCGGCCCGGGCCCGACCTTGCGCCGGTCCCCGGCAGTGGGGATCGCAGTCCAGCACTGGGCCCGCCCATCCGCTTGGCCTTGGGCGTGGGCGCATTGGCCTTCGGTGTCGCGCTGGCCGCGTTCTCGTTCGTGCCATTCGTGGCGCGTAGCGGCCACGCGCAGGACCTTGGCTGGCTCGGCGATCCGTTGCCAGTGGTCAGCCAGCACTTGCTCGAGCTCCGGACCTTCGAGAATGTCTGGTTCCCAATTCATGGCCTCGCGCTGCTCGGTGCTTGGTTTGCCGTGCGCGCTCGCCACCCCGGCGGGGTGTTCTTGGCGTGCTCGGCTGCAGTATGCGTGTTTCTGTCGTCTGACACGCTGATTGCAGATTTGCATCTCGAGCGCGCCCTTTCCACCCTGCTCAAGATTGAGAATGACCGGATGCTGCTGGCCGCTAAGCTCTTCTGGTTTCCGTTGGCGGGGCACGGGCTGGTCGAGCTATTTCGCCTCCCAGTCGCCCTCGGGCCCGCGCCGACCCACGGGCGCCGCGCGCTACGCTGGGCGCTGGCACTCGGGCTGGGCGCCGCGTTGCTCCTGCCGGGCGGGCAGAGCTTCTACGAGACCCAGATCAAGAAAGAGTTCAACGGCGAGCGCAAGACCGAGTTTTGGGACGACTTTCAGGTCTTCCTGCGCTGGTCCCAGCAGCTCGAGCGAGCTCCGGGTGAATTTTATCGGATCGCATACCACATGTGGCGGGGCAATCACTTGTCGACCCTCTCACCCGTCTTCAACCAGACGCCAATGTACAAGGTCGGCTACACTCCGACTCAGATTTTCGACAAGTTCCCCATGACCGACGAGCACGAGCTGTTCGAAGCGCTCTCGGTCAAATACGTCTTGAGCTCTTACCCCCTCGAGCGGGCCGACCTGACTCTCGAGCGGAGGTTTGGCAAGCTCTGGCTCTATCGCTTCAACTCCTACAAGCCCCAGCCGTTCAGCGTGATCGGCGCAGGGCAAGCGGAGCTGCTGGAATTCGAGCCCGAGCGCATCCGCATCCGCCTGAGTGGCACGGCCCCAGATACCACGCTGAAGATCCACGTCTCGAGCTACGACCGCTGGCAGGCGACGCTCGCGGGCACGCCGCTGCCGATCTCCACGGTTCCGGTGTACGGCGTCGAGTACCCCGTGTTGATGCAGGTGCCGGTGCGCGACGGCGAGCTCGTCATCGAGTACGTGTATCGTTCCGCTGAATGGCTTGGGCTGATCATCACGCTCGCGGCGGGTCCGGCGTTCCTGGGGCTCGTGTGGCTCGGCCGTCGAAGCTCAGTCTTGACGCGCGGCATCGCACTGCTGCAGCGCCAGCAGCGCCCAATCGGCGGGGCAGCCCTCGTGCTCCTCCTGATCTGCAGCATCGTGATTGCGGCCCGCACACGGGACCGGAGTCGCATGTTGCCTCCGTCATCCATCTTTCATCAGCTAGAGGGGCCGGAGCTGAGCGTGGGGGACGAAGGCTGTGTCAAGACCTCTCCCCTGACGTTCAAGTGCGGTTCGCATGTGATTCGGCCCGAGGTGGTGTCGGGGTCCTGGGGCATTCATTCCTGCATGACCACTCGCGACGCGGAACAAGTGCAGATCCGCGCAACTCTGCCGCTCGGCGCCTTTCTGGCGGGCCGCTACGACCCAGCGCCGGAGGGGCCAGGCGCCATCCAGCTCGACGTGAACGGGCGCACGTTAGCCAATGTTGCGACGCGCCCCGCATACTTGCGCCGCCAGTCGATCCAGTTCGACACTACAGAACACGCTGGGCAGCGTACAGTGGTCGAGCTCACGATCAGCGGCGCTGCACTCCACTGTTTCGATTTTCGCATTGTCTCTTGAGCGGCGCACGGCAGCGCGCAGGTGCGGCCCAATGTCCGACGCAAGTGGACAGCGTCGGGCCAAAGGCACTCGCAAACGGCCATGGCGGTGCTAAAGCCACCGGCCATGCATCGGGCCGTGCTCATCCAGCCAGTTTCCAATGGCCGCATCTCGGGCGGCTTTCTCTACAATGCCCGCATGGCGGCCCACGATGCGTGGGAGCTCATGGACACCTCCACCGATCAGCTGGCGAAGCTAAGTAGCCAGTTGGTCTCGAACCGTCCCGTGCTGATGGACAGCATATGGTTGACGGAAGAGTGTGTGGAACCCTTCTTCGATTTGCGAGCTCGCGGATGGCGCGTGGGAGTGATGCTGCATTCGTTTCCATCCATGATTGCCGCCACCGAACGCGGCCAATCTCCTCTTGCCCATCCATCCCGCTTCGAGGTCCAAGCACTCGAACGCCTCGGCTGGGTGGTGGTGCCAGGTCGGCACTACGCCGATATGTTGGCCGGCTGTAACGCAAGGGTGGTGATCGCCGAGCCCGGCATCGACGACGCTTGGCGGGCAGAGCCGCGTCGACGAAACGGGCCCTGCCGCGTCGTCTCGGTGGGCGCCGCCACGCCGCGCAAGGGCTTCCTCGACGTGGCCGAAATCTTGGTCGAACGAGGTGGCTCGGACTTCCATTGGACGGTGGTAGGGAGCCTCGACAAGGATACCACGTATGCCCAGCGCCTCGTGGAACGCACGCGTTCGCTGCCTCTCGTCGCGTTCGCGGGCCAGCAACCGCCGAGCGAAGTGCAGCGCATCGTACGCGGATCCGACCTCCTCGTAATGCCGAGTTACGACGAAAATCAACCACTCGTCTTGGTCGAAGCCATGGCAGCCAGCGTACCGGCAGTGGCCTATGCTGCGGGAGCGGCCCAGCACATGCTCGCACACGGACGCGAGGGGCTCATTGCTCCGATCGGCGATCGAGCCACGTTGTCGGACCACCTGAACCGACTACTCGACGATGAAGCAACCCGCTACGCCATGGCTGTCGAGTGTTGGAAACGCCAAACCTCGATCCCCAACTGGCCGGCGGCCGCGCGAAAGGCTTTGGAGGCCCTGAGCCGCGGCTGAATGCTCATGAACAGCGTTCATGCGCAGCATTGGGCCACCTCGGCCAATAAGCCGACGAGCTCCCGCTGGAGCAGCAGTCTCCGCAGCATTGGCATAGGCCTTGTGCTACAGGGCCAATTAGATGCGACATTTCTTGGCATTTTCTTACAATATGCACGATTCGTCGGTGAGCATCGCCGATGAGCGGCGCGTTCTCTTGGTGCTCGAGGCCGAGCGCCTATTTGGTGAAAAGAAGAAGCGCTGCAATAGGGCCGAGATGGAAACGCTCATCCAGGTCGCCCTGAAGCATTGCGGCATCGGTATCAACGACGTCGAAGGCGTGGCCTGTACCGCCTACCTAAATGAGCACCTGCCCGAGGACCAGCGGGATGTGGAATGGCTGGCCGAGGGGCAGGTTGAAATCGCCGGCCGCAAGTTCACCGCCCCAGTGCTCAATCACCACTTGGCGCACGCCGCAATGGTCCATGCCTTTCCCCGTCAGCATACCGGCGCTCACGGCTCCAAGGGGGCGGCAAGTGATGACGTCGTGATCGACGTGTGCGATGGGGGCGGTGACTTCGGTCATACCCATTTCACCTACCGCTGCCGAAACCATCGCATCGAACGGCTCGCGAATCGACCGATTCACGATGCCTTCTCATCACGATTTTACGACGTGGTCTCACGCTATTTGTACGGTCGCATCATGTGCGAAGGCAAGCTGATGGCTTTAGCCTCACTCGGCGAGCCGCGTCCGGAGATGATGACGTTCATTCGCGATCACCTGCCTCTGTTCCACGAGCGCGGGTCAGACGAGGGCTTGGCTGCGCTGCGGCGCCAGTTCCCGGTGGATCACTACCTGAGCAGCAGAACGGCATTCGACCTGGCCGCCTCGACACAGCGGCTGTTCGAAGACCTACGCGTCGAGAGCGTGGCAGCCCTACCCTCGGACGCGCCGAGGGTGATGCTCGCCGGAGGAGCGACGCTCAACATCGTGGCCAACTCGCGCGTGAAAGAGTTTCTGGCGCCATCGCGGCAGCTGCTGCTGCCGCCCTGTTGCGACGACACGGGTCAATCGCTCGGCGCCCTGCTCTACTACTGTCACGAGCGAGCCAATCTGCATGTCACGGCGGACATGCCTTTCCTCGGTTACAGCGACCGACTTGACGAACAACACCTGGGTCGGTCGGATGTCAGCGATGAGCTAGTGTCGTTTCTGGCCGGCGGCGGTATCGCCTTCCTCCACCGGGGGCAAAGCGAAATTGGCCCGCGTGCGCTTGGCCACCGCAGCATCCTGGCCACACCCACTCGAAAGAGCTTCGACTTGATCAACCACGTGATCAAGCAACGCGAGTTTTATCGTCCGCTGGCGCCTCTCGTTCCGCTGGAAGCTGCCTCAACCTGGTTCGAGTGGGAAGGCGAATCAAAGTACATGTTGTACGCCGCCAACGTCACCGAGCGGTCGCTCATGCACGCGCCAGGCATCTGTCATTACGATAACTCTGCTCGGGTCCAGACGATTGAAAGCGCGGAGGACCCGTTCTTGCACGGCCTGCTCCAGCGCACAGGTCAGGTCACCGGTTGCCCGATCCTGATCAATACCTCGCTCAACCCGCGTGGCGCCCCCATCCTGTCCCGCGTGGAAGCCACCCGGGCATTCGCACAGTCCATGCGTGGCCTGGATGTGCGTGTCTTTCACGAGGGTTCGCTGCTCTCTTTTTAGGCTACTGACCCTCCGATGGATCAAGCGTCCGGGCCCTGGCGGCTTTCGAGCGGCGCGCTCCAAGCGCCCTTCGTGAGACTCCTCTTGTTTTGTTTCGCGGGCGTCCTGGCAGTCATCTACCTCGCCCAGCTGCAGCAGGGGCTGTGGGAAGACGGCTACTTCGTCAAACGGTTTGCCTACAACTTCTGGCACCACGGCTCATTCAGCTGGAACGTGGCGGACGGCCCTATCTATGGCATGACCTCGCAGACGCTTCAGCTCTTGGGTACGGCTCTCTATGCACTGGCTCCAGCGCATCTCGTGCTCAGCCTGAAGGCCGCGTTGTGCGTGGCACTGTTCCTCACGTTGCTCGTCCTGCTCGGCATCGTGAGGCACTCCCGCGCGCCATTACTGTCTAAGGGCCGGCCCGCCCCGCCCTCCGCGGAGAGAGCTGCGGGGCTCTTGCCCTGTGCCGTCGGGCTCGCCAGCGCGCCGATTCTCGAAGTCACGGTCATGGGTCTGGAGACGCTCATCGGGCTATTGATGGTCGCCGTCTGTGTCGCTACCATCGTGAAGTCGAAGGGTACTTTGCGCGATCTCGTGTCGATGTCGGCGTCGGTACTCGCGGTCTACCTGACCAGGCCCGACGCAATACTCATTCCACTCGTACTGCTCGTGGGTCGCTGGGCGCTCGCGCTGCGCAGACACCAACACCTGGGCGAAACCAAGAGCCACACCGACGCCAAAGCCCTGACGTGGACCCTCCTATCCATCGCTCTGGGCCTGGCGGTCTTGCTCGGCATGTTCCGCCTTTATTACGGGACGGCCCTACCTCTCCCCTTCTATGTCAAGACGCATGGAATTTCAGCGCACCCCGCCGACTACGTCGTGCATTTCGCCGAAGAGAAGGCTGACAACGCCATGCGAGTGGCGTTTCTCTCTTTCCCGTTTGTCTACCTGGCGCTCCACGAGCGCTCGCGTTTGGTTCTATTGCTGTTGCTCTCGGGTGCTGTCTTCGGCGGTTATCACTACTTTGCCACGATCGAAACGATGGGCTATTTTTCCCGTTTCTATCTGCCCGGCCTGGTCCCGATGTTTGTCGCGGGGGGTATCGCGTACCGGGCGTATCAGCTCCGTCGTCGCTGGCTGATTAGCGCGCTGGTCTATGCCGTGTATGTCGCCGCTTGGGTAGGGTTGAAGCAGTTCGATGGCGGCGCGCCCGCCGCTTCATTGTATGTGCCGGCGCTACTGGCCGCGGGCGTGATGCTGCTGGGCCCTGCCGGGTACAACCCGTGTAACGCCTTGGCGATCGGGCTTTGCCTGTTGGTTGGAACCACCCTCAATTACCCAATTACGACCTTGGGCCTTCTCGACGACGAGACCATCGTGCTCGGCCAGACGCGGCGGCGTGGAGTGTTTCGTGGCCTCGAGGAGCTCCGCGCCCTCGAGCCAGCGGTACTCTATCATACCGATATGGGCGCCCCTGGGCTGTTGTTCCCCGAATCGAAGGTTGTCGACCTCGACGGCTTGCTCAACGAAGACATAACGTTGCGCGGAGCGCGCTTCGAAGAGCTGTGCCAAGCGGACCGGCCCGATGCCGTCTTCGTGCCCAGCTTGGGCTATCGACAACTGCGGGAGGACGTCCTGTCGAGCCAATGCATCAAGGGGTACGAAGCCGTGGTGCCCCTGTGGGACGAGGGGGAGCTGCAGGTGCGCAAGGATCTGGTCGCTCGATACTTGCAGCCTGAGTGACTTCCGCGCTGGTCTTTGAACCGTGAGCGTTGGCGTCGGCACCCCCGCGAAAACGCTTGGCAAGCGCTCGGTCGTGAGCGGCATCGGCAAGGGTTGCGAGACCTATCCGGCGCGTGTACTGTCCGCCACCATGAGTCGCCGCACAGCGTTGAGCCGTTGGATACACGTTGCCGTTGATCGCCCGCTCGGCATCCTGCTCGGCGCCTTCGGGGCCCAACTTCTCGGGAGTTGCGTGCCCCCTGGAGAGGAACAAACCAACGAGAAGCTCCAGCCGGCTCCGGTCGAGCAAAAGTCCACGGCCGGTTCCTGTCCCGTGGCCGCAGCAGTCAACCAGGACATCACGCTGTACAAGAGGTGCAGCCCTTACCTCCAACCGGGAGGGGGCATCGACGTCGTCAACGGGGCGACGTTGACGATTGAAGCCGGCGTCGAGCTCCGTTTCGTAGACAAAGACTGGCTGGAGGTCGGAGCGGGCGGTGAGCCAGGGCGGCTGATCGCCAAGGGCACCCCCGAGGAGCCCATCGTCTTCACCACGGTGAGTCCGGAAACGGAGCCCACATGGCTCGGCGTCTGGTTCCATAGCGGCACTCTGGCAAACAGCGTTCTGTCGCATGCGGTCGTTCGCCAAGCGGGGGGCAGTAACACCCACAGCCGGCCGAATCTATTGCAAGGCTGCATCACCTTGACCGGAGTCAAACCGGGCGTTCTCAGCATCGGCCAAGTACAAGTGGAGAAGTGCGTGAATGGTGGTTTCCGTATGACCGATAGTCATGTCAAGCTGAGCGGCGTGAGCTTTGTCGATACCGAGCAGGGCTTCGTGTTGGACGCTGCCAGCGCGGGTCAGGTCACGGACCAAGCCGAGTATCGCGGCGTCCTGCACAACCTGATACACGGGGGCATCGTAGCGGCCGATGCGCGCTGGATTCCGCAGGCCGTGCCCTACGTGGTGAATGGCGATATCAACGTGCAGGGCGCGGGGTCTCCAACGCTGAGCCTGGCCCCGGGCCTCGAGCTCCGGTTCGGAAAGTCGGTAGCGTTGCGTGTAGGCGTCGATCAACCCGGAGGCATTCGCGCCGAGGGCACCCGAGAGGCGCTGGTCAAGCTCACTGCGAACACACAGCAAGAGCCATGGCAGGGCCTCCAACTGATGGCGCAGACCAGCCCCGACAGTCGTTTGAAGTTCGTGGAAATTGGCGAGACGAAGGGCACCGCCGCCGTCGCTCTGAATTCCGAACCGGGTCGCGTCAGTATTAGCGACTCGACTTTCTCACGCAACGAGACGGACCTGCTGGTGGGTTGTGGCGCCAAACCCACACTGGCGGGCAACCGCTACGCTTCGCCTCGCGGCTTGGTCCAGCAAGCTTCTTGCAAGTGACTCACGAAGCAAGTGACTCACGAAGCAAGTGACTACAAGCGCGCGTGAGGCGACGGGGCACTAGTGACCCATCGAGCCCGTCGGCTACAAATAGAAGTGCAGCTGCGTCTGCAACATCTCGGCGCGGCTCTCGCGGATGACCAGATCCATGCGCAGGTCGAGGTGCGGACCAAAAAACCAGTTCGCGGTCAACCAGCCGCCGAACCGCGTGTCGCCGTGGCCGGCGCTGACGCCTGACTCGGGTCTGCCACGGTTGAGGAGCTCACCCGTGGCCGCGAGGTGCAGGCCCAAGAGCGGTTCCCAATCGACCGTGACCACCCCCACGTAGCCGAAACTAGCACCCGTGTGCTGAATCGCGTCAGCCTCGGCCAGCACCACGAGGGGTTTCCACGGAGCGTAGCGAGCCGTGAGCCCATGCGCCTGGCGCAAGAACGCGCCTTCATCCACCTCGAGCTCGCGCCGGGCTATCAAGAAGAGCGAGCTCAGGCCAAGCGCTAGCCGCGGTTCGAGCAGGTACTCGAGGTGGCCGCTGTAGCCCCGCTCGCGAATCCCATCCGTTTCCAATTGGAAGTTGCCGAGCGAAGCCAAGAGCTCACCACGGAGGCGCCCCGAGCCGTAGACGATCGACACACCATGCTGCTGGTCGGATTCGCGATCCGTGAGGGTCTCGGACCGAACCCACAGAGTGTGTTCGGGAGTGCGTATGCCAAAGGGTAGGTTGAGGCGACCCGCGCGCAGCATCACGTCTTCGTTCAAATCATAACCCAGCCAGTGGTTGCGCGAGATCAGCAGCACACCTTCGTCTTCGACGTTGCCGATTAGCCGCGCCTTGCTGGCGTGTTCGTAGCGGTTGGAGGCCCGCGACACCCCCAGGCTGAGCGCCACCGTGAACTTGCCCGCGAACCCTGCACCATACAGGTCGGCCTGCATTGGAAAGGTCCTAGTTCGCGAGGTATCGAGATTGGCCACGGACATCGCGCGCAGGCTGCCCCCCAGGCGGACGTCGTCGGGCTCCGCGATGCCGAACATGAGCTTGGCCAGGTCGGATGGTGGCGCCGAGCTCCACGGAAGGGCGAGACGGGTTTCGCCCACCACCCGGCCCATGCCCGTCAGCGTCTCGCCGCCCATCGGGTCGACATGGCAACCGCCACACTCGGCAAAGCCGTGGCGAATCATCCAGGCATAAGCATGCGCTGGGCTCACCAACGAAGCAGCGCCGAGCAGGGTCAGCACGAATAGCAGGCGCCTCATGTAGGCACTCATGCGCTGTCCCTCACCGCAAGCCAACCGAACGTCGGACGCTTTCATTACGCCGTTCTTTTGGCCTACTCTCGGGCCACCGTCAAATGGCGAGTGGGCCCGCCGGCACGTGTGTGGCCAGGGGCAAAATGTCCCCTCTCGCGCCGCGGAGGCGGGCACCCGGCACGGGCTCTTGTGCACTTGCTTTGGGACTCTCGTTCGCCCAAGCTATCGGCATGCGGCAGTCGAGTTTCGCCGGGCCAATTTGGGGGCTTTCGTGCATCCTGCTCACGCCCGGGTGCCATGGCGACCTGGTCGAGGACGTGCCGAGCGACGTCTGCGCGTCCAAGAGGCGCTGGGTGGGCGAGCTGACGGCGAGCGAGGAGATGTACCCGGGCCGGGATTGCGTGGAGTGCCACAAGGAGTACGACGGTCCGGAGTTGATGGCCGGAGGCACGATCTATGGATTGATCGATCCCGACGGCGCCCGCACCACGAACAATGACTGTTTCGGTGTCGAAGGCGCTCGGGTCACCATCGCGGCGGGTGACGGCCAAATTCTCTCGACGCGCACCAACCGCGCCGGCAACTTCTTCTTCGAAGGGCGTGAGAGCGCCCTGGTCAAGCCCTTTAGCGTCGTGGTCGAGTATGCGCTGCCCGACGGGCGGATGAGTCGGCAGCCGATGAGCAGCAGCCCCTCCTACGGCGGTTGCGCTCGATGTCACAGTCCCGAGGCGGACCCGACGCCCGATGCTGGGCCCGGACGAGTGTTGAGTCCGGGCGAGGTCGTCCCAGACGTCGCGCCCATCTACACCGGTCCGGTTCACCTATGACACTCCAAACCTGCATTTCTCAGTCAGCTTGCCCTCCGCGGGGACCCTCCGCGGGCGTCGGGCTCGTCAGCCATCATGGCCCTGGCCTCGGCGCCGGGAAGCTACCAGTGCTCATCCTGCTGGCGCTCGGCTGCGGGGATGAGGGAGTGAGCTTCGAGAGGGAAGTCCGGCCCGTGCTCGACCGAAGGTGCGTCGTATGCCACCACAGCGACAATAAGGGCGGCCTCGTCGACATCGAAGACCCATTCACTCTCGATGAGCCGCCCTCACCACCCGGCCTGGTGGGTTCGAAGAATGTCTGGGCCGAAGGCCACCCCGGGTTTAGTCCGGAGTACAACGTGGTTCCGTTTGAGCCGGACGCCAGCTTCCTGATTCAGAAGATCACCGGTCGCGACATTTCGCCGCCAGACAATGGCTACGCCATGCCACCCCCGGCCAAGCAGCTGAAAGACTGGCAGATCGCGAACATACGCACCTGGATCGCAGATGGGGCACAGGAGGACGACTTCTACCGAGCCAACGTGTTCCAGATCTTTGGAAACCTGGATGACCGCCACGGCCTCGAATGCGCGCGCTCTGGCTCCGACGATGGCTGCATCGTGTGTGTCACCTGTCACTATCCGGGCAGCCCCGATCCACCAGACCTCTCCCAGCCGTTTGATCCCGTGCACGGTGTGGTCGGAGTGGATGCCTCATTTCGATCAGACCTGAAGCGCGTCGACCCCGGCAACCCCGATGCAAGCTTCTTGCTGATGAAACTGGAAGCCATGAGCCCTTCTAGCGATGTTGGCGCACCCATGCCCTACGGCTATCCCGAGCTAGCCGCGGAGGAAATCGAGCTCATTCGACAGTGGATTGTCGAGGGAGCTCGCAACAACTAGAGCGTATCCCGCCAACCCCTCGCTCGAAAACGTGGGCGAGCTCCTCGCGGCGACCTTGACCGATCGGGCGTGACCAGCCTACCATGGGGACGGCTGAGCGGGCCATCGCCGGTCTTCGATGACGGTGCCCCAACGTCCATGCAGAAGTCGACGTCTGAGCCGATGAAGCCAAGCGCACGCCGGGCGGCCCCGCCCCTGTCCCGGGTTTGGCGCGGGCTGAGTTTCCGCGGGCGCGTGGTGCTGGTGGTCAGCATTCTATTTCTTCTGCTCGTGGGGTTGCGCATCCACGGCTCTTCGATCGCGCTCGCCGCTTCCACCTGGGCTCCCAACGAGGCGATGGAACACTTCGTAGCATCGCCGCTGCTTTCGAGGCTGCGCCCGGGCACCCGAGAGCGCTGGCGCAGCCGGCTGATGGCAGAGCCGCGTGTCATCCGTTACGACGAGTGGGCGAACGAAGGCACGCCGTATTCGCTGGCCCAGTTCAGCCACGTGCCGGCGTTTCCGGTGGTCAATACCAATGTTGGCACCGGGCAGAACATGCTGGTTTTGCCCTGGGCGCCTGTGCTCCACATTTCAGCCCTGGCCCGTCCAGCGACCTGGGGCTACTTGCTGTTTGGTCCTGAGCACGGACTGGCCTGGTGCTGGTGGTTCCAGGTGCTCGGGTGTTTCGTGGCGTTGTATTTGCTGTTCGAACTGCTCGTACCCCACCGCCCTTGGTTGGCCCTGCTCGGGGCCGGCTGGTTCTGCGGCTCGGCTTACGTCGTGTGTTGGTCGTTGTGGCCAGCCTACGTCACGGGGCTCGGCGTGTCCGTGCTGGTCGGCGCCTACTGGCTGCTGCGCAGCACGCGCCCGGCAGTGATCATCGGGTGTGGGGCGCTCGTAGGCGTCGCGTTCGCCGCATTTTGCATGCAGCTGTATCCCCCTTGGCAAGTACCACTCGGACACACGTTCGTTCTGCTCTTCGCGGCCTTGGTTTGGCGAGATCGGTTGTGGCGGGCCGTCCACACGCAGGCACGCCTGAAGCTTTACGGTTTGGGGCTCGCCCTGGCGGGCGCCGCGGTCCTTCTCGGCAGTTTTCTCATTTCGAGCGGCGACGCCCTCCGTGCGATGGCTCAAAGCGACTACCCCGGCGAGCGCCTGGCATTGGGCGGAGACTGTCCGGGTTGGCGACTGTTGGGCGGGTTCTTCAACATATTCACCAAGGACTTCGACGCCAGCTATAACCCGAGTGAGTCCTCGGGGTTTTTCCTACTGTCCCCTGCTCTCATCGTGGCTGCGGCTGTCTCGCCACGCATTCGCTCGCGTCTGGGGCCAGTGGTCTGGCTATTGCTTCCTTGGACGGGCCTGTTGGTCTACTTTTGCGTTGCACCGATCCCGGAGTGGCTCGCGGCTGTCACGTTGCTCGGGCACGCCCCGGGTTACCGTGCACAGCTGGCGCTGGGGTTGATCTCCGTGATCCTCAGCCTGCGGTTGCTGGTGGCGGCGGAACGGCTGCCGCTCGGTCGGCAGGCATTTCGCACGGCACTTCTGGTGCTCACCCTGTGTGGCGGGCTGTACCTGTGGCAGGGTTTGGAGTGGCAGGCGAACGTCGGGTACTTCACAGGCAGGTTGCCGGTGTGGTTCTACGTCATTTGCCTTGTAGCAGCCCTGTTGTCGGCTTTGTTGGTGCTCGGGCGTGCGCGCATATTTGCGGCGCTATTGGTCCCGGCCGTGGTGGTGACATCCGCCGATTTTAATCCCTTATCCGCCGGTTTTCCGGACTGGCGCTCGAGTGAGCTGAGCACTGCCATTCAGCGAGTGCTGGCGCAGGATGGAACGCCGAGTGAGCGCCGCCCCTTATGGCTGACCTACGGCAAGCGGTATTTCGGCGGCACCGTGGCTCACCTGATGGGCGCGCGGGCGCTCGGTGGGATCTCCTACTACCCGCAACTCGGTTTGTGGCAAACGTTGGACGAGGACGGTAGTGAGCGTTGGAAGTACAACCGCTTCGCCGGCACCACGTTTGAACCGCTACCCCAAGGCTCTAGCAAGGTCGAGTTTCAGGTGCCCTCGGTCAACATGCTGACGGTTTTCGTCTCTCCTCTGAACCAGAAGCTGTGGGACATGGGCGTGCGTCATGTGCTGACGTTCGGGAACGTGGAAGCCATCACGGCTCCCCCATTCAAGCTGTCGTATCACTCCTTGGAGCAAAATTTCGCGATCTGGGATCTTCCCCCACCCAGCCCGCGGAAGGAACGGAAGAGTAAGAAACGCACACAGCTCTGACGCTGAGCCAAAGCCGAGCGTTCGGCCCGACGCCCGAGCGGGCCGCCCACTCTTTCTTACGCTTCCGCTCCGTGAGATACCAGGCCAACTCATGCTCCTGTCCTTCGGGCTCGCGATGTTCTTCATCGGTCTGTGCCGGCTGCTACCTTCGGTTCTAACGAGCATCCCGCTACCGATTGCGCGTAACGCTGGGCGATAGACATGTGGGAAGCCGTCCGGCAGAGTCGTTGGGCTGTCAGCAAGGGCTGGGCAATGTCTCACGTCGCCCGCTTCGGGTCTGCCCAACTTCGCGATCACCTACTCATCCTGATCATCGTCCTCGGCAGCCGTAGCGCCCTGTACGCCGCTGGATTGCGTTTCAATCTAGACCTGGGCTGGATGTTCTTGAGCGATCCTTCCGATCTTCGAGAGCGGCCCTTCGAGACCGTGTACTTCTTCCACGCGTTTGCGCCAGGCATGAATTTGATCACGGGTGGGCTGCTGAAAATCGCTCCGGGCCATCTCGCCACGGCGGCGGCGCTCGTCTTCTCGGCGTTTGGCTGGCTATTGGCGGCGTCTCTGTATCAGATCCTGAAAACCCTCGGGAATTCGCGCTGGAGCTCGCTTACCCTGGCGGTCGCTTTTTCGCTCTTACCCCAGACCCTCTTTCTCGAGAACTTGTTTCTCTACACCTATCTGTGTGCCGCCTTGTTGTGTTTCAGCGCCGCGCTGTTCCACCACGCGCTGTGCCGGGCCTCGACCTTGTCCTGGCTCGGTTTTTTTCTAACCTGCACTGCGCTCGGCTGGCTGTACACGGTCTTCCATCTGATCTGGTTCGCCGCCATGCTCGTCGTGGCGCTCTCGCTCGCGAGTCGCGACACGCGGCGCCGCGTGGTCCTTGGCGCTGCTCTTCCGGCCTTGTTGCTCGTCGGCTTGTATACGAAAAACTTCGCGCTCTTCGGCGTCTTTGGCGCAACCTCCTGGGGTGGAGCCAATCTCACGCTCGTCACCACCCAGCAAATGAGCCCAGTCGAACGCAACGAATGGATCCGTGACGGCAGGCTATCGCCCTACGCCGGCATCAGCGCCTACGCCCCGCCCAGCGAGTACTTGCGCTTTTTCCCTGAAGACTTGCACTTTCCCTGGCCGGGCTCGAACGAGCTCGTGCGAGCTTCGGTCAACGAAGGCAACTTCAATCACGGCTTGTTCTTGCAGGTCAACCGCGCGCGCAGCCAAGACGCTGCGTATTTCATTCAGACTCGACCAGGAGAGTATCTAGGCCGAGTGTTCACAGAAAATTTGCCGAGCCTATTTCATTCCACCACGCATTGGCACCCACACGACCGTCGACCTAATTCTCCACACCGCAACCATCGCGAAGTGCTCGGCAAGTACGAACAGCGCTACGACAGCATCGTCCATGGCTGGCCTGTGCCGGGCGTGGGCCTGTACGCCTTTCTACCACCGTTTCTCGTCTGGGCGCTCTTGTCGGTATCGACGGGGCTGCGCGCGGCGGATCGGGCCGAGCGTGCCGGCGCAGCTTTGCTCGGCTTCTGTCTGTTGCAGATCGCTTTCGTGGTCACCACGAGCAGCCTTTTTACAGCTTGGGAAGCCTCTCGCTACCGATTCGCCGTGGAACCGTGCATCTGGATCGTCGTTGCCGTAGCGCTGCGAGCGGCGTACCAGCGCGTTAGGGGTTGGCTGCCGGGTCTCGGTCGTGCGCCCACTTAGGCTGCCTGGGGCTGAGCCGAGGAGGGGGGCCCGCAACTCTTTCACGTTACCTCCCCCAAGACCAACCAGTACGCCATCCTGCTCTGCGCGGGGACCTGGTACCGCTATCTAATCGACTACCGGTGTCTGTCTCCCTTCCCCACTCTCATCGCCGTGCTGGCTTCAGGCTCATTGGTCGGCCGCATCCGTGGTGGTGCCTGGCCTAGGTCGCAGACTTTCTTTGCAGTAGTGGGTGCCGGTTTGCTGACGCAGCAGGCGTTCTCAATCAAGAATGTGCGTTATACGATGGCGCTAGAGCTGCCTTTGCGTTTTCTGGGGCTCGCCTGGTTGTTGCACCTCGCAAGTCGTCTGTCGCCGCTCGTGAAATGGCTGCTCGTCGGTTGCGTCGTGCTGGTATTTTGCCTGCTCGACTGGCAAACCTTTCGCTTGTGGATCGACCTGAACGGTTATGATCCCGTCAGCGCTGATCTGCTTCGGATGCGGAAAATCGTGCCGTAGCGCCTGGCGGAGCTCAGCCGGAGGGCATCACGCCGTCAACGCCGCCGACGTCGCCGCACGGGTTGCCGGACGGCTCGGGCTTCGTCGGCATCCGGATGAGCGCTCGGTCGCTCGGTCCGGATGCGAGGGGCGTCAACGTCGCGTTTTAGCGCAGGCAGCGAAAAGCCGATGGCCTGCATATCCGCCACCGTGACTCTCTCACCTGTCGCGGCATGCGCCGCTCGATCGACCACGCTGCGAAGCTCGGCATCGTTGCCGGGCCAAACATGCTCCACGAGCATGCCCATCGCCCGTGGCTCGATCCCCAGCGGTTCTCCACAATGACGCACGCCGCTATGGCACAACCGATCGAGCACCAGCGCCCGCAGGTCTTCGGCTCGTTCCACCAACCTGGGCAACTGCACCACGTTGCGCAACAGAAGTTGCGCCAGGGCCGGCGACACGTGCCGCGCTTCCAGCAGCTTTTGCGGTGGCTCCGAAACGGTAGCGACCAGCGCAAATGAAGGCCGCCCCTGCTCGAACGGGCGAGCGCTCAGCGCAACCGCCAAGGCGTCCTGGGCGGTGAGGGGCAGGGCCGCGGCATTGAGGACGACGAGGGTGCCACCTTCCGCTCGCGACGTCGGCGCGTCGAGCCCGCTCCAATGCGCGGGTGAATGGGCCACCGCGGCGGTACCCTCCGCGATCACCACCGGACCCCGCTCGGGCGAGCCCGCCAGGTGGAAGGCACAGGCAAATCCTAGAGCATCGGTGCCCACGGGCACTTCGAGCGTGACGTCGTGACCGGCAGCCCCCAGCCGCTCCAGTGACTCGAGCGTCAGCCGAGCGCGAGCGCTGTAAGTCGCCACACGCACGCCCCGCGCGAGCGCCTCGACCAACAGATCGCGCGGCCGCGTTCGTGCCGCGATGGTCGCCTGGAGGCGCCGCGTTTCCCGTTGCAGCAACTCGGCCCGCTCTTGGGCCTGCAGCTCGCGCTCTCGGGCGCGAGACAGCGAGGACGATACGCCCAACACCGCGCTCAGCCGATCGCTGAGTTGACGGGCGGCTCGCGCCTCTTCCAGGGTGACCGGGCGTGTCCTCGTGCCTCGTGGCAGCAGCAAGAGCCCGAGCGCCGCCTGCTCTTCGCAGACCAGCGTGACGGCGCACGCGTCCCGCGCTTCCATCCAGCCGAGCACCGCCCGCACCTCGGGGCGCCGTACCTGGACCTCCTCCAGCACATCGCGACGCAGCATGCGTTCCGGCTCCGTCCAGGCCAGCTCGTACAGCTCGGCGGGCGCAGAGGCCCGCTCGGTGTGCAGGTAGCCCGCGACGTCCACGCTCAACACCTCTGGCGGCTGTATGCGCCAGAGCTCCGGTCGCGTATGCGCGTTCTTCTCCAGCCCCTGCAGGCTCTTCAGCGCGGCCACGATGGCGGCGTCCGGTTCGGGCTCGAGCGAGGCGCGCGTGGCGGCATGCAGGGCAGCGAGCCAGCGCGACTGTTCCGGCGTCAAGGGCTGGGCGACGGCGCGCGCCAGGAGCCCCACCAGAATCGCCACCGCGCACCCACAGAGCGCGATCACCCCGGCCAGCTCGGGTGCGTGCTGCGCGAGGACGCCCGCCGTCAGTGCCACCGGAGCGCCGAGCAGCATGACCACCAGAGCGCCGCGCAGGACGCTCGGAACGGTCGTTGGCTCCGGCGTCGCCGATGTCCACGCGCACGCGAGCGCTGCGCCCAGCGCCCCCATCGGCAAAGCTCGGTCGGGCGCGGCGAGGTTCGCGAGCGTTGCTGGAACGGCCACGCTGAAAGCGGTCAAGCACAAAGCAATCGCACCCAGAGCACGATCAGCAACACCCAATTCGAGGCGCCGTGTCGTGCGCGAGCGCAACGCGGCGGCCATCAGTACCAGCACGCTAGCAATGCTGGCCGCGCTGGTCGCATAGTCAGTCGCTAGCGGATCTAGCAGCAGGTTCTTGCCGGGCCACAACGTGCGCGCCGCAGGCAAGGCCACGGCAATGCCCCAAAGCAGCGCACAGAACGCCGCGGCGTCGAGCGAGCGAGCCGAACGAGGTGGCCTGATGAGCCCGTCCTGGTACGGAATGCGCGCAAGCGCCACGGTACCCGCGACCACCGCGCTACCCACCCCGATGTTGGCCGCCATGTCGAAGGCGGGCCGCCCCACCGGGCCCACTCGGGCGGCCACCCAGAGCCCGATGCCCCAAACGCAGACGCGCAGGGCTCCGAGCGCCGTGGCATCCACCTGGCGCCCGGCGAGCCCGGGAGGCCGACGCGTCTGGCGCCAAACCCAGGCCAACGAAAGGGGGCTTCCGACCAAGACCACGAGCGGCGCGCGACTCGCCCCAGCGTGCTCGAGGGCCGCAAGGGTCACATAGGCCACAGCAAACGTAGCTAAAAAGTACCATCGATCGTAGATGGACACGGAGTGGACGGCTACGGAACGCATCGCGGGGGAAGGGGCCAGTCTAGACACACCGGGCGCACGGGGCCACTCGGGTTTCGGGACCTGGATTCGCTATTTTTGCTCGCCGAAAATCAGATCGCCCTGCTGCGTCGCTGTCAACCCACCAACGCCGGCGAGCAATACAGCCTGTTTGCCAGGGCCTTTCTGCGCGGCGAAAACGCCGATTTCACATGGCGCTACGCGCCTGCTCCCGATCTGGCCCGGCTCCGGAATGCCCTCGAGCGCGTCCACAGTAGTCTGGACAGTGGTGCCGCCCTCGCCGGCCTATACGGGGAGCGGGCCGGCGAGCTCCAGCTCGAAGCCGAGCTCGCCGAATGTGTGGGGACACCGGCGTTCTCGGCGCTGGCGCGGCGTCGCCACTCCCCCGGTCGTGCGCCAGAATGGGCCGAAGCCCGAGACCTGGCCGTCGGCTGGGCTCGAGCTCCGCGCGAGCACGACGCTGCTCCGATCCATGTCAGCGACGACAGGAGCTCTGCAGATAGTCTGGTCAGTCTACTGGCAGGGCAAGTTGGGCGCTTGCGGCTGCCCATACGCGTCGTGGTAACTTCTTCGCTCGGTAGTCGCGCCGCGAGCGGCGATGGGGTCATTTTTGTCCAGGCCGCGGTGCCGCTCCGCAGGGCCGATGCCTGGCGCATCACCCAACACGAGATATTCGGACATGCCTTGCCACGCGTTCATGCGCGCGCCCAGGCACACGGGTTGTTTCGTGTGGGGTCCGCCCGAGCCAGCGATGACGAGGAGGGGCGTGCCCTCGCCATCGAAGAACGTCAAGAGCTGCTCGATGCCGAGCGGCGCCGGGAGCTTGGGCTGCGGCACCTCGCGGCTTTGGCCATCGCTGAAGGCGCCGATGCCACCGAGTGTGTTCGCTTGTTGCTTGGTTTCGGTTGCTCGTTGCGAGGCGCCGCTGCGTTTTACGCCCGCGGAGCGCGCGGGGGCGGGCTATGCCGAGAGCTGGCTTATCTGCCGGCTTGGCTGCGCTTGAAGGCCCTGCTCGCTGTCGACCCGGGTCTGGAGCGCTGGCTCGAACACGGGCGCCTGAGCCTCGACGCCGCACGCACGTTGCGCGACGAGGGCATCGCCCCCGTCGGGGACGCGAATGGCGCATTGTCGACTTGTAACTAGCTGGCTGCCGGGTTACCGAGCAAGCCCGCGTGACGAAGTCGCCAGCACCAGGTCGACAAGCTGACGGGGCAATCCGCTTGCGGCTCGTGGTATGCGCCGCCGTGCTACAGGTCCTTGGGCTACAGCTCCTGGCACTCCCATTCCTGGTGGTCATGGTTGGCGCGTTCACCCCTCGTATCGCGCACGGGCAAGCCGGCGCGCCAGATCCGCCACCAGCGCCGGCCGCAGACGCGCCGAGCGCGGTAGTGCCGCCCCAGCTGCTGCGTTTCGTCGAGGCCGCGTATCCCAAAGCCGCGCAAGACGCGGGGCTGACTGCGGACGTGGTGCTGCGCCTGCGGGTCGAGGCCGATGGCTCGGTCAGCGAAGCCGAGGTCATCGGGCCCGCGGGACACGGCTTCGATGAAGCCGCGGTCGCCGCTGCCCGGGCCTTTCTATTTTCGCCCGCGCTGGCCAATGGCCAAGCGGTCGCAGTCCGAATCCCGTTCAAGTACTCGTTTACGTTGTCGGAGCGCTTGGTGGAGCGGCAAGAGGCGGCCCCCACGCGGGGCGATATCATGGGTCGTGTCGCGATCGCCGGGGCCGAAACACCGCTCGTGGGAGCCCACGTCACGCTCAGCGACGCTCTCGGGCAAACGTTTACTAGTGCCACCGGCCCAGATGGTACTTGGGAAATCCGGAACCTGCCCGCCGGGCGCTACCAGCTACGGGTCGAAGCCGCCGGGTTTTCCAGCATCGAAGTGGCCGAAGACGTCATCCCCGGCGAGGTCACCGAGCTCACTTACCGGCTGTCCGCAGCGCTCGGCGATGCCATCGAAGTCTCGGTCTTCGGCGATCGGCCGCCGCGCGAGGTGCTGCGCCGCACCATCACGCGCCGCGAAATGACGCGCGTTCCTGGTTCCTCCGGGGATGCGCTGCGCTCGCTCCAAAATCTACCGGGCTTGGCGCGCCCGCCGGGCTTGGCGGGTCTGCTCATCGTCCGGGGTTCGGCGCCCGAGGACACGGCTGTCTTCGTGGACGGCGACACGGTGCCGCTCATTTATCACTTCGGAGGGGTCAGCAGCGCGGTGCCCACGGAGCTCTTGGAGCGAATCGACTTCTACCCGGGTAATTTCAGCGCGCGTTATGGACGCGTGATGGGCGGCATCGTGGATGTCGGCCTCCGGTCCCCCGATATCTCCTGCAACGGCCCCTACGGCAAGCCGAACGGGAAGAGCGGTTGTTGGCACGGGCTGGTTCAGGGCGATCTGATAGACACGCGCGCACTGGTCCAGGGCCCGCTGCCGATCGATGGCTGGAGCTTTGCCATCGGCGGCCGGCGAAGCTGGGTGGGCGTGTGGCTCGAGCCCGTGCTCACGGCGACAGGCGCCAGCGTCACCACGGCGCCCGTCTATCACGATTATCAAATCATCGCCGAGACCTCCACCAAACAGTCCAAGCTCAGCCTGCGCTTTTTTGTGTCGGACGACGCGCTCGAAATCCTGATCGACAACCCCGCCGCTCAAGATCCGGGTGCGTTCGGCGGCAACCTGACCCTCGGTACCAGCTTCTACAGGTTGCACTCCTTCCTTGAAACCGAGATCCATCCGGACGTGACGCTGACCTCACTCGTGAGTGTGGGCAACGACAAGGTGGGCTTCGGCCTGGGTCGGTTTCGCTTCGACCTCAACTTCTACCCGATTCAGACCCGTAGCGAGTTTGCGTTGCGGCTGTCCCGCGCCATTACGCTCAACACGGGCCTGGATTTTCTAGTCCAACCCACCCAGGTGTTCGTGAGGGCTCCCGAGCCGCCCCGCCCGGGTGAGCCAGCTCCGGGTCCGTTCTCGACGCGGCCGCTGCTCGAGACACGCATCGACAGGACCGATTTTCGTCCTGCCTGGTACGCTGACGCTCAGCTTCGGTTCGGGCGCTTGGCGCTCACCCCCGGCGCTCGCCTGGATTACGCGCGCGACACGGGCCACGCCGATTTGAGCCCACGCTTGACTGCGCGCTACGACCTGAGCGTCAACTCGCAGCTGCCCGACGGCAGTCTAACGCGCCGAACGACGCTCAAAGCGGGTGTGGGCGTGTTCCACCAACCCGCGCAACCTCAAGAAACGGACGAGATATTCGGGACCCCCGGCCTGGAAAGCAATCGCGCGCTGCATTATTCACTCGGTGTGGAGCGCGAGGTCAACGACCAAGTCGAAGTCAACCTGGAAGGGTTTTATAAAGACCTGGACCAACTCGTTTCGCGCAGCGCAGGGCTCGACGGTACCTTTGGTTACGGCAACGCGGGCAGCGGCTCCGTGGTCGGAGCCGAGGTATTGCTCAAATACAAGGCGGATGCTCGCTTCTTCGGCTGGCTGGCATACACGCTGTCGCGCAGCGTCCGCCAAGACGCGCCCGATGCCGAATCGTATCCGTTTCAGTTCGACCAGACGCACATACTGACCGTGCTTGGCAGCTATAAATTGGGACGCGGGTGGGAAGCAGGCGCGCGCTTTCGCCTGGTCTCGGGCCCTCTCGATACACCGGCGCGCTCTTTTCCGGACTTGCCCGCCGTTTATGCCGCGGACGCCGCCGCCTACACCCCCTTGCAGGCAACACCCTTCAGCGAACGGCTCCCCCTATTTCACCAGCTCGACCTGCGCGTCGAAAAAAACTGGCAGTTCGAGAAGTTCAGGCTGACCTTCTTCGTAGACCTGTGGAATGCGTACAACAATGCGGCTGCCGAGGCCATCTCGTACAACTTCGACTACAGTCGCCGGACCTATCAGCAAGGTCTGCCGCTCATTCCCAGTCTGGGTCTCAAAGGTGAGTTTTGACAGTTCGCGACACGTTTCCAACGCCCCGGAGCCTAGGTTCCAGGCCCGAAGGTAGAGGGTTGCTCCTGCGCACGACGGCGATGCTACTTGGCCTCTTGCTGTGCGCATGCGGGGCCGAATTCGATTCAGCAAGTCAGCTTGAAGGGCTGCGCGTGCTGGCCGTGAAAAAAAGCCTGCCCTATGCGCGCCCGGGGCAAACCGTGGATCTAGAGCTGTTGTGGCATGACGCCCAAGGCGAACGGGCCGCCCCTCAGATTGCATGGATCGCCATCTGCGAGAATCCGCCAGGTGATCTATTCGAAGCATGTTTGACACAAGCTCCCAACCTGACGGCTGATGAGTTGGCGGAACGTAGCTCATTCCCCCAGGGTTCCGAGCCGAACGATCGGTTCTCCTTTGTGACGTCGCCGGACATCATCAGCTCGCGGCCGCCACCGCCCAACCCTGCGACCACGCCCTACGGCCTTCACTACGTCTTCTTTGCCGCGTGCGCGGGTGAGCTCGCCTTCGTTCCCACGGCAGGTTTTCCGTTCGTGTGTTACCGAGAGCAAGACGACCAGCCCGGTTTCACGGCGGGCGACAGCCAGCTCGATTCGAGGGATTTCGTGTTGGGTTACACCGCGGTCTTCGTCTACGAAGAGCTCGCGAACACAAATCCCAGCATGTATGGCTTCGAATTCAATGGGGCCATGCTGGCACCGGCAACTGGGTCAGAGGGCTCAGCCCCCGGGGCAATCGTGCTCGAGCCTCGCGATTTGTGCTTCGGCGACGCGTGCGAACCGATCGCGGCCGAAGCCGACACGGAGGCCTGTCCCGACGTCCTGACGCTCGATGCCTGCGTCGGCGATTGTGAAGAGGTGGTGGTGACTCCCCTGATGGATTCGAGCAGCGCAGAGGTCGACGAGGCCGCATCTAGCGGCACGTCGGGCGTGTTGGGGGAGCAGATGTGGGTAAATTACTACTCCGCCGGAGGAGAGCTCTCGGAGGAGGTGCGGCTCTTGAACGACGCCACCCGCGGCTGGAACGACGACTTCGAGAGCGAGTACAAGCCCGCGCAAACGGCGAGCGTCTCCTACTTGTGGGCCGTCGCCCACGACAATCGAGGCGGCACAGAGTGGGGCCGTCTCCGCCTCTGCACTGTAGAGCCTGGCCATTAGGCTGCTGCGCGAGGCGATGCGTCGGTCGTCGGTCCTCGCAATCCTCCGAGGATTGCTGTGGCCTCCTTCCTAGCCTCGCCTCGCTCGCTAGCCTACTGGGGCAGGCTCTACGACTTAAATGTCCGTAGAATCGCCAAGTCGTGCAGCATTGCTCGGTGCGGGCATGCCCCTCGGAGGGGCATTGGGTCCTAACGCCGTCTGCATTACGGGTTCGTTCGGGCATGCCCCTTGGGGAAGGGGCATTGGGCCCTCGATACGGCTTAGAGGGTGGCTTGGGTCGGCTGGGATTGGGCTAGCTCGGGATCGACTTCGTTGGGATCGAGCACGATCTTGTTGCCGTAGGCCGGAGGTGGCGCGACGAGAGGGGGGCGCTGCTTGCGCGTTTTCTTCTCCGTCTCCGCGTTTCGCGCCTCGGCGCTGGGATGGTTGGGCGCCGGGGTCAGACGTGGGCCACACGCACAAACTGCTAGAAGGGTGATCGCACAGCAGCCGTAGATGACAGGGCCGCTCATCCATTAAGTATAAGCGTATGCGCGCGACGCGCCACCTCGCTCGGGGCGACGCGCCACGGCGATGCTGTCGCATGCGAAGTGGGAGTCCCTCGTACCAAATCTGTCCGCGCCTGCCCGGTTGACACTCCGAGGCCCCGCATCACTTTTTCCGTCGTCCACGGCCCGGATTTGCACTACCGGGCAGCCTGGCCGACCAGGCGACCCATCCCCCCACCGGACTCTGCGCGATTGCACATCTCGGGCAAATCGACGAGGGTTATGGGCGCTAATGGCGACATTCAGTTGAACGGAATCGCATGTCTCAGGGTTCCAGAAAAGCTCCTCCGCTCGCCAAAGGCTCCGTCGTCAACGATCGCTACGAGATCCAAGAGGGTCTCGGTAAAGGGGGCATGGGTGAGGTCTTCTCGGCGTACGACCGCAGCACCCAGCAGGCTGTTGCGCTGAAAATCGTGCGCGAGGAGTCCCGCATGCCGGGGGACGACGAGGCCTTGCGACACGAGCTGTTGCTGGCCCGCTCCGTGGGCCATCCCAACGTGTGTCGCGTTCACGATCTGGCGCCCAGCCCTTGGGGCCCGATTCTGGTCATGGAGCTGATTGACGGCGTCACGTTGCACACGCACATTCGTCGGCAAAAAGCCAAAGGCGGCTACACGGCTGACGAATTCCGGACGATTGCCAGCGAAGCTGCGGCGGGGCTCGCAGCCATTCACGCCCAAGGCTTGGTGCACGGCGACTTGAAGCCCGGCAACATCATGGTGACCTCGGATCGGGCCATCATTCTCGACTTCGGCTTCGCTCGCGAGCGCGCCCGGGTGAGTGCCCGCCGAGCGGGAGCACAGCCCGACGGCGGTACGCCCAACTACATGGCACCGGAGCGGCTCAAGTCGGGCGGTGCGAGCCCGGATGACGACATTTACGCGCTGGGGCTCACGCTGCTCGAGATGTGGACCTGCCGAGTGCCAGAGCCCGGCTACCGCCCGCGCGCCAAACCCATGCGCGAGCAGATCATGTTCGACGTCTCGTCAGGGCTTTCCATCGACGAGGTAAAGCAGGTCTTCCGCGCTCTGCATGAAGATCCCCGCATGCGGCCCAAAGCTCGCCGCATGCGTTTCTTCAATCCTTCCGCGCTGACCACCAGCCACGCACAAATCCCCCGCGAAAGGATCTCGCCAGGTCCACCGCTGGGGCGCGCGGTCGCACGCACCTTCACGCCCGGCGCTCAATCACTGCTGGTCACGTTCGCATACAACGCCGAGGATCTGGCCGGTCGCCTATTCCCACTCGAAAAGCCCCAGGTCACCATCGGTCGGCGTGCAAATCAGGACATCTGCATTGCCGAGCCAACCTGCTCGGGAGCACATGCTCAAGCCCAGTGGCAGGCGGGTAGCTGGATCATTGCAGACCTCGGCAGCACAAATGGTAGTTATGCCGACCACAGCTACGAGCGCAAACGAACGGTCAGCTTGCTGCACGGCGGGGAGGTGCAGCTCGGTGAGTGCCGCGTCAAGTTGGTGAGCTTCGAGAAAGGCTCACCCCAGCACGTGCGGGCCATGGAGTACCTGGCGCAGCGCGACGGCTTGACCGGTCTCTGGAAGCGGCAGGAGATGCTGCTCGCCCTGCGGGACGAGCTCGATTTCGCGCGTTGGGATCGCGTGCCCTTGACCGTCGCGACCTATGAAATATGCAGCGCCAATCGGTCGCCCCACGACAGGCCGACGATTTTGGAAATGCTCGCGCTGCGGCGAGCGGCTCAGCGCGTCGCCGAGCTCACTGAGGTGCTGTTGCTCAGCATGGTTCCCGTCACTGCCGGTCGAACCGAC
Source organism: Deltaproteobacteria bacterium (assembly GCA_031407405.1). Taxonomy (GTDB): domain Bacteria; phylum Myxococcota_A; class Polyangia; order Polyangiales; family Polyangiaceae; genus SZUA-265. The sequence goes on from JANOIG010000140.1 coordinate 36,170, forward strand.
GCGCTAAAATTCGTGGTCGCGATGACGGGCCCCACGCTCGACGAAGCGCGCAACGTGGTGGAACAGATCGTGGCGCAAGTCCGGGGCTCCACACCGGAAAACCTGGACCTCAAGGCAAATATCGTCCTGGCGGAAGGAACCGTCACGGCCGAGGACTTGCTCAACACCTGACGCTTCTACATTGATGCGGAACATTTGATGCGGAACACCTGATGCGGGCCAAGGCCATCGGATCAGGCGACCCGAGCCCTGGTCTCGAGCTCGAGCAAAATGGCGCGTAGCTCTCACCCTTCACTGCCGCCAGCGAGCGAGCACAACCTTCGGCCGTTGAACCTTGGCAGCGGCGGTGGGGGCGGCGGGGAGCGGCCGCTCCGAGCCCAGCTCGTGATCGCCGCTGTGCTCGTCATGATTTTGGTCGCCGTGCCGCTCTACCTCCTGCGGCGCCCGAGCGGCTCGCCGTCGACTCTGGCGGACGCAGGCGCAGCTCGGTTCGGCGGAGTCGTGCGCGCTCAGGTCGACGCCTCGACGAGCGTGAACCAGGTACTGCTCGGGCCCATTCAGCGGGTCAAATGCGGGCGGTCTGCAGACCAACCGAGTGGTGAAGGCGGACTCTGCGATGCGCTGCCCACGCTGGAAGCAGCCTTTCGAGACAGCATTCGCGGCAGTGTCGACTGTGCGCCTCGCACAGGAAAGGAGGGCAACATCAACTACGTGCTCGAAGTGGACTTCGCGCAGAACCGACTCAATGTCTTTCCAGGCCAAAGCGGCAACTGGCGGGGCCCCCGTGCACGCCGAGCCGCCACCTGCGTGCTGCGCTCCCTGCCCCCAGTATCCTGGCCAGAGCTGAAGCACCAACACGACTACTACGCCATCGCCATCCTCGCCACCTACCCCGCCCCCGACCCCTTAGACACCCTCCCAACGTTCGAATAATCCGTCTATACTCGCCGCTTCATCTTATCGAGGTGCTCATGCTCACTCTGCTCGTCGCGCTCGGACTCGGCTTGGTCGTCGTGGTCTGGGTGGTCGGTCTCTATAACGGTCTGGTTACGGCGCGGAACCGCTACAAGAACGGGTACGCGCAGATCGACGTCCAGCTGCGGCGCCGTTACGATTTGATCCCGAACCTGGTGGAGACCGCCAAGGGGTACATGAAGCACGAGAGAGAGGCGCTCGAGGCGGTGGTCGCGGCGCGCAACCAGGCGTCGTCGGCCAACACACGGGCGGCGCAATCCCCCGGAGACCCTCGCGCCATGCAGGAGCTTTCCCAGGCCGAGTCGGCTCTGGGAGGCACCCTCGGGCGCCTGTTCGCGCTATCGGAGGCGTACCCGGAGCTGAAGGCGAACCAGAACATGTTGTCGCTCCAGGAGGAGCTGACGTCGACCGAGAACCGCGTGGCCTTCGCGCGGCAGGCGTTCAACGACGCGGTCACGGCGTACAACACGAGCCGCGAGAAGGTACCAGGCTCGCTCCTCGCGGGGCCGTTCGGCTTCGCGCCAGCGGAGCTGCTCGCGGCCACGGAGGCGCCGGAGCAGCGTCTGGCTCCCCGCGTCGCCTTCTGAGCCGCTCCCCGTGAACTTCTTCGAGCACCAGGACCAGGCGCGGCGCAGCACGAGCCGGCGGGTGGCGTTGTTCTGCCTCGCCATCGTGCTGCTCATCGGTGGGTTGTACCTCGCGGTCGTGGCGATCGTGGCGATCTACGTGACCAAGTCGGATCTGGCGGAAATTGCATGGTGGAAACCCGAGCTCTTTCTGCTCGTCAGCCTGGGCTCGGTGCTGCTCATCGGGGGCGCCAGCGCGTACCGAATGTATTCGCTGCGCAGCGGCGGGGCTACCTTGGCCGAGTCGCTCGGGGGCAGGCCCGCCGAGGCCCACAGCGATGACCCCGCCACGCGCCGGCTGCTCAACGTGGTGGAGGAGATGGCGCTCGCTTCCGGTACCCCGGTGCCACGCGTGTTCGTGCTCCAAGGGGAGGAGGGGATCAATGCCTTTGCCGCGGGGCACGACTTGGGTGACGCCGTCATCGCGGTGACGGCCGGCGCGCTGCGTGAGCTCGATCGCGAGCAGCTGCAAGGGGTGGTCGCGCACGAGCTCAGCCACGTCGTCAACGGGGACATGCGGCTCAATCTGCGCCTCATCGGCGTGCTGCACGGCATTCTCCTGCTCGGCTCCATTGGCGTCCAGCTGCTGCGAGCCACCACGCGAGGCCGTCGCTCGCGCAGCTCCAAGGGCTCGAGCGGGGTGGCCATCCTGCTCGCGTTGGGGCTCGCGCTGGTCGTCATCGGCTACACGGGTGTGCTCGTGGGGCGCCTGATCAAGAGCGCGGTCAGCCGGCAGCGGGAGTTTCTCGCCGATGCCTCGGCCGTGCAGTTCACGCGTAACCCGCGCGGTCTCTCCGGGGCGTTGCAGAAGATTCGCGACTCGGTGAACGGCTCACGTATCGCCATCGCGGGCGCAGAGGAGGCGAGCCACCTGTTCTTCGCCAATTTTCTCGGCTCGGGCTGGCGGGCGAGCCTCATGGCCTCCCACCCTCCGCTGCCGGAGCGGATCGCCAGGCTCGAGCCTGCCGCAATGGCTCGCCCGTCGTCCGCCGCGACGGCTCGCACGTCGTCCGCTTCGGCCCGGTTGCCCGCCGCGTCCGCGGCGGGCCAGCTCGCTATCGACCTGAACGGCGTGGCACGGCTCGTGGGTCATCCGGAGCCCCGGCACCTCGAGAGCGGCAAACGCTTGTTGCAGGCCATCCCTCCGTTGTTGCACCGTGCGGCGCACGAGCTACTCGGCGCCGTCGCGCTCGTGGAGGCGCTCTTGATCGAGCGAGACCCCACATTGCGACAGCGGCAGCTCGCGCTCTTGATCGAGCGAGAGCGTCCCCTTGTGTTGCACGAGGTGCGGCGTTTGTTGCCCGAGGTGGATGCTGTTACGACGGCGCTCCGGTTGCCGCTGGCCGAGCTGGCTGCTCCCACGCTGCAGAGGCTCTCGCCCGCGCAGAAGCGTCATCTCGAGCGCGTGCTCGAGGGACTGGCTGCCGCCGACCAGCGGCTCGGCGTGTTCGAATTCGTGCTGACGAAGACCGTCCAGCGCTGGATCTTTGGACCTCGCGCAGCGACCGGGCAAGGCCAGCTGAGCACGCTCCTGCCTCTCGCGCGCGAGGCGGAGATAGTGCTCGCCACGCTGGCCCGAGCCGGCCATGGAGGCGAGCCGGAGGTGGCGCGCGCGTTCGCGCAGGGCTGGCGACGCCTGCCGGAGCTCGCGGGGGCGTCGGTCACGTCGACTGTCCGCGCCATCGACTTGCTGTCGCTCGACGTTGCGCTCGATCGATTGGCTCGAGCCACGCCCCGTCTCAAGCAAAGCCTGCTCGAAGCCGCGGCTCAGGTCGTGCTCGCCGACGGCAGCGTCACGCGAGACGAAGCCGAGCTCCTGCGCGTGGTGGCCGAAGTGCTCGGCTGTCCGGTGCCGCCGTTCGCCGCCCTGTCTAGGTAAGAGCATTCGGTCGACTGCACCTCGGTCCATGCTCAACGGATCCGACCGTCCCAAACCAGCAAAGCCGGGTTTTGGGGTGGGGCCCCGCTCCGCGGGGCGGGGGCTTTGAAAAGCCCCCGAGAAAAAGGGTCTGCCACGAACAGCACGCCACTGAGGCTAACGGAGTGGCAAGACGGGTCTAGTAGAGAACTCGAATACGCGTTCGGCCTCTCCGATGCGTGTCATGAATAGCCCCGTGAAGGTGCTGAACAAGATGCTGCCCGGTGAAGCCGCCGCTGTGTTGGAGGGGCGGCTAATCCAGCTTTGAATCTTTTGCAACAGCTCTGGGCTGACCGGGTTGACGAGCACCTTGCCACGCAGGATGAGCGGTCGCTCATCTTGGACCTGACCGGAGTGCGCCACGAGCAGACGCTCAGTTTGGGCGCAGCGCCTGAGCACCCCGTTGAGCGTGGGGCTCCAGTGCCGCAACACGGCTTGCTGATCGGGACGGTTGACCTCGATCCGATACATTTCCTCCCAGACGTGCCAGGTGATTTTGCAGTTCTGAAGCGTGCTGGCGAGGGGCTGATCACTGCCCTGAGCGTAGAGCAGTCCAGTCAGGATGATGGTCGTGGGCAGCCCCAAGGTGAGCTTGCGCAAGACGGCGGCATCGGCCACGTCGCGGAACGACAGGGTCACAAACAACCAGCGCCGCCCGGCGTCCCACTCGAAGCGCGCTTCTCGCGCCGAGCCAGTCGAGGCCAACTCTTGAGCCGCGGCGCGCGGTGCCAGTGTGCCCACGAGCAACCCGGCCAGAAGCCATGTCTTCAGACTGTGAGCACGCGCCCGGCACCGCCCGACCGTCACCGCCCCTCTCCCTGGCGCACCGGCAAGAAGCCGAGCACGTTGGAGAACGTAAACGTGAAGCCACCCAGACTAGTGTCCAGCCTGAACCCCAAATTGCCGGTCAGGTCGAGCGGGATGCGGGCCAGCCCCGAATACTTCGCGGCGGGTCGCGTGACTTCGCGAGCGTTGGCCAGCGCAAATGCCCCAAAGCTACCGAAAAAATCGATGGCAAATACCGAGCGCTGGCCGCGATAGACGGGGATGCGATATTCGCTGCTCAGCTTGAGGGCGTACTCTGCATAACGCACCTCCTCAATTGCCGTGCGCAAGAAGTTCGGGGCCGGACGGCGATCGAAATTCAAACCGAGCAAGCGCCCCGGTTGAAAGTCGGTGAGGTCGCCCACGTAGTATTGCTCAAAGAAGGGAGCGTCTCCGGCGATGGCCCCGGCGAACAAATCGAAGCTGATGACGTGGTTGTGCGGCAAGGCCCACCAGCGACGCGCCTTCAAATCCAGGCGTTCATACGCATAGTCGCTACCGGCCGGAGCCAGGCTGATCTCGAGCGCCGCGGACGCCAACCAGCCTCGCGTCGGCAACCACGGGTGGTCCCGTGTGTCGTGCTCGATCGAGGCCCGCAGCGTCGAGAGCACACTGCGACCCGGCAGAATGTCGAACTTGATCGGCTCTAACACGCCACCGTATTCGTGAGCCGCCGCGCGCGGGATCCGTACATCGCCGATCGTCTCCAGCCGATAACTGAGCCAGAAGCGGCTAGTCAGTGACGCTGGATGACCGATAGCGATCTGCCCACCAGAGCGCGTGTACTCCACCACCGCGTAAGACGCCGACGTGGGTCGAGAGTCGTCCACGCGCACGCCGGAGTTTCCGAAAAAATCGAGCGCATCGTTATACAGCAGCTCGCCCGACAGCGCCCAGCGACTGTCGAGAAAGGCCGGATCAAAGAACCTCACCCGCAACGCGACCTGATCTATCGCTTCATCGGTCGTGGCTCCTTGCGAGATGGCCAGAGCAGTGCCGAGAGTGATCCCCGTGCCCGCCAGGTTACGCTCTGCCCCGGCCACGCCAGCAAACGCGGCCAGAGGGCGCCGTCGGCCATCAGTATCCGTGTCCGCGGATAAACCCATGGCCAGATCCGTCACGACGAGAGTGTTTCTCTCGGTGACCTCGATCACGAGGATCACGCGGCCGCGAGCCGACCCTTTGCGCAACGAGAGCTGCACGTCTCGAAAAAAGCCGCTGCCCAGCAAGCGGTATCGAGTCAGCTCGAGCGCGGGGTCGTCGACATCCAAGACGTCGCCCCGGCGGAACGGCACATAGTGCTCGACGACCCTCCGCCGCGTTTTGGTGTTGCCGACAATCTCAATACCCTCGAGCAAGTAGCGCAGGGTCTCCGCTCCCGCGCCCCCCGGAACAGCGGGCGCCGACGGCCAGCTACGCGAACCCGGTGGCTCCGCAGTGCCTGGCTCAGGCGCCATGAGCCGACTAGCCGGAGGAGTCCCCGGTGGCGTCGGCTGCGCCTGCGCGGACTGCACAAAACACAGCGCAAATAGGGCGAAAACCGCGAGCTGTGCGCCAAGGCTCGCCATCGGTGTGAAAGTCGAGGGAACGCGGCCCACGCGCGCAGGCTAACACGTCAACGCGCGTCAAAACGCCTTTTGCAGCCCGGTGACCGTCATGACCACCCTTGTCCATCCTGCCTTGCGGAGACTATACGGGACGTGATGAAACATCCTTTGACGGCACGGGGCGGGCGGCACATGGCCCGTGGGACCATTACGGCGCTGCTGGGGCTCGCGGCGATCGGCGCCGGTTGTAAAAAGGAGGCACCCAAAGAGGTCGCCCCGGCTCCCGCGGTGGCGGCTCCAGCGCCCGCGGCGCCCAAGGCCAAACCCGCACCAGCGGCTCCGAAGGTCGCAGGCAAGCCACTCCAATGGGACGCTCCAGCGGAATGGAAAGTCGGAGCCAAGAACCCGTTTCGCCTCGCGACCTATGAGATCCCTGGCGCCAAAGGCGAAAAGGGCGCTGAGCTCAGCGTGTCCATCGCCGGTGGCGGTGTCGACGCCAACATCACGCGCTGGGTGGGGGAGTTTTCCGCCTACGACCCGAAGACGCTCGTTCGGTCCGATCGGACCGTCAATGACATGCAACAGACCATCCTCGAGATCCCGAAGGGGACCTTCAGCGGCGGTATGCAGAGCTCGAGCGCCAGCCCCAACTCCGGGCTGCTCGCCGCGATTGTCGTGACGCCGGCCGGGGCCGAGCACTTCTTCAAGATCACAGGGCCCAGCGCCACGGTGAAAGCCGCACGCGCGCCCTTCTACAAGCTACTCGACAGCATACGACTCGAGGGTTCGGCCGCTACCCCGTCGTCGGCAGAGAGGCCCACCGCGCCAGCACAATCAGGGCCGGTCCCAGCAAAGCCCGCCACGGGGGGACCCCCCGTTACCCAACCCGCCGCCGTCAAACCGGGGGTTACACCGCAGCCCACACCGCAGGGGGCACCCGACAAGAAGTAGTCGCGCATCTCGGTCGATGCCAGAGCTACCGGACATCACGGTCTACGTCGACCGCCTGACATCGGTAACCGAAGGTGCCACCCTGAACGGGGTGCGGCTCAAGAGCCCGTTCTTGCTGCGCTCGGTGGAGCCGGCGATCAGCAGCGTGAGCGGCCGCAAGGTGGGCGCCGTTCGGCGGCTGGGTAAACGTATTGTCATCGGCCTCGAAGGCGAGCTGTTCTTGGTGTTGCACTTGATGATCGCCGGCAGGTTGCACTGGAAAAAAGTCGGCGCTTCGCTCGCCGAGCGGCGTAGCTTGGCGGCTTTCGATTTTTCGACAGGCAGCTTGGTCTTGACCGAGGCTAGCTCACGCAAACGCGCCAGCCTGTACGTGGTGGCGAGTGAAAAAGCTCTCGCGCTACACGATCGCGGCGGGTTGGAGCCGCTCGAGTGCAGCTACGCGCAGTTCAAACAGAGGCTGTGCTCGGAAAACCGCACGCTGAAGCGAGCTCTAACGGCGCCGCACCTATTCAGTGGCATCGGCAACGCCTACTCCGACGAGATCTTACACGCTGCCGGGCTTTCTCCCGTCGCCCTGACCTCCCGCCTGTCTGCCCCGGAGGTCCGGAAGCTGCACCGGAGCACCGTTCAAGTGCTCAGGCATTGGACGCAGATCCTGCGGGCGGAGTCGCGGGATAAATTTCCGGAGAAAGTCACCGCTTTCCGCCCCGACATGGCAGTGCACGGCCGCTTCAGAAAACCTTGCCCGAGCTGCGGTACGCTGATCCAACGCATCCGATACGCGGAGAACGAAGTGAACTATTGCCCTCGCTGCCAGACCAATGGTCGGATGCTCGCCGACCGCTCGCTGAGCCGGCTGCTTGGCACTGACTGGCCCAAGACGGTAGACGCCTGGGAAGAAGAACATCCCCACCTAGAGGCAGCCCAAGGAGATTGACGTGAACGAATCCAACGCTTGGCCTAGCACGGGCAAACGCGGGCCAACCTGATGAGCACCCGGCGAGGCCGCAATGGCGCCGAGAGCAGCATGCCCGACCACTGCTCGACCTTGACCGTGCAGCGCGTGTGCGTCGGTGAAACCGACATGATGGGCGTCGTGCACCACGCCAACTACGTGGCCTACTTTGAAAAGGGGCGCCTGGAATACATGCGCCGCCGCGGCCTCCCTTATAAAGAGGTGGTCGAGCGCGGCTACAACATGCCTGTAGTCGAGCTTAATTTGCGCTACCGGCGGCCCGCCCATTTTGACGATCTACTCAGCGTCGAGACGCGCCTGGGCGCGCTGAGCCGCGTTACCGTCAGGTTCGACTATGTCGTGACCCGGCCGAACCTGGATGGGGAGGTGGACGGCCACGAGGCGCCGGAGCTGCTGGTCGAAGGTAAAATCTTGCTCGCCTGTATCGACCAGAAGGGCCGGCCTCGCCCCCTACCCAAAGACGTGCTGCGCACGCTATTTTTGCCTGAAATTTCTCAGACTGACGACCTCGTCATTCCTGGTAGTCGCGTGGATCGAGCTGGTAACGCCTGAGCCAGCGCTGAATCTGGGTCCGCGCCTTACCCAGGTGTCGAGCGACCGCACTGACGTTGCCTTGATGCTGGCGGAAGAGCAGGATCAGCTCCTCGCGCTGATCGCGCTGTTCCCCACTCAGCTCGAGCAACGAAGCGGCACTAGCGTTGCCGAGTGCCCCGCGCAGCTGCTCGGGCAGGTGCTCTTCTGCGATGGCCTCACCCCGCGCCAAGAGCGTGGCCGCCCGCAAACAGTTTTCCAGCTCGCGGATGTTGAGCGGCCAATGATAGCGAAACAGCCGCCGCGCCGCCTCCGGCTCAAAGCGGGGCGCCGACCCCAGCTCCGCCTCACGCGCCCGAAGCAGGCGTGAAACCAAAAAGCCCACGTCTTCACGGCGCTCCCGCAGGGGCGGCAGGCGCAATCTAAAACCCGCCAGGCGCGACAACAGATCCGCACGGAACGCCCCGGTTTCGACCAAACGGTCGAGGTCGCGATGCGTGGCGGAGAGCAGCCGCACATTCACCGCGACTGCCCGAGCGGACCCAACCGGCCGCACTTCTCGCTCTTGAAGCACCCTGAGCAGAGCCGCTTGAGCGCCCAGCTCGAGATCGCCGATCTCATCCAGGAAGAGCGTTCCTCCGTGAGCGCTTCTAATCAACCCTTCGTGATTGGAGTCGGCACCGGTGAACGCACCCTTGACGTGCCCAAACAGCTCGCTTTCTACCAAATGGGAAGGGATCGCGCCGCAATTGACGCCCACGAACGGGCCCCGGCGTGCGGAACGCTCGGCCAGCGCGCGGGCCAACACCTCCTTGCCCGTCCCGCTTTCACCCTGGATCAGCAGCGGTAGGTCAGATGCTGCCAAGTCCCAGGCTTTCGCCATCTCGCGAGCCAGCTCGCCGGATAAGGTCATGAAGCTAGCGCTGCTTGCGGCCTCGGCGACGGGTGCGACGTCGGGCTCTCCGAGGTCCGGTGCCACGCCGCCGTCCTCACGATAGTAAAGCAGCGTGTGACCGAGCTCGATCAGATCTCCATCGGATAGCCGCGCGCTCTCGACCGCATGACCATTGATTCGGACACCGTTTTTCGACTGCCGATCCTCGATCTGCCAAGCCAGGCCCGACCGCATCAGGTGGGCGTGCTGGGACGAGGCCCAAGGGTCCGGCAACGTGAGATCCAATCTACCGGCAGCCACGTCTCGTTGGCTGCCCCGAGCTCGGCCACGGCCAATCGCCACCGATGTGAGCTCGTTCAAGCTGTGGCGGCTCGGCAACTCGAACGGGTTGTCACAAAAGAAAGCGACATAGAGGACGGGCGAGCCACGCTCGAGCCGCCGTGACCCCATCGCCTCTCGAGGCAAGGTTTCTTCAATGTCACCCTGGCGGCGCTCCATGTGCGGCTGGAAATCCTAACACAGGACCCAACCACTCCGAGGCGGAGCGCTTTCCTCGATCGGGACCCCTTACCGGAGATTTGGTCCAAATCGCCACAGGGGCATCCTAGCCCGGCGGGTTGTCACAATCGCGCCGGCCCGGATAATTCTCGCTGGATTGGTTATGATAGGGCGTGCATGGCTTCATAGCGGGCCGCGCCGGGCGTTGTCCCTATTCGTTCCCCCCGCCGTTGGCTATCCTCAGGTTCGGAGGTTCTTCTAAATGAGTCAGCGTCTTCTCCAGCCCCGGTTCGTCGCGGTCGCGGGCCTCGTCCTTGCGTGCGGCAGTCTCGTCGTCGTCGCGTGCAGCTCCGAGGATCGCACGCCTGGCGCTGACAACGGCACGTTGTTGCCCGGCGCTGGCGGCACTGACACTCAACAGCCAAGCGCGGGGGGTAGCGGGACGGACGGCAGCGCAGGTGACGGGCAGATCGCAGCCAACGGCGGCGCAAGCAGCGGCGGCACCGAAGGGCAACAGGTAGGCCTGCCCATCGCGGGCGGCGCGAACGCCGGCGGCAACCCAGGCAGTGGCAACGGCGGCAGCGGGGGTGAAGGTCCCACTGTCGATCCAGTTTTGCCCACGGCCAATTGCGCGGCGCCGGAAGGTGGCGTTCCGAATTTGGCCCTGAGCTTGGTGACCGATGACGTCAACCAGCCGCTCCTCGTAACCGGCGTGCCGGGAGACGACTCGCGTTTGTTCATCCTACAGAAGAACGGCGCCGTGCGAGTGATGGTGAATGGCGTGCTCGAGCAAACGCCGTTTTTGAACATCGCGAACCAAATCACCAACGCCGGTGAGCGCGGACTGCTCGGGCTCGCGTTTCATTCCGACTACGCCAGTAACGGGCTATTTTACCTGCATTTTTCGTCGGCGGGGGGTGGAGGGCTCAACGCGGGTACTACCGTGATCGCAGAGTACTCCGTCGACCCTGACAACCGCAGCCTGGGCAACGCCGGCAGCCAGCGGGTAGTCCTCACCAATGCGCATCCGGAGTCCAACCACAATGGCGGCATGCTCGCTTTCGGTCCCGATGGCATGCTCTATTTCGGCTATGGCGACGGCGGCTCGCAGAACGATCCGGACGGCAATGGCCAGGCGCTCGACACGTTGTTCGCGAAAATCCTGCGCCTCGATCCCACGGGGCGCGCGGTCAACAATGCCTACAGTATCCCCGAGGGGAACCTGGTGGCGCAGGATGCACGCGGGGAAATCTGGGCCTACGGTTTGCGTAACCCATGGCGCTTCAGCTTCGACGCTTGCAATGGGGACCTATATATCGGCGACGTCGGGCAAACAGCGCAGGAGGAGATCGACTATTTGCCGGCCAGCACCCCTGCCGGCACGAATTTCGGCTGGAGGATCATGGAGGGCCCCAATTGCCGCCCCGGCGAAGCCGGCTGTCAGGGCACTCCGGCTGGGCTGACCTTGCCCGTCGATGCGTATGGGCGCGGGGTCGGAACATCTGTCACAGGGGGCTACGTCTATCGTGGCAGCGATGTGCCAGGGCTGCGGGGCACGTATATCTACGCCGACTACAACAGCGCTCGCTTCTTTCGTTTCCGTATCCAGAATGGCCAGGCCGTGGACAAGGTCGAGATCACGGATCAGTTTGCAGGACAGGGTATCGACAACATCTCGTCGTTCGGTCAAGACAACGCAGGCGAGATGTACGTCACCACTCTCACTCCCGGGGCTGTTTACCGGATTGTCGCGGCACAATAACTCTCTGCGCGCATGTTGAAAGCCATTCCTAGCTTGCTGCTCGGCATGGGCAGCCTGGTCTTGCTCGTCCATTGCCGGCGAGAGTCAAAGCCAGAGCCCTCGACCCAACCGGTCGCAGCAACGGAGTCTGTTTCCAGGGCCGCAGCTCGCCCCGTGCCGGTGCTGGACGTGAGCACCGCGTATCCGACCACCGAAAACGTGGGCGCCAAGCGCCGCATCCATTTGGAAAAAGCGGCTGCCGGGGAAGCCCATTCGCCGCCCGACGCGTGGAAAATAGAGCTCGAAAAAACAGGAGATTTCGGCGGCATTTGCTGGAAAAACCGGCTGGGCAACGAGGGGGAGGCACCGGGGGATGACCTGTCCGCGGCGGGCTACCGGCGTATCTCATTCTGGGCGAAGGGCACCTCAGGCGCTGAAACGGCGGAGTTTCGCGCGGGCGGCCTCGGCGACATCAAGACGCGCCACCGCGATTCGTTCGACGTGACCGCCGGAAAAGTCAAGCTGACCACCACTTGGAGCGAGCACTCGATCTACGTCAATGACGTGGACCTCTCGAGCGTCATGACCGTGTTCTGCGTCTTGTTGCACCGCGAAGACAACGCTCAAGGCGCCGTGATCTACCTCGACGACATTCAGTATCGCGGGTAGACCGCTGTCTCACTCGGAACGATCGAGAACCGCGTGCGCCTCAGCTAGTGAGGGCGCACACGGTTCTCTCTCTTGTACCAGTGCAGACGCGCTCGTCATTGTTGTTTGGGCGGCGCCTGCGGCGCCGGGCTTTGTATCACCAAAAATCGAACCCGCGCGCGTGCTCCGTATCCAAAAATCGAGAACCGCGCGCGCCCCAGCTAGTGAGGGCGCGCAGCTGGATTCCTGTTAACGCCGGGTTCGAATTTCGATGGCTCGGGCGTGCGCTGTAAAGCCTTCTCGGCGCGCGAATGCCATGACGTCCTGGGCGTCCGCCTCGAGGTCGGCCGCGGTGTAACGGATGAGGCTCGATACTTTTAGAAAGTCATTGCAGCTGAGGGGCGCCGAAAAGCGGGCGGTACCACCGGTCGGCAAGACGTGCGACGGGCCGGCATAGTAGTCCCCGAGCGGCACCGGCGTGTGCGCTCCGACGAAAATGGCCCCGGCACTCTCGATGCGCTCCAAACAGTACTCGTCGCAGCGCGTGATGATTTGCAAGTGCTCGGTCGCAAAGTCGTTGGCAAGGCCGCAAGCCTGCTCGAGCCCCTCGGTCACGATGACCGCGCCGTAACGCTCGAGGGAGCGTCTGGCCGCATCGCCACGCTCCAGAGTGGCGAGCTGACGTTCGACTTCCATGACGACTTGCTCAGCCAGAGTGAGTGACGGGGTCGCCAGAATGGCAGAACCCGGGTCGTGCTCCGCTTGAGCCAACAGGTCGGCGGCGACCCAGCGCGCATCTGCCGAATCGTCCGCCACGATGAACACCTCGCTCGGCCCCGCAATCGAGTCGATGCCGACGCGACCGAATAGCTGGCGCTTGGCCTCGGCGACGAACGCATTGCCGGGCCCCACTATCTTGTCGACGGACGCGATCGTCTCCGTACCGAATGCCGCCGCGGCCAACCCTACTGCCCCGCCCAACCGATACACCTCGCGCACACCAAGCTCCCAGGCCAGGGCCAGCGCCAAAGGTGCGATCTCCCCGCCTGTCGGTGGAGAAAACATGACGACCTCGCGCACACCCGCGACCCTCGCCGGTACGACAGTCATGACGACCGTGGACGGGTAGAGAGCGCGCCCACCCGGAACGTACACCGCCACGCGCTGGAGCGGAGTGTAGCGCACGCCCAAACGGCGACCGTCGCGCTGCAAGGGCTCGGGAGACTTCCACAAAATGTGCTCCTGGTACGCCTGCACATTGGCCGCCGCGCGGCGGATCAGGGCCATGAGCTCGGGATCCGCCTCGCGATGGGCGCGCTCGAGCAGCTCCGGCGGGACTCGCAGACTCTCCTTGGAGATCTGAGCCCGATCCAGCTCCGACGTGAGCCGAGCCGCGGCGGCGTCTCCGCCACGGGCCACCTGGTCGAGGATGTTCCGCACCACGTCCTCTACTTTGCCGCCCGCCTCGGTATCCAGCGCGGTGAGCTCACCCGAGCGCAGGAGATTCCGCAACGCGGTGATGGAAGCGCGATAATCCCCGCGGTCGGGGCGATACAGTTTCAAGGCCGTCATGACAGCCGAACCTATAGCCCAGCCCTCGTGCTCAGGCCAGCTCAGACCTGGGGCGTCCCGGCTCTGCCGCAACAGGGCAGAGAAGCCGGCGTTACGCCATTACGACGCAGTTGCGGCCCTGATGCTTGGCCTCGTACAACGCCGCGTCGGCGGCCGCGATCATGGCCGCCGGGCTCTCGAGCGCTTTGGCGCTCTGGGCGTGCACCGCGCCCACGCTCACTGTCGCGCCGATGGTCTTGCCATTCCAGGTCGTCCGCTCATCCTCGACGGCGACACGGACCCGTTCTGCCATTACAAACGCGCTGCGCGATGAAACGCCTTTCAGAATCACAGCAAACTCTTCGCCGCCATAACGCGCCAGCACGTCCTCGGTTCGAATCGTCGTCTGCACGCATTGCGCAACGGCGCGCAGCACGGCGTCGCCCGCCTGGTGGCCATGGCTATCATTTAGCCGTTTGAAATGGTCGATGTCGAAGAGCAACAGCGCCAAGGGTGTGCCGCGGCTACGGCTGGTGCCAAACTCGCTGTGTAAGCGATCGTCGAAGGCGCCGCGGTTGTAGACACCGGTCAAACGGTCCCGGAGCGCCGACTCGTGCACGCGAATCAGCTCTTGCTCTTCCAACGCGTCCTGCAAAGAGAACTTCAGTGAAGTTCGCCGTCCCAAGCCAAGGCGGACGCCGTCGCTGAGCAGCGTGGGCTCATTGATGCGCTGCCCTGCCACCAACGTGCCGTTCGTGCTGGCGCAGTCTTCGATGTAGAATTCTGTCCGCGTCGGGCTCCGGCGGCGAAAGATGCGTGCGTGAATTCGCGACAGCCCTGGGTCGGGAATGAGCACCGTTGCTTCTTTACTCCGCCCGAGCGTGACCTCACCGCGTTCGTCGAGCGTGATGATGGTGCCCTTGAGCGGGCCGGTCAGCAGCGTCAATACACCACGGTTTTTCTCGGTTGGGGGTCGCGGTGGGAGCGATGGGCTCTCGACATTGTCGATCAATGTCGCCTGCTCGGGGCGATAGGACAGACGCCCCATCAGCACGTCATTCGTATGCTTACCGGTCTTCATTCTGCGTTTGGGTGGGTCGCTTTGCGCAACTCCAGTCCAGAGAGAACGGCGCTCCCCCCGGTGAGCCTTAGAAAAGCAAACTCGAGATCGTCGCGGTAGACACGGGACGGCAGCACACCGTCTCACCGGAGCCCACACCCCTCCATCCGACACCTATCGAGGCTTGGCCGGCTTGAACAGCAGGGAATAGCTGACAATCTCGGGGCGCCCGGTCGGGGGTGGCCCAAATCGAATCGTTTGGAAAACCCGTTGCATGCAGCCCTGGAAACCTTCACCCGTCAGCCGGGTGCGGGTCTGGCGCATCGTGGCCGTGCCGCCCACCGTAGGCACGAGCAGGTCGACGCCAAAGGAGGCGTTTTGCGCGTGCTGACCGGCCAGGAGATGACAGCGCTGGAAATCATCGAACTTTTTCTCGAACAGCCCGACGAGGTGACGCCGACTGGATTCGTCCTTGTAGGCGCCACCCACGTGCAGGCCTACGGTCACGACCTGTACGCCCGCGGGCTCCTCCCCGAGCGCGGGGTCGCCAGACCCCGGCGCCGGCGCGGTGTGCCGCGCGGCAGCTAGCAATGGCCGCCCAGCCGCGGCGCTGAGCTCCGGTGGCGCGTCTCGCCCCACGCTGAACACTCGAACGAAACCGGCACGGCTGAGTGCTTCCCTCAGCTCACGCAGGCGCAGCCCGTCGCGTTCCGCGCTACCGAATACCGCAGCGCCCGCGAAAGCGCGGGTGTCTGCGGAGCGTTGCGCCTCTAAAACAAGCTCCGAGCCGGAGCTCAAACGCTTCCCATCCGCAAACAGCTCCCCGGCTCGGGTCAGCTCCACGGTGAAGAACCTCGGCAACGGCGTGCTCGAGAGGACGGCGGATACCGGCGGGCGTGCCTGCGTCACTTTTGCATCGGGTGTCGCGGCCGAAGGCAAATGCGCCTCACGTGGAGCCGCCGCGGCCGACGCCGCCAACGCGAGAATGCCTCCGAACGCTCGGCATGGGCCAAGAACGAAATTTTGCCACGACGCCAGCCCGGCCACCATGACCGACTGAATAACGCGATACCGGCCCCAAAGCACCTTTTTTGGCTGACTTTCGCCTGGAGGCTCGGCCCCACCGGCACGGGCAGCGGTTTGAGCTAAGATCCCCGAGTGGAGACGCAGCCCCCAGAGGGCGATGTCGACCGGAGCACCTCGTATTCGGACCCACATCGGTCGATTCCGGACTACCTCCAGCCTTTCATCGTCGATCAGGACCCGAGCCGCTACACGGCGATCGATCAGGCCGTGTGGCGCTTCGTGCTTCTGCAGTTGCAGCATCGCCTCGAGCGCACGGCCCATCCCTCCTACACTCGGGGCTTGGCGCAGAGCGGCATCTCCTCCGAGCGCATCCCGAGCATCGAGCAAATGAACCGCGCCCTCGAGGGCATTGGCTGGCAGGCGGTATGCGTGGACGGTTTCATTCCGCCGCGCGCTTTTCAAGCCTTCCAGGCCATGGGGGTGCTGCCCATCGCGGCAGAAATTCGCACCCCGGAGCACCTGCCGTACACACCCGCGCCCGACATCATTCACGAGGCGGCGGGCCACGCACCCATCTTGATTGATGCGCGGTATGCCGCCTACGTGCGTGCGGTCGGGGACGTCGGAGCCCGCGCATTCTCCAGCCCTGCCGATGCCCGCGTCGACCAAGCCGTACGGCTTTTGTCCGACCTCAAGCAGGGCCATTCCGACAAGCCGTCCGACATTCGAGCCGCAGAGTTGGAGCTGGAACAAGCGGTCGCCACACTGGGAGAGCCGAGCGAAGCCGCACGCGTCGCTCGGCTCTACTGGTGGACGGCCGAATACGGGTTGGTAGGCACCCCTAAGGATTACCGACTCTATGGCGCAGGCCTTCTGTCCTCGCTGGGAGAGAGCCACTTCTGCCACCGACCCGAGGTCACCAAGACGGCGCTGACGCCGGACTGCACCCGAGTCGGGTACGACATCACCCAGCCGCAACCACAGCTCTTTGTGGCTCGCGATTTCGAACACCTGCACGCGGTATTGGATGAGGTCAGTCAAACCTTGGCTTACGACATCGGCGGCAATTACGCGGTTCAAGCCGCTCTGCTCAGCCGGGAGCCCTGCAGCGTGTACTTGCCGGGCGGCACTCAGGTCATCGGGACCTTGTCGGCGGCCGAGGGTGAGGGCACCGGTCTACTGCTCGGTTTCGAGGCGGGTGCCTCGCTGGCGCATCGCGGGCGCTTCATCGGTCAGCTCGAACAAGCGTACTTCGTGCCCGTGGGGCGCCTCGCAGATGGCACCGATCCACGTCAGCTCGAGAGCGATGTGCTGGCACCCGAGCGCGACCCGCGCGGCTACGTGACTTTGAAATACGCGTCCGGTCTACACGTGAGCGGCAAGGCCAGCCGGGGGCTTTGGCACTCCCCGGAGCCAACGCTGTGGCTGACCGACGTCCAGCTCGAGTGGCCAGACCGAGCCCCCATCCGCCTCGAGGGCCCCTACCCGCTGCTGCTCGCCGAGCGTGTCGTCACGGCCGGCGCGGGCTCGGCGTGCCCCGAAGTATCGCCGCTCGGCAAGCACGCGCGCGGCGCGGGGCTCGGCCGGCGAACAGTCGTGCCCAAGCCGCGAGCAGCGTCCCCCACCCTGGCCCGGCTCGAGCAGCTCTACGCAGCGACGGCCCACACCAACCCGAGCGACCCACGGGCTGCCGCCCGGCTCGGCACCGTTCACGCCGAAATCGAGGCGAGCTTTCCCCACGAGTGGCTGCTGCGCTGGAAGCTGCTCGAATGCCTGACGCAGCTGGGGGCTGCCGACAGTGAGCTCGGCCGCAAACTCCATTTGCGGCTCGAAGAGCTCGAGATTTATCATGGCGGGAAGCATCCCATCGCCCTCGGTCTGGACTACTTGACGTCCCAGGCCAGCCGCTCACCGACATGAGTGTCTTAGCATGAAGCTCGCTAGTGTAGACGACGGTAGCCGAGATGGGCGCCTCGTGGTCGTGAGCCGCGCCGGCACTCATCACCGATCGGCGCACGACATCGCGCCCACCCTGCAGCGTGCGCTCGACGACTGGAGCGTGTGCGGACCCCGCTTGAAGGTCCTGGCAGCCGGGCTCGAGGGTGACACTGGGGCGGAACGCCTGGACCCCAAACGGCTGCTCGCCCCCCTACCTCGGGCTTACGAGTGGGTCGATGGCTCGGCGTTCATCAACCACATCCTGCTCGTGCGTCGCGCACGGGGTGCCGAGCCGCCCGCCACGCTCGAGACCGAGCCGCTGGTCTACCAGGGCGGGTCAGGAGCATTGCTCGGGCCGTGCGCTCCCATCCCACTGCCCAACCCCCGCTGGGGCCTGGATTTCGAAGCGGAGGTGTGTGTCATTCTTGGCGACGTTCGGCGCGGGGTGAGCGCGCGAGACGCCGAGTCGGCGATCCAGCTCGTGATGTTGGCGAACGACTTGAGCTACCGAAACCTCATCCCCGCGGAGCTGGCGAAAGGTTTCGGCTTCTTCAACTCCAAACCCGCCACGGCGTTCTCTCCGTTTGCCGTCACGCCTGACGAGCTCGGGCCTGCCTGGCACGAAGGCCGCCTGCACCTCGCCATGCACTGCTATGTCAACGGTCAGAAGGTAGGGGAAGCCAACGCTGGCGTCGGCATGCATTTTTCCTTTCACGACTTGATCGCGCACATCGCCATGACCCGAGACTTCACGGCGGGTACCATTCTAGGCAGCGGTACCGTCTCGAATGAAGACGAGCAGGCGGGCGTGTCGTGCCTGGCCGAGAAGCGCTGCCGTGAAACACTCGCGCTCGGGGCGCCGACCACGGGGTTCCTCAACGTCGGCGACGTGGTGCGCATTGAAATGCGCGGCGCCGACGGGGAGAACCTGTTTGGCACGATTGAGCAGGAGGTAGTCGCAGCATGACGACAGTAAAGAGCAAGCTGGGCCTGCTCAGGCTGCTCGGCCTCCACTACTACGTACGCGATCTCGAGCGCAGCCGCCGCTTCTACACGGGCTGCTTGGATTTTGCCGAGGTCGGCCAGAGTGGCCCACGGCTCACGCGCGAGGGGCGACAACGTTCGCTGGTCTTCGCGGCCGCTGGTGCCACCATCGTATGTTCGCAGCCGGAGGGCGAGGGAGGCCGCGCGGCGCGCTACCTGAGCCGCCACCCCGATGGGGTGGGCACCCTCGCGTTCGAGGTCGAGGACATCGCGGCCACCTTCGCCGCGCTCGACCAGAGCGGCGGCAACCCGATCAGTGAAATTCAGACTGAACTCGACCAAGAGGGTTGGTACAAGACATTCTCGATCACCACGCCCTTTGGCGACACCACCTTCCGCTTCGTCGAGCGCCAGGGCTACCCCAGCCTCTTTCCCGGCCTCGAGCTGTACAGCCCGCCGCGCGGCGGAACCAACTGCTTTGGTTTTTCGAGCATCGACCACGTCACGTCCAATTTTCAGACCATGAGCCCCGCGCTCTTGTGGCTCGAGCACGTCATGGGGTTCGAGCGCTTCTGGGACGTCCAATTCCATACCCAAGACGTCGCGCGCGGCGGCGGCCCGGCGCAGCCCGTAAACCACGGCTCCGGCTTGCGCTCCGCGGTCATGTGGGACCCGAGCACCAAGATCAAGTTCGCCAACAACGAGCCCTACCGCCCGGCGTTCAAGAGCTCCCAGATCAACCTTTTCCACGAGGACAACCGCGGCGACGGCGTCCAACACGTGGCCCTCGCGACCACCGACATCATCAGCGCGGTGCGGGGGTTGCGCAGCCGCGGTGTCGAGTTCATGCCCACGCCGGGCAGCTACTACGAGCTCCTTCCGGAGCGGCTCGAGCGCGAAGGCGTGGAGCGCATCGACGAAGACATCGCTGAGCTGCGTGAGCTCGGGATCTTGGTCGATGGCGCGGCCAGAGGCGCCTACCTGTTGCAGATCTTTCTGAAGGACTCGGCGGGCCTGTACGGCAATGCGGAGGCCGGCCCGTTTTTTTTCGAGGTCATCCAGCGCAAGGGCGACCAGGGTTTTGGCGCCGGCAACTTCCGCGCCCTCTTCGAGAGCATTGAACGCGAGCAACAGAAGGCCAAGGGGGAGACATGTTAGACCGCCTGTGCTTTGGTGAGCTGCCGGCCAAACACCATACCGCGCTGCGGAGCGCGTCCGGCCGCCTACGTTACGAAGCGTGTATGACGCGCAAAGGCTTCGACGGCCCATACACCATCGCCTACCACGAGCAGCGCCCTCAGGCCCTGCAAGCCGATGGGGCGGCTGTTTTTGAGCCGTACGACACCCACGTCGGTGCCGGCTCGAGGCTCATCGCTTCGGGTTTGTCACGTCACCATTACCCCACTCTGGCGCTAGGCAAGGCTGCATTGGAAGGGGTCTCAAAAGCGGCGGGGTCGCCCGCCAAAGCGTCTTTGCCCAGCGCTAGCCATGCCCGCGTGCCGCTTCTCTACAATCACGATCTGGTGCTGAGCTGCCTCTTGCCCACTCACAGCGATGAGAGCTACAGCATCAACGCAGGCGCTGACGAGCTGCTCTTCGTCCTCACCGGTCATGGAACGGTGCGCAGCTTGCTCGGTGACGTGAAGTTTGCGGCTGGGGACTATGTCCTATTGCCCAAAGGCATGCTGTACCGCATGATTTTTGACGAGGGCGAGCCCCAACACTTTTTATCCATGGAGCTCTTCGGGGGTGTCGGCATCCCCGCTCGCTTTCGCAACCCCGTCGGCCAACTGCGCATGGATGCGCCCTACAGCCACCGCGACTTCAAGCGGCCCGCCTTTCGCGCTCCGTCTGACGAGGGGATCCGGGAGGTTTGGATCAAGGACGGGCCGCTGCGCCAAAAGTTCATCTACCCTCACAACCCGCTCGACGTCGTGGGCTGGGACGGGAGCGTGTACCCGTGGGCGTTTCCCATCCTGAACTTTCAGCCGCGCGTCAGCTCGGTGCACTTGCCTCCCACCTGGCACGGCACCTTCGAGGCACAGGGCGCGTTGATCTGCAGCTTCGTACCGCGCCCACTCGACTTTCACCCAGAGGCAGTCCCCTGCCCCTACCCACACCTATCAGCGGATGTGGACGAGGTCCTGTTCTATGTGGACGGGCAATTTTCGTCACGGATTGGCGTGGGTCGGGGCAGCCTGACGCTGCACCCAGCTGGCGTGCCTCACGGCCCTCACCCGGGCCGCTACGAAGAGAGCCTGGGTGCCCAGCGAACCGAAGAGGTGGCGGTGATGCTCGACGTCAGCGCGCGTTTGACCCCCACCTCCCAGGCCCTGGCCATCGAAGCCAGCGACTACGAAAAAAGCTTCAGCGACGCCTCGCTCATTTGAACAGAAGCTTCCTTGGACGCCCTGCGGGCCTTTGGGTAGTCTCCTCTGCCATGCGCGTTCGTCATCGCAACGTCGGTCTCGGCCTCGCGCTGTGCGGCGGCTTGCTCAGCAGCTCCGCCAGCAAGGCCCACATCGACCTGCTGTCGCCACCACCTCGGGCCAGTGGAAGACCCGGCTCGAACCTCGGTACCGGCCCCTGTGGGCAGCGCAGTCCGGGGCGTGTTGCAGAAAAAGTCAGCGTTTTTCGGCCGGGTGAGGCCATCATGGTCACTTGGGATGCCTACGTGCAGCACCCGAGCTATTTCCGGCTCGCGTTCGACTTGGAGGGGGACGACTCTTTTAGCCAGCGTAGCAGTGCGCCGTCGGACCCCGATCGAGATGATCCCACCCAGCTTTTGCCAGTTGAAGGAGAGCTCATTCTCGACTACGTCATGGACCTCGCCGGCGAGCTCGAGCATGTGGAGCACCCGGTCACGCTGCCCCGAGAGGCGTGTGCCAATTGCACGCTGCAACTGACGCAGTTCATCTACAACGTGCCGGTCCGTGACGCACTCTACTATCAGTGCGTGGACGTGGTGCTCGAGGGTGAGCCTTTCGAGCCAGCTCCCGTCGAAGCCAGTTCCAACGCCGAGCCCCCGCCCTCGCAGCAGCAGGGGTGCGCGCTCGGCACTGCACCTGCGTCGCCCAGCGCGCGCTCCACAGCGCTGCTCGTGCTGGCTTTTTCTCTGCTCGAGCAGAGGCGGCGCGCGGGGCGTAGCGCTTGCCTCCAATGGCGCCCGGATCCTCGAGGCGGTCTCGGAGCT
>JANOIG010000153.1:0-25861 GCA_031407405.1 Deltaproteobacteria bacterium
AGGTTGTCACGGACATGGATCAACTCCCGCGTGCGCTCCTCGACTTGGCGAGCCAGGTTGTCGGACAGCTGTTCCAGGCGCTGCGCGTCACAGGTCACGCGGTAGGTCATCTCGCCCGCCACGGACAAGACCGCAGCGAGAAAGCCGACGTCGATGAGATAGAGGTTGTCGACGACGCCCGATCCAACCAGCACCTCGTTGACGCTCGTCACAAAAAAGACCGAAAAACCGACCACGTGCGCTCGCGCACCCGGAGCACCGAGGCGCGCTTTGCGCAGGTAGGTGCGCGCTGGAACTACCAGGGACAACGGCATGAGGAGCATCAACAGTGACCCCAGCGGCGTGGCGGTGGCAATTTGATAGGTCACTCCGGCCCAGCCAATGCTCTGTTGCACGACGGACGTTGACATGACCCAGGGCGTCACTAAGCCGAACGCGCCAATCGCAACCAGGGCAAGAAGCACGGTCTTGTCTGAGCGCGCCAGAGGATCTCCGTATTGGCGACGAACATAAACAATCCACATCACACACTGAACACAGCCGAGCGCCAGGTTGATGCGCGACGCCCAAATGACCAGACCGGAAGCAGGCCCCACGCTGGCGAATATCGAGTTGCCAGCGCTATAAGCGGCGGCAGAGAACGCGATCAACGCGAAGACGCGAAAATGTCGCCAACCCTGCGCTCGAGCAAAAGCCAGAGCCAAGCTCCCCATCACCACCTCGATTGCGCAAGCGGTCAGGGCGAGCAAGGTAGCGGCGTTCATGACACCTGTTTGACGGCGACGAGGAGCTGTTGCATCAGCTCTTCTCGGCACGCGAGCCACCAAGTCACGCTGCAGCCACCGCAGTGCCTTCGCTACTTGGTTCGGCGAACAGCCCAAGTCTGCTGGACGGCCAGGGGACTCCGCGCGCCGGCGACATGACACAGCCCCGAAAGCCTGGTGCCGCACAGCCGGCCCAAACCCCTCGGTCGACTCGAGCATGAATTCAACGCGAAACCTTCACGCCAGCGACGTCCCACTATGAGACACTAATGTCCCATTTTGCGACATGTTACAGCTGCGCGACATCTTTTTAGGTATGCCGGTGGCGCCCTGGTGAACCCAAGAAACCGAGGAAACAATGCCACTTGCTATCCCTGCCCGTCGATCCCCAGCTCAAGAACGCCTTAGCTTTGCCGCACGGTCGTGGTCCCTCGCCCGAGCACGAGGCCTCGTCAGCCGGTTTGCGGAGGATGAAAGATTCGATGGTCGCTGCATCACTCTCGGCGGACAGCAGCTCGTGAACTTTGGCAGCTGCTCTTATCTAGGGCTGGAAACCGACGCTCGTTTGAAGACAGCCGCTTGCGAAGCAATTCTGCGCTACGGCGTTCAGTTCTCGACCTCGCGTGCCTATGTCGCAGCGCCGCTCTACCGAGACTATGAGCAGCTGTTGTCGAAGATGGTCGGCGGCTCCCCTGTAGTGCTCGCCCCGAGCGCCACCTTGGCGCACCTGAGCGCCTTGCCCGTATTGGTTGGAGACCGAGACGCGGTATTGTACGATGTTCAAGTTCACGCCAGCGTACAAGGCGCGCTACCTGAGCTGCGCCTGCGCGGGGTACCCTGCGAACCGGTCCCGCACAATCGGCTGGATCGCCTCGAGGAACGGGCTCACGCGCTCTCGGCCACGCACGAGCGTGTTTTCTACCTGTGCGACGGAATTTACAGCATGCACGGCGACGTGGTCGACGTGGACGGGTTGTTCGCACTACTCGACCGGCAGCCCTCACTCTTCGCCTACGTCGATGATGCTCACGGCGTGAGCTGGAGTGGCGAGAATGGCGCCGGCACGGTGCTCGGCCGGCGGCGCATCCATGAACGGATGGCCGTGATCTTCGGGCTCTCCAAGAGCTTCGCCGCGGCAGGCGGCGGAATTGTCGTACCCGATGGCGAGCTCGCCGATCGGCTGCTCACCGGTGGGCGCACGCTCATCTTCTCCGGACCGCTACAGCCGGCCCAGCTCGGCGCGGGCATCGCCTCGGCTAAAATCCACCTTTCCGACGAGCTACCGTTGCTGCAAGCACGAGTCGTGGCGCGCATCGACACCTTCGAGCGCGCCGCCGCGCGCGAAAGCGTGCCGGTGGTTGCCGCTGGCCGCTCGCCGATTCGCTTCATTCCGATCGGCGATGAGAAGCTAGCCGTGGACATTGCAGCCGCGCTGCTCGGGCGCGGTTACTACGTCAACGTGGCCTGCTTCCCCGCCGTCCCCCGGCGCCGCGCGGGCCTCCGGCTGATGCTAAACTCCCACCAAACGCACTCGGACATTCAGGCGTTGGTCGGCACGATTGCGGAACAATTGAACACCTATCGGGCGCTGCACCGCAAGCTCTCGCCGCGCGCCGACCGAATGACCGCGTCAGCCACCGACCAAATCTAAAGTCACACACCACCGCAAGGTCAAGGCTCGGGTTGGGTACCTACCGAGCTCACGCTAGCGTCCCTGAGCCGGTACAAGCTCGTCACAAAGCCGCCCTCCCTCACCTCTCCGACCTCCAACGTTCCCACTACCACGATGGGCGCGGCGGTATAGTCGGCAACCTGGTCTGCCTTCATGCTCACGAGCAGTGTCTGATTCAAGGCCGGGACGCTCCCGAAGCAACATCCCCAGAGTGACTCGACGAGGATAAACTCGCGAGCTTTGTCCGCCTCGCCCAGCGTCAGCATGAAGCCCGGAATGCCCACTCGGGTGCCCGTTAGGGCGAGCACTTCGCTCGGCAGTGGACCTCCCTCTTGGTACGAAAAATCGCCCAGTTTGCTCCAGCTCAACCGCTCGTGGCCAGCCGGCAGCGCGGCAACGATGCCGTCGGCGCCTGCGGAAGCTCCCACCGCCAAGAGTAACAACTGGCGAGTCAGCTCCTTGGCCATGGCTTGGATGGCCTGACGCTGGCGAAAACCAAGCTCCGAGCTGACCGTCTGAAGCTTTGCCTGATCGAACATCTGCTGAACGACGATGCCGGCGGCAGAGGCGCGGTTCTGCGGCTTGCCCCAGCCCGAACGTTCGAGCAGGGCGCTCAAGCCGTTCTGGATCTCCGAGCGTCGTGCTTCGCTGACACGCCCAGTTGCGATGCCACCGAGCAGGTCCGCGAGCGCCTCTTCCACCACACGGCGACGCGACTCGCCACCCGCGCTGACGTCAGCCGCGGCGGGTTGTGGTCGGGCGGCAGAGAACACCTTGCTGGCTCGCTCTGCCTCGACGTCGGCATCGTTGCCGCACGAAAAATGAACCAGGAGGACCACACCCGCACCCAGCACGACGATCTCTAGCACCTCGCTCAGCCGAAATTTCTTCACGTCAAAACGGCTCCGCGTCGTCACGCCAAGGGGGAAAGGTGGGCTGCGGCATCGGTCCTATAGGCTTTGAACGCAGGCAACAACCCTCCCAACGCGCCAGCCATGACCACCAAGACATAGGCCAAAGCTTCTTCCGGCAAGAATACCGCAGCCGAAGGGCGGACCCCAGCCCTCTCTTGTACCCAGCTCGCGGTGACCCAAACGACCCAGTGTCCAAGCCCCAAGCCCATGGCTGCCCCGATGGCGCTCAAGAGCGCGGCCTCGCCCACCACGAGGCCAAAAATGGTCAGGCGCCGGGCTCCCAGAATCCTCAAAATGGCCAGCTCCCGGCGCCTCACGGCGAGCGTATTGTAGATGGCGACCGTGACGGACGCGGCGGCGGCCAAGACCACCAGCTGTGCAATCACGAAGAATATCTGGTCGACGTTACCGATGATGTTCAAAAGTTGACGGACCTCGCTGTCGACGTCAGCAACCTGGAGCTGCGTACGCTTGTTCAGCTGACTGAGCAGTAGTGCCTTGTGAACACCCGCCTTCGGAAATAGCACGACTGACGAGATGGCTGGTTTCCCGCTTTCGGGAATCACGCCAGCTTGGTGATCCTCGATGCGAAAGAAGGAGTCGAGGTTGATCAGCACCAGGTTGTCGATGGGCGTCGCGGTGGGCCGCAGAATTCCCACCACGTCCCAGAGCCGTGGCATGTGATGCGCCGTACCAGTAGCGCCCACCCCGTGGGTGGGCTCGATTCGGTCGCCAACGCGGATATCGAGCGCAGCGGCTACGTCGGCGCCGAGGACGGCCTCCTGGACCAGCGCCCCAGCGCTGCCGGCTGAATTCAAAGCGGGCTCCACCTGCGACGGGCTGGTGCCAGATCCCTCCAGTGTCGCTCGACGCGTGAGCTCAGCCAGAGCCGCTCGTAGAGCCGGGCGATCGAAGCGAAAGGATTGGCCCACCGAAAATTTCGCGCTCGCCGTGGCCGCTGCGGGAAAGGGGAAACGAGGATGAAAAAACGCCTCCGTGGTGCCGACGACGGGAAACCCTCGAAAGGCGTCACCCACGGCATACGGGACCGCAAGCTCCGTCGATGCATGCTGCTCGAGCTCTTCGAACGCTTCATAAGCCAAGAGCCCGGGGCTTTGACCGATGTGAAACACCGTGTTCAGCACCAACTGCAAACCAGACCCTGGAGCGCCAACCACCAAGGAGAAGCCCCGGCTCGGCGCCAGAAACGCGCCCGCGGTCGCGGAGCGGAGCAGGAGAATGGCTACGACCAAAAATGCACCGAGCGCTACGTTCAGCATGGTGAGCACCGAGCCCAGCCGGTGCTGGGAGATGTTCCGCAGGACGAGCTGGTCTAGGCGCATCGGGGCACTGGCCTCACGCTGGCCCGGCCAGCTCGGTGAGGGAGCCGACCGAGCTAAACCTGGCCATCAAACGCGCATCGTGCGTGACGACGATGAGCGTGCTCAAAGTACAGGCGTCGAGCAGTAGATCGATCGCGGCGCGGGCGCTTTCATCATCCAAGCTCGCCGTAGGCTCATCTGCCAAGACCAGACTCGGGGCTTTGCTGACTGCACGAGCGATGGCAACGCGCTGCTGCTCTCCGACCGAAAGCTCTGCCGGACGGGCATGGGCGCGGTCGAGCAGGTTGAGCAACTCGAGCAGCTCGAGCGCACGATGTCGGGCTTTAGCGGCAGGGATCCCGGCGAAACGCTGGGCGAGCGTCAAGTTCTCCAGGGCACTCAGGCCTTGCAGGAGATTGAACGTCTGAAAAACACAACCGATGCTGCGGGCTCGAAGCCGATCTCGGCTCGCCTCGCTCAACGCAAATAAGTCGGTCTCGCCCAGATAGATACGGCCGGATGTCGGCACGAGCACCCCGGCAAGGATGTTGAGCAACGTCGTCTTGCCGGCACCGGAGGTTCCGACCAGGCAAAGATTGGATTGGCTTTCGACACTCAGCGAGCGAACGCTCACACCAGAGCGGCGCTGCCCCCGCCCGGCATACACGTGGTCGAGGTCTTGGACGCGCACCTGCATTGAAGCGTACCCATAGCCCATTCGCTCGAAACCCGCCCTCGGTTGGGCCCGGTGGGTTGCCTTATCTCTGCCCGGGCAAAAGGACCGACCGCCGAGCCAACGAGGTTGCCGGCGCCAAAGGTCAGAGCCCCGTGCGCGTCGCCAGCTGTCGCCCAGCGCGAAGCAAAATGCGCGACGCCTTCGCAGCTTTCGCGTCAATTCGTCGTATGGGCTCGGAAGGAGCCAACTCCCACACGGCTGAAGGGCTTCGTTGGGGTGTCCCGGGCGGAGAAGTCGATGGCACAGAAAGAGGTCGGATGGCGCCTGGTTCGATGAAACGTGAGCGGCCGCTCGCTTGGTGCTGCCTCCTAGGCGGGCTCGCCCTTGGGTCCTGGGGCGGCTCGAGCGGATGTTACCGCTACACGTACATGCGGCGCAGCCCCGATCCACCGCATGCGAAAATCGCGGTCGACGAGCACCGCCCAGCGTCCAACACGGGCTGGTCATACTTCTGGGGCCTCACCGAGCACGAGTGGAGCCCGGATCCAAAGGAATGTGACGGACTTGGCGCGGGCCGGGTACGGGTCAGCTACGAGTGGTACTCGCCACTGATGGGCCTGATTACGCTCGGCACCGCGGTGCCGGCCACGCTCACGCTGTATTGCACCACGGAGCCCCCCGCGGGGGACCCTCCGAGCGGGCCGTGAAAAAATGAAGAAACCAATGCTGAGCATCGACGCGGACTGGACGTTCTCGAACTGGCACCGCACACGCGCCGTCGGTGGCCTGGTCGAGCGAATGTACACCCCGCGCAACCGCTGGGCTGACGGCAGCGCGCATCCCGAGCAGGCGTTTCTACCGGGGCTGCGCGGCCTACAGCAGATCGTGAAGGACGCCGAGGCGGACCACAAGCAACTCCGCGCGCTCGGCTCGGGCTGGTCGCTCAACAACATTGCGTACACCGACGATTATTTGGTCAACACAGCTCGCCTGAGCGACCTGTTCGTCGGGTTCAAGACAGCCGCCATGCTCGCCGAGCCTTTTCGCCCGCGCCGCGAGCAACTGGTCTTCGCGCAGTGCGGCACCCAAATCAAGACGCTAAATTCCAAGCTGGAGCGCGTGCGCCTGTGCTTGCCGACCAGTGGGGCAAGCAACGGCCAGACCATCGCTGGAGCAGTATCAACGGGAACCCACGGTTCGGCTCACGGTGTTGGCGGTATGCAAGACTTCGTGCTCGGGCTGCACGTGGTCGGGGCCGGCGGCAAACACTACTTCATTCAACGAGCCTCCCGCCCCGTCGTCAGCCAGGATTTTTGCACGTGGCTCGATCGCGCCGAGCTCGTCAATGACGACGACCTGTTCAAGGCAGCGGTCGTGGGTTTCGGTAGCTTTGGCCTGCTACACGCCATCCTGTTCCAGGCGGAACCCATCTATCTCCTCGAGCGGCATGTCGCGCGGCACGACTATGCCGAGGTCATCTTGGCGGCCCAAACGCTCGACATTAGCTCGCTCAACCTGCCGCACGGCAACACCCTGCCTTTTCACTTCGAGATCGTGCTCAACCCGTATCGGCTATTGGCGGGTGAGAAGGGTGCGCGGGTCCGCGTTTATTACAAACGTGCCGCCTCCGATCTCCTGCCTGTGGCGAGCTTCGAGGAGGAAGAGAGTATCTTCACGGAGGATCTGGTCGCGATGGCCAGCGGGGTTTCGGATGCCATACCGGAGCTGGTACCCAGCTTGCTCGAATCCCAGCTGGACGACGCCGTGCACGTCACACCGCCACGGGGTATCACCGGCACGCCGGCGCAGCAGTTCCGGGATACGACACAAACCAATGGGGGCACGAGCATCGAGGTGGGTTTTCCGCTCAGCGCGGTTGGGCAAGCGCTCGGAATCATCCTGGGCGTCGCACAACGCGAGGTCCTCGGGGCACCGCTGGCCTTGCGTTATGTAAAGGCCTCGGACGCATTTCTGGCGTGCACGCGGTTTTCGCCCATTACGTGTGTGATGGAGATGCCCGGCATCGATTCAGGCCGGGCGCGCCGTGCCCATCAGGCAATATTCCGGGAGCTCGCCCAAAGCGGTGTTCCGCACGCTTACCACTGGGGCCAGCAGCTGCCCCGAAATCCCAACTGGGTGGTGGCAGCCTTCGGTTCTCGCCGCCAGCAATGGCTCGACGCTCGAGCCGGATTCCTCGACCCTGCCGCGCGCAAGATGTTCAATAACTCGATCGTGGAGGCCTGCGGCCTCTCCGGGTGACGGTGTCGCGTCTCGAGCAGCCCCCCTGCGTGAGGGGCCGATTCAGTCATCGCTTTCTGCGCCCCCCTTCGGCTTCACTCGCCGGGGGCAGTGGCCGTCGTCGTCGTCGCCGCCACACCTGCACCAATACGCATGGAGTGGAACGAGCGCCAGACGAAGAAGAACATGATGGCGCTGAACGCCACTCCCAGAGCCAGGCTGGTGGAGCGATCGAGCTCGACCGCGAGCTCCACGGCCAAGATGCCGAACAACGTGCTGAACTTGATGACCGGGTTCATCGCGACGCTCGAGGTGTCCTTGAACGGGTCCCCCACCGTATCCCCGACCACGACCGCGTCATGTAGGTCGGAAGTCTTGTCCGCCAGCTCCACTTCCACGATCTTCTTGGCGTTGTCCCAAGCCCCACCCGCGTTGGCCAGAAACAGCGCCTGAAATAGCCCGAACAGCGCCAACGAGATCAGGTACCCGATGAAGAAAAATGCATCGAGGCATGCAAAGGCGAGCGTGGCAGAGAAGATGGTCAAGAAGATGTTGATCATGCCCTTCTGGGCGTAGACCGTGCAGATCTCCACGACCTTCTTGCTGTCCTCGATCGATGCCTTGGCAGCACCGTCCAACTTCATGTTGCGTTTGATGAACTCCACGGCACGATAGGCGCCAGCGACCACGGCCTGCGTGGTTGCGCCAGTAAACCAATAGATGACGGTGCCCCCCATCATGAGGCCCAAGAGAAACGGCGGATGGAGGATGCTGAGCTTCTCCAGGTCAGTCTCCAGGCCGTGCGTCAGGGACACCACGATTGAGAAAATCATGGTCGTGGCACCCACGATGGCTGTACCGATCAAGACCGGTTTGGCGGTTGCCTTGAAGGTGTTGCCCGCGCCATCGTTCTCCTCGAGCAAGAGCTTGGCCTTGGTGAAGTCGACCTTGAAGCCGTGCTCACGCTCGATCTCCTCCGCTGCTCCAGGTATGTCCGTGATGGTGGAGAGCTCGAACACGCTCTGTGCGTTGTCGGTGACCGGCCCGTAGGAGTCGACCGCGATCGTGACGGGACCCATGCCCAGGAACCCGAACGCCACCAAACCGAAGGCGAAGACCGCGGGAGACAACATCAGGTGCTCGACGCCGAGCGAGCTGAAGCCGTAGGCCGCCCCCATCAGCGCCGCGATGCTCATTCCGATCCAGAACGCGCTGTAATTGCCGGACGTCAAACCAGCCAGGATATTGAGCGACGCGCCACCCTCGCGCGACGCCGTGACCACTTCCTCGACGTGCGCGGATTTTGTCGAGGTGAACACCTTTACCAGCTCCGGCAGGACGGCCCCGGCCAGCGTGCCGCAGCTGATGATGAGCGACAACTTCCACCACATCTCCCCATCGTCGAGATCGGGAATCAGGAGGTAGGAAACAACGAACGTGATGGCGATGGATACCACCGACGTGAGCCAAACCAGCGTGGTGAGCGGTGCCTCGAAGTCGGGTTTTTTGCCCGGGGGGAATGCCCCTTTTTGCAGCACTTCATTGACGAGGTAGGAGCCCGCGCTCGCGACCACCATTGCCACGCGCATGGCGAAAATCCAAACCAAGAGCTGGACCTGCACGACGTCATCGTGCACCGCCAGAAGGATGAAGGAGATCAACGCGACGCCTGTGACGCCGTAGGTCTCGAAGCCGTCTGCGCTCGGCCCCACCGAATCGCCTGCGTTGTCGCCAGTACAGTCTGCGATGACGCCGGGGTTGCGGGCGTCGTCTTCCTTGACCTTGAAGACGATCTTCATCAGGTCCGAGCCAATGTCCGCGATCTTGGTGAAAATGCCGCCGGCAATGCGCAAGGCGGAGGCACCGAGGGATTCACCGATGGCGAAGCCGATGAAACAGGGCCCGGCGTAGTCGCCCGGAACGAACAGCAGGATGGCCAGCATGAGCAGCAGCTCCACGCTGATCAGCAACATGCCGATGCTCATGCCGGCGCGCAGGGGAATTGCGTACACGGGGTGAGCTTTGCCGGTGAGGCTCGCGAAGGCAGTTCGCGAGTTGGCGTACGTGTTGATGCGAATGCCGAACCACGCGACGCCGTAGCTCCCGATGATGCCAACCGCGCTGAACGCCAGAATGGTCAGCACCTTGAGCGCCTCAAACTCCCGCAGCACCCCGAAATAGAGAACGATGATCGCGCCGATCAAGACCTCGAGCCACATCAGGAACTTGCCCTGGGTGATCAGGTAGGTCTTGCACGTCTCCCAGATCAGCTGGGAGATCTCCGCCATCGAGCGATGGGTGGGCATGTTCGTGACTTGAAACAACGCGACCACGCCAAATCCGATACCCAACAGGGCGATCAGCATTCCGAACAGGAGCAGTGAGTGACCGCTCATGCCCATCACCTGGACGCTGCCCAGGTCGGGCAGCACGAGGTTGGCCTCGCCCCCCCCCTGGGCGGGGTCGGCGGCCGCAAAGGCCCGACTCGGATAAAGCACGGAAAACCCGGCCAGAACTGCGATCAGTCGCCCAAGATACGAAAATACCGAATGTCCAGAGGACAAGGCTCAGCCTCCTCAATTAAGCGCGAGTAGCCCAAAGGCACGCGTTTTGGAGCGCCCATGTACCGCACCCCCACGGTCGACGCCACGGCTCTTTTCCCGGGTTGGAATATTCGTCAAAACGTCGCAATCGTCAGCCTTGCATGCGCTTCTCATGCTTGCGCAAGCACGAGACCCACGTATAGTGCCGGCCCCTCTGGGCTGAACCCATGTCGGTTGGGCGCGTGTTTCTCTGCAAATTTTCTCTACGACGAGCGTCGGCTCTTAGACCGATGACCATTGAGTCGAACGTACGGCGGCCGAGCGGTCTGTCACTTGTAGGCCTGTCGCTTGCAGCCCTGTCGCTTGCAGCCCTGTCCGTGGGCTGCTCAGAGCTCGAGGCGCGCAGCCATGCGCGCGATGGCAATGGCCACTACACGAGCGGCGAATATGCCGCAGCGGTTCGGGAGTACGAGCTCGCCGACGAAGCGTACCCGGGGCTGCACGTGGTGGCGCTAAACAAAGGGTTGGCGTGCCGCCAGCTGATGGTTCCAGGCGCACGCACCCCGGAGCAAGACCGGGCTGTGGACTGCGCCTTGACCGCGTTCTTGCGCATGAAGGCGCTGCGTCCGGAAGATCCCCGGGGCGAGCGCCTGTACGTACAGACACTGTTCGACGCCGACCGCTTCGATACGCTGATCAAGATGTATGAAGCTCAGCTCGAGAATGACCCGAATGAGCTCTCGGCCATCAATAGTTTGATCGCGGTCCACTCCCGCGCAGACAACTGGAGTGAGGCGCTGCGCTGGTCGATGAAACGGGCCGACATCGAGGCCAAGGACGCCGAGGCCCAATATACGGTGGGTGTGATGCTGTATAATCGGCTGTTCCAGAAAGGTGGAGCCGACAAAGGCTCGTACGACCCGCGGCCCGATCCCAATCTCGATCCAAAAGAGCAGGAGCCCAAGCTTCCACCCCCCTTCACGATGGGGGATGTCATGGGCGCAGAGCGCATCAGGCTGGCAGACCTGGGCATCCAATACATGAACCGCGCGCTCGAGCTGCGGCCGACTTACTCCGAAGCGATGGTTTTCATGAGCCTATTATACCGGCAGAAGGCGTTCGGATACTTCGACAAGCCCACTGAGTGGGAGGTCTGTTTCAACACGGCCGAGGAATGGAAAGCCAAGGCGAAGCAGGCCATGAGCACGCCATCGCCGGCTGCTCCGCCGGGTACCCCCAGCTGATATCCTGATGGCTTTCGAGGCGATTCTCTCTCCGCAGCGAACCGCTGCCACAGGCTGGCGGCGCATCACTCTGACCTTTTCCGTCCTGCTGCATGCGCTTGCGCTCGCCGTGCTATTGGCTCACTCGATCTGGCAGGTCGAAGAGATGCCCATGCCCGCGGTCGAAGTATCGCTGGCCATGGCAGCACCCCCTCCGCCACCGCCGCCGCCACCTCCCAAGCGCTCGAGCGCGAAACGCACGAAACCGGTCGAGTCGAAGCCTAAAGTAATAGTTGCGCCAAAAGAAACGCCCCAAGAGCCCGAGCCCGAAGCTGCTGAAGAGGAGTCCGAAGAGGAAGAAGAGGGCGAGGACGGCGGGGAAGAGGGTGGCGTCATCGGCGGAGTCATCGGCGGGGTGGTCGGAGGCGTCGCCCCGCCACCGCCGAAGAGCACCGGGCCGAAGCTGCTCAGCACGGGCGCGGGGCACAAGCAGCTGGCCATCAATCCGAACGTCAGGCCCTATAAGGTCAACATACCCGAAGAGTATGTCGAACGAGGGGACATCTACCGGGCCACCTTGCAAATCTGCGTCTCGCCGGAAGGCAAAGTGGCGAGCGTGAAGATCCTGAAGGCGTCAATCCCGGCCATCGACCTGCAGATCCCAACGGTCATTTCCCGTTGGAAGTACAAGCCCTTTCTGCTCGAAGGCCGCCCCACTGCATTCTGCTACCCCCTGCTGTACACCGTGAAGTAGTCCACGGCGTACGACATCACCTCTATAACAACGAAGGGATACTGACATGGACTTTTCACTACTGGGCTTGTGGAACCAGATGGGTGTGACCGCCAAGCTCGTGGTGATCACCCTGCTCATCATGTCGATGCTCGCCATCGGCGTTTCGATTGAACGGCTTCTCACGTATCGTCGCGGCCGTCGCCGCTCGCTCGAATACATCAGCACGCTGCAACCGCTGATTGGTACGCCGGGCCGCCTCCACGAAGCTCTGCGGATGCCGCCAAGCTGGAATGACGCGCCGTTGGCCCGTGTGCTGAGCGTCGGCCTCGGAGAGTATCGGGTGGGCATCGAGCGGTTGGGCGCGGCAGCGTCCGACAGCATCGAGCTCGAGATCCTCAGCCACACCGTGTCGCGCACCATGGATCGCGCGAAGAAGCGCGAGCTGGCTGGGCTTGGCCGCGGCCTGCCTTTGCTCGCCACGATTGCATCGTCGGCGCCCTTCGTGGGTTTGTTCGGTACGGTGTTCGGTATCATCACGGCCTTCGAAAAAATGGCAGATCCGACCAAGGGCGGCGGCGGTCTCGCCACGGTTTCCGCAGGCATTGCCGAGGCTTTGCTCACGACCGCGGTCGGGTTGGCCGTGGCCATCGTGGCGGTCTGGTTTTACAACTTCTTCGCGGCCAAGCTCGACGAGTTCGGTGTGATCATCGACGACTCCACGGGTGAGCTCGCGGATCGTCTAGCCAGCCAGGTCGGCCGCGTACAGCATGCTCCGCAGATGAGTGGGCACATGCCTCCGCCGCTCGTGGGGACGGTTCCGGCGTGAAACGCAGAGGCGCGGATCGACATGCGCGCTGGCGCGCCGTCAAGCACCTGCTGCATGGCGGCGGAGAAGAACGCGCTCGCCCTCAAGTCAAAGCGGAGATCAACGTCACACCCCTCGTGGACGTCGTGCTCGTGCTGCTCATCATCTTCATGGTGGTGACTCCCTTGATCGCGAGCGGCATCGCCGTGGACCTACCGCGCACTGCAAACCACGCCCGCAAGCCCGACGACGGCAAAGACATCATCGTTTCAATCACCCGAGAGGAGCGCGTGTACGTAGGCAGAAACCCCGTGGCGCGACTCGAGGATCTCGGCAACGTGATGACCGCAGAGCGCCGCCGCTTTCCGGACAAGTCCGTCTTCCTCAAAGGTGACTCGCGTGCGCCCTACGGAGCCGTCCGGGCTGCCTTGCACGAGCTTCACGAGGCGAAGATTGACGATGTCGTGCTCGGCACCGAAGAAGCCATGCAAGAATGAGCCCCGCTCACCAAACGACTGCCCTGATTACGAGGTAGCCCCATGGCAATGGACGTCGGAAGCAAGAAAACCGGTCCCAAGTCGGACATCAACGTAACTCCGCTCATCGACGTCGTGTTGGTGCTGTTGATCATATTCATGGTGCTGACTCCATCGATGCTGAAGCACCTGCCCACCATGGTGCCCGAAAAGTCGGAAGAGAATGCGCCGGCCATGCCGCCCGATTCGGCCATCCTGGTCGAATACACGGCCAACCGGGAGCTGACCGTGAACAGCGAATCGGTCGCCATCGAGGGCCTCGCGGTCAAGCTCGCTGACCGTTTGAAGGCGCGGCGCCAGAAGGTCGTGTTTTTCAAGGCCGAAGACAAAGCCCCCTACGGCGAAGTCGTACGGCTGCTCGACATTGCTCGCGGCTCCGGCGCAGAAACCCTCGCGATCGTCACGGAATAGCCGTCCCTCGGACTAGCAGTTTTTTTATTGGGCGGCGCTTCGCGCCGAGCGCTGGATGCCATTGCCTATCGCTTCAAGCGAAACGAGTCACTAGCTCCGATCGGCACTTCGGGCTGAGGCACTCGCCGCTCGCGATCAACGGCTCGCCGGTCACAACGGATTGAGCTCCCGTTTGGCTCTGGGGACAGGCACGCGACGCTTCTGGGTGCGGCGTTTGGCGAGCAACGTCTTGTCCAACCAGTGTGTGATGGGCAAGGCCACGAACACGGTGGAGTAGACGCCACAGATAAAGCCCACGATCAGCGTGAAAGCAAAATCCTGAAGGGTGTTTGTCCCCCAGATCAAGAACGCGACCAAGCTCAATGTGGCGGTGCCACTAGTAATGATGGTGCGCCCCAGCATCTCGGAGACGCTCAGGTTGATGATCTCCGGAAATGAGGCCCCTCGCAGCCGTCGCATGTTCTCTCGCACGCGATCGTAGATGACCACCGTATCGTTCACGGAGAAACCGATGATGGTCAAAAGAGCCGCGATGATCGTCAGGTTGAGCTCCTTGCCCGCGAGCATCAACACTCCCACCGCGACCAGAGCATCGTGGCCCAGGCAGAGCACCGCGCCCGGCGCAAACCGCATGTCAAAGCGCACCGCGACATAGGCCATGATCGCCAGCAGCGTGATGGCGATGCTTTGCATGGCGGCATTTCGCAATTGCGCCCCTGCCTTGGGACCGACCCATTCCACGCGCATCGGCGCGTCGGGCACCACCTCTTGGCCGAGTTGGGCTTTCAGCGCCGTGAACATCCTATCCCCGACGCCCACGAGCTCGATGATCACCTTGTCAGGGCTACGTGGGTCGACGCGCGGGTTATCGACACCCGACCGCAGGTCGAGGCCGTTGATGGCCGCCAGACGATCGCGAATCCAAACCGGGTTGGGCGGTTGCACGAAACGCGCCGTGATACGGTCGCCACCGGGGCTGAACTTGACCTCAGTCGCGTACTGGTCTTCCGCGCAATCCGCGCCCGCCCCGGGCGGCAAACACAGCAGCCGCTCCGCTTCGCGCTGGACCTCGTCGGAGACCGTCGAGACCTGCGACACACGGATGATGTAGCGGCTGTCAGCCGTGCCCGTGCGCACCTCGACGACGTCCGCGTCGTGCAACCCTACGGTCTCGAGCGCGCTTCGAACTTTGTCTGCCGGCACTGGAGCATTGAAGGCAACCTCGATCTCGGTGCCACCTACGAAGTCGGTGCCAAGTTTCGGCCCTGGATAAAAAAGTGCCACCAGGGTCGCGATCATGACCAGGACACTGGCCGCGGCGCAGTAGGGCGCAATGCCCATGAAATTGTAAACTCGGTTCAGACTGAAAAAGCGCATGATCTGTAACTGTCGACTTAGGGGAGAGTGGCGGCGCGGATCCCTGAGGCGCGTAACATGAGACGGCGTTTCAAGCGAGTACGGACGGCCGCGGCGGGGGCCCGGCGCTGCTTTTTTAGCCCTGTTCGGACCAAG
Organism: Deltaproteobacteria bacterium; assembly: GCA_031407405.1. Lineage (GTDB taxonomy): Bacteria > Myxococcota_A > Polyangia > Polyangiales > Polyangiaceae > SZUA-265. The sequence continues at coordinate 15,353 of JANOIG010000153.1, forward strand.
CAGGCAGGGGCGCGCCTCCGGATCCCACGTTAGCGGGGCGTATTCGCAGATCTTTCCGCGATCGCATCGGCACCTCTCCCGCATGAACCGGAATCCCCCCCCGCCCCGGGCAGCTCGAGTGGTCGCCCTGATTGCCCATGAAACTCAAAGCCGCTTCAAGCGCGCCCATTCCAGACGGACCCACTTTCGCGCCCGGCTCCGCGGCTGGCACGCTGCGGACCATCAAGGGGCTGCGCTGGTACATTTGCGGCCTGCTCTTCCTGGTCACGTTCATCAACTACGTCGACCGGGTCTCGCTGGGCGCGATGGCGCCCTTGCTGCAGAAGGAGATCGGTTGGGATGACGCGGAGTTCGGCTGGATCAACTTCTGCTTCGCATTGTCCTATGCGTTGATGTTCCCCGTCGCGGGGCGGCTGATCGACCGAATCGGGGTGCGCAAGGGCCTCGCTCTCGGGGTCGTCGTCTGGAGCATCGCCGCCGCGGGACACTCTCTGGCGTCCTCTGCGTTCGGTTTTGCCATGGCGCGGATGATGCTGGGTGTTGGGGAGGCCACGAACTTCCCCGCCTGCATCAAGGCGGTCGCGGAATGGTTTCCGAAACGCGAGCGATCGTTGGCGACCGGCATCTTCAACACCGGCACGAACTTCGGTGCCATGTTGCAGGGCGCCATGATGGCCGTGGCGGTGTGGATCAGCTGGCGCGCCGCCTTCATCGTCATCGGCCTCTTTGGATTGGTCTGGCTCGTCCTCTGGTGGAGGTTCTATCGCCCACCCGAGGAACATCCGCAGCTCAGTGCCGAGGAAGCGAGCCTGATTCGCGAAGGCCAGGAAACTTCGACTCAGTCGCTGCACGTCCCCTGGCAAATGCTGCTGCGCTACCGTCAGGCTTGGGCATTCTTGCTCGGCAAGGCGCTGACCGACCCGGTGTGGTGGTTTTATCTGACATGGCTCCCCACATACCTCGCGCGCGAGCGGAACGTTTCGCTCAAGGACGCGGCGTGGACCCTCTTCGTGATCTACCTCGCCGCCGACTTCGGCAGCGTGTTCGGCGGGTTCCTGCCGGGCTATTTGATGCGCCGCGGTTGGAGTCCGAGCAAGGCTCGCATGCTCACCATGCTCATGTTCGCGCTGGGGCTGCCCATCTCCGCCCTCGCGGTGATGGCCGACGACCTCTGGACGACCGTCGCGCTCATCAGTGTTGCGACGTCCTGCCACCAGGCTTGGTCGGCAAACCTGTTCACCATCGCCTCCGATGCTTTCCCCAAACGGGCGGTCGGCTCCGTCGTCGGCTTTGGCGCGATGTGTGGCGGCATTGGCGGCCTGTTCATGAACCTCATCGCAGGGGGCATGCTGCAATGGCTGGGCAGCTACACGCTGCTGTTCATCTTCGCGGGGGCCATGCATCCGCTGGCCTGGCTTGCGATCCGCGGCATGTCCGGCAGGACGCTAAAGGAAGTCGATCTCGATCATCAGCTGGACGTTGGCCAGAGCCCCTTGTTGCGCGGCATAGGGCTGGGCCTGGTCGTCGTCGGAGCGGCGCTTTCTGGTCTCGTCATCAACAACTGGCAAGCCATCTTGGACGTCACCAAGAACTCCACCGCCGCAGCCGCGGGCGGGCTCGCGTCAGCCGGGCTCATCGCGCTACTGGGCGGCGCGCTCATCATCGCCAGCCGGCCGCAGAAAATGCCGGTCGCAGCCCCGGCGGCAAGCTAGCCTCCACCCGGCGGAGTTCTGTAAGCATTCATTCTGTGCATTTGGTCGCATCTGCTACGGCGAGGCGCCCACGGCCGTACGCAAGCGGGGTTGGGGCCCCGCGCGCAGCGCCCGCAGTATTGCGGGCGTTGTTGGGTAGGGGCCCCCGGTCCCTAGGACCGGGGGGAGGGTTTGCGCCAAACCCTCCCAACAACTGGGAATCGGAACAACGCCAATGCCCCGGGCCGTAGCTCATCAGCAGCATTCAGCCAACGCCACCAATCCACAGAAGCTTTCATGGTTACGGGGGCGCTAGTATCCCCGCATTCGCCCGCATCCTCGCTCCCACTTGCGGATACTTTTTGGGTTAGCCATCGGCTCCGCCCTGGGCCTGGCGTGTAACGCGCTGGCGAGCGGCTCACCGTGGCTGGCGGCTGTGATCAGGTACGGGACAGAGCCCATCGGCACTGTCTTCATCCGCGCGCTCTTGATGTTGGTCACCCCCATCGTGTTCAGTGCGATGGCCGTGGGTATCGGTGAGCTCGATTTGAAGCACCTCGGCAAGCTCGGCATTCGTACGCTGAGCTACACCGTCTTCGTCTCCTCGATAGCCGTCGTCATCGGGCTCGGCCTCGTCAACCTGCTTCGGCCAGGTGCCGGCGTCTCGAACGAGCTCATCGAGCACGCCCAGCAAGCGGTGGCGGCCGCTCCCAAACCCATGAGCGGGTCGCCCGTCGACCTGCTCGTGGCCATCGTGCCGAGTAACCCGCTGCAGGCCGCAGCCAGCGGCGACATGCTCGGATTTGTATTCTTTTCGCTGCTCTTTGGCGTCGGTCTGGCGCTGACCAAGAGCGCAGCGACAGAGGCCCTGAAAAGAGGCATTCAAGGCCTATTCGAGGTGTGCATGACCTTGATCGGCCTGGTGTTGCGGCTGGCACCCCTGGGGGTTGGAGCGCTCATGTTCACCATGACCGCCCGCGTGGGGTTCTCCATCTTGCTTCAGCTCGCGGCGTATGTGGGTGTGGTCCTCTTGGGTCTGAGCCTGCATCTTTTTGGCGTGTACAGCCTGCTGCTCCGCCTGGTTGCCAAGCGACCACCACTGGCTTTCTTTCGCGACATCCGTTTGGCATTGGCCACCGCGTTTTCGACCGCGTCATCCAATGCGACACTGCCCACCGCGCTGCACGTCGCTGATCAACACCTGCGCTTGCCGCGCCACGTCAGTCGCTTCGTGCTGACCGCGGGGGCGACCATGAATCAGAACGGGACCGCGTTGTTCGAGGGAGTCACCGTCTTGTTCCTGGCCCAGGTGTACGGGGTAGAGCTGGGCTGGCCTCAGCAAGCGGTCGTCATGATCATCTGTGTGTTGGCAGGGATAGGCACCGCTGGCGTCCCGGCCGGCTCACTACCGGTAATTGCCATGATTCTAGGGCTGGTCGGTGTTCCGGCCGAGGCAATCGGGCTACTGCTGGGGGTCGACCGCCTGCTCGACATGTGTCGAACCACCGTGAATGTGGGCGGGGACCTCGTAGTCGCCGTGCTCGTTGCCCGTGATGAGGAAAGCGTCGCTCCTCCAGACGCGGTCGTCGGCTAACCAACTCCGGCGCTTTCCTGAAGGCAATTGGACACGGCCAGTAGTAGTACGCCGCCATGTTCAAGCTGCGCGCCTCATTTGCACGGCTCCTACCTGCGGGTGGAGCTCCCGTGACCATCCACGGTGACGCGCCTTCGTCTGGAACGAATCACGTCCTACGCTTATCGCTGCTCGCGCTCGGCGTCGTGTATGGCGACATCGGCACGAGCCCTATCTACGCGCTCCGCCAGTGTTTCGGGCCGCATGGAGTAGCCGTTGAAACGCGCAACGTGATGGGCGTGCTGTCGCTGATTTTCTGGTCGCTCACACTGATCGTTTTCGTCAAGTACCTGTTTTACGTGCTCAGGGCGGACAACCACGGTGAAGGTGGGATCTTGGCCCTGATGGCTCTGTCGGTTTCGTACGATCAACGGCCGCGGAACCGCAAAATCCTACTTGGGCTCGGGGTATTGGGGGCCGCTCTGCTTTACGGGGACGGTGCCATCACCCCTGCCATTTCGGTGCTGAGCGCGGTGGAGGGGTTGGCCGTGGCCGCACCTAACCTAGAAGGCGCAGTGGTCCCCATCACTGTCGCGATTCTGGTTCTGTTATTTGCGGTTCAGCGTCGTGGCACGGCGGCGCTTGGTCTCATCTTCGGGCCGATCACGCTCTTATGGTTTCTCACGCTGGCGGGCCTTGGCCTGTTCCACCTTGCCGACGCGCCAGAAATTCTCGAGGCCGTAAATCCGGCGTACGGCCTCCAATTCTTGCTCAGCGACAACCTGAGCGGGTTCAGCGTGCTCGGGTCTGTGTTCCTGGTCGTCACCGGAGGCGAAGCGTTGTACGCCGACCTCGGTCATTTCGGGCGCAAGCCGATCCGGTTGGCTTGGGTGTGGATCGTGTTTCCATGCCTCTTGCTCAACTATTTTGGGCAAGGAGCACTACTATTGGCTGACCCTGAAGCGGCGGAGAGCCCGTTTTTTCGTCTCGCTCCGACGTGGGGGCTGTATCCGTTGGTGGTCCTGTCGACGGCAGCCACCGTGATTGCATCCCAGGCGCTCATCACAGGTGTGTATTCGCTCACGCGCCAGGGCTCCATGCTCGGTTTGTTGCCCCGCATGAACGTGCTGCATACGAGCGCCCAGCAGGAAGGGCAGATCTATGTGCCGGTGATCAACTGGATGCTCATGCTCGTTACGATAGGGCTTGTTCTAGGCTTCAATTCTTCGACCCGGCTGGCGGCCGCTTATGGAATGGCCGTCACCCTGTCCATGGTCATCACCACACTGCTCGCTTACACGGTCGCGCGGGCTTGGGGCTGGGGGACACTGCGGGCCGTGCTCGTCACCCTGCTGTTCTTGTCCATCGAGCTGACGTTTCTGACGGCCAACGTCGAAAAGATTGCCCATGGCGGCTGGTTCCCGTTGCTGCTCGCTCTGTTCCTCTCATTGCTCATGAGCACCTGGTACTGGGGCCGCCAACTGCTCGCCGAGCGATTCCGTAGCGAGCTGTTGCCGCTCGACGACTTTTTCCAAATGATCGCGCGGGATGCGCCTCGGCGCGTGCCCGGTACTGCCGTCTTCATGACGGGCCACCTGCAGGGCACCCCCCCTGCCCTGCTGCACAATTTTCGGCACAACCATGTGCTGCACGAAAACGTGGTGTTGCTCACCATTCTCATGGAAGACGCTGCCCGCATCCCCGACAACGAGCGTGTGAGCCTGATGCCCACGGGGCCGGGATTCTGGCGTATCGTGGGCCGTTACGGCTTCATGGAGCAACCGGACGCACCCGACTTGGTGCTGCGCTCGGGGCTACAGACCCGGCTCGACGAGCTCACTTTCTTTTTGGGACGCGAGCACCTCATCGTGGCCGAGCACAACATCATTCACCGCTTGCGCATCGCTCTCTTTTCCTTCTTGGCGCGCAGCTCTCAACCAGCGACCCGGTTCTTCAACATACCCCCGGATCGAGTCATGGAGATTGGAACGCAGATCGCCCTCTGACGAGGCGACGAGGCTGCGCAGCGCCGCCCCTCGGCCAGCCAACCGCGAGCGGCGCGGTTGCGGACACGACGGTCGACTCCGAGGCGGCACGACCGCGGCGACGAGCTGACATAGATTGTCGGACAAGGGCGGCGCTTTTGTGCCAATAACGCCGAATGGTTTGGCTTTGGCTCGGTTTCACAGCGCTGGTCGTCCTCTTGCTCGTGCTGGACCTCGGGGTATTCCACCGCCACGCGCATGAAGTCAGCATGCGTGAAGCCGGCGCGTGGACAGTCGTTTGGATCACGCTGGGCCTCGCCTTCACGGGGGTGGTGTACCTGATTTACGACGGCCACTGGTTTGGCGCGCGAGTCGCCACCGACGCCTCGATGAGCGGCACTGACGCTACCCAGGCCGCGCTCTTGTACCTGACCGGCTACGTGCTCGAGAAGTCGCTCAGCGTCGACAACATATTTGTAATCTCGATGATTTTCCGCAGCTTCCAAGTGGAGCCGCGTTACCGCCACCGCGTGCTCTTCTGGGGCATCATCGGTGCGATCGTGCTGCGCGCAGCCATGATCCTCGGTGGGGCGTGGCTGGTGCATCGGTTTAGCTGGGTGTTCTATATTTTCGGTGCTTATCTGGCGTATACCGGCTTCAAGCTCTTCAGCGACAAGGGCGCTGAAGCAGACCCCGAGACGAGCCAGTTCATCAAGCTCGCGCGTCGGATGCTACCGGTGGCCCAGGGGGATCACGGGTCTCACCTCACTGCTCGAGAGCAGGGGCGAAGGGTGGTGACACGGCTGGGGCTGGTATTGATAGCGGTGGAGGGCACGGACGTGATCTTTGCGCTCGATTCGATCCCCGCCATTCTGGCCATCACGACCGATAGCTTCATCGTGTTCACCTCGAACATTTTCGCGATTCTGGGCCTTCGTTCGCTCTACTTCATTCTCGAAAGCATGATGGGCCGCTTCCGGCATCTGCAGGTGGCGTTGGCCTTTGTGCTCGTTTTCATCGGGGTGAAAATGCTACTGCACGACGTGTACAAGATGGACAATCTCGTCTCACTCGGGGTCATCCTCGGCGCCGTCTCGGTGGGGGTGCTCTCCTCCTTGATGCTCGATAAAGGGGCGCCCGGCGCCGGTACAGGGGCCACCTGAGGCCGCACGCCGGGGGGGCGTAACGAGCCGGGCGTATCAAACCGGAGCCGGGTGCGATCGGGTCGCGGAGGGCTGCTGGTTTTTGAGCCGGATCGAGCTTCAAGGGCGCCATTGCCGGGCTCATCTGGCTTGCGCGTTCCCCATGCATGGAGGAAGCTCACCTGAGCATGCGTCGCTCCTTCTCCCGCAGGCAGTTCGGTCGGCTCCTCGCTGGTGCATGTTCGGCAATCCCGCTTTTGGAATCCCTGGACGCGCGCGCCCAGGACAGCGCCGTTGCGCCGAAACGTTTGGTACTACTGTACAACCCAAACGGCACGATTCCGGAGGCCTTCTGGCCCACTGCTGGCGCTACCGAAACAGAGTTCGAGCTCGGCTCCATTCTACAGCCCCTGGCCAACTTCAAAGACCGCATGCTCCTCTTGCGAGGGCTCCACATTTCCGTGGCGGATGCCACGGGCCCGGGCTTCCCGGGAGGCCCCCATCAGAGGGGCATCGGCGGCCTATTCACCGGGCGGGAGCTCCAGACCGGGACGATGGTGGACGGCGACGGCCAGCAAGCGGGTTGGGTCAACGGCCTCAGCGTCGACCAAGAAGTGGTGCAGCGCCTGAATCCCCCCACCCTGCTGCCCAGCCTCGAGCTCGGCGTGCGCGCGACCAAGGCGGACGTCATGGGGCGCATCAGCTACAGCGGCCCGGGTTCTCCGGTGCCCCCGATGAATGATCCTCGGGAAGTCTTTCACCGCCTCAACGCCGGTTTTGTCAGCGATCTGGACGGTCCGGAGCAGGCCGTCAGTCGGGAGCAACGTCGGCTGGTAATGGCCGCGGTACAAGGGCAATACACGGCACTGGCTCCGCGCATCAGCATGCTGGATCGGCAAAAGCTGGAACGTCACGCCGATTTCTTGAATGGCATCGTGCGGCGCCTCGACTATGGCATTAGGCCTGGCCCTTTTTGCGTTGCACCGACGGAGCCGCCCGCGTTGGAGGTCGAGAACGCGAGCCACATGCCGGACATCACGCGCCTGCAGCTCGACCTGTTGGCGCTGGCATTGGCTTGTGATCTCACGCGTGTGGGGAGCGTCCAGTTTTCGACCGCGGTCAATGCCATTGGTTTCCCTTGGCTGAACAGCACCGCGGAAGGGCATAACCTCTCCCACCGCGGCCCGAGCGATACGGCAGCCAAAGAGCAGTTGATCCAAAGATCCCGGTGGTATGCCGAGCAGGTCGCCTATTTCGTGCAAAGGCTCGCCGAGGTCACTGAAGGCGATCGCACCCTGCTCGACAATACCGTGCTCGTGTGGGGCAACGAGGTTTCACTCGGCAGCAGCCACTCGCACGAGGACATCCCATTCGTTCTGCTCGGCAGCGCCGGCGGCCATTTTCGTACCGGGCGTTTTCTCGAGCTCGGCGGGCAGCCCAACAATCGCCTGTTGGTCTCATTGCTACAGGCGCTCCAGGTGGAGGCCACGACCTTCGGGCATCCCGATTTCGGCGCTGCAGGCGCCCTCCCAGGGCTGACCTGACGGCCGCTGCTGGCGCGCTTAGACGACGGCCCTATTGAGAGGGCACCGCGGCCCAGAGTCCCGTCCAGCTTCCGCGACAATGATGTTGGCTACTGATCCAAGCAAGGTCAGGTTGCCAGCAAACGTGGACGCCATATCACGCCAAAGAGCAGTAGCAGCGTCGCACCGTCGACGGCGGCCAACGCGCCTTCGGGTGTAAGCACCCGCTGCCACACACAGGACGGCCCGAGCAGCGCGCCCGGGGGCACTCATGTCACAGCACCGGCAGGCGGGTCGTTGCGACGCTTCACGTGGCTCATTCAGCGGTGTGTAAGTGCAAGTAGACGCTCAGGCTTTGGGCGGCCCGTAGTCCGAACAAGGGGCAAATTGCCTCACAGTGCAGATCGCCAGATTCTCGAAAGCCAGACAGGCCGTCGCAATCCTCCTCTATATTCGCTGTGTCAAATGCTTAAAACAAGGCTTAGGACTGGCAGAAGGCGCTCCCGATGAGCGCCAAGGCAAGGGGATTGAAGGAGGACCGCCTGCAGCTCGAAAAGGACGAGCCAGCGCTGTCGCTCGGCGTCTCGAGCGCGGATGACCAGCACCGCTTTATCAGCTCATTCGATAGCCTAGCGAAGGCGCTGCTGGCCAGCGACAGCCTCGGCACGTTGTCGCAGAAAATAGTGGAGGCATTCGTCGCTGTGGCTCGAGCCGACGTGGGGGTGCTGCGGCTGCGCGACGGCGATGACCTGCGATCCCGCGCTGCCGTAGGCCTCGAGGAAGAAGTCGCGGCGGGCTTCTCGTTGCCTATCGACCCGGTTTTCACCGAAACACTAAAAGCCAACGCTGGGACGCGGCTCAGCTCCTTTGCGGAAGCGAGTGGTGAGCTGGGTCAAAGCGAGGTCATTCGCAAGAAAGGGCTCCGGACGCTGCACTGCCTGTGGTTGGTTGCTGGCGAGCAGCCAGTCGGAGCCCTTTACTTGGGTACGCTCACGGCGAGTGAATTATCCGATCAGGACAAGACGTTGCTGCTCGCTCTGGCCGCTCATGCCGCGGCCGCCGTGGTTCACCAGAACAGCGTTGATGAGCTGAAGCAAGCGGTTCTTTCTCGCGACGCGGTCCTTTCGGTGGTGGCCCACGACCTGCAGAACCCCATCAACGTCATTTCAATTGCCGCCGGCATGTTGCTGCAGCGCCTGCCCGAGCCCACGACACGCCGACCCCTCGAGCGTGTGATGCGCGCCGCGCAACGGGCCGATCGCATGATACGCGACTTGCTCGAGGTCAACGCGATTGAAACGGGCCACTTTTCCATTCAACGCTGCCAGCTCGAACCCGCAGATCTGATTCTGGCCGCCCTCGAGTCTCAGCAGAGCTTGGCGGCCGACGCTTCCGTCATCATCGCCACCGATTTGTCCCCCGAGCTACCTCTGATAGAGGCCGATGAAGAGCGCCTGCTCGAGGTGCTCGAGAACTTGATTGGCAATGCCGTGAAGTTCACGAGCGCGGGAGGTTCGGTCACCGTGGGCGCCGTGCGCCGCGCTGGGGAGATCCTCGTATCGGTGAAGGATACAGGATCGGGGATCAGCACCGACCAGCTGCCTCACATCTTCGATCGCTTCTGGAAAGCCAAGAAAGCGCACCGGCGAGGCACTGGCCTCGGCTTGACCATCTGCAAGGCGATTGTCGAGGCGCACGGCGGTCGGATTTGGGCAGACAGCGTCTTCGGTGTCGGCACCACTGTCTCGTTCAGCATTCCAGCGGCGCTCGAGCGTCCAAAGAGCGGAAGAGTTCCTGACATAGCAAATATTTTGATCGTCGATGACCGCCCGGAGAACATCTTCGCGCTGACCGCGATTCTGGAGCGGCCGGAGTATCGCCTGGTCAGCGTTACCTCAGGGGAGGAAGCGCTTCGGGTGGCCCTGCGCGAGCGCTTCGCCGTGGCGCTGATCGATGTCGCCATGCCGGGGATGAATGGCCTGGAAGTGGCCGTTCACTTGAAAGAGTTGGAGCGCAGCCGCGATATCCCGATCATCTTCATCACCGCGTTCGGCGACGATCCAGAGCAGATCCATCGCGCCTATTCGGCCGGTGGTGCCGACTACCTCGTCAAACCACTTGATATCGAGATCGTAAGGAAGAAGGTCGCGGTTTTCGTCGCCCTGAGCCGCAGGCGGCAGGGCAATGGGCACGCGCCGCGCAACACGTTTGGCCGAGCATTGATCGAGGATTGAACGATGTCGAATACGCAAACCATCGACCACTCTCCTTCAGGGGCTAATGACCTGGGCATGCCGGGGTCACAAGAGGAGCTCCGTGAGCTGCTGCTGGTGCTCTTGGCGGTCCGGGACGGCGACTTCTCCGTGAGGTTACCGGGTCATTGGAATGGGCTGGTTGGAAAAATCGCAGACGCGGTCAATGACGTGGTGGCGGCCAATCAAACCATGGCCAAACAGCTCGAGCGCGTCGGTCAAGTGGTGGGCAAAGAGGGCAAGACGAAGCAGCGCGTCCGCTTCCCGCGTCACCTCGGGTCGTGGGCGGACATGGAGGGTTCGCTCAACACCTTGATCGATGACTTGCTCTGGCCGACGACCG
>JANOIG010000247.1:0-26888 GCA_031407405.1 Deltaproteobacteria bacterium
GTGCTCAACGCCCGAAGGCATCGGAATCGAAATCACAGAGTGGGACGTGTTCGAAGACCAGCAGGCATCCCGGTGCTCAACGCCCGAAGGCATCGGAATCGAAATCACCATCTGTGCCAGATCCTCCATCGACTCTTTACCTGCGTGCTCAACGCCCGAAGGCATCGGAATCGAAATCACGCCCGCGGCTCATCTCTCCACCTTCGGCCTCACCGGCAGTGCTCAACGCCCGAAGGCATCGGAATCGAAATCACCCCACTCCAAAATTTCGGTCTCCATTCCATACTTTGCACTTCTGTTTTCAAGGACCGATGCTGTACCGCCGTGGATGTGGCCTTGGTCAGCAGGAGTACACGCACAATACAACAAAATGCTGCCGTTTTACGAAAGCATGGACCGCCCTACGGCAGTCGTCGGGTGGTTTGCCAATGATTCAGTGCACTTCATGAGAACTATCGCTAGAACCTGAGTCTCCGGGGTCAGATGCGTGATTTGCGCTCGCACCCGCGAAGAGTACTGTAGCAGGTTCAAGCGTCCAGTCATCGACCTGATTCTTCGACACGACGCGAGCCGCGCAGTGCGGACACAGGTCGACGACGAGCAGGGCGTCCTCCTCGGCCATGACTCGGGACAGCTCCCAACGGAGACGCTCGGTCTCGCGATCATCCATCCGGGCTCGAAAGACGGAGTACTGGATCCGAACGGCGTAGCCTTTGATGATCTTCGCCACCTGCCGGTACCTCTTCGGTTCACGGATATCGAAGCTGATCAGGCGCCAGCGCTGCGTTTCGTTTGCCATCAGCGAATCCTCATGCGGGCGAATAACCCTGATTCCCCGGACCATTCTTTCTCCAGGAGTCGCACTTCGAGCTCGATCAACCGGGCATAGCTCAGGCTGTAGCCGACAACGTCATGGTACCAAGTCTCGCGGAGGCGCCGCTCAATCACGGTGATGAGTTTGCGCCTGCCCGTGTCTGAGAGTGAGACGGCTCCGCCCACGAGCACGAAGTCCGTCGATACATCGAAGGTCCTTCGATTGATGGCGCCAATGATCGGCATGTCGGCCAGTGGAACGCGAAACAGCTCCATCAAGTCCAGGGCGAGGGTTTGCGCGCTCGAACGGGGCTGGTGGAAGAACCCAACGCCCGGGTGAAGCCCAACCGCCAGAATTGCTGACAGCACCTGGCGGTACAGCATTCCGTACGCGTAGTTGAGCAGGGCGCTGAAGCGATCCCTCGCGGGCTGCCGGGTTCGCGTTGCCGGCCGCAGTTCTTCGGAGGTCTGCGCCGACACGAGCAATGGGAGGGTTGCGAAGTAGGCGCTGGCTGCCGCCCCCTCGAAGCCGCGCAGTTCATCCGTGCTCGAGGCATTTCCAACCCGACGGAGCATGGCTCTGACATCCCGTGTACCCCGCTCGACTTCCGGGGGCCGGTTACCGCGCGTTGCACGCAGCAAGAAACGCAATTGTGCCTCGACCTTGCACCGAACCAAAGCCCGGGCGAGGGACAGCCGTCGTTCGTCCGCCTGAAGCCCCTGGAACTGACGCAGATGACGCTGAGCGGTCGCCACCGATCCACTCAACGATCCAACGAGTCCTCCCGCGGCGGTGACCCAATGAACGGGAATGTCGCGGTCCGCGCACAACCGAATGGCCTGCGTCGTGATTTGCGCGTGGCCGTGCAGTGTGATCGAACCAACATCACCGACCGGATAGCTCTCGGCGGCTCCTTCCCGCCCCGTGACTTTCAGGGTCTCCCCTGCCCGACCAACCCGAGCGCCGGATTCCAGCACGTGTAGCGAGGCTCCTTGCGGATGCGTGGGGAGGAGGCGAATTGCCCTCCACTTCGGATCGACAGAAAGGCGCGCCTCCTCAGGCAAGCACGCCGGTGCCAAAGAGCATCGAACGCATTTGTTTTCGTGAGGGGTTACAGGGGGGCGCTGCGTACTCTTCGAAAGTTCCCGAGCACGGTTGAGCGCCGCACGAACAATGGCTCTCAGCTCGTCGTCGATTGGCACGCGCACGGTGACTTTGTCGGCGAGGTAGCGAACCCGTCCCTGCTGAACTGTTTGTCCCAGCTGCTCTTCTGCCAGGAGCGCGTACGCGGCGACCTGCAAGCGGTCGGTTTCCCAAGCCTGCCGATCGCCCTTCGCCCCGGCAGATCGGCCCCGCTTGATCTCGTACGGTACTAGCTCGCCGTCGATGCGCCTCAACAGGTCGACCTCGCCACGCAATCCGAGAAGGTCGCTCTCGTACTGAAGGCGAGACCAGCTGCCTTCTTCCTTGGGGAGAGTCTCCTCGTGCGCCCGGCGCCCGGCGAAGACCCGCTCGTCAGCGAGCCGAAGACCCTCGACGTTTTCGAGATAGAACAGTCGCTCGCAATAGGCTAGCGCGTGGAGGCCGCCCGCTGATATGATGGTTCTTTCCATGAGCAACAGGCTGATGCGGCCTTTGGCTCCATCGGCAGGTATGAATGGAGTGGGCTCGCCGTGTGTTCAGCAGTGCGGGGCGAGAAGCCGCAGCGGCAGCCGTCGCAAGGGAGCGAGGTGTCAACGCCCCGACGCCTGTGGCACCCACGTCCAGGCAGCCTCCGGCGGTATCGAGCCCGGCGTCTTGAGGCGTTGGTACAGGTCGGACTTTGTACGGCCGCTGTCCTCGCGGTCAATATCAATGGTCAGGCGACACGTGTCCCGCATCGCTCCGGAGCTGTCCGAATTGACTCGGCAGTACCAGAACACGTCCGCTGGTTCTGCAAGAAAATCTACGCGGTCGATCAGAAAATTGTTGTCGCCGAGAAACGGCACCCCGTACCGCTTCAATTCTCCTCTCAGCCCGCCTTGAATCAACGACGCCAGTGAAGCATCTTCATCCCGCACGCCGACTACCAAGTCCAGGTCCACCAAAACCTCTCGCCGAGCCGGCGCGATCCAATACTTGGAACCCTTGGCTCCCGCCGCAAGATGTTTCCCCGCCCCTCCAACAGGGTAGCTGTGGAGCTGCTGGTAAAGAGAACTCAGCTCTGCAGGTCGGTACTCGCCAACCGCGATCTGACACGCTCGAACATCGGCACGTCGGTTTGTGACGACCGTGCCGCCTTCCCCTCTCGTTTCGATTCCGGCCAAGTTCATCACGAGTCCCCAAGCTGCACTCGGCGGAATCGTCGGCGAGCTAGCACGGTATACGCCCGCCTGGAGCCACCGAAAGGCCGCGAAGGGGGCACGGACTCTAAGCCAGAGTGGACTCATGGGTCATGCCTTCGCAAGGGCCACCTCGGAGAGCTCAGCCACCAATCGCTGCGGGTTCTCGTATAGGTGGGCGCCTAGCCCCGCGATCCGCGAGCGCTCCTCCGCGGCCATTTGCCGAACGATCTCGCCCCCTACCCAGAATTCGCTGCCGACCAGATCACCCGGAGAGATACGCGACAACTCGGAAAAGCCGCCGGACTCATCGAAACCGTAGCTGTTGTACCCACCAACAAGGCATGGCGTCAGACGGCAAACGATGCTGCGCGGCGCCATCTCGAAGTAGGCGCGCGCATGGCCACCCGCGACGTTGGAGAGCTCCCCAATAGCTGTCAGCAGGGCCTTGGTCCAGGCCGGCCCCGACTCGTGCCGCGCGCAGTCCTGCAGACACAAGGCGAAGGGATACTGAAATGGTGTATACGCGACTTCGCGGTGAAGGAGGGCCGAGTTGGCTGCGTTCTTCCATGGGCTGCCGCCGGCATTCTGCGGAGACTGATGCAAGGTCGCGTCGAACCGATAAGGCAGCAGCCCCACTGCCATGTTCATGCGCAGAACGCTATCGCGTTTGGCTGGAAGCCTCTTGTTTTCCTTGATCGCATTTTTGTCCGCAACCATGAACCCGAATAAGAAATCATCGGCGTACTTCTCCGCGTTCGGGAATGCCTCGAACTCGACCGCCAACTGCTCCTCGTTATGCAGCCGGGTTCTATTCATCGGCAATCCCCGCGAGATGAGTATCTCACGCAGCGCGTTTCGCATCGACTCTGGACTGATGACAGGATATTCGAAACCGATACCGTCCTGCCCTCGCTTGGTGATCTTTTGAAGTACAGTGCGATTCAATTCGCTCTCACCTCTATAGTTCGAACTCGGGGCTGCATACGTTAGGACGGTGGCAAACAGATTCTTGTGGGGCATCGCTCGGACCTTTCCTAGTTGGACGTCGAATCGGATTTCTTGGGTCTCGGCATCTGTGAGCTGAATGCCAACATGAGCAGAGTGCGAAACGTCTCGGGGTGCTCAAGCAGCGAGCCAGAGACGACGGTGTAGTGTTCCTTCGACATGCTCTGTGCCACCGAGAACACCGTCATCGTCACGTATTCGATAAAGTCAGTACCGGTTCGGCTGCGCATGGCCAGTAGCGCTTCACGCGCCAGTTTCTCTTTCTTTTCGTTGTACTCTCTCGGATTTGCTTTCGTTTCGTCGCTCCAGGAAAGATCGTATTTGGAGCGCAACATTCCCGTTAGGTAGTTGGTGGCAACTCGATGCACGAGGGCCGCCAAGCTCGATTCTCCGTCGATCATTTTTCTCTCCTCGAATGTCAGACGTGCGTCATGTTGGAATGCCGCATCCCGGAATGTCATCTCCGGCGGAAGTGTAGAGAGCAGCTTCGCAAAACCCGCAAACCAGTGGCATTCCCCAAGCAGATTTTCGAGTAGCTGGCGGCGGAATACGTGCGACCACAGCGTGCTCGAGTTATATCTCTCGTACTCTCCGGACATGATCAAGCGGGGTTCGATGCGCGACTGCTTTAGAATCCTGACGTTGTTGCCATCCTTCCTTGCGTGAATCACATCCACAGCAAGGACGAGGTCATCAATAGACACCGTCGTGCTCCTCTGGGTTCTCTTCGCAACGATCCCCTGCAGCCAAGCGAGCGTTCGCAGACCCGCTTCACCGGGCAAGTCCACAACCGCGGACTTCGGTAGATATGCCAACTTCTCCGTCCCTCGGGCGCGAAGAAACTCCCAGTAGTCTTCGCAATAGGTTTCCAGGTCTGCCACGTCCGGAAAGGCAAACACGTAGCCATCCCATGCTGTCTTACCGTCCCGGGTCGCAGTGCCAGGCACGAACAACTCGGTCGCGAAAGGCCAGAAGTGAAGCAGCAACTGGCGACCAGCCGAGTCCGAGAACGTGACATTGTCCGCGTTGGTAGCCTGAGCCCCAAGGAAGTAGGTCGACGCCAGTTCGACCGATTTCGCGGGGTCAGCCCGCAGGATGTCGAACATTTTGTCCCCATCCCTTACGATTTTGCCTTCCGCGCGATCCTCGAACGGGCGACGGGTGGCGGGAACACCACGGGGGATAGACCATAGCATGTCTCGCCAAAGCTTGATCCACAGCCCGTCAGCGCCAGTTGGGTCAACGTGTTCCAGAAAGGCTCCGCTCGGAATGGCCTTGGGGTAGATGTACTTCGTCTTTGAGGTGGGTTTCCCCTTCTTATCCACGCCTTCGACGGTCTCGACTCGGATCGGAGTGACCTCTTCCTTCGTGTTCTTCTTCTTATACGGTTTGTCGACAGCCACCTCTCCCATCTTCGTGGCAAACGTGGCGTCAAATAGCTTCTTCATGCCGGCTCTCGTGAACTCGAGTCGGGCGCCCCGCCCGTCGATCTGCTTCACTGAGGCGTCCGCCGTGGAGACTCCGGTCTGGGCCAGGAAGTGCGTGAGCACAACAAGGCCGACCAAACCCGCTCGATGTTGGGAGCTGGGCAAATCCGAAAGGCGGTATTGAAGCTCGAGGACGCCGTCGGGCGTCGCAGCTGACTTTTGCGTCCTCTTTTTTCTTTCGGCCAAGTCAGCTCTCCAACCCGTAGAAGGATGTGTACCTGTCGCTGGAAGCCGCGCGGATGTACGGTGGTAGCCCGCTGGCGATCTCGAAGCTGAGATGACGGGGTGCGGGAAGAAGATACCCATCGATTTCTCGTCCGGATTTGTGCAACTGCTCAACGACTGAAAGGTCGCCGTCCAGCACGCACTGAACCGAATATTCGTCTTCCTCACGCAGGGATCCCTGGACGGCGTAGTAGCCACCAGTCAGGAAATTTCCGTCGTCCCCAAGGTCAACCTCCTTCAGACTGAATTGGCCCGTGGCCAAAGCCGCGTTCAGCTGGCTCTGCGTGGATTCGCCGGTGACTGACACGACGAACTGGGTAGCGATGGCGAGCTCGGCGCTGTCGTAGGGGGCTTCTTTTGCGGGGGGATAGACAATGATCTCCGCCCGAAAACTCCTGTCGCGTAGGTGTCGATTTGCCCGTCCGAATCTCTGTACCAACGAGGTGACCGGTGCGACTTCGGTCACTAGCGTCTGAGCATCCAAGTCCAGGCTCATCTCGCAAACCTGAGTCGTCACGGCAATTGCCCGGGCATGCCCCTTGAACGCGCTCACGACCTCCCGGTGCCGTTCTTGGCGATGTGCCAGGCAGAAGCGGGAGTGATACACCAAAGGGCGAGTACCGATAGCCACCTCGATGAACTTCGCCACCTCTACGCATCTCGCGACGCGATTCACAACGATGAGCACCCGGTGCCCCCGCCGGAAAGCGTCAACGCCAGCCGCCACTGCGACAGCAGCGTCCGGCTCGAAGGAGATACGATAGCGGGGGCATTCAGCTGTGTCGGTCAGATCGGCCAACTGGGCACGATGCTCGGGACGGGGAAATGGCGTCAGCCCGGCCTCCAGCAGGCGTTCGAGCCGCTGTGGCGGGAGTGTCGCGGTCATGCACAACACGGGCACGTCGAACTCCCTCAGGAAGCTGAGCAAGAGCTCAAACATTTTGGGGTCGTAACTGTGGACTTCGTCTAGGACAATTACAGAGTCGGCCAATGCAGGCAGAAGACAGAGGCTCTCGTACCTGTTCTGCATGAACGAGAGAAACTGATCCACGGTTGCACTGAAGAACCGGAACCGCCAGAGGCCCAATGCGAACATGCGGGCCTGAGCTTCCGCGGCGGACGTGTCCTTGCCCTGCAAGGATTCGGGGGGATTGTCTGACATGGCAGCAAGCTCGAAAGCAGAGCTGCCGTGGAGCAGTGTTGCGTCACCTTCGGGTGCCCACCCAACATAGTCTCGATACCCTTCAGTAGCCGTTCCCCGCGTCGGGTAGAGGAAGATCACACGTCCGAAACGGTGCTCCTGAGCTTGGCGTCGAGCCCAAATCCACGCCGCAAGGGTCTTCCCGGCACCGCAGGGAGCCAGGAGCACGGTCCTCGGCCCTTCCAAAGCGGAGAGGTTCTGAAAGGAGTGTAGACTGAACGCCTTGCCGCTGCCGCGCTCGACCTCCCGAGCCCGGGGTTGGATGATCGCGCTCGATATCTCGTCTGCGCTGATCGCCTCGGTGTGGGCGTTCCGATTCAACCAATCGGCCATCGACTTGCCTTCACGAAAGACTGCTGATGCAACGGAGTCTGCAACGATGAGGCCCGCCTTCAACGCGGCGAGGACCCGCCTCTTCTGAGGATCCTTTTTGAGTTGGCGCCGCAGCTTATTGGCCTGTGCGTGCCCGCGTTCGAACGCAAGCGACCACGGTGGTGCGCTTTTCCATCTCTCGGTCGGAAGTGAGGGCAGTGCCTCGAGGCCGAGCAGTGCTCGAACGCGTTCAAGGGTCCGGCCTACATCCTGATGTTGAAGGTACAGCTCCACGCTGGATGCACCACTAGACTGGCACCACTGGTATTTGCCGCTGTCCGAGGCCTTGACGTGGTGCGACAGTACCGCACCGATTATGAGGTCGACATCGAGCCCAGCTGCCGCCAACCATTCGTGGCACTCGGGCAAGCAGAGGACCAGAGCGCTGAGGTGTTCGTGCCGGACCGCTTGGGCAGGCGCATTGGGTACCGTTACCGCGCGTTGAAAGTCGTGATTCGCCTTGCCCAGGTCATGAAACAGGGCTGCGACTGACAGAGTTCGCCAAAATTCACCGCCCTGATCTGCATCGATTCCAAAGAAACGAAGCCAGGCGCTGCGCCAGCGACTGCCATGTCGAAATACCTCTCCGATGGCCCGCTCGGTGTCGTCCAAATGCTGGAAGAGCCCGAGGGCAACCCCCCGCCTGTTCCGAGACTTGGCAAGCAACGTGTCCATCAAGCACCTGTCTTCGAACGAGCTCTCGAGAAAACGCCACAACCCATCCGACGCTTGCCGCCCAATCCGTTCATCTGCACGAGCAGGCTGTGTTCCTCTGTCAAGTCACGAATCTCAACGGAAAACGCGATGACCCGCTGGTCTCGCACGTGAACCACGCGCTTTGCCAACACGGCGATGGATCCTGCGACGCTCAGACACGCAAGCTGCCTGTTCGCTTCGACCTCGAACGCCTTTCGAAACGCAACCAGGTCTAGCGCACCATCCGCGAGCTTAGGGGGGGTCGTCAGCCGCAAGGCGACTTGACGCGAAAACAGCCGTGCACATGGTTCCAAGGCACGCAGTGTCGGTTGCCCCAAGGCGAACGCGGTGTCGCCGAGACGGAGTGTTTTTCCGGCAAGACTCAAGACAGATGGTATGCGTTCCGCGGGCAGTCGCAATGTGACCGCACTCCCATGGGTCACCAGTAAGGCAGCCTCGCCCAGTTTGCGACCGCTCAGCGGATGAATCCCTAGCCAAGCGGCACCGTGGAGCTCGGGAACAATGCCACTTAGGGCGGAATACAAATGATACCCGTGGTTCATCGGTACGTGGCCGGGGGTAATCGGAAACGCGAGATCCACGATACCTTCGCTAACCATGGCTCCTGCTCCTCATTCTCTCCGCTTTCGTGTTTGCCATTCGTCGTCGCTCCATTCGCCGCACCTGATGGAGAGCACTGAAAAGACGTGCAGATGAATATTCATTGCGGGGCCCTCACCCATTCGCTTCTATCGCCTCAGCCGCTAGCTGCCGTACCAACGCACGCAGTTGCTCGCCCTCAGCCGCCGCAGCTCCGCCCAGGCCCGCCACGTAACGAGCCACGACGAGCGCCGCCCCACGGGTCACGATTCGGAGCTCGCCTGTCGGCGACTCAGGATCGATCGACATCCCTGCCAGGAGATTGCCACGAACCCAGCTCGATTCAGGGGCCCGAACGCGAAACGCCAGAACGTCGTCCGTTCCATCATGGTAGCCATCGACGCTGCTATTGAGGAAAGCATCGACCGCCTCGGGGTCGGCCTCCTTTCGAGCTTGCGCCCTATCCAGACGGGCCCGCTGAATGTTGTCAATGCGAAACCACTTCAACTCATTGTTGGTGTGACAGAACCCGACCACCCTACCGTGGGGTTCGGTGATGAGCTTCTGAGGGGAAATCACTCGCCAACCGAGTTGGCCCTTGTTCGAGTAGTAGTGCATCGACACCGGGACCTGCTCGAGGATGGACTGCTCGATCAAGAGTACCTTCTCGTGCTCTTCGTCGGTGAACGGTGTCGCGGCAATGGCTTGATTTAGCCGTTCCAGGCCATTCTCGCCCAAGCCCGGACTTCGACGCCCTGCCAACAAGCGGCGCAGCAGTTTGTCGCGGCGTTGTTCGTGGGCAATGCGCAACACGGCGTGCACGAGCACCGGCCAGTCGTCGGCGTCGAACACGACGCCACCTGGGAACCAGTGGCGCGGGACGCTCCAAAATACATGAGGATGCTCGTCCTGCTTGTCCAGCGGCATGCTGGCCAGTTGGAGGCTATTCAGGATTCGCCGGAGCGCCGGGGTCTGGACCCCTACATGACGAGCGAGATCAGCCTGCTTCCACGTACGACTCCCGGCAAACGCCTGGATCACCCTGGTGATGGTCTCGTAGTTGTCGCGCGTCCCCATCCCGGTACAAGGTTACTCCGATGCGCTGAATCCGAACAGCCACCATTGCCATCACACCTGGTCGACGCCATTTTTGGTACCGCCCGGTCAAAACCCTTGGCGCAAGCATTGGTACCGAGGGCCCGCTGCCCTCGTCCCGGGACCGGCAAACCTATCGCACGCCGTCTCCAACCTCGATGAGCTTCTCGCCTGACGACAGCAACCGGACGACCGTTGGCCAGGCCTCGGACAGGATCTCTTCGAGCCGCCGATTCGAGGTGTTGCCGCAGGTGAGCCAAATGATTTGCGGAGGTGGGCCGTGCCGGAGCACCAGCTCGGCAAGGTCCCGGTCTTTGGACATCACAATCGCGCTGTTCTGCCGCGCCGCGAAAAAGATCTGAGAATCGTCAGCGTCTTGGAGTCCGATGTCACGCAGAGCGACCGCATCGGCGCCTTGGGTTGTGGCCAGCCATCGGGCAATAGCCGGTGACAACTGCGCGTCCACCCAAATTTTCACGCCGCGAGTATCGGGTGATCAAGCCGGCTGCTGGCGAAACGAAGACAGGCCGCGATGTCTTCGGCTTCCAGATCTGGAAGCTCACCGAGGACCTCCTGCTGTGTGAGGCCCGATGCGAGAAGATCCAGCACGTCAACCACGCGGATCCGCATCCCCCGAATACAGGGGCGCCCCCCGCACTGGGCAACATCGACGGTAATACGACTCAGCAGATTCGCCGCGACCATGCAAATATCCTAGCGACAAAGGCGAGCTAACGCCATCCGCGCCACGCGCCAGACTACGCGAAGAAAAGCTTTCAGGCCCACTGGCCGACGCGCGTCTGTGGCCGTCAGCGTGCCGCGCTCAAAGTGCGTACGACCCCGCCCGCGATCTCCAGCACCTGAATGGGACTATCCCCGTAGTAGCGAGCGAGGCCCACGTCGATGCGATACACACGCTCACCGCAGGCCGAGGTGATGCCGCTTTTCTGCGGAGTATGCCCGACGACCATGCGAGCCACCCCCAGGGCGTCGAGCACGCTACCGAGTGTCGCGCAGGTGTTCTCGGAGACTGGATCGAGAGAGTAGTCACGCACCCAGATTGGACCGGTGCTGCTGGCAACCCCCGCGGGTGCCACGCGACCCCCGCTGCGCATCCAGTCGCGAGTTTCGCGATTGATGCGATCGATACCGTAGCCCAGGTGCTCCGGCAAGACGCCACCATGGACGAAGATACTGTCGCCCACCACCGCGATCACGTCACGTTCGGCGAGCTTCAACGCGTACGCGCCGCCCGGCAGAAATGCGGCGGCCCGATCCTTGGCCTCAGGCGGAGCGGCCTCGGCATGCTGCGAGCGCGGCGAAACGCCGCCAAAGTCGGCCATGCCCTCCGGAGTGACGTAGCGGAAGTCCCCCTGCGCATTCATGACCTCGTGATTGCCGTTCAAGGCCACGACTTGGCCGCCACTGGCCCGCGCATCCTTCGTCAGGCGCTCGAACAGATCCACAATCTCGGGTTCATCGTCGCCGCGGTCGAGCTGATCCCCCGTCTGAACTACGGTCAGATTGCCGCCCACCCAGCGCCCCGCTTCGTCGATGGCACCACCGAGGCGCAGGGCGGCAAGCGTCGCGGCCAGGTCTCCATGCACATCCCCGATGGCGATCAACCGCCCGGGAGCGGAATGGCGAAAGCCCTCCGCGGGTAGGGAGGCGGGGGGAGCTACGGCGGTGGCAGGCGCCACGGCGCCAGAAGCCACGGCGCTAGAAGCGCCAGAAGCAACAGTGTCGGAGCGCCGAGGCACAGCCACAGTGCGCACGGTTTCAGGGGGCGGAGTAATACGCGTCGAGGACGCCCCGCCCTCACAACTTGGCAGCCCGAGGAGCGCCAAAGCCGCCGCACACACACCGACGCCCGCCCTGAGCGCTGCAGCATGGGGACGCCGCGTGGCCGCACCGTGACTCGCCAGGCCGAACATCTCGCGAATAAGACACCACGCGGCGGCCATAATCAAGTCACGGCCGAGCTTCCGGCTCGCGCCGCTCGATGGGCCCGATTTGCAGCCGCTCGAGCCGAGGTGTCTCGTCCACGTCTCGAAACAGAGCCCGCAGCGCACGCCGCTGGCCATGCAAATCCGAAGGCTGCGACTCGGAATATTCTAGGCTACCCTCGAGCCATGCCGAGCCATTCGTGGCCGGTCGGATCGTCCAGTCTTGCAAGCTGAACGCGCAACGGGGCCAGGCTGCGTTGAGCTGCTCTAGCTCTCGAATGAGCTGCTCGGGTGAATGGCTGTGCTCGCCACCCCCGTCCGACAGCTCGGCGATGCTGACCGCGAGCGGAGCGGCCACGTGGCGCTCGACCCCTTGCGCTCGTTCCGCGCGGCTACCGCACACCACGGCCACGAGCTCGAGGCCGGTACGCGCCGGTTCCGGCGTGCGAAAGAGCATGAACGCCGCCAGCGCCGCACCGCCGACGCCAATGGCCCACGCCAGCTCGTGCCAGCCGAACGCTTTCATTCCACCGGTGTACCTTCCGACGGACCACCGCGCCAAGCTCGAGCGGCACTTCGACGGGCACTTCAGCAACAAGGGCAAGTGACAGGCAAACCATTTCCGATAAGCTGCGGGGCATGCCCGTCCCCAGCTCCTTCGTGCTCCCCGAACGCATTTTGATGGGCCCCGGCCCGAGCCAAGTGCCCCCCGCGGTGCTGAGCGCCATGGCGCGCCCCACGATCGGACACCTGGACCCGGAGTTCCTGCGCTTGATGGATCAGCTGCGCGAGATGTTGCGCGAGGTGTTCGGTACGACCAACGTGTGCACGTTGCCGATGAGCGGTACGGGCTCGGCGGGCATGGAGACCTGCCTGGTCAATCTGATCGAGCCGGGCACCCGCGTGCTCGTGGGCCTGAACGGCGTGTTCGGCACGCGCCTGGCCGAAGTCGCGCGCAGGGCGGGCGCGGACGTCACGGCCGTCGATGTGGAGTGGGGGAGAGCGGTCGAAGCGAGTGAGCTAGAGCGCGCGGCCGCGGGCCGTAAGTATGACCTCCTGTGTTTCATCCACGCCGAAACCTCCACGGGCGTCCTGCAACCGGTCGAGCCCTTGGCGGAGCTGGCGCAGCGGCTCGGCGCGCTGCTCTTGGCCGACACGGTGACCTCGCTCGGCGGCGTGGCGGTAGACCTCGACGCCCGTCACATCGACGTGGCGTATTCCGGGACCCAGAAGTGCTTGTCGTGCCCTCCGGGTCTATCCCCCATTAGCCTGTCCGCACGCGCGCTCGAGCGGCTCGAGCGCCGCCAGCGGCCGGTGCAGAGCTGGTACCTCGACCTCAGCCTCATCACCCGCTACTGGGGGCAAGAGCGCGTGTATCATCACACCGCGCCCATCAACGCGCTCTACGGCCTGCACGAGGCGCTGCGCATCGTGCTCAATGAAGGGCTCCCCGCGCGCCAGGCCCGGCATCGGCGTCACGCGGCGGCCCTCGCGGCGGGCCTCACGGCGCTCGGCCTCGAGCTACCTGTTTCGCCAGCGGAGCGCTTACCCCCCCTCACCCTGGTCAGCGTGCCCAAGGAGGTGGACGAGGCGCGCGTTCGCAAATACCTGCTCGATGAGCTGTCGCTCGAGATTGGCGGAGGGCTGGGTAAATTCAAAGGTAATGCCTGGCGCATCGGGCTCATGGGGGCGAGCGCCACACGTCAGCACGTCAGCCTATGTCTCACCGGGCTCGGTCAGGCGCTGGCTGCCCAGGGTGTTCGTGCGGGGGGCGATGCGCTGGCGGCAGCGGCAGAGGTCTACGGGCGCGACCTGCCAGCCGTCTAGCCAGTCGGGGAGCGAAAAACTCTGGGATCGCGAGTCCAGCCTCGGGCCTTGTGCTTATGGTGAGTCGCTCGAAGCTCGTGTTAGGCTCCGCCGGTTTCAAAAATGCGGGTCAAGGCGAGCTTTAGAAACGCAATCTGCCTGTGGGTGCTGTGTGCTCCGATGGCCATGGCACCGCAGGCCATGGCTCAAGCAACCCGGAACCCCGCGGCGGCCCAAGTGCTGTTCGACGAGGCGCAGCGGCTCGTGGACGCCCGGGCGTATGCCGAGGCCTGCCCCAAGTTCAAGGAAAGCTACGACCTGGATCCGGGGGGTGGAACGCTGCTCAATCTGGCCGATTGTTACGAGAAGGCGGGCTCCATCGCGCTCGCCTGGTCCACGTTCAAAGAGGCGCTGGTGGCGGCTCGGCGGGACGGGCGGGACGAGCGGGTCAAATACGCCAGCCAACACATCAATGAGCTCGAGCCTCGGCTCACTTACCTCGACGTGCAGGTGCCGGCTGACGCGCGAGTGCCCGGTCTGACGGTCTTCGTGGATGGGGCTCCGCTCGGCGATGCGGCGTGGGGCGTGGCGCTGCCGGTCGACCCGGGCCCACACGTCGTGCGAGCCGAGGCCCCCGGCAAGCAGGCGCACGAACAGACCCTCCACATCTCGGCTTCACCCGGCGCGCGAGAGGTCGTGGAAATTCCGGCTCTGGCCGAGGCCGGCGCGGCGGGCTCCCCTGCCCCAACTGGGCTGAGCTCCGCACCCGTCGCGATGGACGTGGCGCCCTCCAGCTCGCAACGCACGGTCGGCTGGATCGTGGGTGGCGCGGGGGTCGTGTCGCTCGGTGTTGGCAGCTACTTTGGGCTGCGCGCCTTCTCGCGCTGGGACGACCGCAATGCGGGTTGCGTGGGGGGTTGTACCGAAGCGGCCAAGGTCGCTGGCGATGAAGCCAAGGATGCGGCCACGCTCTCGACCATTGGTGTCGGCGTGGGTGTGCTGGCACTCGGCGTAGCCACGGTGCTGATTGTGTCAGCGCCGGACAGCGAAGAGCGCCCCACCGCTTCAGCTCTAAGCTCAATGCAGGTGTCGCTTCTCACGCGCGAGGGCGGCGGAGAGCTGTCGGTCAGGAGCAATTGGTGACTTCGAGAATGCGTTCGAGTTGGGCAATGTCTTGCATCCTGTGTCTGCTCGGCACAGGCTGCTCGGAGCTCGTCGGCATCACCGACACCGAAGTGACGGCTGGTGGCGTTGGTGGCGATACGACGAGCGGGAGCGTTGATCCCCCGAACGGCAATGTTTCGGGTCAGGGCGGCTCGGGTCAGAGCGGCTCGGGCACAGGTGGCGCACCGAGCTCCGGAGGCAACGCGGGCAGCAGCAGCAGCAGCAGCGGTGGCGGTGGCGGTGGGGTCAACGCGGGTGGCGAGGCCGGTACCGGCGAGCCCAGCGACGGTGGTTGCACCGAAACCACGGCACGCTGTACGGAGAGCGGGCGCGAGGTCTGCACCGGTGGCACCTGGCAGAGCAGCCCGTGCCCCCTGAATGAGCCCACCTGTGAAGGCACTGCGTGTGTGGTTCGGGGCCCGGCGATGGTTGCAGTGAGCAACTTCTTCGTCGACAGCACCGAGGTCACCGAGGACCAATACAACCAATTTCTGACTGCCAAGAACGGCGACGTCAGCGGCCAGCCTAGCGTCTGCAGCTTCAACACCACGTACTACGGGGAGGCGATCGCGCTCACTCCCGGTAGCAACCTGCCCATGGCAAACGTCGATTGGTGTGACGCCCGGGCCTATTGCGACTGGGCGGGCAAGCGCCTGTGTGGCCAGATCAATGGCGGGGCCATCGCGGCGGCCGACGCCTTGGATCAGACCCTCAGTCAATGGTTTCTCGCTTGTGGTGGGCCCAACGGCGCGACCCACCCCAACCCCGACACGAATAACCCGGACGCGTGTAACTCGAATGGAGGATTCGATAACGTGGCTCCGGTCGCCACCTTCCCCGACTGCGAAGGCTTTTACCCGGGGCTTTTCGACCTCGAGGGCAACGTAGCCGAGTGGGTCGACAGCTGTGACGGGGTCACGGGCGCCGCCGACCTTTGCTTGCTGCTAGGCGGCAACATCATCGATAACCAGTCGTACTGCACGGAGTCGTACGACGACAACCAGCGCGCTGCCACCGCCTATACTTTTGGGTTTCGCTGTTGCAGCCGCTGAACGCCGCGCAACCGTAAGGTAAAGGCCAGCGCGGTGCCCGACGAATTCACCCCAGGTAGCATCGTCGCGGACAAGTTCCGCATCGAACGCGTGCTCGGTCAAGGCGGCATGGGCGTCGTGGTCCTCGCCACTCACCTGCAGCTCGACCAGCGAGTCGCGCTCATGTTTCTCTTACCAAACGCGCCCCGCCAACCCGCAAGCGCCGCGCGCTTCGCGCGTGAAGCGCGCGCCGCCGCCAAGATTCGCAGCGAGCACGTGGCGCGGGTGATCGACGTGGGCACGCTCGACTCGGGCGCGCCCTACATCGTGATGGAGTACCTGGAAGGGCGCGACCTGGCGGACAGCGTGGTCAAGCAGGGCGCCCCCGCCATCGAGCAGGCCGTGGCGTACATCTTACAAGCCTGCGAGGCCCTGGCCGAGGCGCACGCAGCCGGCATCGTCCACCGCGATCTCAAGCCCTCGAACCTGTTCGTCGTGAGCTCTGCGGACGGTACGCCGTGCATCAAAATTCTCGATTTCGGCATCTCCAAGCTCACGGGGGGCTCCGGCGCCGACCTGAGCATGACGGACACTGCCACCGTAATGGGCTCGCCCTTTTACATGTCACCCGAACAGATGCGCTCGACGCGAGATGTGGACGCGCGCAGCGACATCTGGGCGCTCGGAGTGATCTTGTACGAGCTCGTGTCCGGGCGCGTGCCGTTCCAGGCAGATACCATGCCCGTCCTGTGCAGCCTGGTGCTGCAGGAGCCGCCGCCGCCGCTCGAGCAGTTTCGCGCCGACGCACCCCCGGGTCTGGTGAAGGTGATCGCGCGTTGCCTCGAAAAAGATCCGCAGCGGCGCTTTCAGAGCATCGCCGAGCTGGCGCTGGCGCTCGCCGAGTTCGCCCCAGCCGATGCTTACCGGTCCGTCGAGCGCATCGCGCGGGTCGCGGGCGTGCCCATGTCGAGCCGGGGCTCGGGCGCACAGAAGCTTGCCGTCGGCATTGCCTCTACTCACCTCGCGTCGTCGAACACCTTCGCGTTCAGCAGCGCAGCCAGCCGCGGTTTGCGGGGCTCGCTCGGAATCACGCTTGCCATCGCAGTGCTCGGTGGGGTCGCCGCCTGGTTCTGGCTGCGTGGAGTTGAGCCGTCCGCTTCCAAACCGGCAGCGCTGCCGGGCGCGGAGCCCACCGTTGCCCTCCCAGTCCCCGCCCCCACGAGCCCAGCCCCGGCCATTCTGGCCGCACCAGCGGTGGAGCCCTCCGCCGTGGCTCCCGTGCCCGTGGAACCCACGGCCAAACGCAAGCCACGCCAACGGCCGCGCTCGAAGCCCGCAGCTGCGCCGACCGAGCTACCTGCTCCCGCAGCACCGGCACGAGCCGAGCCCAATCCGCTCGACGGTAGGCACTGAATTCGATTGGATGGACTCGAAGCACAGCCGGCGAACCCCCTAGAAAATTTCTCCGGCATACAGCGCCTCGACAAACTCTCGCAGCGGGTACACCTCGACCCCTTCGCGGCTCAGGCGAACCTCGCCAAGGTAGACGCCCACACACGCCTTGACCTTGAAGTTTGCGCTCGCCGCAACGGCGCGCAGGTGCCGCTCGAAGGGCGGGCTCCAGCGCTTGGCAGACTTCACCTCGATCAGCACCGCCTCTCCGGGCTGAGACAGCGTTTTTTTTCGCGTTTCGACCACGAAGTCGACCTCGACGTTGGCGCCCGTGCGGTAGTGAAAGATGGCCCGGTGTCTATCCTGGGTCTCGTTGTAGACCGAGAGCTCGTGCAGGACCCACGTCTCGAGAGAGAACCCCTGCCAAACCGCATCCATGGGATCGTCGATGAGGCCGGCGGCGGCGCGCGCCACCCCCGGGTCGAACCAATAAAACTTCGGATGCGCCACCTCGCGCACGCGGCTACCCGGCTGATACGCTTCCAAACGTGTGCCGACCAGGGTGTCTTCCAGGATTGAGAAGTACGACGAGACAGAGTTACGCGGCACCTGTGCCTCCCGCGCAATGTTTGTCACGTTCAGGCTCTGCGCGTTCAGTAAACCGGCGACGCGCAGGAATCGCACGAACGGCTCCACTTTGCGCACGAGACCTTCCTCTCGAATCTCCTCCTTGAGGTAGGTGTGGACATAGGCTCGCAGGATATCCTTCGCGTTTCGCGGCTCGTTGACCACCAGCGGAAGCCCACCCGACTGGAGCACAGCGCTCAGGTCGAGCTCCGGCACTTCACGTAGGCTAAAAGGTCGGAGCTGCTTGATTGAAGCGCGCCCGGCGAGAAGGTTCGCTCCACCCCGCTTCAGCTTTCGGGCAGAAGAGCCGGTCAGGGCAAACTTCAACCGTTTGTTTTCGATCAACGCATGCACTTCGTCGAGCAATGCTGGCGCCTTCTGCACTTCATCGATGCAGACCCAGCTGCCCGCACGCAAGCTCCCGATTCGATCCGAGAGCTGGCCCGGCTGCATGGTAAACGCGAGCTGGGTCTCTGCGTCGAGCAGGTCGAACCACTTGGCCGTGGGAAAAGCACCTCGCAGCCAAGTGCTCTTTCCAACACCCCTTGGCCCAAAGAGAAAGAAAGAACGATCGGGCGTCGCGAGCAGGCGCGATGTCGTCATGAATCAATCTATCATCATGATGTCATTTTGCACGACATTTTGACATTATGATGATCTTGCTGAACTTCACGGTCTGCGCCCCGAGGCGCCGCCCTTTGGCGCCACACCTGAGGCCCGGCCCCTCACTCTCACTCACGCGCCGCCGTCAGTACGGAAAACCGGGCACGGCGCTTTGAAGCGTGTACACGCCCGAGCCAGCGGTGACGAGCATGGTCTTACGATCCGCGCCGCCGAAGGCCACATTGGTGGTGCGAGGCGCCACTTTGATGGTCGAAAGCGCCTGGCCCTCCGGCGAGAGCACGACCACTTCGCCGGGGCCGTGGCTCGTCACATACACGCGCCCAGCGCAGTCGACACCCATGCCATCGGGCTCTTTCACGTCAGCAAACTTTTGGCGCGGGCCGACGCTGCCGTCCGCGAGCACTCGATACACGCTCACTACGCCATTGGCCGCGCCCACGTAGAGCCGCGTTTCGTCCGGCGACAGGCTGACGCCGTTCGGCTTCTCGAGCTCGCCGTCGAGCAAGCTGACTTGGCCGGCGGGGTTCCGCCAATACACCCCGGTCAGCCCCGTCTCATTCTTGCGCTCGCCGATCTGCCAGTCTGGATCCGTAAAATAGACGTGCCCCGCCGAGTGCAAGGCGACGTCGTTCGGCGAGTTGAAGTGCTTGGTCTGGTAGTCGCTGACGAAAACACTGCGCTCTAGCGTGTTGACGTCGTAGCGCGACAACGTCTGGGTGTCGTGGGTGCACGCGACGAGGCCTGCCGCGTCGCTAGCGAGCCCGTTGCTGCCGCTGTCCGCAATGAAAACCTCGATGCTCGCCGGCAGCACGAGCTTGTGGATCTTCGCGGGCGGGCCGTTCGGCCCCTGGCGATTGAAATCCATCTCGGAGAAGAAGAACGCTTGGACCTGGTCGCTCCAGACCGGGCCTTCGACGAACACGAAGCCGTCCTTGACCAGGCCGGCCTGAGTCGAGCTGGGCAGCGGTGCACCTGTGCTCACCCCCTGGCAGAAGTCAGGTAACGGGCGAGGCGCCGCGGCCGGCACGCCAGGTGCCGCAGATGGCCCCACACTGGCGACATCGCCGCCGGCCGAGGCTGGCGCTGCCGCATTGGGAGCGACGGCCGCCGGCGCTGCGCATCCCAGCACACCCGGGAGCAAGCTGGACGCGAACGCGACCCGCGCGCTGCCTAAATAGGCCTGGATCATGGAAAATGGGCGGCGAATGAAGGTCGGCTGCATGTGCGCTCCATAACATGAGTTGAATGCGCGTAGCGCGCGCAGCGCGCCAAAAAACACAAAGAAGTGCCGCGAGCAGAAGAGTGCCTGCGGGAGGTTGCGGGCCGCCCCTCGCCCCGTCAGGGGGCGGGTGCAACCGTGGCGCTTCTCTAGCGAGCGGTACCGCCCAAAGTTATCGCTTGCGTCGCTGCCCCGAGTCGATGAACCTTAGAGGGTGTCGGTCAAGGGGAAGCTGCTACTCGTCGAAGACAGCGAGGCTCAGGGAGCCCATATCCGAGCCACGCTCGAGCGGCAGGGTTACGAGGTGTTGTGGGCGCAATCGGGCATAGAAGGCCTGAAGCTCGCGCGCTCGGAAAAACCCGACCTGATCGTGCTGGACGTGGTGATGCAGGACATGGATGGGCTGGCGGTGTGCCGCTGGCTGAAGATGTCCGGCGAGAGCCGGGACATCCCCATCATCATGTTGACGGTCCGAGGGGAGCTTCAGGAGCGGGTCGAAGGACTGAACATCGGCGCCGATGACTACCTGGCCAAGCCCTTCGCCGACGAAGAGCTGGAAGCCAGAATTTTTGCTGCGCTGCGCGTCAAGGCCGCGGAAATCGACCTCAAGAAACGCAACAGCGAGCTGCAGTCGATGCTGCACCACGTCGAGGCGCTGGCCATCACCGATCCGCTGACGGGCTTGTTCAACCGCCGGCGCTTCGACGACGTGCTGAAGCGCGAATTCGCCATCACCAAGCGCTACATGAATCCGCTCAGCTGCTTGATGGTGGACGTGGACTATTTCAAACGCATCAACGACCTGTACGGCCATGACGCCGGGGATCGCGTGTTGTGTGGCGTGGCCAACCGTCTCACCGCGCGCCTGCGCGAGGTGGACACCGCCGCGCGTTTCGGGGGTGAGGAGTTCGCGATTCTGCTGCCGCAGACCCCGAAGCAAGGCGCATTGGTCGTGGCAGAGCGCATGGCGGCGGTCGTGCGGCGTGAGCATTTCGACTTCGACGACGGGTCGGCCAGCGTCACGGTGAGCGTGGGCGTGGCGGAGAGTCGAGACGTCACGGGCAGCTCCCCCGATAGCCTCGTCAAGGCCGCCGACAGTGCCCTTTACCTCGCCAAATCGCGCGGCCGAGATCAGGTGGTCGTGTACAGCCCCGAAGCCGAGCCCCCGACGAACGGGTGACGGTCCTTCGCTCAGATGGCGGGCATGACGTTGCCCCCACATACGGGAACGAAAGCGCCGTGCACGAAGCTGGCCAAGTCAGAGGCCAGAAAGGCCACTACATTGGCGATCTCCTGGTCGGTGCCGCGGCGCCGCAGTGGCACGCTTTTGATGTACCCCGCGTCATCGGCGGGCCGCTCGCGATCGCGCTCGGAAACGGTCCAGCCCGGAGCGACCTGGTTCACGGTGATGCCATGCCGGCCGATTTCGCGTGCCAGCACCCGCAAGACACCATCCATGCCGCGCTTGCCGGCCACATAAGCGGACTGTGATTCGAACATCTGCATTGCACACTCGGTGTTGATGCCGATCACCCGCCCCCACTTCTTCTTCTGTAGCTCGGGGACGAACGCCTTGGTGAGGTGCACGGTCTGCAGCACGCAGGTCCGGAACTGGCTTTCGTAGTCTTCGATGCTCTCTTCCACCACCGGGCTCCACGGATGGATCTGCGCCACGGCGTTGATGACCAGGATGTCGGGCAGACCCAGACTGCGCGCCCGCTCGGCAATGGCCTCCACGCCGGCGGCGGTGCCCACATCACCTCGAACAGTCACTGCGCGGCGACCGAGCGCGGTGACCTCGCGCTCTACGCGCTCTGCACCCGCTTCATCTTGGTGATAGTGCAGAATGAGATCGGCGCCGCACAGGGCCAACGTACGCGCCATCACCCGGCCCAGCTGACCTGACGCGCCGGTCAGCAAGGCGATCTTACCCGAGAGGTCGATTTGCAGCATGCAAGCTACGGTAGTGCACCGAATCCAGTGACGCGATGGGAATTTGGCGTGATAAGCACGCGGCAGATGAGTGACCTGCAATTCTGGGTGTTGATGGGCGGAGTCACCGTCTGCACCTCCATTCTTTCCGGGCTGTTCGGGATGGCCGGGGGGATGCTGCTCTTGGCGGTGTTGCTGCTGCGTTTTGATCCGCTGGTTGCGATCCCGATCCACGGGGTCATTCAACTCGCGTCCAACGCGTCGCGCGCTTGGTTTTTGCGTCGGCACATCAGCTGGAGCGCGGTGCTGCGTTTCGTTCTACCGCTACTGCCCGCGGCGGCGCTCGGCGTGGTCCTGCTGCAATGGTTGCCGCCCGCGCTCGGACGCATTCTGATCGGCAGCTTCGTGCTGTTCGCCACCTGGCGTCCAACGCCGCAGAAAACGCCGGCGAGCGCCCCGGCGCACCCCGAGCATTTTCTACCCGTCGGCGGTGCGCTAGTCGGCTTCTTCTCCACGCTCGTCGGCGCCACTGGGCCCCTGCTCGGGCCCTTCATTCTGGCGCTCGAGCTCTCGCCACAGGCGACCGTGGCCACGATGGCCGCCTGTCAAGTGTTCCAGCACGCGAGCAAGGTAGCGGTGTTCGGTCTGTCCGGCTTCGGCGTGTCGGGCCAGCTCGTGCCAGCCCTCGGCCTCTCGGTGTGCGCAGCGCTCGGGAGCGCCGTCGGCGCCCGCTGGCTCGAACGCGTCCCGCGGGACACCTTCAAACGCGTCGTGCGCATCCTCTTGACCCTGCTGTCGTTGCAACTCCTCGTCTCAGGGACCTGGCAGCTGCTGGAGTGACCTGCGCCCAGAAGCCTGCTACTTAGGCAGATATGCAAAGACTGTTCGGCTGTTCCCGCCCCGTAATTGCGCTCTCTGCACTGGTGGCAAGCTGCACCAGCCCACCCGAGGACGACGGTCCCGTGGCGGGCGCTAGTGGTTTGGGTGGGGGGAACACCTTCGCGGGTTCGGGCGGAACCGGGACGTCGAACGGCGGCTCGGCGCCGCAGGGCGGCCGAGGGGGCAGCGCAGGCAGCAATGCCGGCACTGGCGGCGCGGCGGCGGGAACGGGCGGCAGCGCGGGCAACTCGGGCGGTGCCGGCACGGCCGGGGCAGCGGGCGCCGGCATAGTAGGCCCCACGAGCGCATTGTGCCCCGAAGGCTCGCTCTTCTGCGACGACTTCGAAGACTACACCGTCGGGCAACCTCCCGGGCAACCGTGGCGGGCGAGCCTCGATACCAATGACAACAACGGGACGGTCAATGTCAACGCCACGCGCGCCTTCAGCGGCACCCAGGCCGTGCTGGCGAATGCGCCGCTGGGCAACTCGTATCGTCGCGCCTACTTCGCTTTGGATCAGGGCAGCTCCGCGAACATTTTCCCGGCCGCAGCACAACAGATGTTCGGCCGCGCCATGATGTGGCTGGAAGCCGCTCCGGGCGTCGACTCGCACTGGACCTTTGTCCAAGGGGAAGGCCAGAGGACTGACGAAAACGGTACGTACAATGCGCTGTACCGCTACGGAGGCCAGCACCAGCAAGGGGCTCAGCTGATGGCCAACTACGAGACGACGGACATTGCGACAGACTGTTATCAGCACTCCGCGAGCACCATGCCAGTGGGCGCCTGGACCTGCGTCGAATGGCGCTTCGTCGTGGCCTCAAACGAAATGCAATTCTGGCTAAACGGAACCGAGCTCACGGACATTCACACCACCGGCAGCGGCGAGGGTTGTGGCGGGGACGCTCTCGACGGCCAATGGCTCGCGCCCCCCGCCTTCCAGACCCTGTACCTCGGCTGGGAGCACTATCAGCTCCCCACC
The DNA here is from genome assembly GCA_031407405.1 of Deltaproteobacteria bacterium. Lineage (GTDB taxonomy): Bacteria > Myxococcota_A > Polyangia > Polyangiales > Polyangiaceae > SZUA-265. The sequence continues at coordinate 23,423 of JANOIG010000247.1, forward strand.
CGTGACATCAACCTGTGGGTCGATGACGTCGTCGTTTCGACCACGCGCGTCCTCTGCCCCGCCCTGCCGTAACGCAAGTGGGCGCCGGCGCGCTAAGCCCTAGCGCAGCGAAAGCTCCGAAACGCACGGGAACGTGACCTGCAAGCGCTGCCCCTCACCGAGGATGCGTTCGCAGGACGTGCCGTGGACCTCCAGCGTGTCGTCATCGACGAAGGACCAGCCGTTCCTGGCGCCGTACTCGAGCTCCTTGCCGTCGAGCACCAAACGGCCTTCGAAAGCTCGCCCGAGCCCCACCTTCTCGTCGAGCTCGATGGTGCAGGTGCGTACGTCGCCGATGATACCTCTGAGCTGGGCGGCGAGCTCCCGCGGATCGGTGCTGGCGTACAGCGGCTCTTCTGCGTCTGCATCCCGCCCCCACACCAGGCCACGGGCTGGCTTGCCCGCGGCGGCGTTGGCCATCCACTGCAGGCCAGAGCGCGAGATCTCCGGTGACACGCCCACGGTGTGCACTCGAATCCCCTGCAGGAAGGCACGTTCTACTGCCTCGATGGCCGCACCTAGACCGTCCTGCGGATCAGGCACCGCGCAGGTATCGGGGATGCCATCGGTCAGGAGCAAGATATACTTCGCCGCGGCCCCCGGCACCTGGTTGAGCTGCAGCACGGCTTCGTCGATGCCCTCGGCGGTCGGCGTGTCGCCGTCTTCGAGAGGTTCCGCGGCCAGGTACACGTCGCGGATCCGTTCTGCGCTGCCCAAGGCAGCTGCCACGTGCGTGACCATCGGACAGCCGCGGCCACTATCATAGCCATCGAGGCTCGTGTAGAGCATCAATCCGATGCTGGCGCTCGGGTCCAGCCAACCGAGTAGGCCGTCATCGGGGTTGACGATCGCGTCACGCAGCACCGCCCAACGCGTGCTGTCTCCAAAGCGGTCATCCATGCTGGCGGACTGGTCGATGAGCAGCATCACCGTGGGCGGAACCGACGCGTAGCTGCGGCTGATGTCCACGCAACCGGTGAGCGTTTCCGTCGGCTCCAGCACGACGTCCACGGGCTCGGGCGCGTCCGGCGGCGCTACCCCGAGCGGCAGCGTTTCAGGGCCGCCCGGCTCGAGGTCACTCAGGAGACCCGAGCGGGAGCCACAGCTGCAAACGCCGAGACACAGAAGCCCTACGACGTAGGCAACGCCCAGCCTCCTCTCGCGCGTCCAAACTGTTTCTTCTAGCTCGAGCACGCGCGCGGACTCTAACAGACGCCGTGACTCGGAGGGCGCTCGAGCCGTACCCGCCCCCGAAGGCGCAAAATGATGACACAGCTACACAGCATTTTTTCAATGAAACACGTTAAGACACGCCTATCTGGGCGATATTGCACAGCCACAGCACGAATTCGGCCCACCGACGCGCGATCTGCGCGCTGGGCTCTGTTATGACTCGGGCTCATGAGCCCAGCGCCCGCGAACCGTTCCCGGTTGGCTGACACTCTGAGAGCGCCCTGTGCCAGGGCCGTACCTCCACCCGCTGGGCTGGAAGGGTCGGCGCGCGCACCGCGCTTAGCGTGAGGATAGACCGTGCTGCGCAGCATCTCCGCCATCATCGCCGCAATTCAACTCAGTCAGCCCAAAGTCAGCGACGAAGACGCCCAGCGTTTTGCGGCCGCCTTGCATGAGCAAGCGCAGCTGCACGACTTTGATCCGCTGACGGGCGTCGCCATGATCTTTCACGAAAGCAGCTTCAACCCGAGCGTCGTCTCCAAGGACGGTGAAGACTACGGCTTGGCGCAGATTCGGGCGCGCTTCATCGGTGGCTGCAAGCACACGCCCAGCCCACTGTTGAACCCCACGCCGGAGTGCCTCGAGCAAAAGAAAGCGCTGCTCAACCCCGAAGAAAACATCCGCATCATGGCGGAGCTCATCACGCGCCACCGCATGTTCTGCAAAAAGAAGGTGCGCAGCACCAAATTCGCGCGCTGGCTGGCGAGCTACCAGGGTCGCAACAGCCTACGCCACAAGCGCTGGTGCAAGCCGGGCCCCGGCACCTACAAGATCATCAAGTACCGCAGCTACCTGATCCGGCAGCTGTATAAACGGGGGCTTTTGAAGTCGCTGGCGTGAAGGGTAGCACGGCACTGCCGATCGCTGGTTTGCTACAAGCACCCCAAGTCTGAACCCTGAGCTTGCTTCACGAGGGCGAGAGCTGGGGCCGGACTTACACTTCACATCAATCCGCGGCGCATCGGGGCACTGACGCCTGCGCTACGCGCGTCAAAGCGTGCAGGCCGCGGGCGCGCACGAACGATGCAGGGCGAGGGCGGAGGCGAGGCAACCGCGAGAATGTGCACGCCGCTGACGAGCTCGGCAAATGCGCGCTGCGTTGCATTTGCCATTCGACTCTTTCGCATTTCACTTGACGCCTTTAGCGCGCAACACGCTCGACAAAGTGTCGAGTCAGGTGGAACGCACCAACGCGTCCTTCCTTCACCTGCCGGAGCGGTTTTGCGCCGCTCGGGCGCCGTTTGAGCAACCGGAGCATCGATCTCGCACTGACGGTGTCATCCGAGGCGACAAGATCTCCCATGTTAGGCTGCGCTGTCATTCATCTAAAGGAGAACGAATGATTTCTCGACAGTGCACACCGAGCCCAGCGGCTCATTTGAAGGCAGGAGCCGCGAACGATGGCGCGTCCAATGGGTCGGCAGGGCACCCCTTGAGTGCATCGACAATATGGAAAGCCGAATGGGTCGAGGCGCACGAAGCGCTCTCGCGATTAGCTCATCAACGGGCTGCGTTTGACGCGGAGGAGGGCGGCTCGCTCTTGCGTGCGCTGCGCTCGGAGGCGCATCGGCACCTCGGCTACGGCAGTTTCTTCGAGTATGTGGAGCGTCTGTTCGGCTATGGGCCTCGCACGATTGACGACAAGCTGCGCACCGCTGCGGCGCTCGAAACGCTGCCAGTGCTCTCGCAGTCACTCGCGAAGGCAACGCTAATTGGTCGGCAGTGCGGGAGCTCGCTCGGGTAGCCACCGCGGAGACCGAATGTGAATGGCTCGACGCCGCTCGCGGCTGCACTGTCCGGCAGATCGAACGGCTCGTTCAAGGGCACGTGCGGGGGGATCGGCCAAGCGACGCTCCACGGCCGGACGCACGCCGCCACACCCTGCGCTTCGATGTCAGCGCCGAAACCCTCGCTACCTTTCGAGAAGCCATGAAAATGCTCCGGCACGACAGCGGCGAACGGCTCGACGACGACTCTGCTCTGTTGCTCATGGCACGCTGCGCCCTGGCTGGGCCCGAAGCGGCCAATCCACGCCTCGCCAGCTATCAAATCGCCGTCGTCACCTGCGCTAGGTGCCAGCGGGGCTTTCAAGAGGCGGCCGGTGAGCGACTCGAGGTCAGCCCGGCGATCATCGACATGGCCACGTGCGACGCGCAGTGCATTGGCGACGTGGAGGCGGCGCCACCGCCGACCC